>DATLED010000081.1:0-153152 GCA_035525495.1 Acidimicrobiales bacterium | reverse complement strand
TGGACCCCTCCAAAACCGGCCTCTCAGATCGCCGCAGAGCCCTTCAACGAGCTCGACCCGATAGGAGACACCGGCCAGATCAGGCCCTCAAATCCCACCACTCGAGGGGACACTCCTGGCGGACCTTCCAAGGCTCATTGCGCTTGTCAGGGGAGACCGCCCGGCGCGGTGCGGATGCCACATGCACTGCACCGGCAATCAGGGATAGTCGTGGGACGACATGCCCGGCGCTTCCCGATCACGGTCACGCCCCGGCGCTAGCGGGTTCCTCGGGTGCTGAGTGGCACGTCGCCTCGACATGAAGGCCTTGGGTGCGCCGCGGCCCTCCCTTCCGACCGGCGAGGCAGCTCCGATGGGTGAGCTGTCAAGGGACATCTCGTTCTCCATGTGGTGGTCAGTAGTTCTCCTTGCTGGCGGACAGGGGTTCTCCCCGGCGCTGCTGGTTGGGGTGCCTGGCCAGGCGTGCTCGTAGGGACGGAGGGGCTTGGCGCAGGTGTCGAGGGGGTGCGCGTGCGACGGCCTCGGGTGGGGCGGGGCTCTCGTCGTTGGCTGGGTCGTCGGTGGCCGGTGGGGCGGCGGCGAGGAGCGGACTGTCGGTCGCGATGAGGGCGACGCTGATGGCGGCAATGCTGTAGAGGACTCGGGCGAGGTGCCAGAGCAGGGTCATGTGAGGGCGTGGACGCCGTGGCCGGCGAGGGCTTGGGTGAGTCGGTGGCTTGTCCCTTCGGTGATGACGAGGTGGGCGTGGTGGAGGAGCCGGTCGACCGCCGCGGTGGCGAGGGTCTTGGGCATGATCGTGTCGAAGCCGGCGGGGTGGAGGTTGCTGGTGACGGCGACGCTGCGTCTTTCGTAGGCGGCGTCGACGACTCGGTAGAAGGCTTCGGCGGCTTCTTGTCCTGCGGGCAGCATCCCGATGTCGTCGATGACGATGAGTTCGGCCCGGCAGGAGTTATAACCAGAACCTGTGGATCGGCCATCCGTTCGGAGGCGCGGCGTACCTTCCTCGTTGAACACACACGAGTCTTCGCTGGCGGTGAGACGCCGGCGGGAAGGAACGCCAATGTTGAGAGTAGTGACTGATGATGATGTCCGCGCGGAACTGGCCGCGGACCTGGACGAGATCGTCCGCGAAGGGGCCCGCCGGATGTTGGCTGCCGCGATCGAGGCGGAGGCCGACGGCTATGTCGCGGCGTTCGCCGATGAGCGCGACGAGCTCGGTCGGCGGCTGGTTGTTCGCAACGGTCACGCCGAGCCGCGCACGATCGTGACCGCGGCGGGCGGGATCGAGATCCAGGCGCGCCGCGGGTCAATGACCGCCGCGTGGATGAGGTGACGGGCGAGCGGCAGCGGTTCCGGAGCGTGATCGTGCCGCCGTGGTGCCGGAAGCGCCCCAAGGTGTCCGAGGTGTTGCCGCTCATGTACCTGCACGGGATGAGCTCGGGCGACTTCGCGCCCGCCTTGGAGGAGTTCTTCGGTTCGTCGGCGGGGTTGTCGGCGTCGGTGATCACGCGGCTGACCAAGCAGTGGCAGGCCGAGCAGCGGGCGTTCGCCGAGCGTCGCCTCGATGACCGCGACTACGTGTACGTCTGGGTCGATGGGATCCACTTCAACGTGCGCCTCGAGGAGGCCCGGTTGTGCACGCTGGTGGTGGTGGGCGTGCGGGTGGACGGCACCAAGGAGCTGGTGGCTATCACCGACGGGCTGCGCGAGTCGACCGAGTCGTGGGCGGATCTGTTGCGCGACCTGAAGCGCCGCGGGATGCGTGCGCCGATGGTCGCCGTCGGCGACGGCGCCCTCGGCTTTTGGGCCGCGCTCCGCAAGGTGTGGCCCGAGACGACCGAGCAGCGGTGCTGGGTGCACAAGGCGGCGAACTGTCTCAACGCGTTGCCGAAGTCGGTGCAGCCCACGGCCCGCAAGTTGTTGGCCGAGATCCGCGACGCCGAGGACCGCCAGCACGCGGTGACGGCGATCGACGCGTTCGCTCAGGAGTTCGCGGTGAAGTGGCCCAAGGCGGTCGCCAAGATCGTCGACGACGCCGAACCGTTGCTCGCCTTCTACGACTTCCCGGCCGAGCACTGGATCCACTTGAAGACGACCAACCCGATCGAGTCGACGTTCGCCACCGTCCGCCTGCGGACCAAGGTCACCAAGGGACCGGGCTCGAGAGCGGCGGGCCTGGCCATGGCCTTCAAGCTCATCGAAGCCGCCCAGTCGCGGTGGCGGTCGGTCAACGCACCCCACCTCGTCGCCCTCGTCCGGGCCGGCGCCAAGTTCGAGAAAGGAGTGCTCATCGAGCGGACTGCGACGAAGGATCAGGAAGCCGCCGCGTAATCAGCGGAAGAAACCGATCCACAGGTCTTGACTATTTCTCCCCGGCAGATCCGGTTGACGATGCGTTGGACGCTGGCGTCGACTTTGGCTCGGGCGAAGGCGGCGGTGAGGGTCTCGAGGCTGAACCAGGGCGACGCGCATGCCGTGGTCGATGACGGAGTGGGCGAGCGCTTCGACCAGGTGGGTCTTGCCGGTGCCGGATGGTCCGGCGATGGCAAGATTCTCGGCCCGGCCGACCCACTCGAGGGTGCGTAACGCTTGCTGGGTGGCAGCGGCGATGGACGAGTCGGTCTCGGTCCAGGAGTCGAAGGTCTTGCCGGCTGGGAGGCCTGCGGTCTTGCGGCGCTGGCGTTGGTGGCCAGGTCGCGGCCGGCGACCTCTTCGGCGATGAGGACGCGGAGCACTTCGGCGGGGTCCCAGCGCTGCGCTCGGGCGGTGGCCAGCACGTCGGGGGCGGCGGCGCGTAGGTAGGGCAGCCGCATGCGTCGGAGCAGGGCGGTGAGCTCGTCGGGCAGGGCGGGCGGGTCCGGTGTCTTCACGGTCACTGCTCGACTCCCGTCAGGAGCCGGGCGTGACGCCCGGTGGGCGGCGGGGTCATGCGCCGGTCCCGTAGTCGGCCCAGGCCGAGGTGCCGGGCTGGGTGGAGTGTTCCTCGTCGGCGATGACGATGTCCTCGACCTGGCTGGCCCGGTCGAGGTGCTCGAGGATGCGGGTCAGGTCGTCATCGGCGAAGCGTCCGGCCAGGGCCGCCATCCCGAGCGCCCGGTCGACGTCGCCGGCGCCGATCAGGCAGGCCAGCTCGACGGCGGACGCCATCTTCGTCGGGATCCGCGGCGCGCCGGTGGCGCACGCCTCGCGGAGCCATCGCTCGGCGCCGTCACCGAGAGCCAAGAAGCCCCGCTCGGCGTCAGACCGCGGCGTGATCGCTCGTTCCTTCGGCTCGTTGCCGGGCGGGTGGTTCGGGTAGTGGGCATCCACGATGACCGGCCGGCCGGGGGTGGACAGCTGGTGGCGCCACACCTCGACCAGGCCCCCGCCGTCGGGGTGGCGGCCGCTGATGACGAGATCGTCGCCGTGGACCCGGCACCACACCTCCCGGCCGACCCACATCTCGGGAACCGAGTAGCGGACGTTGCCCCAGCGGACGGTCTGCTCGTCCCGCACGATGCGGGTCTCGCCGAGCGCGGCCGTGTAGGGCTGCGAGGGCAGCACGTGCATCCGTTGGCGTTCCTGCTCGAGCAGCTCGACCGGCGGGCGGCGCGTCTCGGCATGGGGCAGGGCGTTCACCCGCTCGCCGAACTCGACGCACGCCCGGTCCAGCTCGGCGAACGACTCATAGTCGTCGCGCAGGTTGGCCGCGGTCGGGACCAGGTCGGCCTTGGCGATGCGGACCGTGGCCTCCGACCCACCCTTGGTCTGCGGATCGTCCGGCACGCACGACCGCACGACCAGGCCGTAGTGGCGGCCGAAGCCGACCATCTCCGGATGCCGGACCGCCAGCCCAGCCACGTGTGCCACCGACACCGTCTTCTCGTTGTCGGTGAGCAGGTAGGTCGGCGCCGCGCCCAGACGGCGCAACGTCGTGTCCAAACAGGTCAGCACGGTCGGCAACGTCTTGTCCCACGTCGGCAGCACGACCCGGAACCGGGACCACGCCAGCCACGCGCAGAACAGCTGCGTCTGACGGTTCTCGACCTGCGGTCCGTGACCCCAGTCCCACTGCAGCCACATGCCCGGCTCGGGCACCCACGGCCGGAACGTGCGCCGATGCCCCGCCGCGTACCGGGCCTTGGCCGCCTCGATCGCCCTGCGGGTGGTTCGCTCGTTGCCGGTGAACCCCATCGGCACGATGTGATCGGCGTGCACGATGTCAGCCCGGATCTTGCCGCCAGAACGGTCGACCAGCTCCTCGATCTTCTCCAAGAACGGGTCGATGATCTTCGGCCTCGGCGGCCGCTCACCCGGCACCACACCGGCGACGCGCAGGGCCACATAGCGCCCCACCGTCTTCGGATCAGCGCCGCACAACGCGGCCGCCGAATGAGCGCACTTCGTCAAATCGAACGCTTCAAGGATCTCCATGATCTCCCTGTCATGCTTCAAGACGGCCCTCCTGCGTCGGGAACGTGGACGCGCAACGACCACGAACCAAAGACCCCGGAGGGCCACCAACGGGTGGACGGGGCTGCACCAGCGAGTCCGCCGGCAAGGAGAACCCGTGTCCGCAGACCCGGAGAACCCGTGTCCGTCAGCCAGGACTTCCGTGTCCGCCTACAAGGAGTATGAGGTGTCCGCTCTCATGAGCCTTGAGTTGGCCTTGTGGGCACCGGCGTGCCTCTTAG
Organism: Acidimicrobiales bacterium; assembly: GCA_035525495.1. Lineage (GTDB taxonomy): Bacteria > Actinomycetota > Acidimicrobiia > Acidimicrobiales > CADCTF01 > DATLED01. The sequence continues at coordinate 148,479 of DATLED010000081.1, read as the reverse complement.
GACACTTCCTTTATTGACGGCCAGCGAGCACCCGTGACCAGTTCATTTCGATGGATCGGCTGGTTCGCGCGCTTCTACCCGCGACACCCGATCCGTCAACGTACGGCGGTATGCGCACTCAGAACCCCGGAGGACCGGACCTCGACACCTGCGTGAAACCCGCCCCCTCCGCCCCGCTGCGGAGTCCTTTCGATCATGCGGAGCACCCTCACAGTTTGCTGGGCGACCAGGTCTCGAGCGCGCGCCGCACCGTCGTCACCCACCACGACAGGTGGTCCCTCGCTTCGGCCCTTCTGCGTTCGTCGTCGGTGAGGAGCATCAGCCCTTGATGGGCGGCGAGATGGAGAAGGCCGCCGATAAGGCCGAGGTCTAGCGCTCGCTGCTCGAAGCGGTCGCCGTACGCGGCGCGGAACTCGACGATGACGTCGTCGGGCGAGATCGCCAAGCGGTGCGCGTCGAAGCCGATGAACCACGCCAGCTCGACCGCCGGCGGCGCGATCCCGGTCCGCTCGCCCCAATCCAGGAGCACTAGGCGGTCCCCGTCGAGGCCGGCATTGCCCAGACGGAGGTCGCCGTGCACGAGCGTTTGGCTGCACTTGCGTAACTCGTCGCCGATGAGCGTCGGCCGGTCGGCTAGCGTCGCGATCACCTCGGCGATGTCGGCAGGGGCGTTGTCGTGAAACGACTCCCAGGAGCGGACGATGAGGTCGCCCTCGCGCCGCCCCTTCTCACGCTCGGCCGTCGCCATCGACAACAACCCATAGCGCTGCTCGATTGAGCAGAGACCAGGGATGTCCTCGCCCCAGAACGTGTTGTGCAGCTCGGCGACACCAGTCAACAGGCGGCGTACTACCGCCCGGTCGTGCCGCACTTCCTCCGAAAGCAGCTTTGAGGAAACGTCCCGCATGAGGACACTCCAGCCGGCGCTCTCACGGTGGACGTCCACGATCGTGTGCTCAATGGAGGCGGGCATTCGGGCGAACACGCCCTGGTCCCACATCGCCACGATGCGACCGCCGTCGTCGGTCGCCCTCGACATCCAGTCCCAGTCGGCGGAGACCCGCTTGAGGATCAACTCGCGACCATCGACGAGCCTCACCCGTTCGATGGGATTCCCCGAATTGCCCGCCGTCGCGCCAAGCGGCTCGCGGTGGACGATCTGCGAGAGGAGGCTCGCCATCGCCGTAACGATAGTGACTGAGCCCGCGCTCGTGGACGATGTCGTCAGCCGGTGGACAGCGGTGGGCCGAAGCGACGGGCTCCCCATGGGATCGTCGTTGCGGGAATCAACTTCGCGGATCGGGAAGGTGTCGAGCTAGAGCGGACTCCTGAGTCAAGACGGACAAGGCGCCGCGCGCGGGACGTAGGGCGGCGCGCGAAGCGCCGCAGGTCAGACGGTCGTCTTGTTGAGGAACAGCGAAGTCGGCAAACACCTTCGTGTCGGCGCACGTCGCAGTTTCGCACTGCCCCAGTCGTGGCCGTCGACGCCCCAATCGGCGTCCACGTGTCCAGGAGTGTCGGGGAGTCCCCACCCCCCTTGATTGGATGTCAGAAGGTCGACCGAAGTTTGGAGTCTCACGACTTGAGGAGCGCGCTCGGAGGGATTCGAACCCCCAACCTTCTGATCCGTAGGGCCCCAATCAGAATGCATCAGTCAGAAGGTTCGTCTGCTGTGACCAGCAGCGTTCCGAGCGTTCCCCAAAGCTGAGCATCGGTTTCCCCAAGAATTTCCCCGGCGACCTCGTTGCGTTTTCTGCTCCGCCAAAGCGCATGGCACGACATGTGAGAGATGTGCAACCAGACACTCAGGGACGCAACGTCCTCGAGTTCGACATGGGCGTCCGCGTCTACCCGCCCAGCCGGCCCGACGGCTACTGGCGGCTCCGGTGGGAGGAACGACGACGCGCCAAGGACACCACCGCCCGCGACCAGACCGCGGCGATCGCCAAAGCGAACGAGATCGTCGAGCGGCTGGTGCGTTCGTCGCCGACCGAACTCGGCAAGGCCAAAGGCGCCGACCTCGTCGCCCACTATCTCGATCCGATGCGGCGCCCGCCGCGGGTCGATCAGTGGTCGATGCGCCACCGCGATGAGCAGGCCCGGATCTGCGAGCGCTTCGTGCTCCCCGTCATCGCCGACGTGCCGTGCCGCGAGCTGACGCGGGCCGACTTCCAGGAGATCATCGATCTCGGATCCACCAAGTCGGTGGCCCACCACATCCGCCGCTGCCTCACCGCCATGATCGGCGCCGGCCTCGAAGAGGGCCACATCCTCGCCGGCCGCGACCTGCTCCGCGGCGTGCGCTGGTCCGGCGACCTCGACGCCGAGCCCGAGGCCGTCGACCACGCCGTCACCCTCGAGGAGATCCCCAAGCCCGACGCCGTCCACGCCCTCGCCCGGACCACCGCCGAGCGGACCGGGGTGTGGTGGCGGGAGCTGCAGCTGCTGCTCGTCGCCTACTCCGGCATGCGCTGGGGTGAGCACGTCGCCCTCACCTACGACCAGATCGACCCCGACCGGCGACGCATCCGCGTCGACCGCCAGATCGTCGAGGGCGGCAACCGGCTCGTGCCCAGCCTCCCCAAGAGCCGCCGCCGGCGCACCACCATGTTCCCCGCCGAAACGCCCGCCGGCGTCGACCTCGCCGCCATGGTCGAACGACGCCTCGCCGAACTCGAGCCCGGCGCCCTCCTGTTCCCCTCCCCACGAGGGATGTGGCTGCGCCGATCGAACTACGGCCGCTCCATCTGGGACCCCGCCGCGAGGGCGGTCGAGTGGCCCAAGGCCGACAACGGCCGCTGGTATTGGACGTTCCACAGCCTCCGCCACGTGTTCGCCACCTGGGCGCTCCACGACGCCCGCATCCCCATCGAGGACCTCTCGAGACTGATGGGCCATTCGTCAACCAGGGTCACCCAGGACATCTACATCCACGTCCGCGACGACATGTTCGAACGGTTCTTCCAAGCGACCGGTCAGCGCGACCAGCGCGAGAGCGCGTGACGGTCATACAGATCGGCGCGGCGCCAACGAGGGCCGCCCCGGGGCTTCGCCATCCGAAGCGCGTGTCGTGCCCTCCGGCGGGCCAACACATACCGGAGCCGTCTCACCCACGAAGTGTCCCAACACTCCGAGTCGCCGGCAACGCCGATTCGGCCGAAGCGCCATCACGAACCCGAGGAAAGGCCCCGATGACTGACCTTCACGTCCCCGATCCTGTCGAGCCGGACTTCGAGTCGCTGTACTTACCCCACGTCGACGGCGACGGCTGGCAGATGACACCACGCATGGCCAGCCACCTCTGGGGCGCTGCGACCATCCTCGGCGACGAGTGGCGGACCTGCATCACCGATCCCGAGCTCCTCGCCGAGAACCTCCCTCCCGTCGCCCGCCCCTACGCGCACAACCGGTCGTGGCTCGAACAGTTCATCGAAGGCTTCGACCGGCTCGCCGAACGACTCGGCGGCCCCGGCGACTCTGACTGCCTCGCCCGCTGCACCGCCGAAGAGCTCGCGCTGCACCTCACCATCAACACCGCCGAGGCGTCCATCGCCGATGGCGTCGTCGACTCGGTGTGGGTCGATCACCTGCCCGACCACGGCCGCGCCGACCAGGACTTCGACTGGATGCGCCAGGTACTGTTCGAAGACCACGACGTCCTCATGCTGTTCGACCCGGCCCTCGACGGCCTCGAACACAGCCCGGGCGTCGGCACCGCGTACCTCCACCCACGCGACTGGTTCCAACTCTTCCGCCCTGTCACCGCCATTGGCTAGGAGACGACCGCAACCACCGATTCTCGGTCTTGACCGAAATCAGCAGGCATCGCCAGCAGGAACCGCGTGCCGGTGACGGGCTCCGTCGGTTCGCGCCGTGATAGGTGCGGGTCTGTCAGCGTCTGCGTGTGCAGCCGAGGTCAGTCCGCAGCGCGAGTCGCGTGCTGTTCGGACCTTGCGGCGAGGATGAACACGACGCCGACGAGCGACGCGACGAGGGATGCCGCCAGGATCCCGATCTTTGATGCGGCTTGCAGATCTGCGTCGACGAAGGCGAGATCGGTGATGAAGAGCGAGACCGTGAAGCCAATGCCAGCGAGACCGGCGGCCCCCATGATGTGGCGCCAGGAGACGCCGGGAGGCAGTTCGGCAACTCGCAGGCGGACCGCCGCCACCGCGCCCAGGGTGACGCCGAGCAGCTTTCCGACAACGAGCCCCACGCCGACCCCGAGCGCGACCCGGCGGGCGCCGGGGACGCCGAGGGCGGCGGCGTCGAATACGACGCCGGCGTTCGCCAACGCGAAGACGGGCACGATCAGAAAGCTCGAGAACGGGTGGAGCGCGAGCTCGAGGCGCTCCGCGACCGAGCTGGTGGTGCGGGCCAACGTCGTCATCTGGCGAGCCTCGGCGGGCGTCGGGTCGTCGGAGAGCGACTCCGCCCACTCCCGTGCGACGTAGGCGGGCGTGAGCGGCCGGGCGGGAGCGAGGAGTCCAAGCACGACACCCGCGATGGTGGCATGCACTCCCGACTCGAAGACCGCCAGCCAGACCAGGGAGCCGAGCACCACGTATGGGGGCATCCAGTACACCTGCAGTTTGCGCAGGATCCCCATCGCGCCGAGGAGGACGCCGGCGACCAGGAGCGCCCGGGGCTCGACGTTCGAGGAGTAGAAGACGGCGATGACGAGGATCGCGCCGATGTCATCGACGATCGCCAGGGTGAGCAGGAAGAGCTTCAAGCCAGTGGGGACGCGCTTCCCGAGCAGTGCGGCCACACCGAGCGCGAAGGCGATGTCCGTCGCCATCGGGATCCCCCACCCAGCGGAGCCCTCGGATCCCAAGTTGATGGCGACGAACAGCACGGCGGGCACGACCATGCCTCCGATGGCGGCGACGATCGGCAGTGACGCCTGCCGCCACGATCGGAGCTCGCCCGCGACGAGCTCGCGCTTGATCTCGAGTCCGACGACGAAGAAGAAGATGGCCATGAGGGCGTCGTTCACCCAATGCCGAAGGTCTTCTTCGATGGCAAACGAACCAAGGCGGAGCGACAGTTCGGTAGCCCACAAACGGTGGTAACTGTCGGACAGCGGCGAGTTCACCCAGACGAGAGCAACCACCGTGGCCGCCAGGAGCGCAAGTCCTCCCGAAGCTGCCGTCTCGAAGAACTCCCGAAGAGCCTTCGGGATGCGCGACGGCGGCAGTCCGTCGTCGAGATGATTGTGCAAGCGTCGCTCCGGGGTCGGTGAACAGACGCCGACCAGGCTTCCCGGCACACCGAACTGGACGCTACGTCACAACGCGACCTTGAGCGAGCGCGACGGAGCCGAAGGTCGTCGTCACCTGATCGCGAGGTCGAGCCGTGATCCTTGGGCGATGGAGTCACCTGTGGACGGCCGACGACGCCGCATCGCCCCTTACGGATCTCGGCCAACGTCTCGGCCGACCTCACGTTTGTCGAGCTTGACGGGGACCACGCCAGACCGAAGCCGAGGGTGCGCGCGAGGGATCCGCCGAGCGTGAGGCCGCCGAACGCGGCACCTGCTCCACGGTCATCACCACCACCGTCACCCAAGCCTCAGAGGCGACGACTACGCCGGCGCCGACCGCCGCCCCCACAACGGCGCCCGAGGGTTCGCCCGCCCGCGAGGCCGCCGAACGGGCACGCCGGAGCGGGGCGACATCAACCTCGACGACCTCAGCGGCACCGACCACGACGGTAACGGCCGCGACGGTTGCCTCGGTTCCCAGCCCGGTCGCACCGACCACCAGCTGCTCCCTCACCTCACCCTGTCGTCGGTGAGACCTGGTTTCGGACTGCACACCGAGTCGGCAGGCGCGACCGCGGCGGGCGCGACGGCAACGACGAGCCCGACTTCGCGACGCCGTATGAGCCGCACGTCGATGGCGACGGCTGGCAGATGACACCGCGCATGGCATGCCGCCTTTGGAGCGGCGCTCTCTCCCTCGCGGCCGAGTGGCGCCACGGCGATGCCGAGTCCCGCTCGAAAGGCGTGTCTCGAGTTCCTGAGGTAGGGCGATCGTCGCAACATGTGTCGCGCTTCGGGGCGGTCGGCGGACGTCGGGGCTTACGACAGAAGCCGAGCTATTCCGTAGCCGCCGAAAGCGGCGATCACGCCCCCGGCGACTGAGGCGGCGACGTAGACGGCAGCGGTGACGGGACGGTCGGTTCGAAGCAGTAGCTGCGTTTCGTACGAGAACGTTGAGAAGGTCGTGAAGGCTTCGAGGAAGCCCACGCCGAGGGGGACGGTCACGTTGTTCGACCACCCTCGGAGGGTGCCAAGAGCAGGAGGACGCCGAGGAAGAACGAGCCGAGGATGTTGATCCCCAGCGTCGCCCACGGGAACGAGCGGGTCCCGAAGGCCACCCCGATTCCGTATCGGGAGAGCGCACCCGCCGCGCCTGTTGCGCCGAGCCAAAGCAGTCGAAGCACGATCGCAGTCTGGTTCTTGGAGTGGTTGAGTGAGAGCCACGCGGCCGCCCTCTCGCACCGGCTGCGAAGATCGGCTCGTGGTCATCGTCCGCCTCCTCATCGGCATCGTGATCGCACTGGCACTCACGTGGGCGGTGTTTGTAGCGGCGCTGGTTGTGTTCAAGCCCAAAGGGATCGACTTCAAAGAAGCGAAGCGGCTCGTCCCTGATCTCGTTCGACTGTTACGTGCGCTCGCCGCGGACCCGGACCTTCCACCGGGGGTTCGTCGGCGTCTCGGGCTGCTCCTTGCGTATCTCGCCTTGCCCTTTGACCTGATCCCAGACTTCATCCCGGTCCTCGGTTACGCCGACGATGTGATCGTGGTGGCCCTTGTCCTGCGCTCGGTTGTGCGGGCTGCCGGACCACACGCAGTTGATGTCCATTGGTCTGGCACTTCGCAAGGCTTGTCGCTGGTGCACTCTCTCGCTGGAGTACGCCCCGCTAGGTAACGCTCGCACCTGAAGCCGGATTCCCAGCCGGGCACCATCGAGCTCACCGCCGCGGCACCGCCAGGCGGATCGCCACGACAGAGCGCCCATGGCAGCGATCACGCGTTGGAGCTGGTCACGGCCGAGGCTCGTCCTGCCCGGTCGCCTACGCCAGATCCCAAGTGCGCCGTCCAAGGAATTAGCGACGCGCTGGAGGTCTTGTGACCGCGTCATGCCGACGGTTCGACGACCAGGCAATCCGTGATGACAGGCTTCCGGCGATGCCGTCACCATCGACCGACCCGTCGGCTCCGCGTCGCCCGTGGTTGAGCCGGAACCTGGTGGTCCTGTCGTGGGTGTCGCTGTTCCAGGACACGGCGTCGGAGTTGCTCTATCCGATCCTGCCGATCTTCCTGACTTCCGTGCTCGGCGCGCCGGTGGCCGTGGTCGGCATCATTGAGGGACTGGCGGATGGGGTCGCGTCGGTGACGAAGCTGTTCTCCGGTCGCCTCGCCGATCGGCGCGGCCGCAAGGGGCTCGTGGCGTGGGGCTACGGGCTCGCCGCCGCAGCCAAGGTGTTGATCGCAGTCGCGACGGTGTGGCCGCTCGTGCTGGCGGCGCGCGTCGTGGACCGTTTCGGCAAGGGCATGCGTGGCGCTCCCCGCGACGCGCTGATCGCCGACATGACCGCCCCAGAGCACCGAGGGCGCGCCTTCGGCTTCCACCGGTCCGTGGACACCTTCGGCGCGGTCCTGGGGCCCCTCATCGGGTTGGGCCTCTACCAAGCGCTCGACCACCAAATACGACCGCTGCTCGTCATCGCCGCGGTCCCCGCAATCCTCAGCGTCGCGCTCGTCGCGTTCGTGCGCGAGACGCGACCGACACCTGGACTCGCCGGGCCGGACAAGGCGCCGGTCATCGGCACGGGCCCGCTCCCCCGGCCGTACTGGCGGGTCGTGATCGTCCTGACGATGTTCTCGGTGGTGAACTTCTCCGACGCGCTGCTGCTACTCCGAGCCCGGCACCTCGGCCTCAGTGTCGCCGGCGTGATCGGCGTGTACGCGCTCTACAACCTGACCTACGCGCTTTTGAGCTACCCCGCGGGCGCGCTCTCTGACCGCCTGCCCCGACGCGTCGTCGTCGCCGCCGGCCTCGCGATCTTCGCCGTCGCCTACATCGGCCTCGGCGTTACCCGATCGACCGTCGCTCCATGGGTGTTGTTCCCCATCTACGGCTGCTACGCCGCACTCACCGAAGGGGTGACCAAGGCGTGGCTCATCGACCTGGTGCCCGGCGACGCACGTGGACGCGCCTTGGGGAACCAGCAAGGACTCGCCGGCGGCGGCGCCATCATCGCCGGCATCTGGGCCGGACTGCTGTGGAACTCCACCGGCACAGTGCCGCTCGTCGCTGCCGGGATCATCGCCGCCGGCCTCGCGGTGGTCCTCGTCGGCGCCGGGCGCCGCCTCGAGCACGAGGTTCCCGTCACCCCGTAACAGGGCCGCCCCTTGCCGGTGCGCCCCCGCTCTGCCTGCACGGTGGGCCGTCATCATGTGGACACCACGGTGATGCCCTTGACCTTCAACCTGGGTTGAGGCTTTACGGTTGGGGCCGTGAGCACCTACACGATCGGTGAAGTGGCAGACGCCAGCGGGTTCAGCGCTTCAGCGTTGCGCTACTACGAGGGCATCGGACTCGTTGCCCCCGCCGCCCGGACCGCCTCCAGGTACCGCCTCTACGACGAGGCCGCGTTGACCCGCCTCGCCTTCGTCGCCCGCGCCAAGCACCTCGGCTGCACCCTCGACGAGATCACCGACCTCGTCTCGGTCTGGGACGGAACGTGCGAGCCCGTCCAGAAGCGGTTCCATGACCTGGTCACGACGAAGCTCGCCGAGACCAAGCGCCAGATCGCCGAGTTGACCGTCCTGCACAGCCAACTCCGGGACGCCGCCGTCCAGCTCGCCGGGCCGACTCTCGAAGGGCCCTGTGACGGCGAGTGTGCGTGCATCCGCGCCGGCGCGACGGGCGAGCGGACGGTGAGGATCAAGCGAAAGGAACGTCAACCCGCGTGAGTGACCCGACGAAGTCGCAGGGCGGCTTTGGGATCGTGGGCATCGGTGCCGCGGCCTGCGCGGCGTGTTGCGCCGGGCCCGTCCTCGCCATCCTCGGCGGCGTCACCATCGCTGGTGTCGCGGGGACCATGTTCGTGGGCGTTGCCAGCCTCCTCGTCGCCGTGGTCGCTGCGGTCGCCTACGTCGGTGTCCGCCGCCGACGGTCCATTGCACGTGCCGTCGACAACCCGCCCGTTGCTGTCACGTTCACCAACAGGCCCGTCGCCGGCGCGGCGGCACCGCGTGCGACCGAAGGAGTCCGATGAAGCTCATCCCCCTCTACGACGACACCGCCCCGATCGCTTGCACCATTTCGAGTGACGAGATCCCCGGACGGGTCGAGATCATCGAACGCCTGCGCACGAACCTGGACCATCTCGAACGGACCGAACACGGCCTGCTCCTGCACTTCGCGGCGCGCTCCGACATCGAAGCCGACCTGCGCCGCTTCGCCGTCGACGTGAAGCGGTGCTGCGAGTTCTGGGGCTTCGACATCGTCACGACCGACGGGCTCGCCCTCCGCTGGGACGGACCGCCAACCGCGTCGGAGGTCCTCGACCGCCTCGAGGAGTTCTTCAACGGCGACCAGCCGGCTCTGGACCTCGCCGGGATCCTCTAGACCCCGGCCCAGCCGTGGCGATGCCACGGTCCAAAGGCGTGCCTCAGCGGGCGGTGAGGCGTCCGACCCCGGGCACGCACCGGCCGACGTTGGCGGCATAGGTCTCGTGGCTGGCGCCGTGGGCGGCCCGAAGGTACGGCTCCTCGACGCCGCGCACCTGGGCTTCGAGGGCGGCGAGGAGAGCGATGAAGCCGGCGGCGGCGACAATGTTCGGGACCACGACGAGGCCGGCGGCGGTCACGATCATCGCCGGGAAGATCGGGTTCGGGCGACGGAGAACGCACCATCAGTGACGAGGTCCGTGCGTTCGTTGTCGTCCACACCGATGCGCCACGAGTCGCCTATCGACAGCTGTGCCACCAACGTCAACGCCATGCCCGCAACGGCGATCGCGGTGCCCGCCAGGCGAGGGCGGTCGAGTGGACGAGCGGGTCGAGGCCGGCGAGCGCGGCGACGGAACCCGCAATGCCCACGATGAGGGCGACCGTGAAGGCGATCCCGGCGAACCACTCGACGGTGAACGACCGGCCGGAGACTCCACGCCAGCCGGAGTCTCCGGTGCGGCGCAACGCGATGACGATCCGTGCGCCAAAGGCGAGGGCGAACCAGTGACGTAGAGGGCGAAGGCGGCGACAGCCAAGTTGGCGTTCTCCTTCATGCGCAGCAGGTGTCTTCGAGGGATTCGGCCTTCCAGGTCCGTCGTGCTTCGATGGCGGCGAGAACCCCGATCCCGAGGCCGGCGACCGGGTCGGCCCACCACCATCCGAACAGCCAGTGCGCGCCGAGGCCGACGAGAACGACCGCGGACAACAGGGCGCACAGGTTCGTCTGGGCGGCGTCGGCGGCAGCCGCGGTCGAGCCGAGCACCGGCGCGAGGCGTGCCTTTGCCCGGGCGAGGAACGGCATGACCATGAGTGACAGGGCGGCGAGGATGACGCCGGGGACACTCGCATCGGGTTCGGCGCCGCCGACGAGATCGCGAACGGCTTCAACGGTCACGTAGGCGGCGAGGACCGCGAAGCTCACGGCGATCGCTTTCGTCGCCCGGCGATCAGCATCCTGGGTGCAATCGTCGGATCGCTCCTGGCGCAGCCGCCACGTCAGGATGAGAGCCGCCGACACTTCGATCGCGGAGTCGAAGCCAAACCCGACGAGGCTCACCGATCCGGCCGCGATCCCGGCGGCGCCGGCGACGACACCTTCGAGGCTGTTCCAGCCGATCGTCGCCCCGTTCAGCCACCGTGCCCGACGCACCGCCGCATCGCGCACACTGCCGTCACCAATCGGCTTTGAGGTGATGGCCACCGGCTCGTGACCGTGGCCGGCGTGGACGTCAGGCCCGGCCATCGAGGTCCTCGTGCGCGTCGTCTATCTCGAGCTCCAAGTCGACCAGGTCGGCCAAGGCGTGCGCGAGGCGGGGCGAGGCGAGGTCGTAGCGCACCTGACGTCCCTCCCTCGTGGCCCGGACCAGTCCGCAGCCGCGCAGGCACGTGAGGTGATTCGACACGTTGGTCCGCCCAACTTCGAGCTGGGAAGCCAAGTCGGCCGGGTAGGCGGGCCCGTCGAGCAATGTCAGCAAAATCCGCCGACGCGTCGGATCCGACAGCGCCGTACCCACCCGTTCCAACGTCTCGGTCGCCCTCGCCAGCGTGTCTCCCATGCCCGCGATAGTACAGCCACACATGTATTCAGGCAAGACTGAATCCAGTGGCGACTGACACATGAGGTCCTTCGCGCTGATGTCCGACGGGGTCTGTTCACCTGTTGTTGGTTGTCGCCCTCGTCCGTATCGACGATGATCTATGTCGATGGCCATTGATACCGATGTTGTCCCAGCGGAGCTGCTGAAGGCGCTGGCCGAGCCGCTGCGATGGAGGATCGTTGAGCTCCTCTCGGCCGAGGAGCTGTGCGTGTGTCACCTCGTCGAGGAGCTGGACGTGCCCCAGCCGCTGGTGTCCCATCACCTTCGGGTCCTGCGCGAGGCCGAACTCGTAGAGACCGAGAAGTGGCGGTACTGGACCTACTACCGCCTTCGTCCCGAGCGACTCGCCGCCCTCGCCGCCGCGCTGCGGTCGATGGCGGCATCTGCGCCGAAGCCGGGGCGCACCCGCCGGCCATGTTGTTGATGCGACCCGACCTGTGGCGACGCTGCCTGGCCGAGGCGCTTGGCTCGGCACTGCTCGTCACCGTTGTGGTGGGATCGGGGATCGCGGCCGAGCGGTTGTCGCCCGGCGACACCGGCCTCCAATTGCTGGAGAACGCGGCCGCCACCGCCGCCGGGCTCGTCGCGCTGATCCTGGCCTTGGGACCAGTGTCGGGCGCCCACTTCAACCCGGTCGTGACCCTCGCCGACCGCTTCTTCGGGGGGCTGTCGAACGGCGACGTACTCGCCTACATCCCCAGCCAGATCGCCGGCGCTTGCGGCGGGGCGGTGCTGGCCAATGCCATGTTCTCCGAACCCGCCTTCCAACTGTCGACCAAGGCGCGCAGCAGCGGCCCGCTGTGGCTCGCCGAGGTGGTCGCGACCGTCGGGCTGCTGCTCGTCATCTTCGGCGTGGTCCACTCTGGACGCTCGTCGGCCGCGCCGTTCGCCGTCGGTGCCTACATCGGCGGGGCCTACTTCTTCACGTCGTCGACCAGTTTCGCCAATCCCGCGGTGACCATTGGGCGGACGCTGAGCGACACGTTCGCCGGGATCCGCCCGTCGTCGGCGCCGGGCTTCGTGGCCTTCCAACTCGTCGGTCTCGTCGTCGGTGTCCCTTTGATCCGGGCGCTGTATCCGGACGTCGCTTCTGCGGCGGACGCGGTGGTCGTGCCGATCGAAGTCGACCAGGCCGCATCATGAGCGACCCGAAGCTGTTCCTCGATCGCATCGTCGACGAGCTGGCGCCCGAGTTCTTGGGAACGTTCGCCCCCGAGACCATCCACCGCTTCGCGTCCGAGTCCTACGACCAACTCGCCGAACCGGCCCGCATCCAGACCTACCTGCCCGTCCTCGCCGCCCGCTTCACCCGAGAGCGCCTACGAGCCCTCGCCCAAGTCCAAGGAGCAATCGTGTCCGACGTCCCCGAGGTCCTCTTCGTCTGCGTACACAACGCCGGCCGGTCCCAAGCAGCTGCCGCGCTCCTCAACCACCACGCCGCCGGACGCGTCCACGTCCGATCGGCCGGCTCAGCTCCTACCGACGAGATCAACCCGTCCGTTCGGGCCGTGCTCGAAGAGCGCGGCCTCGACATCGCCCAGGAGTTCCCGAAACCGCTGACCGACGAAGTCGCCCGCGCCGCCGACGTGATCGTCACCATGGGCTGCGGCGACGCCTGCCCGGTGTTTCCCGGTAAGCGCTACCTCGACTGGCAACTCGAAGACCCGGCCGGCAAACCCGTCGAGCAGGTTCGCCCGATCGTCGACGACATCGACCGACGAGTACGCGAACTCCTTGCCGAACTGGTGCCGTCGACAAGCTGAGGACCACCCCGCCGAGTCCGGCAGGTCGCCACTCGGCTCTGTGCCATCGACGAGCCGCGCCGCGGACTAGCTCCAGTCACCCTGCAGAATCCAGCACCTGTCACCACCGCACGATGTCCGAATCGCCGCCATCGGATGACCAGCTGTGATCATGGTGAATCGGCGGCAGGTCGAGGTGGTCGTTGATGGCGTCGGCAACCGAGCCGTCCGACAGCGGGAGGGCGTAGGCGTACTCGCGCAGGGTCGTGGCGGCGTCGGCGTGCCCGAGGCGGGCTTGCGCCTGGAGGATCTGCCCACGGCTGACCAGGAAGGTGGCGACGTTGTGCCGGAGCCGGTGCAGTGTCGCCCCCTCGGCGCCGGCCTGATCGCGGATCAACGCAAATCGGCGGCCGAGCACGCTGGCCGTCCTCCGGTGGTGATGGGCGACGTCCTTCGCGAAGACCCAACCGCCGAGCGGTTCGGGCGCGACCCGTTGACGCCACTCGCCCTCAAGCCGCTTCCACAGCATCGCCGTCGAGGAACCCAGGGTGAGCGTCCGGGCGTGACCTGACTTCGTCGTGCTCAACGCTTCCGCGGAGAGGGAGCGTTCGACGCGCAGGACGCGCCCGTCGAGGTCCGCGAACTGGAGGGCGGCGAGCTCACCGCGACGACAGCCCGAGTCCGCCGCGAGTCGCACCAACAACAGGTCCTGTTCGGCCAACCGCCGTTGCTGTTGGCCTCGATCGTCGCTGTCGCCGTTCGCGATCGCGGCCAGCAGGTTGGCCTCGGCGGTCCACAACACGGACCCGAGATCGCTGTCGGTCAGTGGTCGGCGCGGTTCGGTCCGGCCCGGTCCGCGCATATTGCGGATCGGGTGGTGGTCGATGATCCGCTCGTCATACGCCCAGCCGATCGCCGAACGCAGCACCCGGAACCGGCCCCCGATCACGCTCGACGTCGCGCCGTTGGCCTTCCACCGCTCGAACGCGGTCCGCAGCAACCGCGGCGTGATCGACACGACCTTGGTGCGCGCCAGTACGCCATCCCCGGCGAGATGCCGGGCGTTGTGGCGGTAACCGACCCACGTCGACGGCTTCCACGCGTGATCCGCGGCGAGCCACCGCTCCAACAGCTCCGCCGTCGTGAGCATCGGCGCGGCCCGAGTCACCGCCCGCCGCTCGGCGTACTCCAACGCGAGCTGCGAGCGGTACACGTCGGCGTCCACGGCCGATCCGTAGAACGTGACCGATCGCTGCAAGGTCCGTCCCGTGACCGGATCGGTCCCTGCCGCCACCCGGATCTCCCACACGTCCGGCCGCCGCTCGCGCAACGACCCTGCCCCTCTGGATGCACTCATGACGGTGACCGTACGAACCGGCCGTTGTCAGGGCACGAGGCAGAAGGTTCCCGCCCTCCGAGTCAGAAGATCGTGTCCTCGGAGACGGCCAGCGCGGCCTTCCTGGGAGGGACCTCCTCGAAGTAGGGACCGTTGTAGGAATGACCATCTGTCCCTACACGCCGTCGCGGCAACCGAAGTCCTCCGTGACCAGCGACGACAGTTCAGTCAGCGCGCTCGGAGGGATTCGAACCCCCATTCTGATCCGTCTCTGCCCAAAGGCCTTCGTGAGCGTCTACTGAGGCGTGAGGATCTTGACGCGGCTGCCTGAGCCCAAGAGGACGGTGTCGTGAAGGTCGGCCCCGTGACAGGCGCAGTGCTGTTGCCAACGCCAGTCAGCGACAGGGACCCCCGAAACACACGTCAAGGCCAGGTCAGCGATCACACGCACGAGGGCTCGCACGATCATCACCGGCGCAACAAGCACCGGCGGGTCTGCGCTAGCGCAGCCACCACCACGGCGGCGGCGAGTCGCCGCGACGCCGCACGACGACGTAGGCGAGGATCCTGGTGGCAACGGCGATCAGGATGATCCCGGCGACGAACCTGGCGGTGGAGCCAGCCGACAGGGCGTAGGCGAGGGTCACCGTCACGGCGCCCCAAACGGCGGCGGCAACCGCGCCGCGAAGAGATCCGCGGGTGGGTGCGGGCGTCGGCTCGGTTTCCACAGCCAGGAGCTTCCCCGGTGGAGGAGGCGTTGTCGATCCGGCGGCCGTCGTGGTTGACTGTGGGCGACGGCGATGGGGCTCGCCGAAACCGCCGCAAGGCTGATGGCTCCTACGACAGGTGAGATTCGCGCCCGTGTCGTAGGTCGTCCGGTTGCGTTCTCACGACCCGAGAGGACACCCGTGACCGACCCCCACCACACCGCCGCCGAGGACCGTCCCTCTCCGGCGTCGCCGAGCTCGTCGGTCTCCGACGCACTGCGGCACCTGGTCCGCTTCGACCTGCGGGAACACGGCCGGCTGCTGGCGTTCCTCGGGCGTTGGGTCGTGCTCGGTTCCGCGGTCGGTGTGCTCGCCGGCGTGAGTTCGGCGGCGTTCCTCACGTTTCTGGCACGGGCGACCGACGCCCGCGCCGATCGGCCGTGGTTGTTGTACCTGCTCCCGGTCGCCGGTCTCGTCGTCGGGCTTGTCTACCGCTACGTCGGCGGCCGCTCTCCCCAAGGGAACAACCTGATCCTCGAGGAGGTCCACGGGGTCGAACCCGAAGGACCGGTCCCCGAAGGCACCCAGCGGTGGGTGCCGCGCCGGATGGCCCCGCTGGTCCTGTTCGGGACCCTTGCCACGCACCTCTTCGGCGGCTCCGCCGGCCGTGAAGGGACCGCCATCCAGATGGCGGGCAGCCTCACCGACGCCTTCGCCCGACTCTTCGGCCTGCGGGGCGAGTCCCGCCGGCTGCTGCTCATCGCCGCCATCGCCGGAGGGTTTGGGGCCGTCTTCGGCGTTCCTCTGGCCGGCGCGGTCTTCGCTCTCGAAGTCCAGACCGTCGGACGGCTCCGTCACGACGCGCTCGTTCCCGCCCTCACGGCCTCGATCGTCGGCAGCTACGTCGTGCACCTCCTCGACTGGCACCACGACGTCACGCCCGGCATCGCGCTCGTCCACCTCGAGATCACACCGCTGCTGCTCATCAAGGTCGCGGCCGCCGGCCTCGCGTTCGGCGCCGCCAGCGCCGTGTTCAGCGAGCTCGTCTTCGGACTCAAGCGCTTGTTCGGGACCATCGCCTGGTCGCCCATGCGTCCCGCCGTGGGCGGCGTCGTCGTCATCGGCCTCACCTTGCTCGTCGGCACTAACGACTACCTCGGCCTGTCGCTTCCGCTCATCGGCCACGCCTACACCGGAGACGTCCTCCTCGGCGCCTTCGCGCTGAAGCTGCTGTTCACTGCCGTGACCCTTGGTAGCGGGTTCCAGGGAGGCGAGGTCACGCCGCTCTTCGTGATCGGAGCCACCCTTGGCGCCACCGTCGCCCACCTCCTCCACGCGCCACCGGCCCTCCTCGCCGCTGTCGGTTTCGTCGCCGTGTTCGCCGGAGCCACCAACACGCCTCTCGCCTGCACCGTGATGGGGATGGAGCTGTTCGGCACCGGCGCCGTGCCCTACTTCGCCGTTGGATGCGCCGTCAGTTACGTCTTCTCCGCGCACCGCGGGATCTACGAAGCGCAACGCGTCGACGGTTCCGATCCCGACCTCCGTCTCGGTGCACTCACCGAGAGGCGGCCGGGATGGATCCCCCGCCGGCGGCCGTCTGACACCTCGATGCCGCCTCCGTAGGACTGTGCCGCCGTCCTCGCCTCGTCACCCCTTGACCGCGTCCGAATTCCGAGGCCTTGCGGCACGGGCCGGAGCAGCACCTTGATGCTCGGAGAGGGCGCCGGCCGAAGACGCCTTCACCGCCTATCGGTTGCAGATCGTCGTCAGCGGCGAGCCACCGCTCCAACAGCTCCGCGGTGGTCAGCATCGGCGCAGCCCGAGTAACCGCCCGCCACTCGGAATGCTCCTCGGCGAGTTGCACACGGTAGGTGTCGGCGTCCACGGCCGATCCTTAGAACGTCACGGATCGCTGCAACGTTCGGCCCGTGACCAGATTCGTCCCCGCCGCGACCCGAATCTCCAACACGTCCGTCCGCCGCTCCCGCAACGACCCTGCCCCTCTGGATGCGCTCATGGCGGCGACCGTACGAACCCGTCGTTGTCAGGGTGCGAGTCAGAAGGTTCAGCGTCGCCGAGTCAGAAGGTTCCCGCCCTCCGAGTCAGAAGGTCGTGTCCTCTGAGACGGCCAGCGCGACCCTTCCCGCGAGGGACCTCCTCGAGGGACCTCCTCGAAGTAGGGACCGTTGTAGGGATGACCATCTGTCCCTACACGCTGTCGCGGCACTCAAAATCATCCGTGACCAGCGACGACAGGTGAGCGCGCTCGGAGGGATTCGAACCCCCAACCTTCTGATCCGTACAGTCTCGGGAAGGCCCGATTCGGCAGATGGTTTGTGCATCCTGACGTGGGACGCAGCCAGCGATTTCCCATAACTCAGCAGCGGTATCCCCAAAGATTTCCCGGCTGACCTTGCGTTCTGAGCTTCGCCGAAGCGCAATGCGACAAGTAATGAGCAAGGCATTCAAGGACTCCGAGGACCGTGACGTCTTGGAGTTCGATCTCGGGGTGCGGGTCTACCCACCCGCCCGTGATGGCGGGTACTGGCGCATCCGGTGGGACGAGCGCCGCCAGCCGAAGGACACCTCAGCGAAGGATCAGGCGGCGGCGATCAAGAAGGCGCAGGACATCGTCGAACGCCTCCGTCGATCGGTGCCGACCGAGCTCGGCCGGGCCAAGGGCGAGCATCTCGTCGCCCACTACCTCGACCCGAACCGGCGGCCACCGCGCGTGGCCCAGTGGTCGATCAAGCACCGCGAGGAGCAGACGAGGATCTGCGAGAAGTACGTGCTCCCGACGATCGCCGAGGTGTCGTGCCGGGAACTCACCCGAGCCGACTTCCAAGACATCATCAACCTGGCCTCGACGGCGTCGGTCGCTCATCACATCCGCCGCACGCTCACCGCTCTCATAGGCGCAGGTCTCGAGGAGGGATACGTGATGGCCGGCCGTGACCTGCTTCGCGGCGTGCGATGGCAGGGCGAGACCACCGTGACCAACGAGCCGAGCGACCGGGGCGTCACCGAAGGGGAGATCCCAACAACCGCTGCCGTCCATGAACTCGCGGCCGCAACGGCCGCCTTGACGGGCGTGTGGTGGCGGGAGCTGCAGATCCTCGTCGTCGCCTACAGCGGCATGCGCTGGGGCGAGCACGTGGCGCTCACCTGGGAGCAGGTCGACCCCGACCGCCGACGTAACCGCCTCGACCGCCAAGTCGTCGAGGCCCGCAACAGCTTGATCCCGACCCTTCCCAAAGGCCGTCGCAGGCGCACCACGATGTTCCCGGTCACTACACCAGGGGGCGTCGCGCTGGCCGAGTTGATGCAGCGCCGACTCGATGAGCTCGAACCCGGCCAGATCGTCTTCCCAGCAGCGAGGGGCGGCTGGATGCGCCGATCAAACTACGGGCGCCAGATCTGGGACCCAGCCGCCGAAGCCGTCAGTTGGCCGAAGGGCGGCCGCAACTGGCAGTGGACGTTCCACAGCCTCCGGCACGTCTTCGCCACCTGGGCTCTCCACGAGGCGCGCATCCCGATCGAGGACCTGTCGAGGCTCATGGGCCACTCATCGACCAGGGTCACTCAGGACATCTACGTGCATGTCCGCGACGACATGTTCGACCGGTTCTTCGAAGCCACGGGGTAGCGGCAGTCGGGCAGTCGCTTGTGCCGGACACGAAACCCGGACGTCACTGTCACACGTCCGGAGTACACCTAGAGGGTGCGCGATGGAGCAACCCGTGTCGACGTGCCGTACCTCTGGCCGTCGACGCTGCGCGCCCCGATTCGCCCTCCGAAGCTCGTCTACCTCGACCTGCTGCACTGGATCGGCCTCGCCAAGGCGATGACCGGCCACCCGGACGCCAAGAGCGCCACGGAGGCCCTCGACGCCTGCATGCGGGCCCGGGCGGAGGGCAGGGCCCTCTTCCCCATCGCCGACGCGATCTACATCGAGGTGTCGAAGATCAAGCAGCACCGCCAGCGTCGAGATATCCGCCTCGCAATCGAGGCGCTGTCGGGCTACTTCGTGGTGACATCGCGCCCGACGATCGCGAAGCACGAGATCGAGGCGGTCCTCGATCGCGTCGTCGGGCCTAACCCGGACCCGATCAACACGATGGACTACCTCGACTGGGGTGTCGCACGCGCCTTCGGGCGCGTCGGCGGCTTCCGGGTGCGGCACAAGACGCGGGGAGACATCACCGAAGAAGTCCGTGCCCAGTTCCGGCAAAAGCCGGCCGCGTTCGACACGATCCTGGCGACCGCCGAGCTTGAGCTCCAACGACGCACTTTGGATGGGCCGACGTCGCAGGACGAGGAAGACGCGCTGCGTGCCTACGGGTGGAAGCCGTCGGGCGGGATGGAGATCTCCGAGAACCGGGCACACCAGGAGGTAGAGCAGGTCGGGCGTTTCAACTCCGACCCGCGCTGGCGCTCGGGCCGCATCCGCGACGTCGTCGCCGCACGAGAAGTCTTCATCGAGATCGACGAGATGCTCTTCCGAGGCTTGTCCGACCGCGGCGCCACGATCGGAGACGTCTTCGACTCACCCGCCGTCACGCGAAGCCAGCTCGACGTCATGCCGAGCTTCGACGTCGCGGTCTCGATGAAGACCGAGTACCACCGCGACCCTCACCATCGATGGACGACCAACGACATCCACGACATCGACGCGCTGGCATCCACCATCCCCTACTGCGACCTCGTGGTCACAGACAAGGCCGCCGCGGCTGCAGCCAACCGATCCGGCTTGGCGGCGCGTCTCGACACGGTCGTGCTCGCTCGACTCGACGACCTGACAGGGCACCTCTTATGAACCACTGCTTCCTTCGCGCTCGGCAGTTGGCGCCGTGAAGACGAACGATCACACCGTCCCCCAGTCGTACTTGCGGCGCTTCGCCGAGGAGCGCCGTGGCCGGGGCCAATTTATCGTCGCGACCGAAGCCGACCACGTCGACCGATCGTTTGAGACCAACGTTCGGAACATCGCCGCCGTCAAGGGCTTCTACTGGGCGTCCCTCGATGACGGCACAAGCAATCACGATGCCGAACACCTCTTCGCGCGCGTCGAAGCAGCCACTGCACCGGCATTCGCGGCGATGTTGGACGACCACAAGTACGCGCTCTCCCAGCGTTGGCCGCTGCCGGTACATCTGCGGGAACGGCTCGCATGGTGGATGGCGGCACAGGTGCTTCGGACCACCCGGCAACGGAAGCGCCTCGCGCACCTGCTCGACGAGTCCGCGCCCGGCCTCCAGCTCCCGAGCTCGCTGCGGAAAGCGGCCGCGACCAACCTCCACATCGCGTACGTGGCATCACAACTCGGCCGACTCGCGGGCGTGCTCTACGGCCGGCCGTGGGGCCTGGGGTTCAGCGACGCGTGTCTCCTGACCAGCGACGTGCCAGTGGTCCTACTCAACCAGCACGACGCCCATGAGCAGGTGTTGGCAGCAGCGGTGTGCGACATCCTCCTTGCGCTCGATCCGCACCGATTCCTGTTCCTGCCCGGCGCTGGCCACCTCGAGGACCGGCGCAAGCAGGTCGATCACCGACTCAAGTTCGACGGCGGGATGGGCCTCGCACTCTCGGAAATCATCCGGGACGCCGCTGACCGTCATCTCCTCCATCACCCGGTCCACCCACCACAGGCGGTGCACAGCAGTGACATCCGTCCGCGGCTCGCCAGGCCCTGGGAGGGAGAGGACCCAAAGCGGTCTCCGCAGTACTCGCTCAGCTACAACGTCCTTCCCGCCGAGTACGGCGTCGAGCGTCGCTGGCTCAACGAACACCCACCCCGGCGGTCCGCCAGTTAGCGCAACGATCCGACGCAGGTCCCCGGGAGCGTCAACCGCCGTCACTTGCAACCCGGCGCTCGACGCGATCGAGGATCCGCATCAGCAGGCTGGCGGTCGTGACCGCTTCTGCGGCTTCGGCGACATCGTCATAGTCGATCTCGCGGTGTCCCGACGGATTGCGCAGGGTCGCGTAGGCGCCAGCGAAGAGCATTCGAGTGCCTTCTTGCTCGCCCTTCACTGCGGACGTGTCCGTGAGCACGCCCTTGGGGCCGAACGCTCGGTTCATGAGGTCGACCCCCGTCGAGTCTTCCCCCAACCCAGCGAGCTCTCGTACGCGAACCTCGACAGACTTCATGGCGACGAAGACGGCCTGTTCGTACTCGCCGAGGAGGAACTGGCGTCGGCAGCGACGCTCGAGCAGCGGGTACAGCCCCTCCTGCAGCCTCGCCTCGGCACGGGCGTGCTGCAGACCCTTCTTCAATACAGCGTGGCCGGCTCTAGTGACGAAGATCGCGGCGTCCGCCGTCTGTCCGGGAGTGTGAGCGATGAAACCGCGGTTGCGCAGCCAGGTGAGAGCCTCAGCAATCGCGTGGAGCGCAGCCTCCTGGCCCCGATAGCGGCCGTCCTGGGACGCCGAGTTCAGGTAGTTGTACTCGTTCCACTCATTCCTGGCGACGAGATCCGCGAGGACCTCGAGCGCTAGTTCGTCAAGTGGGAGCGTCGTTGCCCGCCCCGGATCAGGAGTTGCCACCACTCGATCCTGGCCTACAAGGCGTGTCCCACGACGAAATCGACCGACTTTTCGAGTCGCTGGCCAACGACCGCGGTCGTATAGATCGGCTCGAACCCACGTGCGCCCACCACGCGCGCCCGGCTCGACGCATGGCTCGTGCCAAGTCTCGGCTACCGATCCTGAGCCTGAGGTCGGTCGTCTGTGGCCTTCGCCTCCTCAGTCCGCTTTCATGCGCCGAGGATGGCGGCGATCAGCTCGTCTCGAGAGAGGCCGGTGGTCGTGACGTCGCAGTCATGCGCGATCCGGCGGAGCTGGCGATTCGAAAGAGCCTCGAGCATCGGGCTCTCCCAATCTGTATCAGCCCACCGCACCATTTCGGCGATGAGGGAACTGAAGCTGCGACTCGTCGCAATACCCCACAGCCTCGCAGCGTCGACCACGTCTTCGACTGGCTGATTCTTGAGGAAGTCGACCGTCCACCCTTCGAAGTTCCGAAGCGGGTGAGTACGATCCGGCTCCCACGTTTCCCAGGTCTTGTGGCAACGCGGACGGTTGCAGCGCCATGCGTGTTCGAGAGTGTCGAACCACTCGGTGTCGAACGCCGACGTCCGCTCTCCAAGTGAATGCGACCCCGTCAGATCCTTTGATCCGCAGGCTGGGCACGACGGCATCGCGGGCCGAACCCAACGCCGGCCGCACTCGAGGCATCGCAGCCCGACCGAGAGAGACTGCCCAACGCCCGCATCGCCAACTATGTGCTCACCACCCGAACCGCACGCAGGACATGTTGGGTTGGTTGGGTCCGTCCGCGCGTCACTCACGGTCAAAGGATGCTCGCCAGGTCATCCGCAGGGTTCGAGGTAACGAGTCGCGAAGTGCGCCGCCCAACTCTCGAGGCGTGCTCCCTTGCCAAGGAGTGTCACGAGTTGGTCGTAGCTGGCCCAGCGCACGAGGCCCTGCGGGGCGTCCGCGGCGACGGCTTGTGCGGCGGCGAAGGCAGGCTGGTCCGCAGCGCACGCAAGCAGCACCATCGTCGGTGATTCATAGCTCGACTGCCGTCCTGCGCGTTCCGCGAGCAGGGCGTTGTACCAGAGTTGGCATGTGACTGGCTGCTTGAGGCGGAGCGACGCGCCCTGGTTCCAGCCGCTGTGGGGGATCTCGGTGAGGGCACGGTAGTCGTCGTTGTTCGACGGCCGCTGCCGCGCCAGATCCTCTGAGTACTTGGTTTCGATCCCTAGGAACGTCGTCTTGCCGGTTGACGTCTTGTATTCGATGTAGCAGTCGAACGCGGAGCCGCTGCTGTACCCGTCATCGATCACCGGCCGGTGCTCGAATTTGACGTCAGTGATACTTCGAACGTCGAGTTCGAGGAGGGTGGCGAGTGCACGTGCGAGCCGGGTCCGGTCTACGAGAGCGGGCAGAGCGAGGAGGTTGAAGCAGAGCGGCTGGCTGGACAACAGGTCGTGATGGAGGCGGTGCGGTTCGATGATCCCGCCGCCGCCGCCCTTCGCGAGGCGTTTCAAGACCGCTTCATAGATGCGTTCATCGGCGAGGAAGTTCAACGTTGGGTCTTCCGCGACGGCCCACCCTGGGAGCCGACTCTCCACCGGTCGGGAGGTGCCGCGCCGTTCGTGGAGACCCGCGGGCAATCCGAGGTGGTCGCGGCGGTAGCGAGCTTGCCTTGCCCGAAGCGTCCTCGCCCACGGCCGGTCTGCAGGCTCGCCGCCGGGTTCGGCTTTCCAGTCGAGGTCGGAGCTTGAAACGAGACGGATCGTCGCCGTGTCAACGTCGTTCTCGCCTATGGAGAAGATGGTCCCGACCCGCGGGCTTACTCGCGACGAGAGGGCGCCAACCGAGTACAGCGGGACGTCCGTCAGCAGTGGCGCGGCTTCCTCTCCTCGCCGAGAGGCCTTCCACCCGGCAACCTGACCGCGGAACGTCATCGCAGCATCACCCCACAACTGGTCTGGGGTGAGAATAGGACCATGGCCGAGTAGACCTTGGTGGCATGCTCCGCCGCCTCCGGCTGCCACCGTTCGAGGCAGGTGCGGCGGCGACGGGCGATGACGAAGCGTGGAATCGTTGGGTGCCTTCGATGTGGCGTGCACTCAGTGCGCCGACCAACGCGCACGTCTGGCCTGCCCCACCGGATCCCATCGAGAGCGACCCAGCTTGGTGGGCACCGGCAACGCACCTTCTCCTGTACGCGTTGGGTTGGGACCGTCCAGACCTCGGCCTCCGACGATGGTGGGCTGCCGGTCGACCGACGACTGACCCGCGACTCGCGCTCTTGTCAGAGATGCTCGGAGAACAGGTCGGTGCCTTCACAGCGTGGGCCACGCAATCTCCTGCACTGCGTTCGACCTCAGCAACCATCGCTACCGCCCTCGGAA
Organism: Acidimicrobiales bacterium; assembly: GCA_035525495.1. Lineage (GTDB taxonomy): Bacteria > Actinomycetota > Acidimicrobiia > Acidimicrobiales > CADCTF01 > DATLED01. The sequence goes on along the minus strand of DATLED010000081.1, from coordinate 124,421 downwards.
CTTCTCGCGCCGACGAGGCCGGCGGCGACGCCCCTCGACTGCCCGTCGAGGTTGCCGACCTGTACAGGCCGGACAGTGGGACGGACCCCATGCACCTCGCGACCCACGCGCTCGTCGGCGTGGACGACGAGTCCCTGCGCACGGAAGTCTCCTTCGCTCCGCCGACGTTGACCAGCGTGATTGTGGTCGATCGCTACCAAGGTTGGTATCGGGCACTCGACAAGGTTGCTCAGCAGCTGCCCGCGGCGCCCGCAGGACGGTCTTGGCATCACGAGGTGTTCTGTCTGCCGATCGGTCGGCTCGGCACATTCAGGCAGTCGCGCACAAGCGGACGATGGTTCATCGGACCGCACCGCGTTCACCAGGCGGGATCCGCACATGCACCCGGCTGGGCACTCGAATGAGCGAGACGAGCGGTGAGTCTGACCGTTCGAGCGCGAGCACTCGCGCGCGTACTGTCGATCGGGGCTCACCGTGCTTCGATTGCATATGCCCGAACGCGGACCGCTGCAGCGGAAGTACTTGCAGGTTCATCCAGACGCGACCACGGGCCTTGCGGTGTGCGCGTTTCTCGAGGCGCATCCGAATCGGGCGTTCACCCATGCCGAGTTGAAGGCAGCGCTTGGTTGTAGCGATCGCATAATCCGGGAACACGTCCCGGGGGCCGTGAACGCCGACTCGAAGCAACTTCGCGTCGACAAGTCCCAGCGCGCCTGGACGTACACGTACACGCCGGACTAGCGCGAGTCGACAGGCGATCCGGCCTCACGCTGACGGTCGCGGATCTGCCACATCCAGCTGCTCGAGCGTCCAGTCCATCTTCCCGTAGTTGCAACCGGCGCACGCAGTCAGGAGATTCTCGAGTGTCGTCGGACCAAATCTCGACGCGGGCACCACATGATCCGCCGATGCGGTGAGCCAAAGCCACTTGGCTTGGTCGATGTTCGCCAGTGCCCCTGCCCTTCCGGAGCCGATCAGCGAACCGTCTCGTATTCGCAGCCCTGGAGCGAGGTCAGGCATCGTCGTGACTAGGCGAGGGATGTCACCGCTCTTCCATTGCGTGACGACGGGGATGCCGCAGTATGCGCAGCGGTAGCCATCGCGACGAAACACCGCGGTCGAGAGGCTGCGACTCAACCTTCCGGACGCCTGAATAGGGTTCTCTACCGATGGACGTCTGATCGGCTCTGGAGTGATCCCTCGCATCGCGATGACCTGATCGTCCCACGCCTTGAGGAGCACCTCGCCGTCGACACCCGACCAGTAGCGCCGAGCGAGCTCAACGTCACCGCGGTCGAGGGCGTCCAGCGCGGATCGAGTAGCTGCTGCCGCCGACGCGACCAGGGACAGGTCGGCTGCTCGGGAGAGGCGGTCAGCCCATAGTGGGACGGAGACCGGAATGGCACGACTCAACGTTCCTGGAGGACTGCCATGCTTCTGCGTGACCGGCAGCTCGCAACTGACCCGACGGCACGGACGCTCCACCGCCCCGACGGCGTCATGCTCTGCCACGTCTGGCCGCAAGGATCGTCTTCGCCAGCATGATCGCCATCTCGACGCGCTCGTCGTCGTCCGGTGTGATCGCCGCCTTCGCGCCCGCTGCGAGAAATGTGAAGTGGTCGGCGATGTCAATCGACTCGGCCAGGGCGTAGGTATCGGTTTGAAACTCGATCCGCCCCGTAGATCGGGTCACCGAACAGAGTCGACCCGCGCCGCACGCTCGTGGAGGCTGAATATTGACGTAGTCCTGCCGAACCGCGTGCGGCGTCTCGATCCAACATCCGAGACTGACAACGGCCTCAAGGAAGTCGGCAACTTGGCGCTGACGTCGTGGCTCGACCTGGTCGAGCACTCGCTCCACCGTCGCCTTCGAGGTCGCGGGCCGCATCGGGGACGCCGGGCCACGAGCTCCGCCCGCAGGAGATGTGAACCGCGGATCGCACTCGCAGTTATCAGGCGAGTTGAAGCACGTCGGACACAGCGCCATGCCGACCACCGTATTTCGCCGTGCGGCGTGACGACTCGCTCCCTGGGCGACCGCAGCTCAGCACCGTTGAGACGATCACTCGGCTTGAGCTTGCACGAGTGGATCTATGCGCTGAGGTGGAGCTGCTATCGCTTCGCATGGCGGTACTGGCCGTGGTCCTCAAACCACGCCGAGCACTTCGCCTTCACCCAATATTTCGACCGGGCGCCTGCCTCGTACGGCGAAGTGAGTCGCTTGGCGACAAGGCCCTCGAGTCCGAGGGCGCTGCAGGCGGCGAACAGCTCGGCGCCGGCGCCAGGGAACGCGGACACGGTGCACCAGGAGGCGCCGCCTAATTCAAAGGACTCAAGGAGCTGTCGACGGGCGGTGTACGGCAACGCTGTGACGTCCCCGTCGTGCCACAAGACGTCGAAGGCGACGAACGTCGCCGGTGTTCGCAAGCGCGCCGCGTCGATCGCGGCAGGCCGTCGGGCTGCCATCCTCCCCGAGAGCCGGTAAAAGGACGATGGCGTGCCTTCGTGCGCTACCAACTCGCCATCGAGGACGACTGACCGGCCGAAAAACTCCCGGCTGAGGTCTTCCAGTTCGGGGACCGCCGAGGTCACGTCGTGGCCGTTGCGGGTTCGCACTTGGAGCTTGCCGCCGGCGATGCTCACCATCGCCCGCCACCCGTCGAGTTTCGGCTCGAAGCTGTAGTCCTCGGCGCTGCCGCGGATTGCACCGGCCGAGGCGAGCATCGGCTTGTAGCGAGGGACGGGCAAGTGCACGCCCACCATGCTGGCACTGCCGGCTTCCGGGGTCGAGAAGAGCTCCGGATCTCGCGTGGCGGCGACCGACTTGCGCGACAGGAACGACGTGGTCCTGTTCGGCCTCGCTTGGTGCTCGTGCGCGCGTCTGGCTACCAACCCGGATAATTCGACCACCACATCGGGTCCGATCCGGTCGAGTACTCGGTGCCCGCTGGATGGTCCAGCCGTTCGGCGACCGCATCGCCAGCAAGTCGATCCGCGACCCACCCCACTTCAAGTCGGCTCACAACGTGCCCCAGGGCATCGACACCGTGGAGGGCGCCGAACATCGCCGCCCCGACGATCATCGGGCCCTTGCCGTGCGATCCGGCGCTCTGAGCCAGCGTCTCGAAGTCGTCCGCTGAGAGCGCGGCCTGCGCGCCGTGATGCAGCGCATGCGCGGCCGTTCCAACGAGATCTCGGCCAGAGATCTCGACGGCACGCTCCAGAACGGATGGCTCGCCCTCGACGAGGAGTTGAGTGGCCACGGAGACGGCGGACGCCGCCGCCAGGAGCGCGTCCTCCTGGCCGTGGGTTAGGGCGGCGACCTCGCTACCCATCCCTGCGGGGTCACTAAATCCCATGATGGCGATGGGAAGTACGCGCGTGACTGCGTGGTGTCCTCCGCTCGTCGTGCGGGGACGCTCGGGGACGCCGGGTGAGGCCGTGAGCGACTGAACGGTTGCGGGAGCATCACCGCGGCGGATCGATAGCGGCCTTACATGGTGAAGCCAACCGTCAGGCCAAACCGTGGAGCCGCCGGTCCAGTTTTCCGCGAACTGCGGCCCGAGCCCCTGGATATGCGCCCACCGAGCGAGCGCGTGCCAGATCACCGAAGGCGGATCGCAGATGCCCTTGTTGTCCTGGCGCACGCAGGCACGGATCGCGCCCTCGAGGGTAAAGCAGGCGAGTTGGGTTAGGCACGTGCCTGGTAGCGGCCCCGGGTCGGACGAGGCCGACGAGGCCGCGTCGCCGAGGGCGAGGCCCACCATGAGCCCCCGCGCCCGTGCTTCGAATGCCCGTCTATCGATCACTTCCACTTGGCGCTCCGATCACACGAGCCATCGTCAAGCAGCCACTTGAGGATCGGCGGTGTCGATGTAGGTGCCGATGCTCGGCTCTGCCCGGCACATGCTCGTTGCGCGCCGGATTGTCAGGCCCCGCCCAAGGCTACGACGATGACATGCCATGAGGTGGGAACGGCGAGCCACCTGCTACCTACGCGAGGGCCTCAACGAGCTTCGGGATGAGTACTTCGAGAGCGATGACCTCAACGCGATGCTCCGACCCATCCTTCCGCAGGAAGTGCGTGACGCCTGGGAAATTCCTGGTCTTCCAGTTCGTGTCGTCGCAGTCGATGAGGTCGTAGTGACCTGCGGCTCCAGCGGCTGACCAACAGACCGCGAGGTTGACCTGTTGGAAGTACTTCTTGTTCGGAGCACCATCCTCGAGGTCGAACTCGTCGACCAGGTCGTGGAGATTGAGCTTGAACTCCAGCCACTGCCGGGTCCGCACGAACTGTCCCTCGACGAACATGTCGCCGCTGATTCCGGTCACCGCCGGTACTCCCGCGAGCTGCTCCGCGGGGGTGTCCGCGCGTACGTTCACGAGGCCGTCGTAACGGGTCTCATTGCCCGGAAGGGCCACGATCTCGTAACCGCTCAGATGCTCGTGGCTAAGAATGCTGGCGAACTGGGCGACGACCTCCGTTTCGCTCCGCGCGCGACGCGCCGGGTGCAGACCCGCAAGAGGGATGGCCGGTTCCGCCTGATGATGGTTGGACAGCTGGTCTTGGGCCTGCTGCAGCTGCTGTTGGGCTTGCGCGAAGGACGCGGCGTTATGGGTCGCGTCTTCGTTCGTGATCTGCAGCCGGTTTGCGTACGGGCGAAGAACGCGGATGATCGCCGCTTCGAGCCATCCGATGATGAGTTCCTGATCGCGCGGAATCGTCTTGCGACCGATGTCCGGCCTGTAGCTGCCGTTGAAGTGCAAGAGCACGAAGAAGCGGCGCCGCTCCTCTGGCTTGAGAACTAACGAGAGTTGCAAGTGCGAGAGTGTTTCGCCGATCGGCATGCCGACGGAAGCGACAAGGACGCCGCCCTTCACGTTCATCGCTGTTATGCGTCCGGCGGTCTCGTTGCCGATATTCCGCTTCCACAATTCCTCGTAGAGCGTGTTCTTGTACCCGAGGCTGGCGTACGCAGCGATCTCGCCGCGCTGAAGCCCCTCGACAACGTGCTGGTGCAGCTCCTCGTCTTCTATCGCCAACTTCGTCAACTCAGGGTGGAGCAGTTGCATGAGACCGGCGTGATCTCGGGAGAGGTAGATCAGCTTGTACTTCGCGGTGCCGCCGGGGTTGTTCTGGAGCAACTGAAGCTCCGCCACGTCGGCGGCATCGAAACCGATGTGGGGGTAATGGAACTCGAAAGGAACGGTGTCGACGCCGGCCCCCGCGGCGCCACTGAGTTCGATGGACACGCTCATCGCGGCTTCCCAGGGCGTCGGCGCGCTACCGGCCGGGCGCAGCGACACTTGCCCGATGGCCGTATACGTCTGCAGAACCAGCTTCCACAGCTTCGTGCTGTTGTAGAAGACGTTCGACAGGCTGCCGTAGTTGGTGCCCTCGCCGAACCGCATCCGCACAGACGTGCCTGACCCGAGGTCGTCCAGCGCGGCCGTCGCCTCGATCGCCTCGAATTCCGGAGGTGGTCCAGGCGGATCTGACTTGACCCACGTGAGTCCCTCGATGAGTCGATAGCCGCGGGTACCGGACGCTGTCTTGGTCTCGACCTCGAAGAGATCGTGGCCGTACGTGAGGTAGGTGGTCCCCACTCCCTTGTGGCCGCGCTGGTCGGGATCGCCCCTCTTCAATGTGACGTTCGGTACGAGGGCGTCCCGAAGTACCTCGTCCTCCATCCCGATCCCGTTATCGATGATCTGGACGTGCTGGGTTCCACACTCGATGACCACGCGGATCTGTGGACGCTCCTCGTCAGCGCCGCCGGGCACCGGAGTACCCGGGCCGCCCCACTCGGCCCAGCGCTTGTGCACCGCGTCGACGGCATTTTGGATCGCCTCAGCGAAGGAGTCGAAGCGACCGTGATAGCTGTCACGGATGTTGGAGACTGTGCTCTGCTGCAACTGACGAACCAGTTCCTCATCATCGAGGCGGCGCGCGTCGAGCGGGTTGAACGAATCACCCGCGGTCACAGCGTCAGCAGCGGTCATACCGCGAATCTACGCTGCGGCCGGATTTCGAGCGCCGACGTGAAGGAGGGGGAAGGTTTCGGCTCGGTGCCGGCAGCAACTCTACCGCGGCGACCGCCGGCCGAAGCCGCCACGTCCGAGCGGCGGATCCACCCGGGAGTTTGGCGCCAGACAACTCACGCACCGGCCCTGCAACAGTCCGTCAGAGCGTCGACATCACGGCGCGGATCAGGCTGACCGAACCTTTCCCTGATGCGTAGACCGGCGGTCGGTTCGGCGGGCGTTGGGCCTCAATGAAGGTCGTGGCGGCATGCTTCGCACTGCGCGTGGCGACGACGAACACATCTGCCGAGTGTGCCAACGATGCCAGTCGATTCGAGCCGACATGTTCGCTCGACAGCACGACGGACACAGCTGTGAAGTTGCGCACCAGGAAGTCGCGAGCTCGCACACCGGCAGGCTCGGTGAGGGTGTAGATGGCGACGGTCTTCCCGGCGAGCGAGTCACCTTGGGAACTGTCTTCCGGCTCAATGTCGTCTGGCTCCTGGGGCACCAGACCTCGCACGGCGTCGGCGGCGCCGACCTCCTCCGCTAGGTCCCGCAGCATCATCCACTGGTCGGCGCGGACCCTGCGCCGCCACCGCTGTGCCGCCGCAAGCAGCATCGCTAGCGAGGTGTCCCGAGGACCGGCGTCGCTCGCCGCGAATGTGAGGACGATGTCAAACAACTCGATTGCGGAGTCGAGATACGCGGCTGCGTCAACCCGCGTGAACAGCGCCGCGAAATCGTCAACCAACTCGCGACGACGAGCAGACTCGGCCCCGAGCTCGAAGATCGACCCCAAGAGGTTCACCAGCACGGCGACATCTGCGACGCTCGGGTCTTCGTCCAAGAGCAGGAGCGTCGAGAGATCGTCAAGAAGCGCCCGATGCTGGGCAGGGTCTGACACGCGGTCGATGAAATGAAGCAGATGCGGTAGAGCGTCCTTCACCCGACGAAGTGAGGCAGCCGAGAGGTCCTGATTGAGGAGTAACGAGATGGCACGGCTGTCCGCAGGGACCAGCGCCTCGCTTGTCCACTCGACAACAGACCGCTCCGCTACCTCGAGCGCATTCTCGAAGCCCTCCGAGGACGTGGCCCGTTCGAACCAACCGAGCCAGTTGTCGGGACTTTGACGGACTTCGTCGCCGCCGAGGACGCGTTCGATCCTCTCCCAGGGCGTGGCGTACAGCTTCGATGAGGTGACTCGCAGACGATCGGTGTCAACTAGGTCGTATACAGCGCCTCGCGCCAGGGCCATCGCGTCAAGTGAGTCGATCTCTATTGCACACCGCACGAGTAGCTCTGCTCGTTCGATCGTGGGAGCACCATCGCGTGCCAGTTCAAGCGCAGCATCAAAGTTCCCGTCACGGGCTGCTTGGACCGCCGCAGCCAGCGTCGCGCCGCGCTCCACCAGCGGACTGACTAGGTGCGCAACGGCTTCGAGGTAGCTGCGCTCATCGGGCTGAAGGTCGGGTGCGCTGGCAAGCTGCGACAGGAGGCGCTCATCTTCCGGATGCGCGACCGCTGTGTAGAGAGCATGCGACTTGATCGCCGAGCTCGTCTGAAGACCTTGCCGCGACCTGAAGAGGGCCGGATAGCGGGGCAGCACTACTTCACGGAAGTGGTCCAGCGCGCCTGCCGCGTCGGCGGCGGCTTCGAAGCCCACCAGTTCGGTGGCGTATAGGGCGTCGAACAGAGCAGCCGTGACACGAGCGGGCCGGCGAATCGAGAGGATCGTCGCCAGCTCAGGCAGATCCATGACTTCGCGGAAGTTTCTGAGTCCTCCAAGGCGCCGGATTCTGAGGAAGATGATGTTCTGCGCAGAGAGTTGCCCCGTGACCTCAATGTCGCCAAGTAAGTCCGCAGAGAGCTCCGCGGCGCCGGCGAGGACAGCCATCTCGAACTCTCGGAGGAGACGGCCGAGTGGCCGCGCAACTGAGACGTGGCGGCGAGGACGCTGCTCTCGCAACTCGAAGAGAAGCTCAACGGCCTGGCGAACTCCTGCCTGTTGACCTGGAAGCACCTCGACCGCAAAGGCATGACCATCGGCGAACGTCTGCGCGGCCGTGGCGACGGAATCGCTCGGATCGAGGGGATGGTCGATTCGAATCGTTCCGTACGTCGGGCCGACAAAGGACTGGAGCGCCTGGATCAGTTCTCGTCGCTCACGCGGAGAGTGAGTGAGCCCGTACCAGGTCGTCGTATTGCCCTGACGTCGCGGTAGTAGTGCGGGTGCGAGCGGGTCGTGCTTCAGGCTCCGCACTCGCTCCTCGAGCCACTCGGCGAGCGCCGGATTCGCCTCAGCGAGCGCCGCGGGCGTCAACTCGTTGCCGTCGCCGAAGAACGCATCGAGAAAGCCGTCGACGTCTTGTGTCACGGCCCCGAGATCCTCGGCAGCAGGCCGCCCCAGCGTTCGTGAAACACAAGACGGGCTTGGGCGACCACGTCCTCAGCAGTATCGAACTTCACTGTCTCCTCCAAGAGTTCGACGCCGCCGTACGTGAAGTTCATTGAACCGCTCAAGTAGAAGTCGTCCCCAAGGAGTCCCTTTTCGTGGAGGTCTTCGGCCTCGCAGGTCACCAGAGCATCCGTGGCTCCGACCTCCTCAGCGCGGAGGGTGAGCTGGTCGAGGAACGGCCGGTTATGCGGGAGCGGCCTGGTGGCCACAACGACCGAAGTGCCGACGACCAGGCATCGTTGGAGAACATCCAGCATTCGAAGTTGGCGCGGTCCCCACGTGCTGTCCATCGCATCGAACGCGCCGGCTCGGTTGTCGATGATTGGAATGTCGCTCACCCACGGCGACACGAGCCAGATGCACAGGCTGGGCGCCAGGAGTTCGCCGACGAACACGGCCTGGAGCAGTTCCTTCACCTCGTCCTGACAACGCCACGACGATTTGTGAATGTGACGCGTAGGCCGCTCGAGAGTCATTGGAACGCTTCCCGAAGTTCGAACCGCATCCGCACTTCGCCCTGGCTTCGATCGAAGCCCGTGACCCGGGGGAACAGCATCAGGTACCCCGCATCGACGGGCAGGCCCTGAAGCTCCATGGCGGCAGCGCGAAGTTCGCGCGTTGCGTCCGGATGGGCCGCGAGTAGCGCGGTCCCGGCTTCGAGTAGTGCCTGAGCGAGCTCATCGCGCCAGTCCGGTGTCGAGAGTGAGATGACGGGAGTCGTGAAGTCGAGGGCGTTGAGGACCAGCGCCCGATCGGTTGGCGGGTGGGGGTGGTACGGGTTGTAGGTCTGAAGCGCGTTTGCGCGTACTGCTGAGCCGCGAGGCCAGAGGAGGCCGTAGATCGTCGAGAAGCGGCGCCGACGCTTGTCCGCTGCGGACCCGCCGCCCATCGGGATGACTCGATCAATGTCCGACGAGGCGCTCGCTGCGTATGCAAAGACCCTTGCGTCGATCTCGACGCCGAGTCGGCCCTCTTGAGCCTTCCAATCGTCGACTAGCGAGCGGATCGCGTCGTCCGATTGAGATGAGCTGCCGGGACGAAGTACGCGGGCGTTGAGCGCAGCCATCACTGGGTGGGTGACGCTGACGCCCTTCTGCGTCAGCACCCGAACCAGCTGGCGAAGGCTGTTGGCGGTCGCAACGTTTGTGGTCGCTGCTCGAACCTGACTCATTGAATCGCTGACCTCGGTGTCCTCAGCCGCGAGACGCAGGGTGCGACTGAGCTCCGAGTCCACGATCTCGAAGTCGGACGGTGCCAGGCTCGCCTCGACAAGGCGAAAGAAACGTCGAGGGTCCTCGGTGTAGCGACGCGCGAACTCCTCGACGATGCCGCCTCCCCCCAAGGATGGCTCCGATAGCCACACGGTGCAGACGGAAGCTGGCTCGTCGAACTCGACGTCCATGATGAGGTTCTGGGCGCCGACGTCTCGACACAGGCGATCGGTTGCTTCGAGCAGCGCTGCGCCGAGAGTTGCTGCGTAGCGCTGAGCTGCCCAACCCTGCCAGCCCGTGTCGGGCGGCCCCCACAAGACACGCGCCAACTGGGCGAGGCGGGCGGTGATCGCCGCGTCCGCGGCGAGACCGGCCAGTGCTTGGTGCAGGCGCTGGCGGTGCGGGTCACGCCCGTCGCCGTCGTCACCTTCATCATCGGGGTCTGGCAGCGCGTGGAATATGACATCCAAGGCAGCCGTGAGTTGTGCTGCGATGTGGCCGGCCGTGACATGACGGTGCGCCGTCTCGAGATCAATGTCGTCGGCAAGGGCGCGCTCGACGACGATCGAGAGGTAGAGCTGACTGATCCAGCGCAACTGGAAGGTGTTGGCTAGCGCCGCGAGTGCCGGGTCCGTCTGGACCAGGTGCTCGAAGTAAGCAGCCCGGAATGACCTGACCGATGGCTGGTCCGCGAGATAGTCCGACCCATCAGCAAAAAATCCGGGCACGACTGCCGTCATCCGGATTGCGTCGACATCCAACGTGAAGCCCAGAGCAGCGCGCTGTTCTTCCCAACTGAAGGTCGAGCGGACGGTCGACTGCACGCCGCGTTGGAACGCCAACGTGGCCGTTGACCCCACGGCGATCCTGGAGATGTCGACGCTGGATTGACGCGCGTGCAGGAAGACGTGAAGCGATCGGGCGAGGGCGGCCCACGCCGAGGGTGTCGGCACGTCGACCTCGTCCCCTTCGTCGACGGGCACAAGCTGGGATCGCCACTCGAGGATCGCGTTCGTCGAGTCCAGGAGTCTCTGCGGGGGTCGTTCGGTGCGGATCGTCCACGGGCGCATGACGCGATATCGCTCGGGACCAGTGTCGCCCTGGAACGAGAAGATCCCGAGTTCGACGCCATCGGCGAACGACTCGAGGTCCAGCTCTGCGCGGGGTGAGTCGAGCGGTACGGGTACCCAATGGCGGACGTAGCGGTGCTCGACTCCGTATCGCCTCGACACTCGACCTGGAGCGAACGTTCGTAGAGCTTGGAGCACCGGAGCCTGAGTGTCCGTCTCTTCACCGTTTGCCTGAGCCGGTGGCAACAGGATTCTCGTCTCTGGAAGGTTGAGGTCGCTGAAGAGATTGGAGGGCACGAAGTCAGGCAATGGCTGCCAGCGCACCTGGTAGTCGCCGCCCCCCACGCCCGCAGCGCTCCATCCAGACCCGAGCCGCCGCCTTAAGGTCGGCAGCACTTCGAGCATTAGTGAGCGCGGCGCTTCCCACGCGACCGCCGTTGTTTGCTCTTCGTTCAGTTGGAGAGCGCGCCGGACGTAGTCGAGTAGGTCGTCGCGTACTGCTTCGTCAACCAGAGCACGGGTCGCCCAATCGAGAGCGAGCTGTTGACGCTGCGCAGCGTGTTCGCTTCGCGGCTGGTGCAGCGATGGCGGTCCAGCGAGGTCGAGCCACATGGAACCACGGAGGGCCGCAGGCACCTTCGATGCCAGCCAGTCCATGAGCGCGAACGCGGCTTGGATGCGGAGTACGTACGTGTTCCGGATGGGAAGCGACTTCGAATCGAGCTGTGGATCGAACAGCAAGTCGTAGCCCTGGTAGGCGAGGCGGTCCCGGCCGTAGTCCGACAGAACGACCACGGTCCATGGCCGCATGCCTCGAATGCGACCCGCTCGGCCTTTGCGCTGCAGAAACTGCGCTGCGTCGCGTGGCGCTTTGTGTTGCAGGACGGCGCCCACAGTCGGATCGTTGAAACCGACGTCGAGGGAGGCAGTCGCGACGATGACGTCGCTAGCGGCCGCTACCCCTGGATCCTGGGAGCTCGTGCGCCCAATGCGGAGCGCGCTGGCGTTGTCCAAGTGGTGTCCGAGGCTCTCGCACATGTCCCACGCTTGTCCGAGGGGCTGGCGTTCAGAGTGTTCGGGCATTGTGCTGCTGCGTAGGGCAGCAAGCGGGCCGTTCCCTTGGGGGTTCGGTTTGCCCCAGCTATCCCGGCCCTCGGCATCGAGTAGGTCGAAGTACAGCCGGTTCGTGACGTCGAGGTCGTCGGTGAACACGAACAGCCTGCTGCCGTAGACATTGCCCTGTTCGTGGTCGAGGCCTCGGCGAAGCAGCATGGCCGTCTGGATGGTCGTCGAGAGCAGGCTCGCTCCCGACACGGGATCGCCGCGAAGGGCGACCAGATACTCCATTCCTTCAGTGACGTGGTCGGCACCCGCAGGGGTGATGTCGGCAACGGCGTGCTCGGGGAGGCCGACAAGTTGTCCAAAGAACGTCTGTGCTTCTCGCAGCGTCGCGGAGAGTCCGACGAATTGAACAGGGCGACCGATCTGGTGACGCCAGCGGCGGATCACGTACGCGGCTTGGGCACCGGTCGTGCCTTCGTACGTGTGGACCTCGTCGAGCAGCATGACTTGGGGCTTCCGTCGAGCTCTTGGCCCGACGCCGAATATGTGGCTGTTGGTGGTGTCGGAGAGTTGCCTATTCAGCATCTCGGTGGTGGTGAACAGCACATCGGGCGGTGTCCGCCGCATCCGAGCGCGCGTGAGAACCACCTCGTCCTCGCCGACCACGACTGGACAAGTGTTGCGACCGCAACTCAGCCTCTCTCGATTGCCTCTGATGTCCTCCTCGCTCCAGATGAGTTCGCCGCTGCACTGAGGGCATCGAAGGTATGGACAGACGAAGCCATTGCCGGCGCGCGCCCAAGCACCTCGGTTGAGAAGAGCTTGTGCGTTGTGCGGCGTGGGCCCAAAGAACGCTCCGATGAGCACCTTTCGCTTGCTGTCGTCAGCCAGCGACCGATCGAGGCGGCGTGCTTCGGTGTACGTCTCGGAGAACTGGTCCTTGAGCAGCTCGTTCCTCGGATACACGGCAATCGCCTTGGTCCAGTGTTCGGAGGCAATGCTCCTGGTGACGTGGGCCAGCGCGGGAACGTAAAACGCAAGGGTCTTGCCGCTTCCAGTTCCAGCGCCGACGATCGTGCCTCGCGAGACTGAGCCATTGAGGTCATCAAGGATCCTGTTGGCTGCGTCGACCTGAAACTTCGCGAGCCGAAATGTGGCTCCGCGATCGAGTAGCGCTGTGATGGCTTGCCGGACGGAGGCCTCACGACCATGTGCGATCGCTTCGATGGCGTCGACGCGGTCAAGGCAGCGATCGGGGTATCGGCGCGCGCGGAGCGAGTACCGAAAATCGGATACGAGCGTCGGTGCATGCCGCCAAGTCCCGTTGGCGAGGTGTTGCGGAAACAACTGGCGGAGGCGAGCCAGCAGCCGCATCGTCTCGGCAGACCGCGACCGGTAGATGAGTCGCCGTCCCGACCGGATCCTGACAACTAGGTCGTTGGTCAGGAGGTCCTCGAGGATGTCATCGGACTCGTCGTCGGCGACATCCAGTGTCTCGACGATGTGAGAGCGCACCTCCTCCTCGGTGAACCCTCCGTCGACGTATCCCCACGTCAGGAGCGAGGCTTCCGCCCGTTCCAGGCGGTCGAGCACAAGTAGGAGGTTCGGGTCGGGCATCAGTCCGACGGCCGAATCGCGTAGTGAGACTCAAGGTGGCGTTCAGCGAGCCAGGTGCGTACAGATTCCGTTAGCAAGGCGAGAGCCGCACCTCTGTCGCTGTTGGCGGCGCGGAGAAAGGCAACTACCTCCTCGTTGAGGCTCGCGACGTCGAGGGTCGACCACGCGGCGCGAAGGTCTGCGACGGCGGCATCGAACTCCACCAGCTCGCCCGGCGTCGGAACCTGCCGATCTCGTAGCCGCCGGACCGATTCTGCGAGCCGCCGGATCGCGATCACGGTGCTTCGAGCTGACGGATCCGACGCGAGCGCAGCAAGGATCTCTTGCGATGTCTCTGGCGTGACCTGAGCGGTGTATCGCTGCCATGTTCCGGCTGCGCGTCTCTCGAGTTCCTTCAATGCGCGGTCGACTGCGTCCTGAAACTTCGCGAACAGATCGCCGCCGAGCGCCGCCCCTAGATCCTCGTCCAACGTGGCGGCCCATTGCTCCAGGGCACCGAGCGCCGAATCCGTTGCAGCTGCCGGGACCCACGGCTCGCCGAGCCGCTCCGACAGCGTGCGCGCAACTGTTGAGGCGACCTCCGCCCGGACGAGAAGTGACGCCACGAGCTGTGCGCGGTTGACTAGCGCTTGGCCGTGCTGCTGCGACCGGCGTAGCACCGAGACCTCGGTGGCGATTTCCTTGAGTTGGAGCGCTCCGTCGACGATCACGACGCGGCCTCTCGGAGGACGCCGCCGAGTCGGTCGAGCGCTTCCGCTAGCCCGCGGAGGTCAGCGTCGGCGCCTCCGCCAGCGCGAAGAGCCTCGATTTGCTGTCGTCCGCGATCCTGCGAAGCGCCCACGAGTTGTTCTGCCTGCGCTATGAACCTGTCGATCTCGGCGGTCGGACGCGATCGGTCCAATGCAAGGTCTGACAGAAGCTTTCCCATCGACTGCGAGTCGGCGCTGGCGATTACCTCGCCGATCTCCTTGATCACGGAGTAGCGCGTCTTCCGAAAAGTACGGGTCGTCTCCGCGAACTCGGTCCGAAGCCGCTGTGGCTCGAAGATGCCCGCAGTCAGGGCGACCTCGGCCGCGTCGGCAACCACATCCGCGATGTCGCCGGCGGCACCGTCGGGGTCCACGGTCTGGGTCACCCGGTCGTGCCAGGTTCGGAGCCGCTCCACCTCCTCCCGAACCGCGTCGTCCAGACGACCCTGAATGTCGCTGTAGAGCCGCTTGAACTCCGAAGGCGCGTTGTCAGCAGGCTCCGCCAAGACCCAATTTCGCTTGAAAGCGGTCAGCGCTGCGCCGATCCCAGCGACTTCTACTGCGTGCGCTGTACGGCCACCGCCCTGGCGAGCACCGATTCGGCCGAGCAGGGCCTCGCGCACCTTTCGCCTGTTGTCGCTCAGGCACGCGTCGGCGAGGCGGTCCCATGCGGTACCGCGGCGCGGCACGGACGCAGGTGAGTCCGACAGCAATGCATTGATCAACTCGGCGTTTGTCTGAGCGTGTGCACCAGGAAGATCGAGGATCCGCGCGGTGAAGATCAGCAACTCGGTCGCAGATTGAACGATTCCCCACTCACCCGGGGTTGGAGTTCCAGCGCGGACCGCCGTGACGACATCAGTGGCCCACTCATCGAGACGCTTGAGGAGCCGGCGTAGCCGTTCGTCACCCCTCGAGAAGTTCCAGTCGTTGTGGTGCTGATACAGGACGATGCTTCTCAGCAGGGCAGCGTTCTCTGGGGTCGCTGGTATCTCGATAGATGCGGCCGTCGACGTTCGCGTTCCACCGCCACGAGCGTTCTGGATCGCGAACGACGACTGCCGGAAGAAGGCGCCCGCACGTGCTCCCACCATGTCATCGGTGGGACGCAGGAGTTCCGCATCCCAATCGACTCGGGCCACAAGCGCGGCATGCAAGAACTTGCGAAGCTCGCCCGCAAGGGACTGATCCAACTCTGCTGACCCGTCGCTCCACTGGTCGACGCTGGCGACTCGGCGTTGTACCTGAGCCGGCAGGTCCGTCTGCGTTGGCGTGGCACCCGCCTCACCCGAGGTCTCCGCCGGCCGGCGACGCCGTGGACGTTGCAGATCAACGTCCGGGAGTTCGGGCAGGGCGAAGGCCTCGTGGATTCCCGCCGGCAGGTTGACGACCGTCGAGGGCCGACCTCCCCAGAACGTCAGCAGAGCGACGCGGCGGTCTGCATCAAGAGCATCAACCGCACGAACGTCTTCGACCAGATCGGGGTCCAGCGGAGGCAAGTGGCTCGCCGCGAAGTGTTGGGCGAATGCCGAGGAAGGGAAGTCACCGCGGCGAATGTCGTCGCGGTGCTGGTCGAGGGTGTATCGAACCACCGTCCCAAGGATTCGCCGAGGGTCGAAGTTCGTTGGTGAGCGCGACTCGACAGCCCGGTCGAGCGACGGAGGGTTCAAGGGATACAACCCGAATCCGTCCCTCGACGTGCCGAACGCTTCGTGGCACGTGTCTTGGTGGGGACACTCTTCGCATGCATTCGGAACCCAGCGACGGTGGGTGGCACGCTCATCACCGGCCTCCGCGAGAGCAACCTCGAGTCGCTCCTGTCCGAGTCTCGCTGCGTTCAGGTACCCAGCCACGAAGTCAGATACGTCGTCCGGCGCAACGCCTCGTCCTGCCTGCGACAGCGGCACATCGAGGCTGAATACATGTCCGGCAAACTCCGCGCGTGTACTGAAGGTCTGAGCGATGGTCGCGAAGTAACCAGTAGTTACCGCCATCGCCACTCGAATCGGGCAGAGCACGTCCTTACCGGCCCGCACTGGGGCTTCTGTGATTGCGTCGAGCAATTCGCGTTGGATGCCCTGCAGAATCGTGAAGTCCTCAATCAGAAGAACGAGTTCGATCTTCTGGAGCAGCAACTCCTGCCGAACGGACAGCATGACGTCAAATAGACGAGTGCCCCCCATGCCGAACAGCTTCCGGATGGCGGGCGCGAGGTTCTCGTTGAGCAGCTCAACGGCGACCTCTCGCAGCGTTGGAGAGTCGATCAACTGTGCAAACAACGCTTGGACGTCGCGGTTCGCTCTTGCCGCATCCGCAACCGACAGCGGCAGATCTTCAATCGAGAACGAGAACGGTTCAGACCTATCGTCGTCCTGCTTGCCGCGCAGCGCCTCGCGCACGAGCCGATCGATGACGCCGCCAGGTTCGAGCAGCTTCGAGCGAAAGACGTTGTCGAGCAGCAGCTTCGGAAGTTCAATCTCAAGCCACTGTCGGTACTCGTCGTTCGACCTCGGCGGCGAAGGACGGGCCTCTCGCGAACGGTCCTCGATGCTCGCTGCCAGTTCGTTGAGGAGCCGAGGAGGCGCTCCAGCCTCGTCGAGGGAGTCGACCGCCTGATCGAGTTCGCGACGCAAGTCAGCGACTGCGTCACCCGCCATGTCGCTGAGGATCAGTTCAATGACACGTCTCAGGTTGGTCCCGTACTTAGGGATGTAGACCACCCGCCGAGACGGGTCCTCAGGCATGCGCAAGTGCAGCCAACGCACGAGGTGCGACTTGCCCGTTCCCGACTCGCCGACGATAGGCAGGAACAGCAGGCCCGGATTCGGTGCGAGGAACTCTTGGAGAAGCTGCTCCTCGTCGATGAGGGTCCCGCCCGCCGCAACCGAGAAGTCGCGGCGGAGCATCTGACTGGGACGATGCGTCGCAAGAAAGACGGCCGGGGACGAGTTGACGGCGTCAACGACGATCGTCTCGTTGACATGTGCCGGGGACCAGCAGACGAAGCCCTGGAACGAGTCGCTCATCGTCGGCCGCGCCGCTTGCCGGAGTCCAGTGAGAGATGCGTGATCGTTCGCTCTGGGCCGTAGCCCTCAGGGAGGCGCATCTTCATTGGCGCGTCGGCGAGGTCCTCGAGCACGAGCGCACGCTCATCGCGTAGTCGGAGCAGCGCGTGCGTCAACGATGGCGAAATCGAGTCGGCGGAAGCAATGACCGCGTCCGGCCGCATTCGGTCTTCGACCTCGCGGCGATAGGTGCCGCTGTCGAGAACCGGGATCCTGCGACCGAGCTCCTCGACCACGGGTGCGACTTCCTGCCGAGTAGCAGTGAGCACCTCCGTGAGCACGTCCCGCACGGCCCCCGTGGGATCCGGAAGGAGCACGTTCTTGTTGTCGCGAGGAATGTGGACGCCGAACCCGAGAAACGACGCCCAGCGATCGAACGCCCCCCAGCGAGTGTCATTCGAGAACACTCTCTCGCCCGCGCCGAACTGCCGCTCCTGCACGATGTCCACGCCGTGAGGCTCGTTCCACGCTCCCGGGGCGCGAAGTGGGTCTTGCGCCAGATACCAGGCGAGCGCGCGTGTGAGGTCGCGCGCACCTTCTGTCGAGTCCCAGAGCCCGAAGTTCAACTCTTCTCTGAGGACCAGTCGACGAATCAGGCGACGGAGGTCCGGCTCTCGACGGCGGTCGCGTACGTCATCCGGGAGCTCAGGGTGGAGCCGAACGCTCTCGCCTTCGCGTTCGAACATCTTGATCACGACGCAGGCGTTCAAGGTGTCGTCCAGACCCTTCGAGCCAGGACCGGTGGCGGCGCCTTCGCCACGAGGCAGAGCCGCCGGCGCGACCGTTCTCTCAAGATCCTCTCTTGTGAGCTCGTAGTTGTCGGCCGATCGAAGCGCGCGGAAGAGCACGACCGCCACGTTGGGCAGGATCTGGGGAGGATTGAGTAGAGCCATCAGAGCATCGCAAGCAGGGTGTTTACGTCGAGGTTTGGATGTCGAGTCTCGGTCACAAGCTGATCGGGGCGCTCCGGGTCGAGCGCGTCCGGCGGAACAATGATGATCCTCGCGTGCGGCTCGCTCGGCGAACGGAAGTACCAGGGCGGCAGGATCGGCCGCTCCTCCATTGGATCGTGAATGATCAACGTCGGGATCCTCGGCGAGAGCAGGTGCGGCGGATTCGGCTCAAGGAAGAGATAGCCGTCGCGGACGACATGGTGAGCGGACCGGACATCCGAGAGCGCAAGGACGCTCTCCGGAGCGCAAAGCAGTCTGATGCCATGCCGGACCAACGCGAGGAGTGCCTCCACGAGCTCAGGCCAACGGTGTCGCCTTCTCATAGGGCGGGGATCGATCGTCACCAGGAGCGTCCCACTGCGACCGCCAACCACCTCCCGAAGCGTTGGAGAAATCTCGACGTCGGGTGACCGAACTGGTTCCGGCACCGCCCCATGCCCTGCGTACGGTTCGCGATCGAGAAGTCTGCAGTGAGCACAACCGGCACAGCTCCGTTGGGGAAGCGTTTCGCCGATCGCTCCTAGTTGAGTGTCGCGCCCGATCCGATAGGCATCCGCAAACACCGCCCCCAAGTCCTGGTCGTCACCCAGGGTCGCAAGCATCAAGTCCCACGAGCGTGCGGATGCCGCGATCGTGCGACGACGAGTCGGTTCGACGAGGGTCTTCCACACGTCGGGGTCGAGGTGGCCGGGCTCCCTGATCTCGACGACGGCTGAAGTGACGTACTTCTTGTAGGCATCCGTCTCTTCGTCGGCGTCATCGCTTGGTGACGGCGGCGGCTCCGCGTCAAGACGGATCAGGCCGGCACGCATCATGAGGGACAGTGTGCGGAGGTTCCATGCTTCGTTCTCCCGACTTCCTCGCGCGATGGTGCTGCGCCGAGCGTCGAGCGAGACGCGGTAACGGTCTTCTCCCACGCTGGGCGCATCTCGTTGCATCGACGCCCAGCGCTCCAGGCCGAGTTCGACGCCGATCACCCGGTTCATCGAGAGGTCCTCGGCAACATGCCGGTCCGGCCTGGCGTGCAGCATCACGGCCACCGAAGTGTTGCCGTCACGACCACCTCGTCCTACCTCCTGGTAGTAGCGGTCGATCGACTCTGGCAGACATGCGTGGACGACGGATCGAACGTCCGCCTGGTCGACGCCAAGCCCGAACGCGGATGTACCGACGACGATGTCGGTTCGCGTTACCGGGGTGTTCAGTTGCTCGTCGAACGTTTCGCCCCGCCACCGCTCGACGATCGCACGACGGTCGGCCGGCGAAGTCCTGCTGGTGACGACCTCGACCCGGTTGACGCCGTCCTCCCGAATCTCTCGGGCGAGCTGTTGCGCGTGATCGGGAAGGCTCACGTAGATCACTAGGGGACGAGGGAGATGTCGCACCGCGTCGCGCACCTCGACGTTTCGCTCCGCCTCGTCGTCGAATCCGTGCACCCAGTATTCGGGCTCGGGACGAACAAAGACGGACGCGACGTACTCGACGGGCCCTGGATGGCCGAACAGCGACACGAGTGTGTCGAGCGCGTCCTGCGTGATCGTGGCGGACATGAGGACCGTCCGGAACGGCGGTTGCCCAGCCGCATCGGCGGCGCGGAGGAGGTCGCGGCGAAATCCACTCAGCGCTTGGAACTCCGGGCGGAACTCAACTCCCCAGCTCGCGACCGTGTGTGCCTCGTCTATGACGAAGTATCGAAGTCGGTCGGCCCGAACGGCGCCGTAGAGGCTCGGGGCGAGGGAGGTGAGAAGGGACTCTGGCGAGGTGAAGACGAGTCGTTGCGCTCCGCTTCGGATCCGGTCACGGATCGATTCGCGCTCAGAGTCGCTCTGCCCGCTGAAGTAGGCAAGGCGATCGGGGTGGTTGCCGTTTGGCTCGGCCGCGTCAAGGTGTGCGAGTGCGGCTCGTTCCTGGTCGAGGGCCAGACTCGTTGTCGGGACGACGAAGACTGAGGTCCCGACAGTTCGCGAATGGAGCAGAGCGGGAGCGATGGCGACGGCGCTCTTCCCGCTGCCCGTGGGGAGGTTGACGATCACCGTTGCTGCAGAGCCAGCGGTGAGGACGGTGCGCGTGGCTTGCTTCTGCCCCCCGGACGAGTAGGTCGTGAACTTCGGGCCGAGCGTCTCCGCTAGGAACGGATCGGCGTCGACGCGCAAGTCAGGCCGTCGCCGGACAGCACCCTCGGCTGCCCCGCCCACTGCAGCGCTCCCCGCCCATGCGGGTCGCCACGGACGTGCGCTGATCAGGAGTCTGTCGCCAGCTGGGCTCGCGTCGCAGCTGGCGTCATCCCAGTCCTTCGTTGACGGCCACGGTGATCCCGTCGGTACGAGCAGGTGTTGGTCGACTCCGTGGCTCTCGGACTCGTAGCGCAGCACGTGGCGGACCAGAGCAACCATGTCTCGGGGACCGACAGCTCCCTCTCGAGCCGCGAGAAGCGCTGATGCGTCGACAAGACGTTGATAGGGCGAGGGCAACGAAGGACCCGGGGGTGGCGACGTGGGCCACTGCTCGAGCCCGCGCGCCAATTGCACGAACGGCGACACCGTCATCGCTTCGGCCTTGGGAAGCCCTGACCCGTAGGGGTGCGGGGTGAGAGAACGACGGCACCTACGGCGTCGAGCCGCACCCGCGGGGTGCGCAGTCCGGCGACCACCGCCGAGTCGATGGTGTCATCGGCGCGGAGTTCCTCTTCTTCGCGCGCCCTTTGACGCGGGTCGACGAAGGCGAGACGGGTCCGACGCTTCATCGAGGAGGAACGAAGGGCGCTTTCGAATTTGGTCGCCGCCAAGTCTGCCGCTGCCTCGAAGTCAGGTCGGTGTCGGAGCGCCACCTCGGAGAGGTGTCTCGCCGAACGGCATCTCGACTCCCAGTCAGCCGACCCGACGAGTTCGTCCAGGGCCCACCGACGATCCACGTTGAGATTGACGTCGCCTGTGGCCGGATCGTAGGGGCGCTCGAGCACAACCAGAAGGTGGCTATCAACCTCAGATCCGTCGAGCGTCGTCCAGATCGTCTCGAGCCTCGGAGCGAGGAAGCCGTCTGCCCGGCGTTGCACGGCGCGTCGATCGAGGCGTTCGCCGGCAGCGCTTGCGAGTACTTCTGCTTCGTCTGTCGCGGCGTCGACGAGATAGTCGAATCGGAAGAACACCTCGTCATCGACGACTTCCCGAGCCGCTCGCCAGAAGGCGAACGTCTGACCGCGGTCGTCCCACCGGATGTATTCGGCAAGCGCGTCGATAAACGGCTCACCGACACGGAAGAGTCGTGCGTCCGGGCGGGCGACCGCCGCCCGCCGGAAGTAGCTACCGGGTCGGTCGACGATTCCGCGAAAGTTCGAGCGCAAGACGTCCCACGCCACCAAGGGCATCGAGTTCAGGTGTGCCGCCTTGCCCGGCGCGATCAGCCGGTACGACCGGAACCGCTCGTCCTCGCGATCGACGACACGTTGAAATCGCAGGTTGCCCGGGTGGTCGCACAGAAGGGCTTCGGTCGCCCGCTGCATCTGGAACCACACGTCTTCGAGATCGTCGAGGGCCAAAGCGAGCTCGCCGATCTGACCCGAGGTCTCGATTGCATCGAGGGCGTCCTGTTCCGCGATGGCCTCGCGCTCTCGCTCGAGCTGGCGCGGGAGTTCTTCGGTAAACGCTACGAGACCAGAGGGACCGTCATCGAGCAGGGCATCGAGAAGTCGCGGCATGAGGGCGTCGACTGCGAACTGGAGCGAGGCGATGGAACTATCAAAGACCCCGAACCCTTCGGCGAGGGCCCCGGTCCAGGCGCCCATGATCGAGGTCGCTGGATAATCGAGGAGAAGCGTCGGGATCCGATCGCCGCGGCCATAGCGATCGAGGCGTCCGATCCGCTGTTCGATGCGATTCGGGGAGAGGGGCAGGTCGGCGTGAACGGCCTGATCAGCGAACTGAAGGTTGCGGCCCTCCTCAGCTGATCGATCACAGACCAGAACCCAGCAGGACTGCGCTGGATCCTTGAAGTTGTCCATTCCTTCCTCGACGCGAGCGGGGTCATCGCCGCGGAGGTGAGTTGCCACCGCCGCCGCCCCGAACTCAGCGGCAAGGAGATCCGCGATGCTCCGCGCGTGAGCGGTGAAGGTTGTGAACACGACGGTGCGGCGTCGTTCGCCTCGCAGGGACCGCACCAGCGCTTCGCCGGCGGCCACATCGGTCTCCAGCGTCGCGGCTCGTTCGAGGATGCCTTGCTCGGTTGCGTCAACTGGGACCGCTCGGAGCGCATCTTGTTCCCCACTCGTCAGCTCCGCGGCTTCGGCGCTCGCCGCATCAGGTGTGAGACGAAAGCTGGCGCACGCACGAAGAAGTGGGAGGTGCGTGGAGCGCTCCAGAAACGCGACCAATGCAGCACGTGCGCTACGTCTCGCGACCTCGTCGTCATCGGCGAGTGTCGAACGGAGGTACTCGCGCCAGTCCTCGATCCAGTCGTCAGCTGCAGTTTCGAGGTCCTTGGCATCGCCCAATGGCTTGGGCCGCTGTCGACCCCGAACCGGGAAGCTCGCGGCGAGGCTGTCCGAACGACGAGTTCGCAGGAGCCGACGGTGGACCCGATAGGTGTCGGAGATGTGGATACGGGCGGCCGTCACCGCTTCAGCGAGGGACACCGGGTCCTGCAGGGCGTCCTCGACCGACTGCAAGAGGTCAGCCAGTTGCGCATCGGACTCGAACATCGCCCGGAGCGTGTTCACCTTTTCGCGCAGTAGGAACGGCGGGATGTCATGTCGGAAGGTGAAGAACGCGGTGCCGAGCGCCTGACGATCCTGCACACGCCGCTGAAAGCCTTCGATGTCTTCCAAGCGGTACACATCGGGATCGAGGAGATGCAGCATTCGCAGGAACGTGTCCTCGTTGTGAAGCAGCGGCGTAGCGGACAGGAGGAGGAGCCGTGGCACAGCGACGGCCAGCGTCTTGAGCGCGCTGTACTCCTGCGACTCCGTCGGCCCGGCGGAAAGGTTGTGCACTTCGTCAACAACCAGGAGTCCGGCGTTGCGATGGGGGCTGTACCTGCCATAAGTGTCGCGTGCTCCACCAGCCCAACTATCTGGGTTGTCATGGGCGAGCACTGCGATGACCGCACGGTCGAAGTCATCGATCGTGAACTTCTCTCGGAGTTCCGCCGCCCACTGTCGGCGGAGCATCGGGGGCGCTAGTACCACGACGTGACCTTCTGGATGGTCGAGCAGGTACTGCCGGATGATCAGTCCGGCCTCGATCGTCTTGCCGAGTCCGACCTCGTCGGCGAGAAGGTAACGCTGCCGCGGGTCCTCGAGCACGCGCCGGACGACCTCAAGCTGATGATCGTGAAGCTCCACGACCGAGGACAGCACGCCGTGCATCCCGTGGCTGGCGGCTCGTTGCGCGACGACGGTCTGAACGAACGGAGCCCGGCAATCGTGAAAGTACGGGGACTCGTTGCCGCCTGCGATGAGCACCTCGATTGGGTCCTCGATTGGCATCGACCAGCGGACGAACAGATCTTCCTCGGGAACGCGGAGGTCGATCTCCGAGTCCGGGGGCCGAACGCCGTATTCGCCCTCCCCCTGCCACACAACCCGGCCGACCCGCCAGCCGGCCCCGTCGGGCCAGTAGCACCGGCGCTGCAAGCTGACCTGAACACGCTCGACCTGCGACGCCTTGGCCGTTACCCGGTGGCGTCCACGTGGTCCGACCGAGTCGAAGTACTCGACCTCCACGGAGTCCGCGTTGGCGGCGACGATCTTGCCGATGCCGAGGCGGTTGGTACCGACTCGCACGAACTGTCCCACGATGTTCACGCCACCAGACTCCCCTGTGCCACGGACTCCCGCGGCTGGAGGTCGATGCTCCGCGGTCCAGGTGGGGATCGTACGGGGCGGGTGTGACAGGTTGCCGAAAGTGCCCGTCTAGTGACGAACCAGGCGTCCCCGCCTAGACAAGCGACGAACCGATTCGAGCGAACGCCCGGTGGTTGTGGATGCTCTCGTCGCTTGACGCCTCGACACAGAAGTCAGTCACACGCGGGTCGGCGGCAAGCCCAGCAGCTACGCCTCGCACCACGTCCTCGACAAAGGCAGGGTTGTCGTAGGCCTGCATCGTCACGAACCGCTCGTCCGGCCGCTTGAGTGCGGGATAGATCGGCGCAGAAGCGTTGGCTTCTACGAGTTCGATCAGATCCTCGATCCAGACGATGGACTCCTCGGAGTCGCCGTCCGCGGACGTTCTGATGCCGATAGTGACGTCGCAGCGTTGGTTGTGAGCGCCGTAGTCGCTGACTTCCCGGCTGCACGGACAGAGCGTGGTCACTGGGACGGTGACCTCGAGCACGAACTCCACGCCTGCACCGCGATCCGTGAAGGTAAACGTGGAGGCGATGTCGAGCAGACCCCGTGCGCCGGTCACTGGTGCGCGCTTCTCCACGAAGTACGGGAAGGCGGCGACCGCCCGAGCAGCCGAGGCGGATAGCCGCTGTTTTATCTCGTCGAGCAGTCGGCCGGCGGTTCGTGTCGTCAACTCGTTGTCAGCCTCGGCGAGGATGTCGAGAAAGCGACTGAGGTGCGCACCGCGTTGCGAAGCCCCAAGGTCGACAGCAAGCATGAGCACCGCGACCGTCTCCTGCTTCGAGTGGCTCCGATCGAGAACCATGAGCGGCTGACGCAACTGAGACACGCCGACCCAGTCGATGCGCAGTTCGATCGCGGGTGTCGCGCCCTGAATGTCGGCGAGGTCGTGAGCCCTCACCGGTCTCCTCGAAAGACGGAACCCGACGTACACGTCTCCCGAACAGTCACCTGCGCGAGTCCGGGGAGGCTGTCCTCAAGCCTGCTCCAGATCCATCTGGCGAGGACTTCGCTCGTGGGGTTCTCCAGTCCGTCGATCTCGTTCAGGTAGTAGTGGTCGAGCCGAGCAAGCACGGGCTTCATCGCACACTTGATGTCGGCGAAGTCCATGACCCACCCGGCACGTTCGTCGAGCTCGCCCTCGACATGTACGCCGACTTGATACGAGTGGCCGTGCAAGCGCGAGCACTTGTGACCGGCCGGCACATGGGGCAGGCGGTGCGCCGCCTCGAACGTGAACTCCTTGAAGATCTCCATCAGGCGATCCCGAGGTACTTGTGGGTCTGGAGGCTGAGGCGCCACCGTGGATGTTCGAGGCAGTACCGCACCGCGCGAGCTGTGTTCTCCTCGCGCTCGGGTCCATCCATGGGCTGCAGAAAGCGGTGGTGGAAGGAAAGTTGAACTACGTCCTCGGGCTCGAGGCCCTTCTGCGGGTAGATGAGCTTCAGTTCGTCACCACTAGTCAGCACAAGCTCGGCCCCTGCCTTCGGGCTCATGCACACCCAGTCGAGACCCTCAGGCGGAGCGACGGTTCCGTTGGTCTCGACTGCCACGCGGAAGCCCTCAGCGTGAAGGGCCTCAACGGCCTCGCCGTCGAGTTGGAGGAGTGGCTCTCCGCCTGTGCAGACGACTAGGCGCTCGGCATCGGACTCCGCCGCCCACGCTGCAGCGACCGCGTCCGCGAGATCGCTCGCTGACCGGAACTTCCCCCCGCCGGCACCGTCGGTCCCCACGAAGTCGGTGTCGCAGAACTGGCACACGGCGATCGACCGATGCTCCTCGCGGCCGGTCCATAGGTTGCAACCCGAAAAGCGACAGAAGACGGCCGGCGTCCCGGTGTTGAAGCCTTCGCCTTGCAGTGTGTAGAAGATCTCCTTGACCAGGTACGTCACGCCGCGCCCGGTTCGGTCCGATACTTCGTCGGATCGGCAACGCCGGCCTCGACGAAACCCTTACGTCGCAGGACGCACGAGTCGCAGTGCCCGCACGCCGCACCGTCGGACCCAGGGTCGTAGCAGCTGACGGTCAGCGAATAGTCCACGCCCAGTGAGGAGCCGAGCTGAACGATCTCCGCCTTCGTCATGCTGATTAGGGGGGCGTGGATCGACAGTTCCGTTGCGCCCTCGACTCCGGCTTTCGTCGCAATGCGCGCCATGTCTTGGTAAGCGGCGATGAATTCTGGTCGGCAGTCCGGATAGCCGGAGTAGTCGAGCGCGTTGACACCTATGAAGACGTCTGACGACCCGAGGACCTCCGCCCATGCGAGCGCGAACGACAGGAATATCGTGTTTCGAGCCGGGACGTAGGTCACCGGAATCCCTTCGCTCATCTCGTTCGCATCGCGGTCCTTGGGTACGTCGATGTTGTCGGTGAGCGCCGAACCGCCGAAGGCTCGGAGGTCGATCGGGATGGTCTTGTGGTCCTTGATGCCGAGGTGGTCAGTGACCCGCTTTGCGGCGTCGAGTTCCGACGAGTGACGCTGGCCGTAGCTGAAGCTCAGGGCGTGGACATCGAACCCGTCCCGAGCGGCGATCGCGGCGATAGTCGCTGAGTCGAGACCTCCGCTGAGCAGAACTACCGCGGGCTTGCTCATGTCAGGGCTCCTTCGACTTGGACGGCTACCGCCATGGGGTCGGCGGGACCGAGGGCCCGGAGGTAGTGGTCGACCGCTCGTGTGACGAGGTAGTTCACGGACACCTCGCGTTCCGACGCCTGACGTTGGAGCTCCGCGTGAAGGTCCTTCGGAAGGCGAATAGCAGTGGAAACCCGCCCGACGGAACGCTTGGCCACGACGGCGACGGTAGGGGCGCCGTGCGCGGAGGTGGTGGATGGTGCGAGCACCCGTCGGCAGCTGTCGGCGTCACCTGGTGCGCCGACGATCGTTGATACGGGAGAGCCGCCTGTACTCCCGGAGGAGATGTCCGGTCAGTAACTGGATGTCCTTCGGCGTGTTCTGAAGTTCGTTCCATCGACGGAGCGAGCCGCTGCCGAGATGCCAGAAGCCCGAGGTCCATGCACACACCTCGCTGAGGAGTTCGAGTTCGGCGACGTAGTCGGCCTCGTCGGGCCAGGATCCCCGTGCGATGTACTCGTCCGTGATGGCATCCATGAGGTACCCGACGCTGGCGATGCCAACGCCGTGCATGAGTCTGGATCGGCGCGGCGGTTGGCCCCACGCTTCGTCGTAGACCTTCCTCACTGCTCGCCAGAACGGCTTGAGGATGAGGAGCATCTCCTCGATGTCGCCGGTCCCGGTGTCCGCGTCCCGGTAGTGGTAGAGGCACCCATCCGTGAGGCTGTTCTCGAGCATGCGGAGGATCGAGTTGTCCTTCACGACGCCGTCTGGGGTCGTGGGCGTGTGGATCATCCCTCGGAATGGTGAGTCTTCGTCGTAGTTGAGTCGCTCGACGAGCAGGGACGGAAATCGCTTCCTCATCAGCGCCGGCGGCAGCATGCCCTCGGTGGTGGGCAGAAGCTCATAGATGAGGCCCTTAGGCAGGGGCTTGGTGGAGTTGACGAGGATGAATTGGGCGCGTTGCTCGCCCTGGCTGGCGGTAATGAACGCTGTGACGCACAGCGGAAACGTGCGGACATCGGCTTCTCGCACAGCTGCCGATCGCTGTTGGCCGTCCACGATCCAACCCGGCTTGTCCTCGTCGGCAAGATCCTCGTCGACCGGGATGACGAGGACACCAGGAGTGACGTAGGAAACGTCGGTCTTTGCGGTCGATGGCTCGAACCGGACCCGCGTGTCGAAGGCAACGACGATCGCGTTCGGGATCATTGGCTCCGAGGACTCGATGTACGACCGGATGGCGCTGACGTGAGCCAGGACTTCCGGGCGCTGGTAACCCTCGATCAGTCGATCCTCGCGTCGGACGCGGCTGATGGTCGTGAATAGCGGCAGGTGCTTTCCGTCGACGGCGAAGGTGTAGAGGCGCCGGTTGCGGCCTTGCCGGATCTCGAGCGCCGGAAGGCGGAGTTCGTATTGCTTTTTCTTAGGCACGCTGGGCCCCCGTCTTCGTGCCAGGCACGGCGTTGAGGTCTCGGCTCAGCCGCCGCGCAAAAACAGAGAGATTGTGAAAGCCGCGGCGTCGATTGCGGTCTGCTCCCCGGAAGATGATCACTTCGACCCCGATCGACGCGCACACAGTGCAACTGCAGGATCGCCACGGCCTGGCCTCGAGCGTCTCGGTGTACGTGGAACTTCGGTCCTTCGTGTCTCCGAGGAGCGCGCTGTAGCTACACACGGCGTCGATCACGGACGAGACGCTGCATCGCTCGGCGTCGAACTTGCGGAGCCGCTCGAGACAGGTCCGCTCGAGTCGTCGGGCCTGCCTCTGGTCCACCAATCCGGCGGTCACCATCGACCGGAGCTTTGTGTTCCCGTCGACTTGCGGTACTCGGATGGCGACGTATGTGCGGTCGAGGGCGTAGTAATTGTCCTTGTCGTCCTTGAAGGCCTGCATAAACGGTGATGTGCTGTCGAAGCTCGTGACGCGATGCCGCGCGAACTCTTGGACGTGCGCGGTGCGGGTCACACCCAACAGATGAAGTTCGGTGCGACGTGCCAGGACCGGACGGACGGCTTTGAGGCTGGCGAGGATGTCCGGGGTTTTCAAAGGCACCATGCCTCCCAGGGCGATGCGGCGGTAGCCCACCTTCTGCAAGTCCTGGACCGACGACGCATAAGAACGCGGACTCCATCCGTGCGCGACAGCGACGGGCTCGAACGTACATCTGCGCTGCTTGTGGGCTGCGAGGAACTCGCCTGCGAGCGAGACGGTCAACTGCTGACGGAACCGCCAGTCCTCGGGCACGTCGCCGGGCCCCGACTCGTCGAGCGCGGCGTCGTAGCCGAACACGGCGTGGTCTGGTGAGATTCCGATGTCGAACTCGCATCCGTCGTAAAACTCGATGACCTCGTCGACGGTGTATACGGGCTCACGTTCTCGTACGTACGTGAACGCTCCGCAGTCGCCCATCACCCGGAGCGTCGACGGACCGTTCGCCAGTCTGAAGAATCGACGAGCGCCTTCTCGGTAGAGCCGGTTGCGTTGCGCCGCCGTGTACTTCCCACTGGCTCCAGGAAGTCCATCGACGATGGGTTTGGACAACAGGAGGCCGTCGTAGGGCGCCGGTTGGATCACCTCGTGCGCGTAGCGGTCATCGCGTTGCCGGACTCGGTAAATCGACCGTTGCTCGGTCTTGAAGTCGAAGCTGGGATCGACCTGGTCCTGGCTGTCCGGGAAGAAGAACTTCACGCCGCCTCCCCCCCGCCGAAGTAGAGGCGCACCAACAGGTTGGTGAGGAGTCGTTCGTTGCGGTTGGTGCTCTCGACGTCGTTCCACTGCAGCGACAACTCGTCCCAGGTCCCGCTGGTCCAACGGCACGACGGCGCGATCCGCGCCATCGCCCGCTCAACATGGCCGGCGAGATCTGCGTCGGCGGGGTGGACGGCGCCCATGACTTTGTCCATCAGACGGCCCATGGCACGGATGCCGACCCCGTGCATCAAGCGGCTCTGTTGAGGCGGTCGTCCCCACGCCTCGGGAAAGGCGGCCTGCACGCCCGACCAGTACGTGACGACGATGCGCCAGATCGCCTCGAAGTCGGTTTCCCCCGTCGCCAAATTCCTGTACGGGAACAGACAACCCGATGGCGACGAGATGCTCTCGCGAAGCATGTCGATGACACTCGTGTCGGTGATCACCGCACCGCTGCCCCTCGGCGTGGACGCACGGCGGATGAGGCCGTGGAAGGGCGAGTCCGCCTGATCGTTGAGGAGGCCGCAAATCTCCGACGGCACCTGCTTGGCGGCGAGGCCCCGTGGAAGAGGAATCGAGACCTCGGGCAGTAGCTCTGTAACAAGTCCCCGCGGGAGCGGCTTGGTGTTGTTGATGCGCAGGAACTGGTCGCGCTGCTGGCCGACCGTCTCGGCGACGAAGGCGCTGATCGGCACGGGCAGATCCCGACGCTCAGCCCTCGACAGAGCGAGGGCCCTCTGTTGGCCGTCGACGATCCACGCAGGTCGGGGGCCATCGGGACCCGGCAGCGGGATCTCGAGGAGGCCGGCCTTCGCCAGACCGTCGTCGTTCTCGGGGCCCCTGCTACGCCGGAAACGGACGGATGCGCACAGCGCCAGGATGATCGAGTTGGGAAACAGCACGTCGTCGCCGTTGAGGTACTCGAGGATGTCGCCGACGTGCTCACGGACCTCGGCGCGCTGGTAGCCGATCAGTTCGTTCGACCGCGAACGGTTGATGCGCGTCACCTCCGCAACGTCGAAGATCTCGTCAGCGCGGAGGGTGAACAGGTACAGCGGGCCGGACTTTGTCTGCTCGATGCACAAGGCGCGACGCCGGAGGACCCTCATCGCTGCCCCGTCCGTGCCGCGTCGTAGAGGCGAGCGAACCGACTCTGTTCGCAAGCCCTACCGTCGTCGCGAAGCCGGCGCAGAGCAGCGGACTTGTTCGTCGTCGCCGGGTGCGCCTGCGCGTCAGCGCGGATCCATGCGAGAACATCGTCATCCGACAGGCGGGCCCGATCGAACCTGGGCAGCGCCTCGGTGCTTTTCAGAGCGTTGGCGATGAACGCGCGGGCTTGCCGCGCTCCCATGCGCTCACTCGGGCTGAGTGCTTCGAGCATCGCCCGGGCGAGCCGAACGCTCGTCGACGACATCGATCCCCCGAACCGCATCCGCAGTTGGCCGGGGCACTGAACCCACACGTCGTCGAGGCCCTCGGGGGAGTCACCAGACCCGACGATCACGAGGCGCTCGTCACCAAGCACCTTGTGGGCGGCGCGCAGATCGTCGCCCGTCGCGTCGATGTAGTCCGGTCCCGCACACACAAGGAGGTGAGCACCCGGGGTCGTGGCAAGGTCACCCAGCCGCCTCGGGCCGCTGCGATCGCCCGGGCCGGTCCAGTCGGCGAGTGCGTCCCACCAAGCCCGCCGCTCGGCCGAGGGGCCTTCACCTTGGCCAATAACGACGGAGTCCGGGTGCGCCCGGGTGAATGTCGCGGCGTAGCCGGGGACTGCCGCAGCCGAGTGGACGAGGCCGAGTCCGGCGGACAGCACGTAGACCTCGGTCTGTGTCCGACGGGCCGACGCTCGGGCCAAGTCGAGTCCCGCCTGCCAGTACTCCCCGACGTACAGGTCGCGCGCTGGACCCCAGGTCGGCGCATTGGAGACCGCCTCGACCCAAGCTGCGGCCCGCACCGTTGGGGAAGCCGGCGGAACGTCACGCAGGCGGTGGTTGCCCGCAGAAGCGTCCTTACGCTTCCGCTTCGTGCAGCTGAGGACGAGTTGCTGGATGGGTGTCACTACGGGCCTCTCTAATAACTGCATC
This sequence comes from Acidimicrobiales bacterium, assembly GCA_035525495.1. Lineage (GTDB taxonomy): Bacteria > Actinomycetota > Acidimicrobiia > Acidimicrobiales > CADCTF01 > DATLED01. Next base: position 93,022 of record DATLED010000081.1, on the reverse strand, counting down.
CGGGAGGAACCGATCGGTCCGAGTAACTGCAACAACGCAGCCCGTCCGGAGCGTAGCTCACCTCGCCGTCGCCGTTCGCGCATCCTGGAAGGACCTACTGCGGAACAACTACTGGGCTCCTCGGCACGTCGCTGCTCGCAACTGCACGGGAGGGAGTCCCTCGCCGCCGGGCGCCGAAATTTCTTGGCGCCGGAGCTCGAGGGGAGTGCTTCGGGGAGTCCCTCCCCGTTTGGTGCCTCTATGACCAGCTCAGAGGGCCCTGTAGACAGCGTGTTCACTCAACTCGACCGGGAGTGGATCGCTTTGATCCGACGCCCAGCGATCGCAGACGAGCTTGCGGAGGCCTGCGCGTTGGCGGGCGCGGCAAGCCCTGACCTCCTCGTACCAAGCGTGCGACGAGCGGCACCGGAGGCCGCCGACCCCGTGATGGCGCATCTCGCTCGGCGGGCAGCGGACGGTTCCGACATCGCTGCCCGCACCCTGCTCCAGTTGCTGCTGCCGGGCACATGCCGGCTGGCAGCGAGGTGGTGGGCGCTCGGCTCCTCGGACGAGCGGGCCGCCGCCGCTGTCGCAGCGGTCTACGCCCGCATCCGCCGATATCCGGTCGACCGCCGGCCGCGGAAGGTCGCAGCCAACATCCTGCTCGACGCCAACCAAGACCTTTCTCGCCTGGCTCGGCGAGTTCTGAATGACCGTGAGCGGATGACGCCCCTCGAACCGCGGTTGCTCCGCGGCCAAATCGAGGCGCCACAACCGACTCCCGGCGAGGAACTTCGGGACGTCATTGAGGATGCCGTGGCTGCTGGTCGCGTGCCGTCGCACTGGGCGGCACTCATTGTTGCCACGCACATCGAGGGAGAGGACCTCCCGTCGATCGCGCGTCGCACGGGCACTCCCGTCCGCACCCTGCAGTGGCGCCGGCGCAACGCCGAGGCGGTCCTCATCGCCGGAGCAGCCGCGTGATCGGGCGGATCCGCTTCCTCCCGGCACCTCCGAACGGGTTGCCCGGTCCCGTCGGCTACTACGGCCCGAGCTCCTACTACGCCACCGCCGTGTGGCTTCCGATCCTCGGACCGTCGACGTTTCTCGCCTGGCGCCTCGTCGCCGGCGAGATCCAGCACCATCCTGCCGGCGTGTCGACCACGCTCGACCGGCTGGCGGCCGACCTCGGCCTGGGCTCACCGAGCGGTCAGCAGGCGGCGATCGTCCGGACGCTGCGACGGCTCGAACGGTTCGGCATCACGAGGGCGATCACCGACGACCTCGTTCTCGTCCGCGAGGAGTTGCCTCCGGCCACGCCGACGCAGCTGGCGCGGCTCCACGAGGCGGTGCGCGCCCGCCATGATCGGCTCACCGACTCCCGGGCCCAGGCGTCGTGACGCCGACTGCGGGAGGTTCGGGACGGCTCCTTCACGCGGTCGGGGGAGTCCCCCGGATGCCCGTCGGCAACGTCGACGACCGCTACCACGACCCGGCGTCGCGTCAACCGGACGGCTCGACCCACTCCCTCGCTGCGCTCGCTCGCTAGGGCACGCCTGGCGGCTCTCGCCTCGCAGGCGCCGGTTGACCCACCACCGTTCGGTCGTGGTTGCCAGCCGCCGAAGCCGACGGGCACCCGCCCGGAGGACATCCCCACCGAAAGGAAGTAGTCCCATGACGAACATCTGGATCGGCGTCGGCCGACTCACCCGAGACCCTGAGCTCCGCTACGCCGAGTCGGGCAAGGCGGTCGCACCGATGCGCATCGCCGTGCCCCGCCCCGGCGAGGGCGACAACGCCGACTTCTTCGACGTGGTCGCCTTCGGCCAACTCGCCGAAGCGTGCGCCACCCATCTCGCCAAGGGCCGCCAGGTCCTCATCGAGGGCGCCCTACGCCACCAAAGCTGGATCGACAACGAGTCCAGCGAGCGGCGCAGCCGGGTCGAGGTCCTCGCCAACCGGGTGCAGTTCCTCGACGCCCCCCGGCGGGAGGAATCGGAGGCGACGCCAACCGCCGCCTGAACCAACGAACCACACACGAGGGGGACGGCTCGGCCGTCCCCCTCGTCGCGTTCAGCCCAACGCCGCCACGAGCATCACCACCAGCACGAAGGCGACGAGAGCGGCGACGGCGACCAACCGGGCCCGGCGGACCTTTGCCCGCTCGACCGCCACCCGCTGGCGGTGCTCGGCGAACACGACACGCTCATGGCGGTGACGTTCGAAGTCCCGGACTCTGGCCACCAGGTCCGCGGCAGCCGCCGACGGCGTCGGACACGACCTGTTGGCCACCCGATCAGCGACGGTGGCATCGGGAGCGTGACCGATCGCCGTCCACACCGGCACGGGCGCTTCTGCGATCGCCCTGCCGACTACGTCGGTGTCCCAACAGTCGAGCTCCGTCCGGCCACCGCCACCCCTCGCGACAACGATCACGTCGGGCTTTAGTCGAGCCAGGAGCCAGATGGCGGCGGCAACCGCATCTGGCGCGTTCGGTCCCGCCATGGGCGCCGGCTGGCGCAACAGTTGCCACTCGAAGCCGGACGCCTCGAGGAGCGCCGAGATGTCGGCGTCGCCGGCGGTGCCCGGCGAGGTGATGAGCCCGACGCGCAACGGGCGTCCGGGGACGACGAGGGCGGCCTGGCGGGTGAGAAGTCCTTCGCGCTCGAGGTCGCGGAGGAGTTGCGCCGTGCGGGTGGCGTGTTCGGTCTCGCCCTCGTGGACCTCAACGGTGGCGGCGGCGATCCTCACCCCGCCGTAGGGCGGATCGAAGCGCACGGCGCCAGAGACCGTTGCCGGCGCGCCCTCGGCGAGACCACGGCCACCAGCAGAGGCGGCGCGCTCGATGTCGCGCACCTGGTCCGGGAACACGACCACCCGAACCAGCGCGTCGGCGCTGTCGGTGCCGGCCGTGTCGGCGTCCGTGAGCTCGAACGTGACGATGCGACCACGGCGGCGAAGGCCGCGGATGGCCCCGCGCACGGCGACCGTGGTCAGCCCGGCCCGCTCGGCGGCCAGGTCCAGCCGCCTGAACAACTCGGCGGGTGAACAGGGCTCGGGGTCTGGGGTGGCGTCGGCGTCGAACAGCCAGACGATCTCGCCGCCCGGATCGTCGTCACCTGCGCGGTCGAAGGTGGGGTCCACGTCGTCCTCCTCGTTGAAGAGAGCCGGCCCAATTGCCAGCCTGACGGTGCGGACGCGATCAACCCCGCGTCGAGGTCCAACACCAGCGTAGTTGCGCGGTCCCCCCGACGCGAGTGCTGCACCGAGGCGCCCGTGTTCGCCAAGCAAGCCCCGTGCGGGTCCCCCAACGACTCCCCCGCTGCCCGAGGTGGTGAGCACCAGAGGCGACGCCGCCGCGTGGGCGTCTGCAGTCAACGAGTCGATTGGCGGCCCGCGCACGATGCCAGACCCGGCGCCGTCAGGCGGAGTGCGTTCGCCGAGCGGGTCGGACACCTCGGACGTCGACCCCGTGGAGTGCTCCGGCTGACTGCTCCACGCCTACCACGACCCGCCGGGCCCTCAACCGGCCGGCTCGACCCACTCCCTCGCTGACGCTCGCTCGCTAGGGCACTCGCCTCTCGCTGCGCTCGCCGGTTGACCGCCCGCCCGATGGGCCGTGGTGGACGGCGCAGCGCAGCCGGCGCTCCAGGGGCCGCCGGCGGCCATCCGCCACCCGCCCCGCCGAAAGGCAACCCGCCATGGACGAACTCCAGGTTCTCACCTTCGAGCCGTGGGCCGACCCCACCCTCGACCACACCGACTGCGACCCCGAGGGCACCTACAGCCGCCTCGCCTGGCTCCCCCTCATCGGGCCCAGCAGCTGGCTGATGTGGGGCACCCTCGCCGCCCAGCTCCGCCGCGAACCCCAAGTCACCTGGGAGCTCGCCACCCTCGCCGAGGCCCACGGCATCCACCGCGGCGACGGCCGCCACGGGATGGTGCGCCGCACCCTCACCCGACTCGCCCAGTTCCGGCTCCTCGTCCCCCTCGACGACGACCACCACCTCGTCCGCCTCACCGCCCCGCCGGTCAGCGCCCGGCACCTCGAGCGGCTCCCCGCCTTCGTCGCCGAACTCCACCACCAGACCTTCGGCCAGGACCCCCACCGAGAGGTGGGGTAGCGGACCGGCCGGCCGCGGCTTGGGGAAGCCCGCGGTCGGCCCGCCGCAATCACCCCGCCGGGGACGCCCCCTCCCGTACCGATCGCCGGGGGGCGGGACTCCCCCGCAGGCATCAACGACCCCGACCACTTGCGCCCGGCCCGAAGCCGGAGCGCATCGCCCACCAGGAGGACCCATGCCCTCAACCTTCCGCACGGCGCCCGTCGCCCTCGGCCTCGCCCGCCGCAACTGGCCGGTGCTGCCGTGCCACCACGCCACCGCAGGTCGCTGCAGCTGCGGCGACACCGACTGCCCGAGCGCCGGGAAGCACCCGCGCACCCGACACGGCCTCCACCAGGCGACCGCCGACACCGACACGATCCGCCGCTGGTGGTCGCAGTGGCCCGACGCCAACATCGGCGTCCGCACCGGCGCAGCACCCGAGGGAGCGGGCGTCGTCGTTCTCGACATCGACCCCGACCACGGCGGCGACGAGTCCCTCGCCGGCCTTCTGCTCGAGCACGGCGACCTCCCGCTGACGCTTCAGGCCGTCACCGGAGGCGGCGGTCGGCACCTCTGGTTCGTGCACCCCGGCGTCACGGTGCCGAACAGCGCCGGGCGCGTCGGCGCCGGCATCGACGTCCGCGGCGACGGCGGCTACGTGCTCGTTTCCCCGAGCCGCCACGCCAGCGGCGGGCGCTACCGCTGGATCGAGGCGCCCATCGTGGCCATGCCCGCCTGGCTTCTCGAGCAGTGCCTCCCGGCGCAACCGCCCGTGACCGAGCGGCGCGAGTTGCCGTCGAACGTGGACGCCTGGGCCCGAGCGGCCCTCGACGCCGAGACCGCGGCGGTGAGGGCAAGCGTCGAAGGCGTCCGCAACCACACCCTCAACCGGGCCGCGTTCGCCCTCGGCCAACTGGCCGGCAGCGGGCATCTCGACGAAGCCGACGTCGTCGAACAGCTCACGGCCGCAGCCAACGCAGCTGGTCTGACCGCTCGGGAGGCAGCCGCGACGATCGCCAGCGGGCTGCGCGCCGGGATCGCCACTCCCCGGCATCGGCCGGTGTCGTCATGACGGGCCGGTCGACGGGTCCGGCCCGGATGGCGGAGCGGTTGGCGTGGCACGGCCGCCCACGTCGGCGTCAAGGGTCGCTGCGAGCCTCCGCAAGCTCCGGTTCTCGCTCGGCCTTCGGCCGTCCCTTGACCCCGACAGCGGCCGTGCCCGCTGGTGGTCAGGCCAGCAAGGAGACGCCTTGCTGGCGGATCCCAGCACAACAAGGAGTGTGACAATGCCCCGACCCGACCGTCTCGCCGAGGCCCACGATCGACTCGTTGCCGCCATCGACCAACTCGTCGACGGCGACGAGTGGCGACGTTTCCTCGACACCGCCCGCCGCTTCCGCAGCTACTCGGTGAGCAACCTCCTCCTCATCTTCGCCCAGCGCCCCGACGCCACCCAGGTCGCCGGCTACCGCACCTGGCAGTCCCTCGGCCGACAGGTCTGCCGGGGCGAGTCCGGGATCGCCATCCTCGCCCCCTGCACCTACCGCCGTAGCGACGATACCGACGGCGACGAGGAGAACGGCGAGCATGGCCGCGTGCTGCGCGGCTTCAAGGTCGTCCACGTGTTCGACGTCGCCCAGACCGACGGCGACGAACTCCCCTCCCCGCCCGTTCATCTCCTCGACGGCGGCGACCCCCACCACGTCACCGAACGACTCGCGGCGGTGATCGGCGACCACGGCTACACGTTCACGCTCGGACCCATGCCCGCCGGCCACGCCGCCGCCAACGGCGTCACCACCTACGACACCCGCACCGTCGTCGTCCGCGACGACCTCGCCCCCGCCCAACAAGCCAAGACCACCGCCCACGAACTGGCGCACGTCCTCCTCCACTCCCCGGACGGCGGCGAGCGACGCGACCGGGCGGTGTGCGAGATCGAAGCCGAGTCCGTCGCCTACCTCGTGTGCGGCAGCCACGGCCTCGCCAGCGACGACTACTCCTTCGGGTACGTCGCCACCTGGGCCCTCGGCGACACCGACGCCGTGCGCGCCACCAGCGAACGCGTCATCACGTGCGCCGCCCGCATCCTCGACGCCCTCGGCGACAGCGCCCAGGCCGAACAGGCCGCCTGAGGGACTCCCCTTTCTCGGAGCCCACGCGGCTCCCTCCTCCTGCGACTCCACCAAGGAGAGCAAGCAAGTGACCACCACCAAGACCAAGCTCATCGAGCTCGACCCCAACAGCATCACCGTCGACACCAACGTCCGACGCGACCTCGGCGACCTGCGCGGCCTCACCCGATCCGTGGCCGAACTCGGCGTCCTCGAGCCCGCCGTCGTCGTCGCCGACGGCAACGGCGGCCACACCCTGTTGTTCGGCCACCGCCGCCGCGCCGCCGCCATCGCCGCCGAACGGCCGCTCCCCTGCGTCGTCGCCTCCGACATGGACGACGCCCAGCGGATCGCCCGCCAACTGGCCGAGAACCTCCACCGCAAGGACCTCACCACCGGCGAGGAAGCCGCCGCCTACGCCCAGTTGGCGCTGCTCGAGATGAGCGACACGGCCATCGCACGCGTCACCGGCGTCACCCGAGCCCACGTCGCCAAGGCCCGCAAGGTCGCCGGCAGCGACGTCGCCGCCACGGTCGCCGACCGCTACGGCCTCACCCTCGACCAGGCCGTCACCATCGCCGAGTTCGAAGACGACGGCGACGCCGTCAAGCAGCTCGCCGTTGCCGCCCGCAACAACCCCGGCCAGTTCGACCACGTCGCCAGCCGCATCCGCCAGGACCGCGAACGCGCCCAGCAGTACGAGGCGACCGTCGCAGCGCTCACCGCGGCCGGCGTCACCATCCTCGACCGCTACGGCGACCGCGGGAAGGCCAAGCCCATCGCGGAGCTCACCGACCGCGACGACGGGCGTCCCCTCACGGCGAGAGAGCACGCGAGCTGTCCGGGCCGCGCCGCGGTCGTCCCCGACTTCGACCCGACCGAGCCGCGCCACTACTGCCTCGACCCCCGCGCCAACGGACACCGCGACCGCCACGGCCGCAGCGGTCAGCCCGCTCCCACAGCACTCCCCGAGGAGGCCAGGGCCGAACGACGGGAGGTCATCGAGAACAACAAGGCGTGGCGAGCCGCGGAGCCTGTCCGGAGGGAGTGGGTCCGGGGACTCCTCGCCCGCAAGACCGCCCCCAAGGGGACGCTCCGCTACGTCACCGCCGAGATCGTCGGGCGACCCGACCGAGTCGGGGACGGCAAGGACGAGCTCGTCGCCGAACTCCTCGGCGTCAATCCCCCGACCGGCTACGGGCGATCCGTCGGCGCCAACTATGTCGCCAAGGTCAGCGACGCCCAACTGCCCCTCGCCCTGCTCGCCCAGGTCGCCGCAGACCGCGAACAGACCATGGGCGTCCACACCTGGCGGAACCGCAACGCCGAGGCAGGTCGGTGGCTCGAGTACCTGGCCAGCACCGGCTACGAGCTGTCCGACATCGAGCTGCACGTCGTCAACGAGGCCACCACCGACTCCGATGCTGACGACGGTCCCGAGGAGGGCGAAGCCGCGTGACTCCCTCCGGTGAAAGGATGGAAGGCGTGCGCTCGAACCTCGTGGTCGCCGCTCGGATCACGCCACTCCCCCAGCGGCTCGGCGATCCGCTGCCGGAGGTGTGGGTCACCTGCGAGGACGGCACCGAGACGAAGGTCTTCGACTTCTACCCGGACGAGCTCTCGTTCTCCGGTGACGAGTTCGTCGGCCTCACCGTCGAGGAGTGCCGACTCCTGAAGTTCGGGCGCGACCGAGCCTTCCTTCAGCATTGAGACCTCGCCGGCGTCGCCCGGCGACCGATCGAGAAGCCCGCAGGCGAGAGTCTGCGGGCTTCTTCGCGTCCGGGCCCGGCGCGGCGGGCGGCGGGAGGAGGCCGGGGCGCGAGGGGCCGGGGGTGGCGGAGGGGCGAGGAGGCCGGAGCGGCGCGGGGCGCGGGCCGGAGGGAGGGCGGGCCGGAGGGGAGCGCGGGAAGCGAGGGCCGGGGAGGTCGGGCGGGGACGGGCGGCGAGGGTGCAGGGGTAGGCCGGCGGCGCAGGGCGCCGACGGGCTCACACAGTATGCACGGGGGTGCTTGTTGCGTTCCCGTCGCCGGGAGAGCGCATCTCCGGAGTCGACGGGTTGGCCCGCCGTCGTCTCGCTGGGCCCGCGAAATGACCGCAACCAGAAGGCGGCGAACGCCGTGCTCTCCATCGGCAAACTGGGCCGTGGCCAGGAGAACTACTACCTGTCCACAGTCGCCAAAGGCATCGAGGACTACTACACCGGCAGCGGTGAGGCGCCCGGCGAGTGGACGGGTGCAGGAGCGGCACGCCTCGGCCTCCAAGGACAGGTCACCGACGAACATCTGCGGCAGGTGCTCGGTGGAATCGACCCCCGAACGGGCGACAAGCTCGGCGGCCACACCCGCACCGACCGCGTACCCGGTTGGGACCTGACGTTCTCGGCGCCGAAGTCGGTGTCGGTTCTCTACGCGCTCGGCGACCGGGAGGTCCCGGCCCAAGTCGCCGAGGCCCATCGGGCGGCGGTGGCGGCGGGCATCGAGTACCTCGAACGACACGCGACGGTGACCCGGCGGCGCGTCGACGGCGAGGTCGAACTCGTCCGGGGCGAGGGCCTCGTCGTCGCCGCCTTCCGGCACCGGACGAGCCGGGCCGGTGACCCGCAGCTCCACACCCACTGCCTCGTCGGCAACGTCGTCGAGCGGGTGGGCGGCGGTTGGGGTGCGGTGCACTCGCGGCCGATCTACCAGCACGCCCGCACGGCCGGCTTCGTCTACCAGGCGGTGCTCCGCGGCGAGCTGACCGATCGCCTCGGTGTCGAGTGGGGCGAGATCGTCAACGGTTACGCCGACATCGACGGCATCGACCGCCGCCTCCTCGAGTGCTTCTCGAAGCGGCGCGAGGAGATCGAGGCGGCGATGGCCGCCCGGGGCGAGGACTCGATGTCCGCGTCTCGGACAGCCACCCTCGACACGCGACAGGCGAAGGACTACGACGTCGATCCCGAGACGCTGCACGAGCGTTGGCGGGCCGAGGCCGCCGACCTCGGCGAGGAGCTCGCCGACCTGTCACGGGTCGTTGGTCGGCAGGGGCCGCAGTTCCGGGCCAGTGACCTCGACGACGTCGCCGACGACATGCTCACCAGCCGGGGTCTGACCGCCGAACACGCGAGCTTCGACCGTCGTGACGTGATGCGGAGCTGGTGCGTCGGACTCCCCGCGGGCGCACGCGTCGACGTGGAGACGCTCGAAGAGCTCGTCGAGGGAGTGATCGAGGACGACCGGGTCCTGCCGGTCATCGACGCGACCGACCGGCTTGCGGACCGCCAGGTCCTGCGGCGGCCGGATGGGTCGATCACGACGGCGGTGGCGGTCGAACGGCGCTGGTCGACGACGGAGATGTTGGCGATCGAGCAGCGGTTGTTCGAGCGGGCCGAACGCGGACGCGGCGTCGGCGTCGGTGTCGTGGACGATCAGATCGTCGCGGCGGCGTGCGCGGGCAGCCTGCTGTCGGCGGAGCAGGAGCACATGGTGCGCCACCTCACCACGTCGGGCAACGGTGTCGACGTCGTGGTCGGTCGCGCCGGGACCGGCAAGACCTACGCCTTGGCGGCGGCTGCCCGTGCGTGGCGTGACGGCGGCCTTCGCCCGATCGGCGTGGCGATTGCGGCGCGCGCCGCGGCCGAGCTCGAGGCCAGCGCCGGCCTGCCGTCAACGACGATCGAGCAGTTCCTCATCGACTGTGACCAATCCGGCGGGTCGCTCAACCGTCAAAGCGTCGTGGTCGTGGACGAAGCCGGCATGGTCGACACGCGCCGGCTGGCCCGCGTCCTCGCCCACGTCGACGCCAGCGGAGCCAAGGCGGTGCTGGTGGGTGACCACCACCAGCTGCCCGCGGTCGAGGCCGGCGGCGCCTTCGCTTCCCTGGTTCGTCGACACGACGCGGTCGAGCTGACCGAGAACCGGCGACAGGTCGAGGCGTGGGAACGCGCCGCGCTCGACCAGCTGCGGGTCGGGCGTGGCGGTCGGCACGGGCTGGTCACCGTCGTCGACCGCTACGAGAGCGAGGGCCGCCTGCACCTCGGGGAGAATCCCCGCGAGGTCCGCGCCGCGATGGTGGCCGACTGGTTCGAGTCGAGGACCCAGGGCGAGCAGCCGATCATGCTGGCGCTGCGGCGGCGCGACGTGGACGAGCTCAACGCCCGCGCCCGTGCGCTTCTCGTCGAGGCCGGCGCTATCGACGCCCAAGGGGTAACGATCGCCGGGCGGCCCTTCGCCGCCGGGGACCGGATCGTGTGTCTCCACAACGACCGGCGTGTCGGCGTGCACAACGCGATGTTCGGGTCGATCGAGGCCATCGACGACGACGGCTTTGTGGTCAAGGTGGACGGCGCCGAGCACCGCCTCAACATCCCGACGTCCTATGTCGCTGACGGTCACCTCACCCACGCGTACGCGACGACGATCCACAAGGCGCAGGGCGCGACCTACGAGCGGGCGCTGCTCCTGGGCGACGACCGCCTCTACCGGCAGGCCGGCTACACCGGGCTCTCTCGTGGCCGGGAGCGCAACGACATCTATCTGGTGGCCGAGGACGACCGTGATCGGGACATCGAACTGGAGGAGCACGGTCAGCACGAGAACGACGCGCCGTCGGAGCGGTTCGTGCGGGCGCTCGTCCGGGACGGCGCCAAGACGACGGCGGTCGAGGAGCGGTGCGGGCTCCGTTCCCCATCTGCGGGACGGACGCTGGCCGACCTGTGGAGCGAGCGCGACGCGATCGTCGTTGAACCGGCCGCGGTCGACGGCGACGAGCTTTACGGGCGCCGCCTCGAGCGGGCGATCGCGCAGAGGACGGCTCTCGCCGGCCTCGCGGCCGAGATCGACCGGCCCGACCATGTCGTGTCACGCCTTGGCGAGCCGCCCCTGTCTCTCGGTGGTCGCGAGAAGTGGCGTGCCGCCGCCGGCGAGATCGAGTCGTACGTCGCCCGATGGGGTTCGGAACCAGGTGAGCCGCCGCCGCTTGCTGCTGACCCGCAGCTCGACCACCTCGACATCGTCCGCGACCTCATCGGCGCCACCACCGTGGTCATCGAGGCCCCGGAGGTCGGCGGCGTGGAACTCGATTAGCGCGAGGAGCGGCGGGACCCGGACCGGCCGAAGGCCAGTCGCGCCTCGCGGCGAGCGAGGCGTTCGCCGCGTCCCGCTTCGGTCGCGACCGCGAGGGCCCGCTGGATCGTCTCGCCGATCGATGTGGTGTCGAGCGCGGCGGCCGCCTCCTGGAGGACCCACTCGTCAACCTCGATGGTCACGCGCCTCACACCTACTCCGTCCTTCGCCGGACGTGGGGCAGTCGACGTCGACCGACTACGAGTCGAGGAACGGGTTCGCGATGACAAGACCGGCGATGCGGCGGCCGTGCTGCAGGTCCTCGGACACCAAACGGCTGGCGCCGGCGCGTCGCGCCGCCTCGATGATCAACGCGTCCCAGAACGACAATGAGTGCTGCTCCTCCAGCGCGGACGCGGCGACGATCAGCGGCGAGTCGACCTGGACGACCGGCCACGCCGCGTACGTGTCGACGAGCGCGCGCGCCTCGCGCCGGGGCATCGGAGGATCGAACTTCCGGGTCACGACGGCGTAGAACTCGGTCAGGACCTGCGTGCTGAGCACACCCTCGCGGGCCCGCCAAAGGTCGTCGAGCAACTGCGCCGCGATCGGCTGCCGAGCTGGGTCGGACGCGTCGTGGGCGTAGACGAGAACGTTGGTGTCGACGAAGGTCGACACGATCAGCGGTCGTAGAGATCATCTCGGCTCCAACGTCGCCCTCCGCGGGGTACTGCGCCGGCGAGGGCGCGCTGGGCGCGCCGAAAGGCATCGTCGTAGCGGTCGTCGTCGGCGACGAGACGCTCCAGCTCGGACGCCACGAGGGTGCTCACCGACGTCCCGCGACGGGCAGCGAGCACCTTCGCCTGCTGGATCACGTCCTCATCGAGTTGCACCGTCAGGTTCCGCTTCGCCACTGGTCCTCCTGAGACTGTGCTCCACAGTATGACACGTGCAGTTTGGCGGCCAGCGCCGTCGAGTGACGGGGGTGAGTACGCCTCGCACGACGTTCGGCTCACCCATGGCGTTGGCCGAGGACGCCGACATCTCCCGGGCTCTCGCCCTCGCCGCGTGGCCGAACTCGCACCCGTCAGTCGCGGCGCTGACCCGCGTCGTCGAGCGTGACCTCGCGCTGACCGGTCGCCGCTGGCGGGGCGCCGATCGGTTGACCTCCGAGGACTTCGTGCCCGGCGACGTGCTCCGCCTGCGGGCACTCACCGCCAGCTGGCTCCTCAACCTCGCCGGCGACTGGACGGCTGCCGACGGCAACCCGGCGTCGCCGCCGGCCTCGGACCGGGAGCTTCCGCTCGCCCAACTCCTCTACGCCGCCGTGCCCTACTTCCTGCCGGCCGGGCCCGCAATCGGCATCCTCGGGAGCCGGCCGCCCGACGAGTCCCTCGTCGGACGACTGCAACTCCCCTACCCGGCAGTCGCGGTCTACTTCAGCCGACCGCTCGACGTTCCCGACCAACTCCGAGGCGGCGAGGAGCGACTGCGGGTCCAGATGCGGACGCCCACGACCATCCGTCACGTCCTGGCCGGCGACGCAAGCCCGGACCCGTTGGATGCGCCGGCCTACATCCGGTTCGGGACCCTCGGTGCATACCGACGCGAGCCCCTCTCCGTGGCCGGGGTCGTGCTCACCGCACAACTCGACGGGACACTCGACAACCTCGTGTTGTGGATCCTGGCCGAGCCGGTCGCGGCCACGACCCGCTTCCACGCCGTCGAAGGACTCCTCGACCAGAGTCACCTCCAACCCCTCGTCGCCAATCTCGCCGGGGCCGTCGCCTGGGGCGACTGGACACCACCCGAGCGATCACTTCCGCTCCCCGAAGACCCCACCGCGCCGGCCTTCCGCGACGCGCTGCGACGCGGAGCGTTCCGCCGGCTCGAACCACGGGGCGCCGTCGCCGGTGTACGGGTGCTCGACACGAGGGCCATGTTCCGACCGCGAACCTCTTCAGCAAGCGCCGATCGTGCCGGTGGTTCCCCGGCGGCGCATCTGCGGCGCGCCCACTGGCAGCGATACCGCGTGGGACCCCGCGACGACTGGCAGTACGAGCCCAAGTGGATACCGCCCGTCCTCGTCAATCCTGGCGCGGCTGGCAGTCAGCGGATCACCGTCTACCGCCTTCCGATCCCGCCTGACGGACGCGACAACAAGGGCGGCCCATCGTCGGGCTGAGAGGCAGGTCCCTCTCTCGGTCGGCCGCCCGGAGGCCGCCCCCTCAGGATCGGCCATTGGGGACGGTCGACTCGTTCTTGGGGCGGAGGCGCGCTGTCCGTGACTGGTCGGCGGCACAGCAGGTCGTCGAGAGACGAGCGTCTCTCCGGCCCCCGTCCAGACTGCCGCGACTGGCTCGGGCGGTTACCCCTCTGGGCCTCGCTCCTCCGTCTGCAGACTCTCGATGAGTTCGGCTGCATGAATCCGAGTGAGCAAGGCGCCGAGTTCCTCTCGACGACTGATGAGTTCCTTGGACACGCTGTCTGTCGTTCTACGCTGCTGCACCAGTTGCAGCGACATTGAGTCGATCGTTGCCAGGGCTGCGTTGTAGGAGCCCTCGACATAGTCCGTAGCGTCGACCTCAGCCTCCACCGCAACGGAGTTCGCGTAAGTCACAAAGTGGCTTCGCACGGCTTGTTGTATCGCCCGCACCCGATCACCCTCCCTTCGTTCTGCGCGCTGTTCCCGGTGCTCATTCACCACCTCGAGGACGACCAGCGCCGCGCCGAGTCCCTCCGCAACCTTCCCGATGCGTCGAGTGAGCTTCACGTTGCCCCATGGCTTGTGCTTGATACGCAGCTTCTTCGTTGCCTCGTAGACGAAAGCGTGCGCGGGCTGCCCGGGACGGGAATTGTCGCGAAAGAAGGTCGCGATGTTCTTGAGGGTTGCCTGCATCTCAGCGCTCGCCAGATGTGACGACACTCGCGCACCTCTAATGCCGGGAGGCACCTCAACCGGGCCGGACGCGGTTCGGGCGCTTCCCGTTGTTTGGCCAGCCTTCAGCTCCGGGGGAACGTGCCCTTGGAGGTCGTCGCTCAGGCGATGGGATGCGGCACGGATCAAGTTGTCGAGTTGATTGTCAAGCGAGTCAGACCGCCGCGCAGCGAGCGCTTGCCCCTCCTCGACGCGCAGTCTCAATGTTTGATCGTCATCCGCAGCCTGGACTTCTGCTGCGACTTGCTGGCCGATTCGGACGAGGTCGGCTCCAGCAGCCGAGATGGCAGAACGGGCGGTTTCCTCGAGTTCGGCTCGGTGGCGGAGCAGTATCTTGCGCTGGCTGTTGAGGAGATCAAGCCGTTTCTGGATCCCCTCGTCTTCCCCGAGTGACTCGAGTCCGCGATCGACAACGTCAATGACTTGGTAGACCGGTGTCGTCAGCCTCGCCCGGAGCCCGCTTCGTCGGGCGAAGGCATCGATCTCCGACGTCAACTCAGCGAAGTTCGACAACTGGAGCAACTCCTCCCGTTCGTCGCCGTCGGCGGCGTCTTCCGCCCAGAGCCGTGTTCGCGCATCGATGAAGACCACTCGCAAGTCGTCGGTCGAAAGTGGACGAAGCACCGCTGAAATGTGCGCCAGCTTCTCGTGTTGGTTCCCAGAATCCTGTGTCGACTTGTTGACGATCAGAATGCACTCGCCGCCGCGCGCCGCGTCGATGACTATCGATCTGAAGTAGTCGGCGATGGTCGCATCGAACAGCTCGGCAGTGACCACGAACATCAAGAGGTCGGACGACACAATGGCCCGCTCGGTCATGTCATCGTGAGCAGGGCGGCCCGCGCCGATGCCAGGTGTGTCGACAACTTGCACGCCATGCCAAAGCGTCTCGACGACTCGGTCCGTGGCCACGTTTGCGTCGATGACGACGTCAGCGTTAGGCGCGAGGGTCTTTACGATCGACGACTTTCCTGCGTTGTACGGACCGATCAAGGCGATCGAGAGGATCTCGCCCAGACCGTCGACGAGCTCCTCACTCAGCCCACTGCAACGGGGGTCGTCTGTCGAAGTGAGGAGATCACGGACAGCCTCCCTCAGCCGCTCGATCTCCCCATGCAGTTCCGAAATCTCCACGTGGCTCATGGTTCCTCTGTCACATTCGCTTGATCGTCACTCGATAGGGCCACCGGACGCTCGGCAAGGCGCTCGATTATTGCGACCGAGACCGCATCCAGTGCCTCCGCACCAGGATTGCCGAGCACCAGCGAACCCCGCCTCCACTCGACCTCCCACCCCGGCGCGATCTTCTGGATCGCCTCGGGTGCGCCAGCTGGAAGTTCAAGCACGGCCTCTCCCAAGGCGGCCTGCAACGCTGCCCTTGCATCCACTTCAAGCGATTCTCGGAGAGCCACAAGCTGGCCGGGAAGCCGGCAAAAGACGTGCGGTCGCTGTCCGTCAAGAAGGTCCTCACACATGGACGCGCTCAGGTGAGTGACGTGCTCGCGGATTCGAACTACCGCCACGTTGAGATCAACCGCATGGTTCGCCAGTTCGTTGCCGCTGGCGGTCAGCTCGTCCACCAGGTGTCGGGCCATGCCCCGCCTGATCACATCATCTACAGGCGCGCAGCCAGCCTTGGACGCTTCCTCTTCGAGGAGACCGACCGCGCGTTCGAGGCGCGCGGCCGCCTTCTGAAGGTAGGCGCGCCTAGCAGGGTTGTACCGCGGATAGCGCCTCGCGAGTTGAGCCAACACCTCTGTTCCGATGAGCACGACCCAACCCACCGGTCCGCCTGCGCTTCCAAGAACTCGCTTCCCCCACTTCGTCAGGCTCGCAACCTTGAACAGGAGGCCCCCGACCTGAAGAGCTCGCCTGAGAGTGGTAAGTGCCTTCTGCCAGTCGGTGAATTGGAAACCCTCCTGATGCAAGTCGGTAGGGACGTGCATCTCGAGATCGTCGAGCAGTTGCTCGAGAGCGCTGGCGCAGATGGCTTCAAGCGTCTGGAAGGCCTCACCCACCTCGCGGCGCAACTGCTCTTCGAGCGAGCTGATCGCGAGCCAGGAACCAAGCCGTTCATCGAGGTCCTTCGCGGCGAGGTGCTCGTCGAGCCAGGCAACTAGGTCCGCGCGGCGAGCGGCGAGGTGAGTGCTGACTGTCCGTTGGATACGAGCCTGGTGGGTCCGCGAAAGCTGGTCGAGTTCGCGCTCGAGCGCGTCCGCTCGATTGACGTAGATCGCAGACTGCTCCCTGAGTTCGTCTCTTAGCCCAGCCAGATCTGTCCCAGTGCGCTCCAGCTGCAAGATGCTCGGGTCGTAGGTTGATCGGATGCGCAGGTGAACCGCGCGACTGGTCAGGAGGGTGGTGACCGCGTCGACCGCGTCCGCGAGGCCGCTGGCCGACAACAACTCGACGTCGCCCTCAGTGCAGCCCAGCCACGCTGCTTGGGCCTGGACGCTGAGCACGCGGTATTCGGTGATCCCCAACTGCTCGCGCGCGAGTTCGTCCAGCCGGTCAAGGTGGCCACGCAGAGCGACGTCACCGAGGAAGGCGTCAGGGTCCGAAAGAAACCTCTTCCGGAACAGGGGCGTGTCAACGGCCAGTTTCGAGTTCATGAGGAACAACACCGGCTTGTTCTCGGCCTTGACGTGCTCTAGGCCGAGAAAGTGCTCGGTCTGGATCGAGTCGTCGGTGAGCACGAATACGACGAGGTCCGCCTCGCGCACGTCGCGACGAGCGATTCTTGCGTCCTCCTCCCCCTCGAATGCACCGATGCCCGGTGTGTCGTAGAGGGTTACGTCACCCCATGGACAACGCCGGGTCTCCCTTGTCGTTCGTTGCCCACCGCGGCCGATTGCGACACCGTCGCCTCCGACGAGGGTTTCTACAAGGGTGGTCTTACCGGCCATCGTTCGGCCGAAGAATGCGACGACGAGCTGCTCCGGTCGTTCTCGCAGCTGCCGATCGAACCGCAGCAATTCTGAGGCCAGTTCGTCCACGTGCCTGGCGACGTCCCTCGCAGCCGCCAGGACGACGTTGTGCAGTTCATCAACGTGCGACTTCCCGTGGGCAGCCGATTGGAGCGCTTCAGCAGCATGCGTGAGATCACGAAGCGCGCGATGGAGTTCGCTTCGGACCAGCACGGTGCGAGTACGGAGCGACCGGAGCCGATCGCGATCTGCCGGCGCAAGCCGCGGGGGCGCGAGCCCTATCCCCACCATCGGAGCGAGGTCCTCAGTCATGGCCAACGCGGGCGCACGAATGCTGGAGGCGCGCCGCCAAGTTCGGCGAACGGTGCCGGTCGTTCACGATGAGCCTGAGCGGGTCGACGTCGCGTCCACACCCTGGAGTCTTACTGCGCGGCATTTGACAGACAGCGTTCGACGGTCACGCGGGGGCCTTTAACGCCGTTGATCGGCTCGGCGGCGTCCTCGCAGCAAGACCGGGCCTGTGCACGCGATCTCTCGCTCGATGTTAGGAGGACAGGTCAGGATTCGACTGCACCCGCCATGCATATCGGGCGACGTGACCGAAAACGAGCCTCTGCGCCGCCACCGACGGCCGCGCTGGCGTTGACACTCGGGTTAGCCGAACGTATGTTCGCTATGTGCGACGAGCGTCCGGGCTGACCGACGAGAGACTCAACTCGCTCTACCAGGCCGACGGGTTCGGCGGAGAGAAGACCATGCGCGCCAAGGTGATCCGCGAGTTGATCGACGAGATTCGCCAGCTTCGTCATGAGCTGGTGAAGCGACCGGGGGCGGGTCCAGGCCAGCCGCGGACCTAGAACTCGAGTCCCGCTCCCTCGAGTTCGACGACCTCCTCGACGGACCGGACATCGATCGACAAGGTCGGAGTCAGGTCGACCATCCGCTCATCGAGGACATCGGCGGGATCACCGGGGTAGTAGCTGCGGGGGTCGTCCCATGTCTGCCATTGATCGAAGGGTGTGTCGCGACCGAGCCAATGTTCGCTGCCGGTGTCGGGGTCGCGGAAGCGGAACATATCCGTGCCTGGTCGTTGGTGGTCGAGGCGCTCGGCGAGAGCCGCGAGCGCTGGTGGCGCGTCGTGGCCGGCAGGACAGCCGGCGGCGAAAGTTGCCGCCGTCATGGGCCCGAGGACGTGTTGTGGCTCAGCGACTTGCTGGAAGGTGAAGTGGTAGTCGCTGGCCGGGTCGGCCGGCCCGAGGTTGTCGGTCACTGATGTGACGCTCCCGTTGGCGTCGACGGAGAGGACGCCGGTCTGTTGGTACGGGGTGACCTCGAGGAGGACCCATGGGGCCGGGACGGGTCCGGCGGGCTCGAGGACGAGCTGCGCGGCTTGTTGTTCGATCCGGCGGCGCAGGAAGGTGTCGTCTCCCGGCAGGCGCCTGCCGTCGTCGAGCGGTTCGATGTGGCGGGGCCACTTTTCGGGGCCGTAGACGTCGAGGATCTGGCGGCCCCGCTCCGGGCCCCAGATGTCGAACGGTGAGGCGTGGAGCGCTTCGCACACGTGCGCGATGTGCGCGGCGTCGAGGTCGGTGACCTCGCCGGCGAGGATCCCGGTCGCCAGGCGGTCGTCGATGCCCAGGCCTTCGGCGAAGGTGGCGGGGTCCTCGCCGCCGATGTAGCGGTCGGCGTGGAGCCGCGTGAGGGCGGAGGCCACCGGCGCGGCAGGCAACGTCACCGGCGTGGCGGACCTCGACTCGTCAAGTGGGGACATCTCGCCCAGCAGGAGCCGTTCTCGGGCTTGGAGGTCGCGTTCCCACGCTTGGAGTCGGGCGGCGGTGGCCTCGGCGTGGGTGAGGAACGGCTCGTCGGATGGTACGTCGGCGAGGGTCGACCACCCCGGCGGGTCTGGGTCGAGCGGCGCGTGGTCGGCGACGGCGTCGCGGACCCAGGCGAGGTCGGCGTCGGGGCCGTTGCCGTGTTCCCCCCACCCTGCGAGTGCGAACTCGACATCGGCGCGGTTGAGGTAGCGCCCGAGCGTCTCGACGTTGGTGCCGTTGGTGGCGTAGAGCTCGCCGGTGTCGGGGATCCAGGAGACCCGCTGGTGGGTGTCCGGCTCGGCGGGGTCGATCCAGAGGGAACCGAAGTCGACGTGGGGAACGCCGCGCGCCGGGTCTGCGCGCAGCCACTCGTCGAGCGCAACGGGGTCGGGTCGGGTCATGGTGTGCCTCCCTGGCGGCGGCGGGCTTTGGCGGCGGCGAAGATCGATACGACCTCGGAGCCGTTGTTGGTGCCTGTCGACGCAGGTTCGTGCGCGGTCGGCGTCGGCCGTGCCGGCGGCGCGGGGTCCGCTTCGGTGGTGAGAGGGCGTTGGGCGTGCTTGGCGAGGCGGCGGAGGCGGCGGTCTCGGTACCAGGGGCGGAGGCGCAGCCGGGCGGGCGGAAGGTTGCCGTAGAGGAGGACGGCCTCGCCGTCGCCGAGGCGGTTCGCGAGTTCCGGCGGCAACAGTCGGCGCCACTGCGTCGCCGTGGTCTCCGACCGCCGTCCAGTGGCGTCGGTGGTGTGGGAGGCCCGGTCGAGCTCCTCATCGCCGACGAGACGGCTCGCGAGGTCGAGGGTGCCGAGGTCGGACACCGCCGGTAGGAAGAGCTTGGCCCGGTGGTTGTTGACGACGGTGCCGGCCGCTTGGCCGTAGCGCAGATTGACCTGGGCGAGGTCCTGGAAGATGGTGACGAGTTGCACTCCCATCGACGCCGCGGTGGCGGCCACGGTCGGAAGGTTCTCGACGGGGGCGATGTTGGCGGCCTCGTCGAGGACGAGAAGGAGGGGCGGATCGAGCGGCCGGCCGCTTCGTCCGGCTTGGCGGTAGGCGGCGGAGATCACTTGGCCGAGTAGCGCGGTGAACAGGGGCCGGAGGCGGTCCTGTTCGTCGGGCAAGGCGCTGAGGTAGAGGGTGTGGCGGCCGCCGTCGAGTAGTTCGCTGGGGACGATGTCGCAGCGTCGGGCCGTTTCCATGACGGTGGGGTCGAGGTAGGGACCGACGGACGACTGCAGGACCTGGACCAGGTTGCTGCGGCCGCGTTCTTCGCGGCGGAAGGTGGCCTCGTGCGCGATCGCGGCGTCCGGCTCGAGCGCTCGGAGGAGGGCCAGTGGCTCGTCGCGCTCTTCTCGGTCGACCCACCGAGCGACATCGGCGATGGTCCTTCCGGATTGGTGGGCGGCGAGCAGGAGCGGGGCGAGCGCCTTGGCCGCCGCCCAGTACCAGAAGTCGCCGACGGACATGGTCGAGCCGTGGGCGGCCTTCGCGGCGGTAGTGAGTTCCCAAGCGGCGCGCATCGAACCCGACCAGGTTCCGCACTCGGCGAGGGGAGTCCAGTGCGACCGGACGAAGGGGGTGCACGCCGCCGGATCGAACACGGACACCTCGCCGTGGGACGATCGCCATCCGATGGTGTCGGCGATGAGGTCGGACTTGACGCTCGTCGCCACGACCGGCCCGGGCCACTCGAGGATCGCGGGGATGGCGAGACCCGTGGTCTTTCCCGTTTGGGTTGGTCCGAGCACGAGGAGGCTGTGTCTCGCCTCGACTGCGAACCGGCGGCAGGCGTCCGTGCCGACGACCAGGCGGCCGTGGTCGTCGCCTCGAACCCGTAGCTTCCGCAGTTGGCGGGGTGTGGCCCACGACGCGCTGTAGGTAGGCCGCCGACGTCGAGCGATGGCGGTGGCGGCGAGAGCCGCGGGTGTGGCGGTGACGGCGGCGAAGACCAGCCACCAGGCGACGGGGCCGGGCGGCGCTTCGCCCGTGTTCACTGGATCCCAGGCGCGGCCGGGGTCGTCGGGGTGGGCGACGACCCTGGCGATGATTCCCGGCGCGTCGCGGAGGCGGTATCGCGGCCAGCCCTGGTCGACGATCGCGGTTGCGAGGTGGCCGGTGATGACGATCACCATCGCGACGCCGGCGGCGATGAGGGTGGCCGACAGCAGCATCCGGTCGCCTTGGGATACCGCGCCGGGGGCCGATGCCGTCCACGCCGGCGATGGACGTGCCGCCTCCCGGCCTGCGTTCACGTTCGGTCTCCGGCGGTCACATCTGGGCGATGCGCTTCGTACCGTCCGCGAACGCAACGCTTCAGCTCAGCGGCCTCCTCGGCCGAGAGCGCTCGCCTCGGTGACGCTCGCCACACACGCCTGCCGAAGGGCAACGCGGCGGATCGAGCGAAGGCGCGTCGCCGCTACCAGCGCACCTGTGGCGACGAGATGACTCCGATCGACTCAGGGCGAAGAGATCGGCGCGACGCAGAGGAGCTGGCCTCGAACGACGCCGGGATACGCCGGACCGCGGTTCTCCACGCTGCAGGCCACGCAGAGGTCGTCCGCCGGGTTCCATTGGAGACCGTCGCGGAATGGTCGAACAAGCAACCGCTGGCCCAGCGGGGCGTCGGGCGCCATGAGCTGAGCGCGTACATCGTCGGCGGCCTCGCGAAGTTGGGTGGCCAGCCTCGTGACTGTCTCGTCGGCCGGCGAGTCGTCGCGATGGAGGCTGGCGACAATGCCGTCGAGCATTGGCTTGAGCACCGATGCGGTTGAGCGATCAAGCCCGCCGATCTGGATGCGGAGCCCGTACGGCTGGTTGGTCAGGTCGACGCCGGTCATCGTCCGTGTCCCCGTCCGCGTCGCCCACCACCAGTCGGCGGCCTTGTCGACGCGACGCGGTGTGGCCGTCTCCACGGCGGCGATCTCGGCGCCGATCTGCCAGTGGAGGAAGGTCGTGTCCGATTGGGTCGTGTAGCGGAGGTGATGCAGCGCCGGACCGGACAGCGGTTCGGGGCAGGTCGGCACCAGGTGGGACCGCTCGAACGTCACGCTGTGTTCCGTCAGCCGGCCGAAGCTCGACATGCCGACGTTGTAGAGCAGCACGTTCTCGGCGTCGCAGAAGTCCGTGGACGCGGAGGAGTACGCACACCGCAGACGTCCGATCCGGGTGTCGAGTGCCGAGAGGGCCGCGCGGAGCGCGCTGCGGAACTCGAGCATCGACCCTTTCGGCTCGAACGGAAGTCGCCGTACGGACCAGGCCTCTACGCCGTCGGCGCCTGGGACAGCGACGAAGTCGGGCGGGTTCTCCACGAGTTGAGCACTCTGCCACCCGTGTGCGTGCCCGCGCCGACCGTCACCTCATCGTCCGGTCGTGCTCCAGTGCCACGGCTCGGTCGGGAGATTGAAGAGCCCGTAGGCCGCGGCGTGCGTGGTGAGCAACGCGAAGCAGGGGTCGAGGCGCGAGACCAGTGCGCCGTTGCAGGTGAAGTCGATGGCGAGACCCGACTCGTGCATGGATTGGCCCGGCCGCGCTGTCGGCGGCGAACATCCATCGGCGGGCATCTCGAAGACGGCGTAGTCGCTCGACCCGCAGTGCGCTCGGCGCAACGCGATCTGGTCGTCGCCGGTGCGGTATCCCGCACCGGACAGGTTGAGACCCTCCTGTTGCGCGGCGGCGAGGAGCCCGGCGAGGTTGCCCGCGATTGAGGCGTCGACGCGGGTGCCTTGGACGTCGACGATGGCGCCAGCCGGCTGCGGCGGCGTCGATAGTCCGTTGGCCGCGTCGTAGTAGTGGATCCACGCTTGGACGTCGGCGACGTAGGCGTCCCTGTGGTTGTACGAACGGAGGGCCTTTTCGAGCGCGTCGTCGCGTTCGAGAGAGGCAATGCGCGCGGCGCAGAGGTGCGCGCCGGCGGCGACGGCGGCGTCGGACAGGTTGTTCGGGTCGGCTCGGCCGTCGCCGTTCCCGTCGGCACCGAAGAGCTGCCAACTGGCGGGCAGGAACTGCATGGGGCCGACGGCGCGGTCATACGTCGTGTCGCCGTCGAGGCGGCCGCCGTCGGTGTCGGCGACACGGGCGACGCCCGCCGATCCGTCGAGCGCGATGCCGAGGATCGGGGGTGAGATCGAGCCGTCGGCGTCGATGGTGTGGCCGCTGGCGTGGTTCGACTCGACGCGGCCGATGCCGGCGAGGATCTGCCATCGAAGTCCGCACTCGGCGCCGGGTGACGCCGTTGCTGCTTTCTCGTAGGCGTCCACGGCGGCTGCGGGTATGGCGAGGCCGGCGGCGAGCTCGGCCGGTGGTGGCGTTGCGCCCGCCGCGACTACGACGACGGCTGCGACGACCAGCCAGGTGCTCGCGATCACCGCTGATACCGCCGTGATCGCGGTGCGGCGGCCGGAGAGCACGTAAAGGGCAAACGGCGGCGTCACGCTTCCTCGGCGTCGATGGCGACATCATCGACGCCGGGGTCGAGGTGGAACTCGACCGGCGGCAGCGGTTCGTTCGCCGGCGGAGCGGTCCAGACGGTGGTGCGACGTCGACGGGACGTGGCCGCAGCGTGCTCAGCGGCATGACCCTCAAGTCGCGCCCGCGCGGCTCGCGCCCGCCGTGTCGTCGGTGGGGGTCCGTCGAGGGTGACCACGGAGCGGGCGACGGGGTTGCCTTCGCCGTCGACGGTGAAGTCGGTTCGGTGCCGCGCCGTGGTGGTGGCGGCGCGGCGTTCGGAGCGGGCGTCGGCGGCGTGTTGGGAGCGGGCGACGCGCCGGTTGGCGAGGTAGTTGCGGCCGGCGGCTGACGACACGCGGCTCGTCCGGCTGCCCCGGTCGGGGCCGAGGCTGGCGCCGAGCGCGAAGCCGGTGGCGCCGGCGACCGCCGGCGCCGCCAGCCAGCCGGCGCCGCGTTCGCCGCCGACCCGGCGAGTGGCGAGACGCTGTCCGAAGCCAGCGGCGAGGTTGTGGCCGGCGGCGAGGATCCGCTTGCGGGCGACGAGCATGGCGATGACGACGACGTTGAGGAGGGCGAAGCGCTCGACGAGTCCGACGGCGCTGGTCGCCTCCAGGAGCGCGGTGACCGTCAGGAGGAGCAGGGAGAGAACCAGGCTCATGCCGATGACGGCCACTCCGACGCGGACGAGCGCGGCGACCCAGCGCCACGCCAGCTCGCGGCCGGCTCCCGGGAGCACGGCGGCGAGCAGCGCGAACGGGGCGACGGCGAACAGCACGATCGCAAGAACCTGCGCGACGACGACCGTGAGCGAGACCAGGGCCATGAGGGCGACCGTCAAGACGGCGGCGCCGAGGGTAAGGAGCGCCCCGAAGAGGCGGCTGCCGTTGGGATCGTGGTTGAAGTCGGCCTGCTCCTGGCAGCCCGCTTGGGCCATGGCGTCTCGGGGCGCGTCGTCCGATCCGTGGGGGCCGTCGGCGAGGATGCGGTCGCGCTCGGCGGCACAGGGTGGTGGGAGCGGTCCGCCCCAGTCGAGGTAGTCGTAGGGCTGTTCGACGAACGCAGAGTGGATCTGGGCCTGCAGTGGCCGCATGACGGCTTCGGCGTCCACGCCGTTCTGGGGTGGGGGTTGCCCGGTGCCGGTGGCGAGGACGGCGCCGGACAGGCGGCCCATGGTGTCGAAGGTGCCAACGAGGTAGCCGGCGGGGTTGGCGAGGATGGCGGCGGCGAGTCCCGCAGCCACGACGGAGATCGCGAGTTCGCCGGCCGCCATGGCGAGCTTGCCGCGGAGAGCGGCGATCGCCGCCCACGCGATGCCGTAGAACCAGACGAGTTCGTTGAGGCCGAGCGGGCCGATGACGTTGTGCTGGTAGCGGTCGGCGAGGTCGATGGCGGTGCCGCCGAGACGTTCGTAGATCCCGAAGCCGTAGGCCCACTCGACGAGCCACAGCGCCGCGGCGATCGAGGCTCTGGTGGCTTGGAACGCGAGGTCGGTGAAGGTGCCGTAGACCTTGCGCGAGATGTCGTTCCACGCGCCGTCGTCGAAGCCGATGTCGTAGTGGCTCGAGGGGAAGCGGCCCCAGCAGTCGTCGGGAACGATCGACCGCGACGGCGCGTCCTCCCCGGCTAAAGGGCATGACTCGCTCCGCGACTCACCCTCCGCCGCGGCAGTGGCGGTCGTCGCCACTCCCGGCCGGGTGATGGGTGGTGCCGGCTGCGCGGCGGCCGGGGCGCCGCCCGCCGCCAGGGCGAGCACGACGATCGCAGTGGCAGTGGCGAGCGCGGCGAGTCGTTCAGCTCGCATCGCGTGCCGAGAGGGCGGCGGCGAGCGGGGTGCGGCGGTGTCGGCGGGCGTTCGCCCGGGCTTCGGCCATCCGCCGGCGTTCCGCGTCGAGCGGTATCGGCCCGTGCACTGGGTCGACCGTGGCGGCTGACGGCGACTCGGTGGGAACGACCGCCGTTGCGGTCGGGGTGGTGTCGAAGGCCTGTCGGAGGTCGCCGAGCACCGGTTCGGTGATCTGGATGAGTGCGATGCGGTCGCGGACGTCGCGGAAGAGGCACTGGCCGGTCGC
Organism: Acidimicrobiales bacterium; assembly: GCA_035525495.1. Classification (GTDB taxonomy): domain Bacteria; phylum Actinomycetota; class Acidimicrobiia; order Acidimicrobiales; family CADCTF01; genus DATLED01. The sequence goes on along the minus strand of DATLED010000081.1, from coordinate 67,585 downwards.
CAGCCCGCGGCGTATCACTGCTCGTGCGTCGTCGCTGTCGGCGGCGCCGAGGAACTCGAGGGCGACCGTGGTCGCGCCGGGGGCTTGGCGGAACACGAACCGAGAACCGATGAGGTCGACGAGCTCACCTTCGCCGAGATCGTTCGGGTGTTGCGACGCCAGCCAGATGGCGCCGTTGTGTTTGCGGCCGTCGCGGATCCCTTCGAGGACGAGGCGCTGGCCGTGCGGGCTCGCCAGGACGGCCCATGCCTCGTCGTAGAGCGCGGCCCCGAAACGGGTCGGGTCGGAGAACACGACCTCGCGGCCGACGGCCGCGACGAGGTACAGGAGGGCGTGGCCGAGGACGTGCTCGGGGAGCATCTGGCGGGCGAGGTGCTCGTTGAGGAGGGTTTCGCGGTCGGGGAGGGTGAGGTTCGGCGCCCAAAAGACGATGCAGTCGGCGTCGAGGCGGAGCGGTTCGCCGTCGCCGAAGGCGATGCGTCCCGGGCCGAGCCGCCGATAGTGGGCGAGTCGGCGGGCGAGGCTGCGCGCCGCCGGGTCGGGCCGCTCGGCGTCGCCCATCCGTTGGAGGACGTCGAGGACGTCGACGAGCCGGCCGTCGCTTCGGGCTGCGACCGCGTCGACGGCCTCGGCCAAGGCGGCGCCTTCTTCGGTGTGTGGTGACGTCCCGGCGAGCAGGGACAGGAATCCGAGGGTGACGGCGCTGCGGTGCTCGCCGGCGAAGGTGCGCAACGGGTCGAGGCACACGTCGGTGTCGGCGCCGAGGCGGACGACCTGGGCGCGGCCGGGGGCGACGGCCGCGAACGCGGCGTACTCGCCGCGGCTGGTGCGGTCGATGGTGACGACCTGGCCGCCCCGAGCGATCGTGTCCCAGCACAGCCGCTTGAGGAAGTAGCTCTTGCCCGAACCGAGGGCGCCCACGGCGGCCAGCGACGCGGTGCGGCCGACGGTCGGCCCGAACGTCGGGTCGAACAGGACGGGCGTAGCCACGCCAGCGTCGAGGGACATGCCCAGCAGCAACCCAGAGGGGTCGCCGACGTCGGGCCCGCAGAACGGGGCTCCGGCGGCGAGGTCCGAGGGCAGGAGGAACTGGGTGTAGTCCCGGCACACCGGCGGCGACGCCGTGCCCGGCAGCATGGCCCGCAGGAGCGCGAGTTGCCCGCCGGTCGGTCGGGCGATGCCATAGTCGTGCGGCTCGAACAGGGCCTGCACGGTGGCGGCCTGGTCCTCGAGCTCGGTGAGCGAGGTCGACGCCAGCGAGAGGATCGTCGTGGCTTGGAGCTCCGGTTCCGACGGGTTGGCGGCGAGCTCGGCGCGTTGCGCGTCGACCGCAGCGATGGCCTCGGCGAGCGACGGCGGCGCCCCGGTCGTCTCCCCGCCGTACTCGTCGACCTGGCCGACGAGTTGGCGGTGCTGGCGGCGCACCTTGGCCTGCGCGGCGGCGTTGGGGACCGACCGGACGCGTACCGCCCAGTCGATGGGGAGGCCGAGATCATCCACATGCACTAGCCACTCGCCTCCCCCACCGGGAAAGGTCCAGGTGTGGGGCATGTCGGCGAGGACCAGCGCCGTCTGGAACGTCGTGCCGGCACCGGAGTCGACGCGGACGTAGCGGCGATGAGCCGGGCGATCCCGGTCACCGCGCTCGCCGCCTTCTCGGACGATCGCGTCGGTGAGGTGCGCCAGGATCACCGACTTCTTGTCGCCACTGTCGGCCCCACCCGCGCGCGGTTCCCAGGTGTCGTCGAACGGTGGCTCGCCCAGCCCGCGTCGTAGCGATCGTGCGTAGAGCCAGCGGATCTCGCCGACGGTGGCCCGGCGGAGGGGCACGTGCACCGAGAGCCGCGCTTCGAGCGCCCGCGCCTCGCGCGCCCTGGCGTCCAGGTCGTCCTGGGCGACCGGGGCCGACGCGGCACCGAACGACGCCGTGACATCGTCGACCGCGGTCCGCAGCACTTCCCGCCACGTGCGTCCCGCCGAGGGCAGCGCGACGGCGAGGAAGTAGCGGCGGCGGTGGAGCGGGAGGCCGCCGAGTTGGTTGGCGGTCGCGGCGCAGACCTCGCCCCATCGTCCGTGGTCAGGGTCGACGCCTTCGAGCATGTCGGCCACGACGTCCCAGGCGTCGAGACGTTCGCAGACCGACAGCAGCAGCGACTCAGGCGGAAGTCCCATCAGGAGACCGCGGAGGCGCGCGTGCACGGCGAGTTTCGCGGCGGCCGATGTGTGGCCGTGCGGGAACGGTTCCACCGACCACGCGGCCCACACGCCCCCATCGGCTGACCAGATGAGGTTGCCGTGGACCGCTCGTGCAGGCGGCTTCACCCTCTGCTCTCTTCGCCGAACCACACCGCGGCGTTCGTCCGAGCAGCACGGGCCGGGCGGACCGGCCGGCCGCCCGCCTGGCCGCCGGTCGGGGCCGACAGGAGCGCGACGTAGCCCAGCGCCGTGCGGGCCAGGCTCCGACCCTCGACTCGAAGGTGCCGTACCACCCACGCAGCCGTGCATGGCAACCCGACCGCCGCTATCAGCGACAGCGTCGACGGCAGGAGAGGCGCCCAGACCTGCCACGACCACGTCAGCAGCATGAAGGTGGTCAAGGCGACGAGGACCTGGGTGATCGTCAACTGGAACGGTGGCGTCCACCCGGCGATGTGGCCGAGCACCATCGGATGGCGGCGCGCGTGTGTGTAGCTCGCGCACGCGATGGTCGTGTCGTCAGACATCGACGCTTGCCATCGGGATCCGGATGACCAACGCGGGCATGCTCTGTGACTGGAACTCGTCGTTCACCTTCTGTTGCAGGAAGTCGACGTTGTGGACCGACCACGTGACGACGGCACCGAAGAGCACGGCGCCGATCGTCGGCACGAACGCTTTGGTGCGCGCCCACACGACACCGATCATGACGAGCGCCATGAGGCCGACACCGGCTTGGACGAGAGCCTGAATCTTGAGGATCTCGGCGTGCAGGAGGTCAGTCAAGGTGGTTGCTCCTTCTGGTTGGTGAGATTCGGTGATCAGGCGCCGGGCGACGCCACAGCGGTGGTGGCCGTCTCGGATGCGGGTCGGGTCTCCGATGCCGGCTTCGGCGGACCGGGAGCCGGCATTGTCGTCGCCGCGCTGATCGCCGTCACCTCCCACCGCCCGTCACGTTCGCCGAGCGTGAGCTCATAGAAGAGCTCGAAGACGATCTGTTCGGCGGTCGTTCCGCCCACCACAACCCGAACGCGTCTGGTGCCATGTTCGGCCTCGACAACGGCGATGCGCTCGAGCCGGACTTCCCTGAACGGGGCTGCTTCGATCGCTGGAATGTCGGCGTTCGGCGACACGTACCGGGTCGGGTCGCCTTCTCCGCTGAGGAGCGACTGCAGGAACGCCTGTGCGGTCGCGGCGATCGGATCGTCCGGTGGCGGCACGGCGAGCGTCAACGGCGATGGCTCGAGTGGCGCGAGGGTGATTGGTGCCGGGACGATCGCGGGGCGTCCGACGGGTCGCGGTCCGTGCCCGCTGTCGGTGATGCCGACCTCGAGAAACCACACCGTCGCCGCCTCCGCGTCGGACGGGCGCACACTCGCCGCGACGGTCGCCGCCCAGTAGCCGCTAGCAACCCGGCGCGTGGCAACCGTCGCGACCGCGTCGACCGCTAGCGCGACCTTCGATCCCTGCGCTGGGCGTCCTTCGTTGAGGAGCCAAACACGCACAGCCATCTCGGCGACACCGCCGAGGCCCGCAGGTTCGGAGTACGCGACGTGCGCCGCCTGCTGCACGACGGTGGTGCTCGGTCGAACCGCGGCGAAGAGTCCGCCGAGGGCACCGGACGCGACGAGTGTCCACACGCCGAACCGAGCAAGCCGCGCCGCAAAAGGAGAAGCCAGGTGCGGTCGGTGGATGTCAGCCCGTCGGCTCCGACGAATGGTCACATAGTCAGAGATGCGCTTCGATTGCCGCGGCAACGCAACTCAGCCCAAGAGCGTCGCCGCCGACCGGGGTCTCCCCCCGACGGAACCCTGCGGCGTCCGCACCCGAGCCTGCAGTCGAGCCGCACCCCGAACCGGCCATAGGGGACACGCCGGCAGGGCGACCGGCCCGGTCCATTGGACGAGGCACCGCTCAGCGAAAAGCGGTTGCTTCAGGCGCCTCGCCGATCGCAAGGATGTGGGCGTGAAGGTACTGCCAGCTACCAATACTCATGTCGAGGCCATGGCGATGTTGCTGGCTGATGGGTATCGGCGGCTGCGAATAGCCGGAGCGAGACACGTGCTCGCTGATGAGGCAACGGCGCGAGCGGCTGTCGAGGCCGCAGTGGCGGATGGCCCCGGGTTGGTCGCCGTCGACGGCTCTGACGTGATCGGCTTCATGGTCGTGCCGCTGCCACCACGGCCCGGTACGACGACGGCTCGACTCGGCATGACGCATCACGCAGCGCGACCCGAGGACGCACGGCTGATCTACCGGGGCCTCTACGAGGCTGTCGCAGACGCGGTCGTCAAGCTCGGCTGCACCTACCACTCGTTGCCGATCCCCGTTGAACACGACGCCGCAGTCGCCGCCTTCTTTGAGCTCGAGTTCGGAGTCGATCAGATAGACGGAATCCTCCAGATTCCAGAACATGTCGGCCAGGCGACGTCCGACGGCTCCGTCCGGCCCGCCGAACCAGCGGATGTGGACTCGATCGTTGAGCTGGCGATCGAACTCGCCAAGTACCACGCTCGCTCGCCGATGTTTCAGGTCGCCCTCCTCGACGTCCGGAGTATTCGTCAAGGCGTCGAGCAGTCACTCAGCCAGCCAAGGTCAGCTGTCGTCGTTGCTGAGTCCGAAGGCCGGGTCGTTGCTATGGCACAAGCGGAGCCTGATCGCGCCTTCCTCGACGCCTTCGACATCGGGATGAACGTCGTGACCGTAGAGGCGCGTGGGTCGGGGATCGGTACTTCGATGCTCGATTTCCTCGTCCGATGGGGCTCCGATGCCGGGTACAGGTACTGCACCGTCGGGTGGACGTCTTCCAACCTCGATAGCGACGCGTTCTACAGGTCGAGAGGCTTCTCGCCGACTCGGTATCGCCTGCATCGAAGGATCGACACCAGAGTGGCTTGGGCGAACGAACACTTCGACTACACCGCCTTCCGGCGGTAGCGGCCGCAGTCGGAGCGGCGGAAGAGAAGCAGTCGGCGGCGCACCGTCGCGCCGCGCGCGACGCCGCCCAGTCATCGACCCGGCCTTCAGGGGCGGTCGCGGGCTATGGCAGTAGGGCGTCTGGCGGCAGTGCCACGATGCCGGTGGCGCCGAGCTGCTGGAGCTCACCAAGCCGCTGGAACAGCGACCGCTGCTCGACAACCAGGTGAACAGCGACGATGTCATCCCGGCCCGCCAAGGGGAGGACCGTTGGTGCCGCCAGGCCCGGGAAGATGTGGGAGAGGCCGTCGATGCGCCCCGGTGGCAGGTGGAGCATGAGGTACCGGTGGCGCTTCGCCCTGATGGCAGCGTCGAGCCGCACAGAGAGATCGGTGAGTGCGTCGCTGGCGACGACAAACTCGGCTTCGCATGCGGCCAACTCGGCGAGTACCCGCAGACGGTTCTGAGCGAGGCTGCTGCCCGTCTCCCGGAGGTCGACCACCGCGTCAGCGAGCCCGGCCGCGCACACACCTTCGAGCGCGCCGCCCATCGTCACGACGTTGACCTCGATCCCGAGTCGCTGGAACCACGTGTTGGTAGCACGGGGTAGGTGGGTGGCGATAGTGGCACCAGCAAGATCGGCGGGTTCCGCTCGGCCGTCGTCTTCACGACTCGCTACGACGAGGTCGCTCTTGGAGAACCCAAGCGGGGTTCGGTGGGACGACTCGATCTGCTCTTCGAGAACGATGTCGGTAGAGACAATGGCACCGTCGAGGCGTCCCGCAGCGAGCCATGCGCCAGCATCACGAGGCCGCATCTCAATGAACTCGATACCGTCGATGGTGGCGCGGGCGCCGGAACCTCGGAAGCCTCCGGTTCGGTATCCCGCGTGGTCCAAGAGCTCGAGCACGGAGTCTCTGAGCCGGCCCTTCGAGGGGATCGCGACGCGCGGTGTCATTGCTGTCGACGCTCCAGAACTTGCTCGACCGAGGTGAGCGGAACGCCAGAGCGGACAAGGCCAACCATGAGGTGATAGATCAGGTCCGCTGCCTCCTCAGCCACTCGAGCGGTGTCGAGTTGCGGGCGACCAAGTTCAAGGCAAACCTCGAAGGCCTCCTCCATGATCTTTCGCTGAAGCCGATCCGGGTCATCCAGCAGCGCCACCGAGTACGACCCCGCAGGTCGATCTGTAGCGCGCTCCAACAACGTGAGCTCTAGAGCGTTGAGTGCGTCAGACACCACCGAATCATCGTCGACCGTCCTGAGCACCACCGCAGCCTTTCGGACGCCGGCTGTCGCCGGGTTCGCTCACACCCCGGCCATCGGGGATACCTCCGCCTTGGTGACCGCCACAACGCGGAGAGGAGGCGAAGCAAGAAATAGCGTGTTGGCCGTGCCAGTTGGCCTTCAAGATGACTCGGTGCGCCGAGTCGTGGTCTACGGGAACGGGGGTTCTGGCAAGTCGACCCTCGCGCGCGCCCTGGCTACTGCGCTAGGAGGCGAAGCGATTGAGATTGATGCCATCGCCTTTGACGGCGACTACCAACATGTCGAACCCACCGTCCTTCGTGCGAGGTTCGAGTCCGCTCTTGCCTCGGATCGTTGGGTCGTGGAGGGCATGCATCGGGATGAGCTGTCCGTTGCCCTGGAGAAGGCTGACACGTTCGTGTGGCTGGATCTGCCGAGGCACACAGTCGCTAGGCGCCTCATCGGGCGCGTTCTCCATCAGCTGGTGTCCAAGCGCGAGCGGCATGGCCGGAGGACGACCTTCGCCTCCCTACGGCACCGAGAGGTGCCCTTCATCAGGAAGACGCTCGTGAACCACGAGCGGCGCCGGCATCACGGCCGCGCCTTCACCGACCTCGCCTCGCTTCAGGGTGCCGCGGTGATCCACCTGACGTCAGCCACGAAGGCAGAGCGATGGCTCCGACAGGCCCAAGCCCGTCGCTGAGTCTTGTTGCGAACGCCTTGACCCGGCCTTAGGGGATACGGCGTGATCTCGTCTGCTGGCACGATGGGCTCGTGACGAACCTCCGCCGAGAACAGTGAAGCGTCTCGTTCTCCTCGACTGGGGAGGCACTCTCTGCGGGCACACCGGCTTTGTTCAGATGGTCGCGTCGGCGGGCGCTCGCCTCGGTCGGATTGTCGATGGCGGCGAGATGCTCCAGCGACTTGTCGCGGCGGGTTACTCGAACCCTTCGCGAGACGTGTCAATGGGTGCGTCTCGATCCGCGAACGTCGAAGAGCTGCGACTCGCTGGATATGACGACGAGGAGCTCGCGCTCGCCATCCACGCTCGAGAGTACGAACCCGACGTGATGGTGCCGTTCCCGGACACTCGGTGGTTTCTCGAGACCGTTCGCAGAGCCGGCGGGCGCCGAGTGGTCGTGAGCAACTGTGGCGCTGACATTCGACAGAACCTCCGAGCCCACGGCTTGGACGAGCTCATCGACGACTACGTCCTTTCGTGCGAGCACGGAGCGGTCAAGCCCGACCGGCGGCTCTTCGAGATCGCACTCGGCGATACCGACCCAGCCGACGCTCTCATGGTCGGGGACTCCACCGCCGACGCCGGCGCCATAGCCGTAGGGATCGCGACGGTTCTGCTTCCTGCGAGCGTCAGCGCAGACCGTCCGAGGGGATTCGACCTCGTTGTTCGAACACTGGGACTCGCTGAACCCGGCGGTTGATGGTCGTCGCGCTCTCCGAGCCGGCCTCTGACGAAGCGGCGATCCCGGACCGTTCGTGTCTCACCTTCGGCGTACGGTCCGCCCAAACTCACACTGGGGGCAATTCATGCGCGAAACCGAACAGGACTTGGCCGAGCTTCAGCGCGTGCTTGATGCGAGCATCGAGAGGGGCGGCGAGCACCTCCGCTCTGCCTTCGGCCAGGAGACCAGACCGACGGCCTCACAAGTCGTAGAAGCCCTGCCGGGCATCTTCGAGATGCACTTCGCCGTCGTCACCGCAGAGGGCGCGCCTCTGGTCGCACCCATCGACGGGATCCTCTACCGAGGCAGGGTGTGGGTCGGCATTCCGCCCCGGGCGGTGCGCGCCCGCCTCGTACGGCGAGACCCTCGGGTCAGCGCCTCGTACAACGCCAGCGAGTTCGCCTTCATTGTTCACGGCCAGTTCCACGAGCCGTCTTATGACGATGGCGAAAGACTCGGCTTCGCCGAGTTGGCGAGATCGCTCTACATCGGGCAGTACGGCGATTGGTTCGGGCCGTGGATGGACGAGCGCGATCGAACCACTGGCCCGGCGTCACCGGGTACATCGAGCCGCGCCGCATGTTCGCCAAGGCCTAGCCAACGGATCCCGGCTTTGGGGGGTACGAAACAGGCCCGCGTCCCGGCCTGAGGGGATGGTGCCCGCGGGCGACGACAGACTCTTGGCGATGGATCAAGCCGCTGTCTCCCGACGGGTGGGCTCGTCTCTCGGACTCGGGCGACCCGTCGCGGTCGCGGAGCTTCGCGGTGGGCTCGGCCGGCCGCCGCTGCTCATCTCCTTCCCGGACACGAAGGTCGTCCTGAAGTCATTCGACGACAATCGGTCCGCCGCTGAAGTGGAGTACGAAAACCTCCGCGTAGCGGCCGACATCTCATTGACACCCCGTGCACTAGGTATCGACCTCGACGGTGCGTGGGGCGACGGGGTGGCCATCGCCATGTCGTGGGTCGACGGCCGGGCCGGATTCCAGGGAAGCGACGACCTTGCATGGCTCGCCGGGCTTGCCCGGGGCCTCGCCGACGTTCACTCGATAGCACCCCCACATCAGCACCCGCACGTACCTCAGAGGTTGTTCAACTGGATTCGGTCACTCGCGGCCGATGAGTCCCGCTACAAATCGTTGCTACCGGTCCTGACTGAGCTCGAAACGTCAACCGTGGACTTGGTCTTCTCTCACGGCGACTACCAGCCGGGGAACGTGCTCTTCCGCCATGCAGAGGTTCGTGGCGTCGTTGACTGGCTAGACGCCGCGCCTCGTGAGCGAGCGTTCGATGTTGCGTACTGCCGTGCCGTTCTTGCCATACATCCCGGCGGCGATGCGCCGGACCTCTTTCGACAGTTCTACGAGGAGCGGGTCGCAACCGACGTTGGATGTCAGAGCTGGGATCGTGTTCTCGCCTTGCGGAGCATGCGTGGCTCACGAGGTCGGTGGCCGGAAGCCTTCGCTCGGCTAGGCGTGAACATCACGGCAGATGACATCTGGGACCGCAGCGCGCGCTGGTTCGACAGCCTCGGCTGAGCGATAGCTCCCCGGTGTGGAGCGACTCCCGGCCGGCCATTGGGTGCACCCACCGCGGGCGCTCCGGTTCTGAGTTCCTAGGAGTTGGCAGGATGGCGCCGTGGACCGTTCCGAGGTGGCACAGCGGTTTCGAGCGATCGCGGATGGTTCGTTTCGTGATGTGCCGCTCTATCGGCGGCTGGCGTTCGCGATTGCCGAGCGGCCACCACTTACCGACTTCGCGACGCAGCTCCCGTATCACGCGCTCGCCGGCGGTCTGGTCTTCTCGACGCTCCACTACCTCGTGCTCGCAGAGGTCGACGCGGAGTTCAGTGCCTCGTGGCGGCAGGAGGAACAGACGCCGGCAGCGATCGACGATCTAGAGCTGCGGTTCGAGCGCTTTGTCTTGAACCACGCGAGCTCCATCACTGCGCTCGTGGACCGCCATCCTGGCGCGCAGCTCAACGAAGTGAACAGATGCGCGTACCTCATGCCCGCGTTGGCGACCGTTGCTGAATCACGGAGCCGGGCGCTCGCACTATTGGAGATCGGAGCCTCGGCCGGCCTTCTCCTCAACTTCGATCGCTACTCGTATCGCTACGGCGACTCCTCCTTCGGGCCGCGCAGCGCTGTCTCGATCCAATCCGAGAACCGATCGCAGCCGCCCCACCTCAACATGCCCGACGTCCGCTGGCGGCTGGGGGTCGACCGTCACCCGGTCGACGTCAATGACCATCACGCCGCGCTCTGGCTACTCGCCAGCGTCTACCCAGGCGACACCACCAGAGCAGCGCGTCTCTCAGCCGCCATCGCCGAGGCTAGGGAACATCCGCCGCCGGTCGTCACCGGGCAAGCGGCCGACGTCGAAACGTTTGGTCATCGCTCCCCGCAAGATCTCTCCCTGACCATCACCACGACAGCGTTGCTGATGTACCTCGACCCCGCCGCCCGGCTGGAGTTCAGAAGATCGATCGACCAGCTTGCGGAGACGAGATCGGTGGACTGGCTGATCTGCGAGCCGCCCGCTGTCCTCGCGAGCCTCGGCTCAGACGTCGGTGATCTCGTGGCGCCATACGTCGACCGAAGCGACTTCGTCGGTCCTTTGATCCACGTCGCGTCCGACCGCGAAGCGCCCAATCTGCTCGCCCTGACCGGACCGCACGCTCGGTGGATCGACTGGCTAGGCGCCCCGTAGCTGGTTCGAGCACAGACCACGCATCCGGCCATCCGGGATACCTGGAGCGGGCGTGCGGTCTGTCGGGCGGCGACCGATCACGCCATCGATGGTTTGGCGCGGTCTTTGACTAGCCAAGGTGACGAAGCGACAACCGAACCGCGTTGATCCACATCGCCTGCACCGGCCACAGCACGCGCTCAGCCTCCTCGATTGACACCCAGCGGAAGGCGAAGCGGTGCTCCACCACTTCGCCGCCCGACTTTTCCTCCCAGACCCAGCTTTCATGGGACGGTCCCTCGATGAGTCGCAGGTGGAAGGCATGGTGGATCTGTTCCTCGAGCCCGACCGGAACGTTCCCGGGCTCCGAGCGATTCCACGCCTCGCCGAGCTTCCGCACGACCACCACCGACTCGACCCCGGACTCCTCGGCGAGTTCGCGGACCACCGCTTCCTCGGCGGACTCGCCGATGTGGATGCCGCCGGCTGGCACCTGCGTTCCGGCCTCGGCATCGAGGTGGTCGAACACGAGCAGCCGTCCGCTTGCGTCCGTCACATATGCCGCAGCCCGCTGGTAGCACTTGGGGTGCCAAGCAGCCATGGTCGACAGTGGTCGAGCTGGCTGGAGGCTCCCGCTCGGTTCGTTGTGCACGTCCTGATGATGGTCGCCGTCACTGAGGAGTTGGCGACTCAATTACGTCCTCGCTTCTCGACGACTGCCGGGCGCCCCTCCCTGTCATGTGGGACACCCTGGCGTTCGGGAGGTTCCTTCGCGTCCGACACTCCCGGTCCATGTAACGAGGGATCTCCCCGCCGCGCGCTTGACTCTTCCGCGACGTGAGAGTCCGAGGATGGCGAAGTCATGTTCAGCATCGGTGATTTCGCTCGGTTGAGCGGCGTGTCCGTCCGGACACTGCGCTACTACGAGGAGGTCGACCTTCTCGCCCCGGCGGCGGTCGACGTGTCCACCGGGTATCGCAGCTATCAGGCCGGCCAGCTTCCTCGACTCCATCGCATCGTTGCCCTCAAGGAGCTGGGGCTGTCCCTCACCCAGCTCCGTCCGCTTCTAGACGACCTCAACGCGGAAGCGCTCACGGGAATGCTGCAGCGGAAGCAGGCAGAGCTGGAAGACCGAATGGCCCTTGAGCGCCAACGGCTCCTACGCGTCGAGCGACGTCTCCGTGCAATCGAGAGAGAAGAGTCAGGCCAAATGCCTCCCGACGTCGTCCTAAAGCATGTTCCCAAGATCCGTGCCGCGGCGATCCGATGCCAACCCGGTGTCGGCGAGTTCGATGACGTACCCGCACTCGTCGAACCTGCGCTCTACAGGCTCTTCGAAGCTGTGAGCGGGCCTACCAAGGCCTCGGGACCGTTGTTCATCCACTACGAGACCGGACCTGGGGACGAGCTTGCTCCTGTCGCAGCCGTGGACATCGGCGACCAGCCGCTGCCGGCCGGCGAGGGCATCGTCGAACTCGTCCTCCCGGCCATCACGGCGGCCACAACCGTCTACGAAGGACCCGTCGACCACGACATAGTTGGCCCGATCTACGGCGAGCTCGCAGTTTGGGCGGACGAGCACGGATACGACCCTCGTGGCCCTGGCCGGGACCTCATCATCTCGCCACCCAATGAACAGGGAACGGCGGTCTTCGAACTCCAGCTTCCGATCAGCGCCAGGTCGTAGCTCACCGTCGGTCCGGGTCGGCCACCGACTCCGCAGGCGCCTCACGTGCTAGCGCCTCGCTTCGGAGTCGGTGGCGGTCGACGGGCTCGCTCCCGGCCGCTGGGGGCGCGTCAGGCGGTACGTCGGCACCTCGCAACGACAGACTGTGGCGTGGACGCAGTTCTCTTCGATCTCTTTGAGACGCTGTTTACGGAATGGCGTGGCACCGCCGATCGCCCGCCGCCGCGGTGGGGCGTGCCGGGAGCGGAGCTGGGAGTCGATGAACAGGAGTTCCGACAGGCGTGGTCCGCCCTTCAGTCACGGCGTATGACATCGCCGTTCTCTTATGTCGACGCGTTGGCTGAGATCTGCCGCGGCCTCGGTCATGAACCGCCGATGGCGGCGATCTGCGAACTCGATGCTCTTCGATGTGCCGACAAGTCCTCCTGCTTCAACCCGATCGATGACGAGATCCTCGACATGCTGACGTGCGTCAAGCGTGCTGGGTTCCGGACGGCGATTGTCTCGAACTGCAGCGTCGAGGAGGTGTCGGCGTTCGAGCAGTCGCCTCTTGCCGCGCTGGTCGATGAGGTCGTGTGGTCCTTCGATGTCGGCGTCGCCAAACCGGACCCCGCGGTCTTCCTCATGGCGTGCGACCGGCTGGGTGTTGCGCCGGCGGCCTGCTACTTCGTCGGTGACGGCTCGTTCGGTGAGCTCGACGGCGCGAAAGCTGCAGGTCTGGTGCCGCTGTGGGCGAGTTGGTATGTCAACCGATGGCCCGAACGTTTGGCTGTGCCGCGTCGGGGCGCGGTAGTCGAGGCCGGTCACACGGAGCTTGCACGCCCGTCAGATCTCGTTCGCTTGATCGACAGGGACGGGCCCTAGAGCGCAACGCTCTCTGGCCCGATCTCCGAATCGAATCGGGAGTGTGACGGTCCCAGGCAGCGCACCTCCGACGAACGGTGACGGCCTGGTCGACCAGTCGCCGAGTTAGAGATGCGCTTCGAGCGTCGATGCCAGCTCGCGATACTTCCGGACTGGGATCACGTGCGCACCGCTAAAGGCGCCGGACTCGCGGATCGCGAGCACGGTGTCGACGGCCAGTCGAACGCCGGCGGTGGGGTCCTGCTCCAACGCCTCGATGGCCGACGGCGGAGCGGCGAGCTGGGGCACGTCGGCCGAGAGCTTTCGCGCCATGGCTGCGCTCCCGAACACGATCACTCCCGCATAGACCGGACCCTCGAACGCCGTGGATCGGCGCCAGTCGACGAGGGCGTCCACGTCGTGGGTGACCTGGACGAACAACGCGTCGGCGTCGAGCTTCCAAGCCGGTATCGCCGTCGGACGGGTGGTAACCGCGAGGTGGAGTCCGCCATCTGATTGTTGGGCCGAGAACGAGCGAGCCTCGTCGAGCATCCGACGCACGGTCAGGTCGTCGGAGCGGGCACCCGTCTCGGGCCGATCGCCGTAGACGAACAGGAACTCCCGCACGCCGTAGGCGGCGGCCGTGAGCAGGTCGCGTCGAAAGCCGAGGATGTTGCGATCCCGGGCGTTGATGCAGGCGATGGCCCGGCCGCCCATGAGGTCGACTTCGTGGGCGACCGCGATGCTCGACACGGTGGCGCGTCCGATGTGGTTGTCGGGGATCAGGAATGCCGACGCGATCCGTGACATCACGCCGATCTGGTGGCGGACATCGCGCAGGTCCGGCGTCGTCGCCGGCTCGACCTCACACACCAGTTCGAACACGCCAGAACATTAGAGGTGCCGCGTGGGCGATTTCCGCTGGCGACGCTTCGGCTGATAGGCGTAGGTTCGTACCGTCGTCGTGACTGGCGCTGAGATGGGAGACCATCGGGGAGCGACGATCGAGGGGAAGCCGTAGCGCCTGGGCACCACATGAAGGGGGTGTCCATGGCTGTGGGTGAGGCTTGCAGGATCGCGGCGGATGTCAACGCTTGCGCGATCAGTCCGACGGACGTGGCGGTCGCCGCGCTGGCGCGCATCGACGAGCTCGACGGGAGGCTCTGCGCGTTCACCAACATTGACCGTGCCGGAGCGCTTGCCGCTGCGGGTCGGGTCGGGGAGCGCGTCCGTGCAGGAGCGAGGTTGCCGATGGCGGGCGTACCAATCGCCCTCAAGGGACGACAGTCGCTCGGTGCGCCCTGGGCGCAGCGGCTCCGCGACGCCGGAGCCGTTGTCGTCGGGTGGACGTCGGTTCCGCCGCCGACGTCGGGACACCAGACGTGGGGCGTTACCGAACGCGGACCAACCCGCAACCCGTGGGACCTTGAGCGCACACCGGGCGGCTCTTCCGCGGGGGCGGCGGTGGCCGTGGCGACGGGGATGGTCCCCGTGGCTGTCGGCGCCGACGGTGGTGGGTCGATACGCGTCCCGGCGGCGTGGTGCGGCGTCGTCGGCTTCAAGCCGACCTCGGGATCGATCGCCCGGCGCCGTGACGGCGTCGGGCTGATGGCCCTGGGGCCCATCGCTCGATCCGTGGACGACGTCCGGCTCTTCATGGAGGTGGCGTCGGGGCGCACCGAAGCCCGTCTGCCGCAGCTACCGCTGCGAGCCGCGTGGTCAAGCGACGTCGGCCACGTCGACATCGACGCCGACGTCGCCGCGATTGCGCGCGCCGCCGCCGACCGACTCGCCGACGACGGCGTGCTCGAGTGGGTCGAGACCCCGGTACGCCTCGGACCCATCTGGGGTGCATGGGGGGTGCTCCACGACCTCGAGGGAGCGTTGGCGGACGGCAAGCCGCTCCCCAGTGAGTTCGAGATCCCGCTACCGGACGCCATCGATCAGCGGGCACGCCAGGACCGGCGACTGGCACAGGTGTTCGCCGACGTCGACGTCATCGTCACGCCGACGTCGGCCGGCATCGCCCACCGGATCGACGACTCGAACCCCCCCGAGCGGCTGGTCGAGCTCACGGCGTGGGTGAACGTCGCCGGGTGTCCCGCCATCTCTGTCCCCGCCGGCATGACGAATGACGGGCTGCCGGTTGGCCTCCAGATCGTGGCCCCGACACACCAAGACGCCTCGTGCCTCGCCGTCGCCGCAGCGTGGGAAGCCGCCTGCGGCGCTCTCGCTCCCGTCGACATCGACCACCACGCCCCCTCGACGCTGGACGGTCGGCCATGAGAGTCACCCCGATCCGAACCGACCGGGTCACGGCCGGTGCCGTCACGCTCGAGGCGCTCACCGATGCGTGGCTTCCGGACCTTCCGGACAGCGCCGTCGTCGCCGTGGCGTCCAAGATCGTCTCGCTCTGCGAGAACCGTCTGGTCACGTCCGACGAGGCCTCAAAGCTCGACCTGATCGCCCGGGAGAGCGACCTCTACCTGACGGCCCCGAACGATTACGGGTTCCACTTCACGATCACCCGCGGCACGCTCATCCCAGCGGCCGGCATCGACCAGTCCAACGTCGGCGGCGGGTACCTCCTCTGGCCAAAGGATCCCCAAGCGTCAGCTGACGCCCTTCGCCGCCATCTCGACGAACGCTTCGGACAGCACGTCGGGGTGGTCATCACGGACAGCACCTGCACGCCACTTCGACGCGGAACGATCGGCGTCTGCCTGGCTCACAGCGGATTCCGCGCCGTCAACGACTATGTCGGCACCCCCGACCTCTTCGGCCGCACGCTCACCGTCAGTTCCTCGAACGTCGCCGCCGGAATCGCGGCCGCCGCGGTCGTGGCCATGGGTGAGGGCACCGAACAGACACCGTTGTGCGTCGTCGAAGACCTTCCTTTCGTGGAATTCCAAAGGCGAGACCCAACGCCGACTGAACTCGCCGCCCTCGTGATCCCGCCAGCCGAAGACCTATTCGCGCCGTTCCTCGGCGCGGTGCAATGGCAGACAGGAGCGGGCGGCGCCGCCCCGGTATCCGTGTCGCCCGACGACCCCGCCCCGCGTCCATGAGACTCCGGAACGGGCTGAACCCGGACCAGGACGCGACCGCCTCGCTGGACGATCCGAACTCGCCGCTCCGAGTCGTGTCCGGCGCGCCCTCCTACATCAACGTCCTCGACGCGCTCGGCTCGTGGCAGCTCGTCCGGGACGCCGCCCACGCACTCGGCGAACCCGCGGCGACGTCGTTCAAGCACCTCTCCCCGGCCGGTGCCGCCGTCGCCGGCGACCTCGACCCGGTCATGGAGGAAGTGTGGGCAGCACGCGAGCTGTCGCCGATCACGGCGGCCTACATCCGCGCGAGGGACTGCGACCCAAAGTCATCCTTCGGTGACTTCGTTGCCGTGTCCGAGCCCGTGGATCTTCCTCTCGCCCGCTTCCTGCCCTCGGTGGTGTCCGACGGAATCGTCGCCGCCGGGTTCGAGCCCGGGACGGTCGAACTCCTGGCCGCCAAGAAGCGCGGCCAGTTCGTCGTCCTCGAGGTCGATCCCGTCTACGAGCCGCCCGAGTGGGAGCATCGCAGCGAGTTCGGCGTGCGCCTCGAGCAACGACGCTCCGCGATCGACATCACCACCGAGCTCGTCGCCGCGTCAGCGCCGCACATCTCGCCCAGCGCCGTCCGCGACCTTACGCTGGCGATGATCACTGCTCGGTACACGCAGTCCAACAGCATCACCTACGCCCGAGATGGCATGGTCGTCGGAGTCGGGGCGGGACAGCAGTCACGCGTCGACTGCACCAAGCTCGCCGGGGCAAAAGTCGACACATGGTGGCTCCGACGACATCCCGCCGTCCGCTCACTCGACTTCCAGGCCTCTGTCCGCCGGCAGGAACGATTGAACTGGCAGATCCGGTACGTCGAAGCCGATCTCGGTGACGACGAGCGCCGTCGGTTCGAGTCGAGCCTCCAGCAAGTCCCACCGCCGTTCTCGTACAACGACCGCGAGCGTTGGATCGACGAACTCGACAACCTGGCGCTCGCCTCCGACGCGTACATCCCGTTTCGCGACAACGTTGACCACGCCGCTCGCCATGGGGTGCGCTTCCTCAGCCACCCAGCGGGATCCGCACGAAGCGTCGAAGTTGACGAGGCGTGCGTCGAACACAGCATTGTCCAATGCACCCCGAACGTGCGTCTCTTTCGGCACTGACCGCACGCCGTCCATCGGGTCTGATGATGCCGGTGAGTGGCGGAACCTTGCGCCGGCAAGCAGCGTCTCCTGCCTCATAACGCTTGCCGCGTGAGCCGATCGGGGATGCCCCACAAGGGCCGTTCAAGGTCAGTACATAACTCTCGGGCAGGCGATGCCGCTGAGCGCCGGCTCGCGGCCTGGCATGCGGATCTCTTGCGCGAGCAGCGCGTCCAGTCACGCGCTCGCGCGGTTGATTTTGGGGCCTTGTCCAGTCAGCTCATCGAGGAGGTCGATGGTTTCGGGGTGAAGGGTGTCGTCTGGTTCGACACCTTCGTCGGGGTCGGCCACCGCTGCAGCGAGCTCCTGGAAGGCGCGGTGGACGCCGGGGATACTCCCAGCTGCATGGGCGGCACGCATGAGCAAGCGGTACAAGCGCTCTTCGCACGGGAAGACGCGCAGACCCTGGCGTGCTGCCCACTCCGCGCCACGCCAGTCGCCTCCCGCGAGGCGGACCTCTGCAAGTTCCTCGGCGGCGTCCACGACCTGCGCAACGATGATGCCGGCGTGGGGGGCCGCCCAGGCGTAACCGCGACCGACGCCCATGAATGGTTCGCCTCGGACGAGGGAGAGCGCGGCGGCGAGCAGGTCACCTGCTGCGGCCGGGTCGTCGAGCTCGTCGGCCCGGACCGTCAGCTCGTGGAACAAGCCGTAGTCCGTGCCGACTCGATCGCTCAGGTCGTAGAGGCCCTCGAGCGGCTCCGGGAGTAGCTCGACACCGTCGCGGTCCTGGGCGAGCATCTTTCGCGCTGCCCAGATTGTGTTGTGGAACGTCTTGGCGGAGTTGGCGCCAGCGGGCCAGAGCGCGGCTTGCAGGTCCTCGCGGTCGACCCGTCCTTCGCGTAGCCCGAGGTAGGTGACGGCCTCCAGAGACTTCTGCTTGGGGACCGGCAGGCGCATGTCGGGCTGGTCGGCTCGCACGACCTCGACGTCACCGAGGACACGCACGAGGACGTCGACGTCGGCGAGGAGCGTCTCGAGGACCTCAGAGCCCCCGGCCGGGCCGGAATCGCGACGCCGACGGGCAGGTTCCGGGGCGCGGTCAACGCTGACGCAGTCCTGGTCGGCCTGATCGAGCAGGTCGCCGATCCCGCCCAGTTGAGCGTCATCGATGAGATGCGCGTGGACGATGAGGTGGCCGTCGATGGTCGCACTTCCCGCCTTGTCGATGTCGATGACACGGCCGATGCGGGACTCGGCGTTGCCGCGGATGACCAGAGCGACGCCGTGCGGGTCACCCGCTGCGAGTGCACGCACCCGTGCGAGCTGTGGCTCGGTGGGCTCGACCGTGGAGATAACGACGAGCGGTGTCCACATGTCGGGCGTGTCGCCGGCCGCGCGTGCTTGGGCGGGTGTCGCGCAGCGAGCGACGTCAAGAGCCTTGGCGACCAACTCGACGCGGGCATCGGCCTCGTCGAGAGCGGCATCGAGCGACTCGATCTTCTTCACGTCGTCGAGCGACAGCGGCTCGATCCCGACGGCGACGACGTTCGCGTGTTCGGACCACGGTGAGGTGGAGACGGCGAGGGCGAGGGCGTTAGCGAATCGGTGGGCGGCGGGCGCGTCGCCGGTGATCGTCGTAATCGCAGGGTGCTCGAGATCGAGGAGTACCTCGCTGCCGTCTGGCCCCGTGCCCACGGCGACGAGAGCAGGCATAGGCGAGGCGCCGACCAGGTCCGAGTCGACGAGCGGTTCCGACGGTTGCCACTGCGCCGGGCCGGAGGCCACGAATCCCGGCGGGGCGGGCGCTGGCGATGCGAGGACAAGCGCGACGCGGCACTCGGACGCCTCGACGCGTTCGATCGTCGGGAGGCCCAAGGGGCCGCCTCCTGTGGCGGCCGCCCGGGTGACTTCGTCGACGGTCGCTGCAGCCGCAACCTCAGCGCCTGCCCGCAGCTCGTGCTCGGTGTCGCGTTGGGTTGGGGTGAGCGGCGGCGGCGCCTCGCCGCGGCGCCGGCGGCGCAGCTGGGCACGTCGCCGGCGGTCGAGCACGGCGATGATCCCGGCGGTGGCGATCCCGCCGCCAACGAGCCCGAGCGGCGCGAGCGGCGGGTGTTCGATGGTGTCGTCGTCGGCGTCGGTGTGGGGGCCGTCGGCGATGCTTTCTTCGCTGCCCGGAGGGGACAACATCGCTCCGGTCGTCGACGGGCCGGGGATCGACGTTGATGCGGGTGCGGCCATGACGGGCGTTGGCGGGAGCGGGACCGGATCTGCGGCTGGCGTGTCGCCGCCTCGAATGGCGGCGTCGTCGGGCAGTTTGAGGAGCCAGCCGGGTTCGATCAGGTTCGGGTCGGTGAGTGCGGTGCCGTCGGGCTGGGGGCGCCCTCGGTTGATGTCGAGGATCTCGACGAACCGGTGTCCGTCGTCGAGTTCTTCGGCGGCGATGTTCCAGAGCGTGTCGCCGTCCTCGACGGTCACCGACTCGGCGGAGCTGGCGAGGGTGGGGGACATCGGCTGGGGGATGTGCAGTATCCAGCCGGGTCGGATGAGGCCGGGGTCGGTGAGGGCGCGTCCGTCGGGTTGGGGACGGTCTCGGTTGATCTCGAAGATCTCGGGTGCCCGGTAGCCGTCGCCGAGGTAGCGCTCCGCCAGGTCCCAGAGCGTGTCGCGTCGTTCGACGACGTGTTCGATCGCGGTCGAGACGGAGGCCGCGGCCGTCGACGGGGCGGTCGGTGGTGGCGGCGTCTCGGCGGTGGTGGCTGGCGGCGGGTCGCGTCGTTCGATGGCCGGGGCAGGCGCTGCGCTCGCCCGGCTGGTGGCGCCGGCGGGCCAGGCGAGGACGATGGCGGCGACCAGTGGGGCGACGAGGCCTTGGGCGAGGTTGATGCCGGGGATGGAGGGCGGCACCGAGCCGCGTGCCACGGAGACCGACTCGACGACGACGGCGGCGGCGACTTGGAGCCAGGCCAGCCACAAGATGACGGCGAGGATCTTCCAGACGGTCGTGGTCTCGAGCGGCTGGTGTCCGGTGATGGTGTCGGCGAGGTGACTGAGTTGCGGGAGCCGTCGCGGCAGCGGCCATCCGACGCTGGTGACGAGCAGCGATGGGAGCCCGACGACGAGCAGCGCGACGGCCGCGGACGCGACGGCGCCTTTGGCGACGTCGAGACTGCGGCGCATCAGCTGCCCTCTCCGGTGACGCCTCGGGCCGTTCGGGCCGACGCGGTAGACGTGACGGTTCGCTTGGTGATCCCGACGAGCGCAAGGAGCGGTGTCGGCTGGGTGCGTTCGACGGTGACGGTCACCGAGGTGTCCGCGACGGTCACCGAAGTCGGGGTCAGGTCGCGTCCGGCGAGGAACTCGCGGGCGGCGACGTCGGCGGCGACGGGATCGAGGGTGGGTGTGCCGGCCCGGATGCTGTTCTCGTCGAGGTGCTGGGCGCCGGCTCGTGCCGCTTGGCGGGCCAGGTTGTTGGCGTCGCGGCGGGCGGCGAGGATCTGTCCGCCGTCGTAGACGAGACCGGCGAGGACGAAGAGGGCCGTCGCCAGGATGGCCCACATGGCCGTCACCTGGCCTCGTTCGTCGCGGCGCCGTCTCATCCGACGCCCCGGAAGCGGTCGATGACCTCGGTGGAGGTCGAGGTGACGGTGCGGGTGCCGGGGATGCCGGGCAGGGCGACGTCGGCGAGGTTGACGTCGCACGCCACGGTGATGGTGATCTCGCCACCGGCGACGAAGGTGGCCGGGTCGCTGCCCGCGACGTGGAGGTTTCGGCAGGTGACGTCCTGGGCGGCGAGCGACGCGTTGGCGGTGGCGTCGGCGGCGGCGACGGCCGCGTCGTAGGTCTGGGCGAGCGACGCGGACCGCGCCGCGTCCCGCGAGGCGGCGGTGACGTCGGCCGAGGTGGTGGAGAGCCGCCCGGCGAGGACCAGGAACCCGAGGACGACGAGCGCGAGGGGGGTGAGCAGCACGAGTTCGACCGTGGCCATCCCGTGGTCGCCGGCGGGGCGGGCGCTCATCGGTCTTCCTCGGCGATGAAGCGCTCCTTGGGGCCTTCGGAGACGCCTTCGACGGTCAGGTCGAACCCGGGAAGCGGGACGAGGGAGCGGACGTCGCCCCGCACGGTGGCGCGAACGGTGCCGCCGGTGTCGTCGACGTTCACCGCGACCCGTGCCAGCAGGCCGCTGCCGGTGGCGTCGGCTAGCAACTGGTCGGCGACCTCCCGGCCGTCGGCCGGTGTCGCGCCGGCGTCGCGTGCGGCGCGGCTTGCGTCTTGGGCGGCGGCGTCGGCGAGCGACTGGGCGTGGAAGTACATGCCCCATTGCACGAGCGCCATGAACATGACGACGAGCACCGGGAACAGGACGACCACGCTTGCGGTCGCCGATCCGGTGTCGTCGGCGCGTCGTCGCGGGTTCTCCCGACGACACGGTGGCGGGGCGTAGGCCAAGGTTCGATGCTCAGGGGGCGGGTGTTGCGCCCGTGGGGGTGTTGGTGTCGATGCTGTTCGCCTTGGTCTGGAACTTGTAGAGGAGGATGCCGCCGACGGTGATGGCGATCATCACGGCGATGGCGACCATGATCGTGCTCGAGTACACGTCGCCGCGTTCGTCGCGGCTGGACGTGACCTCGCGGGCGCGGGTGGTGATGCGCTGTTGGAGGTCCGAGATCCAAAGGTGGGCGCGGACTTGGGCGGCCAGCAACAACGGGTCGGCGGTTGGGTGGTTGGACAGCATGCGGGTCCTTTCGGGTTCAGAGGGCGAGGACGACGGCCATGGCGGGGTAGCCGATGAGCAGGATGAGGCCGACGAACATGGCGACCATGGGTGCGCCCATCCGCTCGGAGGCGGCGAGGGCCTCGGATTCGGCTTCGGCGAGTTCGTGGTCGCGGGCGCTGATGGCTTTGGCGCGGAGCGACTCGCGTACGCGGGCGCCGGAGGTGCCGGCGAGTTCGACGGAGGAGGACAGTTCGATCAGTTCGGGTGAGCCGAGGTTCTCGCCGAGGCGTGTGAGCGCCGACCACGGGGAGCTGCGTTGGAGGCGGGCGGCGTGGAGCGCTCGGCGGAGTTCGTTGAACGCCCAGCCCGATCCGGCGCCGGCGGCGTCGTGGAGGGCGGTTTCCACGCCGCCGCCGCCGGCGAGGACGATGACGACCAGGTCGAGGAAGAGGCTGAGGGCGTAGCGGAAGTCGCGTCGACGTTGCGCGGCGCGGCGGGCGAGGAGCAGGTCGGGCAAGAAGTATCCGCCGATGCCGCACAGCATGGCGACGAAAGCGATGCCGCCGAGTGGGACCGTGATGCCCGCCGCGCTCCACACGGCGGCGACGGCAAGGGGGAGGCCGGCGCCGGCGACGGCGTAGGTGAGCTTGGCGACGGCGTGGCGTTCGAGGGTCATGCCGCTGACCGCGAGGTCTCGTCGGAGCGGTCGTAGGTCGGCGCTCCCGGCCGAGGCGAGCTGGAGCGCCCAGGCCTGCCACCGCCGTTGCGCGGTCGAGGGCCCGCCGTCCGGCACGGGTTCGTAAAGCTCGGCGAGGCGGCGGTCGAGGCGCGGCAGCGATGGAGCGAACACGCCCTTGGCGGCGACGAGAAGCCCGGCGCCGACGGTCGCCCCGGCGAGCATGGCGGGCAGGATCACGACGCGGCCTCGGCGCCGAGGAGGCGGGCCGGCTCGTTGGGGTCGGCCATGCGGCGCATGAGCGAACCGGCTCCGACGAACACGGCGCCGATCACGACGAGCATGACCTGGCCGGCGGCGGTGTCGAAGGGTGCCAGGTACTCGCGGCGGAACACGACGAGCCAGACCGAGATGACCACGGTGGTGCCGACGATCAGGCGGGTGGTGACGTAGGTGCGGGCGCGGGCGGCCTCGACCCGCAGGCGCATGGTGGCGGTCTGACGGGCCGAGCGGGCCACTTCGCTGAGGAGTTCTCCGAGGCGGCCCTGGCGTTCCGATGCCAGCAGCAGCGACGTGACGACCATGTCCCCGAGCGGGTGCGCGAGCTCGTCGGCGAAGCGTTCGAGGGCGGGGCGGAGACGCTCGCGTCGGGTGGAGATGCGTTCGACGAGGCGGCGCACCTCGGGGCCGATCGCCGCCGGCGCCAGGGGTCCGGTGGCGACGATGGCTTCCTGGATGCCGGCGGCGGCGGCCATGACGTCGCGCAGTTGTTCGGCCCACGCGGCGATGGCCTCGATCTTGGCGACGGCCTGGTTACGCCGGGCCCGGGCGCCGACCAGCGACGGCGCCAAGACTCCCCCGACGGCGGCGATGGCGGCACCGGCGGGCCAGGCGGTCACCAGCCAGACGACGACCAGCCCGACGGCGCCGAGGGTGACGCGCAACAGGATTCGGTCCCCCACCCACGCGGGGGTCGCCCGGGTCGGTCGCGGCTCGCGGGGAGGGGTGCCGCGGACGCCGAGGGCCACGAGCAGGAGGCCGAGTCCGACGACCGCTCCGCACATGGCGGCGGCGAGCGCGGTCACCAGCGCCACCCGCCGTCGGGGACGTCGAAGAGGGCCGGTTCGAAGCCGGCGTCGACGAGCGCGTCCAGGGTGCGCTCCTGGAAGGGTCGGCCGGTGGGGGCGGCGCGGCCGTGGCCGTCGGGGGCGAGGACCTCGTTGGAGAGGACCATCGGCCCCTCGTAGCCGACGACCTCGCGGACCGACGTGACGACCCGTCGGCCGCTGTTGAGTTTGGCGATGTGGACGACGAGGTCGAGGGAGGCGGCGATGTCGACGGCGACGGCGTCGGGCGTGAGGTGCTCGGGGGCCTTGAGGGCGTACCGCATGATCTGCACGAACGCGTCGCCGGTGGAGCGGGCGTGCAGGGTCCCCATCGATCCGTCGTTGCCTTGGCTCATGGCCTGGAACATGTCGAGGATCTCCGGTCCACGCGCTTCGCCGACCAAGACCCGGTCGGGCGACAGTCGCAACGCCAGGCGGGTGAGGTCCCGCATCGTGACCGCGCCCTCGCCTTCGATGTTGGTTTCGCGGCACTCGAGCTCGACGACGTCGGGATGGCGGTCCGGGTGCTTCGACAGTTGCAGCTCGAGTGCGTCCTCGACGGTGACGAGCCGCTCGGCCGCCGGGATCTCGTTGACGAGGGCGCGTAGCAGCGTCGTCTTGCCGGCGTCGGTGCCTCCGACGATGAGGAGGTTGCGGCGTGCCCGAACCGCCGCGGGAAGGAGCGAGGCCAACAGCTCGCTGACCGTTCCGAGCCGGAGGAGCTCGTCGACGTCGACGTCGGAGT
Source organism: Acidimicrobiales bacterium (assembly GCA_035525495.1). Lineage (GTDB taxonomy): Bacteria > Actinomycetota > Acidimicrobiia > Acidimicrobiales > CADCTF01 > DATLED01. The sequence goes on along the minus strand of DATLED010000081.1, from coordinate 43,111 downwards.
GGCGGTGCCGTCGGAGGGCGAAGACGGTGCGGCCCGACACCTCTCGCACGGCGGTCATCCGGGACCCGTCGGAGAGCCGGAACGACACCCACGGTTGGCCGATGTCGAAGCGGCGTTCGGTGCGGCCTTGGGTGGCGGCGGCCTGGCGGATGAGTTCGGTGAGCCCTTCCTCGCCGTCGGTGATCGGCGCGACGCGTTCGCGGGTCCCGTCGGCGTGGCGCCGCCAGATGTTGTCCCAGCTGTTGCCCAACACGTTCTCCACCGAGTCGTCGCGGACGAGGCGCTCCAACTCGGCGAGCCCGAACAGCTGGGCCCGGACCCGCTCTGCCAGTTCGTCCTCGTCGGCCGGCCCGAGTGGTTCTTGGCCTTTGGTGATGCGCTCGCGGGCGAGGCCGTCGAGGGCGTCGTTGAGGAGTTTGGCGGCGAGGGCTTCGCGTGCGACGGGGTCGCCGTGTTCGTGTCGGTTGCCGTTGGTGCTCTCGGACTCGGCGAGGCGGCCGGCGACGTCCTCGGCGAGGCGTCGGACCAGCTCCGGGCCAAGGGTGGCGGTCATGACGCCACTCCGGCTCGGCCGGCCTCGGCCGCCGCTCTCGGAGCGTGGGATTGGAGTGGCCCATCCGTCGGAACGTCGACGCGTGCGACGAGGCGGGAGGCGAGATCCCCAAGGGACCTCCACAGGAGTGACCGGCGAACGTGGCGTTCCGACCCCGGCCCTCCAGCGAACACCACCGCAGCGCGACGGTCATGGGGCAGGAGGCCGATGAGGGGCACGCCGACGGCAAGCTCGAAGTCCCTGGGCGGGTACGGCTGGTCCCCGACGAGCACCAGGCCGGGGTCACAACCATGCGCCGCCACCTCGGGGACGCGGGCCGCGAGCGACGCCGCCGCCTCGAACGTGGGGCGGGTCACGAAGATCGTGGACAGGGCGCGGCGGGCCAAGTGCAGCGCCGGGGACCGGACGGTGAGGCGGCCGACATCCACCAACACGTCGACCGAGTCGGAGGCGGCGAGGCCGGCGGCGAGAGCGTCACCTCCGGCGGACAGCGCCGAGTGGGTCTGCTCGGCCGAGGGTGGCGCCACCACCACCGGGACACCACCCCATACCTGGCGGGCCGACCCGAGCACGGCGTCGATGTCGAAGGAGCGGCGCACGTCCACGGCCACGTCGGCGAGCGTCCGGTCGGCCCGGAGCTCCTCGAATCGGGTGGCCAGCACACCGCCGTCGGGGTCGGCCTCGATCACGAGCACGTCGCGGCCGGTGGTAGCCGGCCACGCGGCCGCCAGTCCCATCACCGTGGCGGTGACGCCGGGCGCGCCGTGGCTGGAAGCGAACGCGAACAACGTCATGCGCCACCTCCGGGTCGCAACACGAGACGGAGCCGTTGGCTGGTGGCGGCATCGGCGACCCGCTGCGCGAGCGTCTCGTCGACGACGAGGGACACGAACTGTGTGCCGGGTTGGGAGCCGGGCGTCACCAGGTAGATCGCGGCGCCGCCGAGCGGCTCGGTCTCTGACGCCGACCCTTCGGTGTCTCTGGCCTCGAGCAGCGTGACCTCGTCGCCGACCCGCAGGTTCGGTACCGGCAGCCCGCCGGGTCCCAACAGCGCGCCGACGACGACCCGGCCCAGGGCGACGCCCGAGCCCTCGGCGAACTGGCCTCGGCTCACCAGCGCCCCCGGCGGGATCCGGGAGGTGGCGGTCTTGCCGATCAGTTGGCCACGCTGGTCCGCGGGGACGGTCGAGGCGGCGCCGTCGATGGCGACGTCGACGACCCGAAGATCGGCGGGTTCGATGACCTGGCCCGGGTTGATGTCGCGTGCGGCGACCACGGCGGCCCTGCGAGATCCGGCCGACTGGACCATGAGGCCGAACATCAACGCGCCGGCGACGACGAGGATGATCCCGAGGGCGATCCACGGGACCCGCTTGACCCTGGTGCCGGCGACACGGACCGGCGTCGGTGTCGGGCTCTTGGTCCCGTTGGTGCGGGGGGTTCCCGCACGCGGCGTCGTCGTTGTCATCGGCCACTCCTTGCCTGGTTCAGTGCTTGGTGTTCGGCGACCCGCGTCGGGATCGTCGTGGTGCGCGACACGAATCCGAGGTCGCCGGAGGCGCCGATGTTGGAGGTCCATGTGACGTGCCAGACGAGCGTCACCGTGACCTTGTAGGTGTTGTTCGGCTGGCCCGCTGAGGAATGCCGGAACGTGTAGCTGCACGTCGTCGACTGCTCCGAGGCAGGGCGCTCCAGGTCATACGGCGTGCCAGCGTCAACACAGACCTTGCGCTCCGACGGAGACCCGAACGTCCAGCGCTGCTCCACGGGGGTCGCGGCCACCACCGTCGTGACACCACCGGCTGTCGCCGAGCGGGTCTGCGGCTGCCAATTGTCGACCCACAACCACGAATCGATATTCACCGTCTGCTCGCCCTCAGGACTCATATGTGGCGACGGCAACGGCAACGGAAGGCGTGACCGGGCCATGACAGCAAGACGCGCCGGATCGACGATCGCTCCGGGGAGCGGCGGCGTGACCGTGACGACGTCGACGTCCACGTACTCGCCCGTGTCACGGTCTGTGCACACGCGCAACACCTGCACGGCCACGCCGTACACCTCCGGACCGAAGTCGTTGGGCCCCAGAGCCCGATCCGGTTGCGCGTCGTCATACAGACGACACACCACATCCCCGCCGCCACGCCGAGGCCGATCCCGAGGACCGAGGTCCCGGCCCTCGCGAGCCACAACCTCCGCTGTGTCGCCGCCGAGCAACTCGCCCGACGCTTGCTGATCGTCGCGACTCGTCTCACCTCCACCGTTCGGAGAGGCGAGTACCGGGAGGGATAAGAACGCGCTCGTCGCTCCGGCCAGCAGAGCGCCCACTAGTCGGCGGCGCATCCAGCTACCCCATCCCACTCGTCTGTCTTGACGCGCTCGGCCAACCGCCATGAGCCCTCAACCCGCTGCATCGCAGCGAGCACCTTGGTCGTGACAACTGCGCCGGCGAGCGTGGTGCCTGACGCCGCATCAACCGTCGCCCCGTCGTCGACAACACAGGCGGTCAGGCGCGCAACGTCACCTTCGATACTGACTTCCTCAATCTCGATTCGGTACTGCGACGGAGTCGGGTATCGGATGGCCTTGCGTTCCGCCCGCAGACCCCGGAGGGTCGCTCGTCGCTGGTCGAGCATGAGCCCGGTGTGGGTGCTGGCCACCGCTGCCGAATCGGGGTCCGGGTTAGCAGCCGCGTCGATGAACGCCCGGCTCGCGGCCTCGTATCCGGCACGAACTCCAGCTTCGTCAGGCGGCGATGGCATTGATGTCGAAGTCGACGAACCTGCGGAGGCGCCCGTAACGGAGGTGGAGGTCGTGGACCGAGGTGCGGACGACTCGGGCTCACCATCCGAGCAGGCGCTCCCAACGGAAAACAGGAGCGCGACTGATGCAGCGGCGACGCGACGCAAGTTGGTGAACTTCATTGAGCGATCAGCGACCACTTCGTGACCTCCGGATGCGAGGTGCCGTTGAATCGAAGCGGTCGAGCTGGGTCCTCACTTCGCTGGACGCACGCGCTCGACAAGGCGCACGTCCTCATCGGACGTGGACCACGGTAGTCCCCTTGGCGCGGCCCGTCGATCATCGCCTTCCCCCAGGAAGAATCCCTTTCGTCCGAATCGTACTGAACACCGAAAGTCCGGCGCATCTGCGGGTGCGCACTGCATCAAGGTGGCGATGCGCAACCAGGGAGCCCGATGCGCAACTGCGCCGAGGATTTTGGCGAAGTCCCGCCACGATCGGTCCCGGCCACCCGCGAACGGGGTCTTAAAGCCCGGAAGACCCGAGCCGTCCGGGGGTCGCGGCTGGCCGGTGACTTCGCGAACGTTGTAGGAGGGCTCGGCAGCTCGGCCTGCGCTTCGCCAGTTCGCTGCGTCTGCCCCTACATCGGGGTTCCGGCCGACGGCTTGCGCTGACCTCGATAGGGCTTCGAGTTGCCGGGTCGTCTCGCCGGCGGACGCTCCAGCGCAAGACGAGCGCTCTCCGAGGAGGCGACGTTGTCTACCTCGTGGCGAGAGAACATCCACGCCCTGCCTAAGGGCTCCGGATGCAGCCGGTCCTCCTCCACGAGGCGCCGAAGCCGGGATCGTGAGCACCCGACCAACTTCAAGGTCTCCGCGGTGGACACCCAGGCGGTGGCTCGTTGCTGGGCGAGGAGGTCATCGCGCCACGTGATGTCGAACCGCTTGTCATCGAAGTATCTGCCCTGGCGGGTCGCGGGGTTCACAGTGACGAACGCGATCTCGCCTGTGACGAGGCGACGTTGCTCTTCTAGGTCGAACGTCGGCCAGTAGCGGCGGAGGCGGGCCAGATTCCATACGGTCCGAAGGCTCTTCGGGCGGCGGGTGTCCGCGGCCAGCCGCCGCTCGACCTCGGCGAACATGCCCTCTCGCGCTTCGAGGAACTGGCCGGCCGTCATCTCGCCGCGGACGAAGTAAGCCTGCGCGATCCTCCGCAGCGACGAGGCGTAGTCGTCGACCGCCGCGTTCACCGCTCCTTCGTGCAGCCCGAGCCATTCCTGTCCGTCGATCGCCCCGAAGCGCTTCCGGGCGAGCCTCTCGAACAACTCGTCCAGCACGAGGCGAGTGAGGTGCCCCTCGCGGGAGTTGATCCTGGCGCAGCCCTTCGGTGGCGATGGACACATGAACCGGGTGCCGCCCGACCGCAGGTCGGGGAACAGATACATGCGCTGTCCACAAAGTCCACACCGGACTCTCCCAGTGAGCACGTGCCTCTCCTTGACCACCGCCTTCTCTCGGCGGCGCTGTTCGAAGATTTCGCACAGGGCGCGCCATCGATCCTCGTCGAGGATCGGCGGCCAGTCGCCCACACCAATGATCTCGCCCTTATAACGCCGGAGGCCCGCCAGTCGTGGGGACAGGAGGATTTCCCGGAGGGTCGTCAGCTGCCACTTCGCGGTCCCGCTCATGGTGGGTACGCGTCGGTCGTTCCAGTCCAGCACGATCGAACGAAGGGGCTCGCCCGCCAGAATTCGTTCGGCGGCTTCGCGCACCCGCTCGGCTTGTTCCGGTTCGAGCTCTCGCCAGCCACGCTTGTGGCCGTACGCCGCCTGCCCGCTATGAGGAAGTCCGAGGTCTGCCCGCTCCCTCATCTTTGCCGTTAGACGCACGCCCATCGTGGCGCTCTCCAAGCTGGCGAACGCGACCAACACGCGCACCAGCGCGAGCCCAAGGTCGGTGGATGTGTCGATCGGTTCCGTGACGGAGGTGAGGAAGACGCCGCCGTGATCGCACGCCTCCCACAGGCGCTCGAACTCCGCAGAGCGCCTCACGAAGCGGTCCAACTTCCATGCCACCACGCCGTCGAAACGCTTGGCGCGTATCGCGTCAAGCATCTCCTCGTAGGCGGGTCGTCTCAGACCACGGGTGTAGGCGGAGAAGTCGACGTCCTCGAAGACCCGAACAACCTCCCACCCTCGAAGAGCAGCCAAGGAGACACAAGCGACCTCCTGCCGGTGTGTCGCTGTCTGCTCAGACGGCGCGTCCGTGTCGGACAGCCGCGTGTAAATCGCCACTGTTGTCATCTCCGGAGTGTGCGCCCGCTCCGGTGTTGCTCGGGGACACACGGCCGCGCACGCTTGCGGAGCTGCAGATCGGCCCTTGTGGGACGGTGCTGCCGGCGCTCACTGCGGACACAGGCGGGCACCATCCTCACCGCCTCTGGAGGATCAACACGCGACTGTCGACCTTCGGCGGCGGGTTGAACGCGCGCCGTGGAACGACGTTGCTGACGGAGACCTCGAACGTCCGCGACCACCGGCCCGCGGCCGGAGCCGCGGGCGACGCCCATCGAGCAGCGGCCTGCGACTGAACGATGAGGTGCGCCGATCTGAGTCGACTCCCTCGCTGGGTGAGCCGACGAAGCAGCGGTGAAGTCACGGCGTAGGGGACGCTTGCGACAACCGCGAACGGCTGCGTCGGCAACCGTAAATCCCGGGCATCCTGGCGAACAACGGTGACATCGGACCCAAACGCGTTCTCAAGATGACGCGCCCGCGCGGGGTGGAGCTCGACGGCGATGACTCGCGCCCCGGCCGCTACCAGCGGCGCAGTGATGGCGCCGTGGCCAGCCCCGATGTCGAGCACCAGGTCGCCTCTGCGGATCGTCGCGGAGGCGACAAGACGCCGGGCCCACTCAGGATCGAGTTCGTGCCACCCCCACCGCGGCCGAGAGCCGGCCACGTCGACGGACCATCAACACGAACATGCTCATTCGGTGAGTCTTGTTCTGGCGCGCGGGTGACGCCAGTGAATTGCCAGCCCTTAGTTGGCGTCGAGAAGCGAGGCCGTGCGAGCCGCGACTTCGTCGCGTTCGTCGTTCTTCCCGGACCACGTAAGGGAGGCGAGATTGCGAAGTCCGATGTGAAGCAGGTAGCAGTGATGGCGCGCCGCAGCATGCGCACCCACCCAGGATTCGTTCTTCACCGCCGACCAGAGGTCGAGCGCGTCGATACCCGCATGCCACGGCGACCAAAAGGTGCACCAGGCAACGTCGTAGAGAACGTCTCCGCGCACGGAGCACTTCCAGGAGTAGACCCTTTCGATTTCGCTGGCGTCCTCGGCAACGAGGACGTTGCGGTTCAAGAGGTCACCGTGCACCAGGTCCCGGCGCTCAGGGCAGGCGTCGAGCTGATCTGTGACGCGGTGCTCACATGCGCGATAGAGGTCCTCAAGTGCTCGATCGCTTGCGATCGAGGCTCGCCACCCGTTGACCTTGAGATTCGGGTCGTCTACCAACGACGCTGTCAGCCAGTCCCGCCATGTTGTTGCGCCGCCGTCCCCAAACCACGATGCCCGTGCCCTGGGCTCCGCTGGCACCTCGCGGAGCGCGCCGAGCAGACTGAGCACCGCAGGACGAGCAGCAGCCGCGTCGGATGTGTCGATGGTCTCCAGGAAGCGGCCACGCGACCGCATTGAAACAGCGAAAGCTGACCCGAAGGCTTCTCCGACCTCCAGCACCTCGGGGATAGGGAGTCCGGGGCGCGCGAACTCGCGCGCAAGCCGGTCCATCTCGAACCCGTAAGGCATCGTCCCAACGCGGAGCACGAGTTCAAGGTCGCCAACGCGATAGCCGAAAGCCGCCGACCAGCAGCCACTCGGGAGTTCCTCGAGCCCGACGACCCCTTCGCCGTGATACGCCCGCAGCCACTCGGCGACCTCACGCAACCCAAGAACTGGCCGCGCCTCCACAGGCCAGATTCTCGCAGAGAAGTCGATCTCCTCGTCGGCTAGGACTCGTCATTGCGCCGCCATCGATGCTGTTGGACGAGACGCCAATGTGCTGCGATCGGTCGCCAGGGATCAGGCAGAGTTTCACGATGGTCACGTCGCCTTTTGTTCTCCAGATGGCCGGATGGATGGGAACCGGTAAGTCGACGATCGCCTCCGCTGTGCGGTCCGCCACCGGGGCTGTAGTGCTCGATCACGACACGACGAAGTCGGCGATCATCCGTGCCGGTTTCGCGGACGGCCCCGCCGGCGCAGCCTCCTATGAGGTGCTGTTCGATCTGACGCACGACTTCCTCGACCAAGGACACGCCGTCATCATCGACAGCCCGTCGGCGTACGTGTCGATCCCAGCCCGCGGGATGGCACTCGCTGCGGCTGCGGCAGTCCCCTACTACTTCGTTGAGTGCGTCTGCTCCGATGCCGTGTCCAGCGAACGATTAGAGCTCCGCAAATCGCGGCCGAGTCAGGTCAAGAGCGCAGAGCACGCCGCAGCGGTCCGTGCGTCCGTGCTCCGTCAGCCTCATCGCCCTTTGCAGGGAGCGCTCCGTCTTGACACCACCGGATCGGTGGACGACTGCGTGGCCCTGGTCCTCGAGTACCTCGAGTCAGAAGGCGCCACGGGCGGTGTCCTCTCGGAGGGTCGCTCCTAAGGGGGATCGTTATTCGCGCGGGCGGCCTGCTGGATAACGACACCGGAGCGCTGCCTCCTGCCTCGCTAGCGTCCCTGCTCGTGCTCGACACGTTCATCGTTACGGGCTTGCCTGGCGCAGGGAAGACGACGACATCGAAGGCGATCGCCCGTACGTTTCCGCTCGCGGCCGCCATCGAAGGTGACGTTCTGAGCTTCGACTTCGTGGTCGCTGGACTTCCCGATCCGTTCGGTGACGACGTTCAACGGAGCGAGTGGTCCCGCCACATGGACCTGCGACGGACGAACACGTGCCTCCTGGCCGACTCGTACAGGAACGCCGGCTTCGTGGTCGTGATCGATGACTTCCTGACGCGGATAGAAGATGTGCGCAAATATGACTCCGCGCTGGAACGACCTGTTGGCCTCGTCGTGTTGGCGCCGCCCCTAGAGGTGATCGCAACGCGGGACGCAGCGCGTGACAAGCAGGTCTTCGCCGCCTGGGTACACAAGGACGCTGAGATGAGGGAGCACCTCGCGGGCCATGGAATCTGGATCGAGGATCCCGGCCTCACGCCCGAAGAGGTCGCATCCCTTGCCCTCGCGCACATCGGTCACGCCGTCGTCCCGGAATAGCGGACCAGGCGGCAGGCTGGCTGAAGTTCGGCTTCAGACGGCGGTAAGCGACGGAAGCGTCAGCCCCACGCACTTCTCATACTGCGCCCATCCCACCTGATCGAACAGGTCGTCGCCTCCGACGATCCGTTGCTCGAGGGCGGCGGCGACCTGTACGGCCCGAGTGGCGACTTCGGAATCGATGTGTCCTGCAGCTACTGCTTCATCGAAGTCGTTCTGATCGAAGACCCCGACGATGCCATCGCTGGACTTGAACAGGTCAAGCTCTAGATCGACGTAGGACCACTCGTTCTCGTGAAGCTGTGGCGGTAGGCACACGTCAACGGCGAGTGAAGACACGCCGGATGTCCCGATCTGCCATCGAGCGAACCACCACTCCTCTCCCCGGGGCACGAGGTGGATGACCGGGATGCCGGGCGGGGTCGGTTCACCTGCGCTGCCAACCGTCGTCTTCCCGTTCTTGGTGCCGCGTGCCAGAGAGCCTTTCGGCGTGTAAAGCCATGCCCCCCACTCGTCGTCATCCACGAGATAGCTCCCCCAGAGCTGATTTCCGTCTGGCCGCTTCACCTTGCGGATCATGAAGATGTCCGGTGTCGTCACTGCAGAACCGTACGCACGGGCGGAAGGCCCAAGACCACTGAATTTGTCGCGGCCAGGTAGCGCCGAGTGCCGGGTGTTTGGCGCCGGCACCGCTTGCGAACTGTCGTCATACTGGTGACTCCTCCGCTGGCCTGATGACGGAAACTCGGTTCGGATGCTCGATGCCGATCACCGGGCGACCTCGTAGACTCCGCGGCAATGGCAGACGAGAACGGAGGGCCTACGTCGAAGGCTCCCGTCGGGCGGCTTACGAGCTGATCGGCTCCTCCTCGCCCCGGAGCGGTACGTCTTCGCACCCGAACCGACCGGCGTCCAGCCGTGGCGACCGGACGTCATCAGCCGTAGATGGCAGCGATTGCGGGCCAGAGCCGGCGTGCCGCACGTCCGCCTCCACGACCTGCGTCACTTCGTTGCCACCGAACTTCTCACCGAGGGTATCGACGTTCGAACCGTCTCCAACCGACTCGGCCGCGCTCGCACTTCGACGACCATGGACATCTACTGGGCCTTCGTCCCGGCCTGCGACCGAGACGCGGCGGACCATCTGGAGACGCTGCTCCAGCCGATCTACTTCGACGGTCGGCCTTCGCTCTCGATCGAGCCCTTAACCTCAATCTGCCGGGCGGAAGGTCGAGGGGTGTCGATGATCCGAAAGATCATGATTCGCAACTACAGATGCTTCAGGAGTCTGGACCTCGACCTGAATCCCACGATGAACATCGTTGTGGGCGACAACGACGCCGGGAAGTCGACGCTGCTCGAGGCGATCAACCTCGCCCTCACGTCGCGAGTGAACGGCCGCACCCTGGACGCTGAGCTCTCGCCGCACCTGATCAACACCGACGCGGCGGCCGAGTACGCGAAGGCTCTCGGTGCCGGTGACAGTGCCCTTCCTCCGGAACTCATCATCGACCTCTTCCTGGACGAGACCCTCGAGTCGGCCATCCTGAGGGGCACCAACAACCTGTCGACTGAGGATGCCGTCGGACTGCGTATCCGGGCATCGTTGAGCCAAGACTTCTCGGAGGAGTACCAAGCCTTCATCGCCAAGGGCGATCCCGCATCGCTAGTACCTACGGAGTACTACGAGGTCGAGTGGAAGGGCTTCTCAGGCAACAGCATCACCGCTCGAAGCGTCCCGGCCACGGCTTCGCTTATCGACGCCTCGATGATCAGGCTTCAAAACGGCGCCGACTACTACCTCCAAGGCATGATCGCCGACCATCTCGACAAGTCGGAGCGAGTGGAACTTGCGCGGAGCTATCGGAGCCTCCGCCAGGAGTTCACCAACAACCCGGCCGTGCAGACGATCAACGGCAAGCTCGCCACAACCCGTGGCGAGATTTCGGACCGTGAACTTTCGCTCTCGATTGACATCTCGCACCGCTTCACCTGGGAGAGCAGCCTCGTCCCGCACCTCGATGAACTGCCATTCCAGTACGTGGGTAAGGGTGAGCAGCACACCCTCAAAGTCCTCCTTGCGCTCGGCAGGAAGCTCTCGGCATCGCACGTCTTGCTCATTGAGGAGCCGGAGAACCACCTCGCCTTCGCGACCCTCAATGTCCTGATCGCCAAGATCAAAGAGAAGTGCGCTGATCGGCAAATCGTGATGACAACCCACAGCTCGTTTGTGCTGAACAAGCTCGGGCTCGACAACCTGATCCTGCTCAACCACGACCACGCGGTCCGGATCGACAACCTCCCCGCGTCCACGCAGGACTACTTCATGAAGCTGTCTGGTTACGACACTCTTCGCCTTGTCCTCGCAAAGCGGGTCATCCTCGTCGAAGGGCCGTCGGACGAACTTGTCATCCAGCGTGCGTACCTGGCCCGTCACGGCAAGCTCCCGATCGAGGACGGCGTTGATGTGATCAACGTCAGGGGCCTGTCCTTCAAACGATTCCTCGACATTGCAGTGCGCCTCAAGCGCCCAACCAAGGTCGTGACGGACAACGATGGACGCCCCGCCGCTGACGTGGAAGCGGGCTACGCGGAATACATCGCCAGCGGCTTCGTCAGCGTGCATGTTGGAGCGGACAGCGGCGGTCGGACTCTCGAGCCGCAATTGCTGCACGCGATCGGACGCGCTGATCTCAACGCCCTCCTCGACCAGGATTTTGATACCGACGACGAGTTGCTGAAGTACATGACGGCTCACAAGACGACGTGCGCAGTGGCCCTGTTCGCGGCCGACGACACTGCGCTCCCCTCCTACATAGGCGATGCAGTCCAATAACAAGGTCGCGGTAATCGCGGCCGCTGGGTCGGGCAAGACCGAATTCATTGTCGAAACCGCGCTGGCAAGCAGCGACCGGGTGCTCATCACGACGTACACCAACGAGAACTTGGGCCAGGTCGTCAAACGGCTACAGGAGAAGGCGGGGGCGATTCCGGCAAACGTCACCGTCATGCCCTGGTTCACCTTCCTACTCAGCCAAGGAGCACGGCCGTATCAGGCGGCGCTGACCAAAGCGGTTGGTCGTGTCCGGTCACTCAACTTCGTCGCCCAGCCGTCCATGTACATCCCGAGGACGAAGCTGTCCTACTTCCTGGACAGCGGCAACGACATCTACAGCGACCGCCTCGCAGACTTCGTTTGCGAGGTCAACAACGTCACAGGCGGCCAGGTTGTGCGCCGCCTCGAGGCCGTCTTCGATCAGATCCTCATCGACGAGATGCAGGATCTGGTCGGCTACGACCTAGAAGTGCTTGACCTTCTGCTGAAGTCCAGCATTGGCCTCACATTGGTAGGCGACCCGCGCCAGCACACTTACAGCACCAGCCGAACAAGTAAGAACAAGAAGTACCAAGGAGCCGGGCTGCTGAAATGGCTTGAGGAACGAGACACCCTTTGCGCCGCCAACCCTCGCACCTTCAGCTATCGCTGCAATCAGGAAATCTGCGACTTCGCTGATGCGCTCTTCCCGGCGATGCCGGCCACGGAGTCGCGTAATGCGGTGCGCACTGGCCACGATGGCATCTTTCGAATAGCGCCCGAGGACGTGCCCGCGTACGCCGCTGAGCACAAGCCGACGGTGTTGCGCTACGCGAAGTCCACCAAGACCATGGGTCTCCCAGCGATCAACATCGGAGTCAGTAAGGGCAGTACCTACGACCGAGTGCTGATCTTTCCTACGAAGACGATGCTGACGTACCTGCGGGACGGTGACCCCTCGACATTGAGCCCAGACAAGCTGTACGTCGCCGTGACCCGCGCGCGGTACAGCGTTGCGTTCGTCGTTCCGAAGAAGTAGCCGCTTCTTGCCCAGAGCCTGGGTGGGCGCTCACCAGTGGCTGACGATGTCGGCGAGTTCTGAGCGGATCGCTGCGCGCACGTTGTTCTTCGTGACGAGCAGGGTTCGGATGCTCTCGAGCTGTGACGCGCTCGGCGCTGCCGCTGACCTGTTCCACGATGCCAGCGTTCGAAGGAGTAGCGACTCGCCCAGGACCCGAAGCTCCTCGTCGTCGCTAAGCGCGATGCGTAGGCCGAGTTCCACCTTCGTCCATCGCCCCGCTTGAGTGAGGACTCGAACGAGTACGCGTCCGCGCGCGGGACTAGTAGACGTCTGCGCCTTCGAGAAGACGGCCGTTGCCACATCGTCGGAGACGCCGTGACGACGGATGCCGAGGACCGCTTCGCGGGCGACCGCTCCGCGTTCGTCGAACGCGAGGTCGATTAATTGGGGGAGATGCTCCCGTCCGCCCTTGCGGCCGGCCAGGCGGACGGCGGCGGCTGCGACCCGTTTCAAGTCACCAACAAGGGAGAGGGCGTTGGCGGCGTCTGATGCCGTTCCGACGTCGCCCAGACCGAGCAGCGCCCCTTCAGGATCTTCGGTCAATCGGGCTCGGTACCAGTTGCCGGGCTCCGTCCCGCGGTGCTCGAGGGCGCGTTGTGCGACATCGCGGACTCTCGCGGCCCGGTCGACGAGACCTGCGTCCACCTCGGACGAGTGCTCGTGACCGTGTGACACGAGGTGCCACAAAGACAGCTCGCGGAGACGGGCGATCGGTGACCGGTACAGAGCGAGTGCGGCCTCGGCACATATTGAGTCGTCTGCCAGGCCGGCTCTGGCAGCGACAACGGCGGCGACGATGTCGTCGCCGTCGAGCTGGTCGCGCAACAGCCGGAGGGGGTCGCCGCCGTGGTCGGCGAGCAGTCGAACCGCGGCGCGCCGAAGGCCCCGGTCGGGGTCTCGTGAGGAGGCCCACAGCCCTTCGCGGCAGATTGGACCGAGCGCAACGCGACGAAGGTCGTCGCGTAGGCGGACAACGTTGGTTGTCCTCGTGAACCGCTCGCTGTCTACGAGCGGGAGGAGATCCACGATCGATGCCGCGTAGCGAGTGACATCCGCCTGGCTCTCGAACCGACGGCGAACTTCGCGTTCGGCGAGGGTAGCGACCTGGTCGACCCAGTCGAGGCTGCGAAGTACGAGCCAGCGCAGTTCGCTGCCATCGCCCAACCCCGCGAGCACCTTGACAGCTGCCTCGCGCACGTGACCGTTCCGGTGCAGCGACGTCGCCGCGCCCACGGCGAGGGGACGACCCGTCCGGTCGATGAGTTTCGTCACCTCCTCCGGCGCGATGCGGCGCCACCCGTCGTCGTCCCATCTCGACCACGATCGAACGCCGACATCGAGGCGCGACAACGCGGAGGTAGGGACGGCGCGCAACAAGCGGTCGAGCACATCGCCCGTGTGGACGATGCCCGGGCTGGTTGGGGCAAGCCGGCAAAGCCAGTCTGGGAGGTGATCGAGATCCTCGTCCGGCGGCGGGCTGGGCGCGGCTGCGACGCGGCGGGCGTTACTGCGGGGAGTGCGGCGCCACCACGGCATCTCTGCACGGTAGGGATTGACTCGCGGCGTCCGCTGACCATTCCCCCGATGCTGGGCCCAGGAATGTCTTGGAGTCGGTCCGTTCTGGTCTCCTCTACCGCGTGCACGAGTGCGTCTTCGGCGTGCTCGCACTCGAAAGCGAACCGGTCGACCCCACGTGTGATCGCTGGAACTGAATCGTCCTAGTCCCGTGCGTCGGCGCGTGGAGCGGCGATCCCGGCCGGACACACAGCCTGTCTCACCCCCGTCGCATGATCCGACGATGGACACCTACGCGATCAAAAGACACCTCGATGACGTCGAGAGCTATCTGCGAAAGGCCAAGCGTGCTGCCGCAACTGGCAGCGAGATGGAGCGTCTCATCAAGCGGGCTCTTTCGGCCCTTGACGATGCGCAACGCGAAGCGAGGTAGACCCGCTCAAGTCCGCTCCCGCTACGACCGGCGGTTCGGACGAGTCGTCTCGCGAGTCGCTTCAGCAGCTAGGAACCGTGCGGCGGTAGCAGCGAGCGCCTGCTGCAGGGTGGCGTGGACAACACGATCGGCCAAAGGCCCCAGCTGTTCGAGGACGTGCGTGACTCTGGGGAGGTCGTCGCCCGGCTTGCCGGCTTCGGTGAACGGTCGCCAGATGTGGCGGTCGAACATCGCCGCGAACCGCTCGGCCACTTGGACCATCTCGGCCTGGAGGGTGCCTGCCTCGTCGAGCACCTCGCCGATCGGGAAGCCGAGGTCGACGAGCGCCGTCCCGACCTCCAGGAACACGGGGCTGGCGATCACCACCATTCCCTCATCATCGAGCTCGACGAGTCCCATGGATATGACTTGCGACATGACCTCCGGCGTGAGGTCTATGGACGGGAATCGGCTGGCGAGTTCGGAGGGGGCGAGTCTGAGCTCGGAGGGAACCTGCGCGGCGCCGGGGATCCGCTGCTCGAGGCCGAGGATCTCGTCCAGGCTCCGGCCCTCTTCCCATTGCTGCACGAGCTCAGCGATGGCCGCCAGTGAGAATCCCCGCTCCTGCAGCCGCCCGATCAGCTCGACGCGCGCCACGTGGCCAGGCCCGTAGAAGGCGGAACGCCCACGCCGTTGCGGCGGAGGGAGCAGACCCTTCGTGCGATAGAGCCTGATGGTCGATGACGGCAGACCCACAAGCTGGGCGAGCTGGTCGACCGTCAGCTCCTGTGGGACGTCATCCATGCAGACGAGTGTAGCCACCTTGACAAGCATCTACTCTGCTAGTAATCATTCGCATAGTGATTGATGCCCTGACTTCTCACCTCATCGATGCGGCCGTTGTCCTCGGCCTCGCCGTCGTCGCGCCACTGGCCCTCGGTCGTTGGCGGCGCTGGGCGCTCGCCGCCGGCCTCGCCGCTCTCGCGTTGACGCTGCCTCGCGGCGCGGCCGCCGGACTGGTGGCCGCCGGACCGGCCGCGATCGCCGCGTTGGGTCTCCACCGTCAGATCGCCGCGGCCGAACCCATCAAGTACTGGTGCCGGGATGACATCGTCCGAGTGCTGGCCGGAACATGGGCATTGGTGGCCACAGGCGCGCTCGTCGCGTCCCGGTCGGGCCTCACGCTGTTCGGCATCGGCGAGCCCATCGTCGAGCTGACGGCCGTCCACTACCTGTTCGCAGGCGTGGGCGCGCTCACCCTCGCGGGGACGACGCGATCAACCGTCGCGGTGACGATCACAGCGGCCGCCCCGCCCGTCGTTGCCATCGGGTTCGTCACCGCATGGGCAGCACCGCAGGTCGGCGGAGCCGTCCTCATGGCGATCGGCGTGTTCGTCATCGCGGCCCTCGAACTTCGAGCGGCCATCGCCGACCGCCGATCGCCGTGGTCTCGCCGGGCCCTCTTGGCGATATCGGGCTTAGCGGTGTGGGCCCCGATGTTCTTCGCCGTCGCATGGGCAGCCGGTCAGCACTGGAACGTCCCCGCCCTGTCGGTCCCGGCCATGGTCCGCTGGCACGGCGCACCGAACGCGATCGGCTTCGTGATCGCCGGCCTCGCCGCTGCCCGAATGCACATCCCCGCTCGCAGAGTGACCGCCTGCGCGTGATCACCGTCGGCGAACCCGACCAACAGCGTCTCGATGAGACCTTGCGGGAAGCCGCCCGACTCGACGTGACCTACGGCCACGTCGGGTCGACGATGGATCCCGCGGTTGCCGGCTACAGCCGGACCGTCGAGCTTGGGCAGGACACGTTCGAAGCCGCCGTCGAGGGGCTCGAGAAGTGGGTGTGCCACCAAGGCATCGGCGCGACGGTGCACCCGACAGGAGCGCCGATCGCGCTGGGCACCACCTTGCTCGTGGTGTTGCCCGTGGGCCCCGTCCGACTGCTCGTTCCCACCCGGATCGTGGCGGTCGTCGACGAACCCGACCGATACGGATTCGCATACGGCACCCTGCCCGGGCACCCAGAACGCGGCGAAGAGATCTTCCTGATCGAACGTCACCCCGACGGGCGGACCACGGCCACCATCCGAGTCCTCGCCGAAGGCGACTGGCTCATCGCCCGACTCGCGGCTCCGTTGGTGCGCCGAGTGCAGCGAGTCGCGCTCAACCGATACCTCGCGGCGCTGCAGCAACACGCCGCCGAACCAACAAGGACAACGTCATGAACACGCTCTGCGCCGAACCTCGGCTACCGCTCCTCGAAGGTCGCGGCCTCCTCCCCGACCGGAAGGCGCGGGCCTTGAAGGTGCACCGTCGCCTCGCTGGCTACATCGCGTCGCGCACGACTCCCCAATGGGTCGACCTCCCGCCATGGCGCCACCCCACGCTCACCGGCGTGCTCGCGGTTCTCGCCGTCGGATGCGCGTGGGGCGCGATCATCGGCTTCGCCTTGGGCGGCACCGTCGGCGCCGTCTTCTTCCTCATCGGAGCCCTTTACGGCGCGCCGATCGGAGCGGCCGTCGGTCTCGTCGTCGCCGTACCTGCCTCGATCGTCTTGGCCGCGCTGCTCGCCCTCTGCGATCGCCCCGCCACTGACACGCGTCGCCTGGTGCAACACGTCGCCACGTGGCTCGCTGTCCTCATCGAGCTCCTCACCACAACTGCACTTGCTGCAGTCGCGGCCGACGCCTCGACCGAAGGCCGGTGGACGCTGTTGCTCTTTGCTGGACCGGTTCTCCTCCTCGCCGCGGAGGCCACCTGGCTGCTCCGCCGTGCCGCCCGCGACGTCGTGCGCACCTGGGTTCGAGCGTGGGGCTGGACGGCAGTCCGATGACACTCACCATCGATGCGCGCATCGAGCGCCGACTGCTCGTCAACTGGCGCGCCAACCCCGACGTCGTGGCACCACTCCTTCCAGCGCCCTTCCGACCGCAACTGGTCGACGGCTCCGCGGTCATCGGCATCTGCTTCGTCCGGCTCGGTCACCTCCGCCCGCGCGGCCTGCCGGCAGGACTCGGCCTCCGCAGCGAGAGCGCCGCTCACCGCATCGCCGTCGAGCGCGACACCCCCGACGGCGTCAAACCGGCCGTCTACGTCCTCCGGCGCGTCACCGACTCGCGCCTGGCCGTTGTCGCAGGCGGCCGACTCTTTCCCGGTGTCCATTCGCACGGGACCTTCGACGTTCGCGAGACCACCGACCAACTCGACATCGCTTTCACAACCGCCGACGGCCGCCACGATGCCTCGGTCTCTGCGCAACTCACCGACGCACTCCACAGCCGGCTGTTCGCCAGCATGGGCGACATCTCAACCTTCTTCGGCAGCGCGTCGGTCGGCTGGTCGCCCAGCCGGACGACCGACGCGCTCGAAGGAGTCGAACTTGCCAGCGAGGGATGGTCGATGATGCCCGCGATGGTGCAGGACGCCCGATCCAGCTACTTCGACGACCCCCAGCGCTTCCCGCCAGGGTCGACCGAGCTCGACAGCGCCGTCCTCATGCGTGAACTCCCAGTGTCGTGGCGCGCGCTGTCCCACGACGAACTCAACACGGATGCTGCCGATCAGCGGTCTCGAGCCGAACGGCAATCGGTGCGGGATGCGAGAGTGACGCTATGACCTCCGTGAGAGGAGGCAGGAGGGCTGACGCCGCTGCCTGTCCCCCGTACTGAGCCGCTGACCGATGACGAATTCGTGGTCCCGGCAGGACGTAGAGCACTGAAGTGTCGTTCAACGCTGGCGCGACGATGTCGATGATCTGGGTCGTGCTCCCAGTCGTGGTGTTGGTCCCGGCGACGATGTTGGCGTTCGCGATCGCCATGCTCGCTGACGCGTGGGCCAGGCCCTCAGCTCTGTGGGAGCGGGCGGGTCGGTCCGACCGTCGTTGGTGGCTCATCGCACTGGCCGTGTCAGTCATTCCGATCGGGTGGGCGACGTCGGTCGTCTACTTCAGACGCGTCAGGCCCGGGCTCATTCACGCGACCGCTATTCAATGACACCCGAGCGGCCGCCTCCGCGATGGTTCCGAGACGAGCGAGAGTGATCTGACTCGCCAGCAGAGCCCGTGCTTAGTCGCCTTCGCCGGGAGCGTCAGCGACTTGCAAAGCGACGATCCCGGCGGAGCAATGCGCCCGATCCCCTGCCCGGAACCCTCAGCCGCTGACCCAACTCAGATGCGGTCGTACAGGTCCTCGCGCTGCCAGTTCGGCCTGCCTCTGGCGACGGCGCGGCGCATGGCTCGTCGCGCCCGGCGGCGCGCCCACGCGAAGCGAAGATGGCGCATCATCGTCACTAAGAGTCGCGCCACTGCGTTGACTTCGCAGGGGGATTCAATGGGCCGATGCGCCGGATCGTCATCCAACATCCATCCAACATCCGCCGCCGTTTCGGGCCGTCCGGAGCGGTCCGCGCTGTCGACCGCGACTCTCCGACCAGCCACTTCCGTCCGCACGGGTCCACCGAAGTTCGCCGTTAGACGATTTCCAAGCTGAGAACGCCGTTCGATTCGCTCACTAGCAACGGCCGCCGAAGTACCTCTCTACGCCGACCGCCTTCGGACGGGTCGCGCGCTGTACGCGTGGTCGGACGGTCGACCTGAGGTCGGCCGAACGGCAGCAGTGACAGATGGGGCGCGGCGCGCTTCCAAGAACTCGATCACCTCGGCTCTCGGCCAGCGCACACATCGCCCGAAGGCGACTCGAACTGGGAAGCCGGGCTCCTCGACCATCCTCCACGCGGTCGACCGACTGACGCGACAGTGGAACTGGATGTCACGGATGTCCCAGTACTCCGGCGACCTCAGATCAATGACCGCATCGTTCTCACTGGCGCTCACGCGGAGGAGATGCGCCTTCACGCCCGCCTGGACGCAAAGTGACGGACCTAATCAGTCGTCGGGTTCATCCTCGGGTCCGCCGGCAGCAGCCCACGCGAGGATGTCCATCAAGCGGACGTCGCTGAGCCTCCCAACTACCTCTGCAGGAAGCGGGAGCTCCGCGTGCTTGAGCACCGCTCGGAGTTCGTCGAGGGCTTGCTGGTTCGCTACAACGTCGCGCCGAATTGCCTCCCACTGAAGTCGCTTGAACTTCGCCAAGTCCGGGCGTCGCTTGCCCACGTCCCGGGCGGCGTCCTTAGCCGCCACGTCGTAGAACGCGGCGAGTCGGCTGTCGAGGATCGGGTACAGCGCCGGTCGCATCAGGTGGAGGACTTTGCTGACTTTGGCGACGCTGACGCGCTTGGGAGCGGAAGCGAAGAAGTGGTCCCACAGCACCGTCGCCGAGTCATATACGCCGCCGGCGGCCGAAGCGTCTGCGTCTATGAGCCTGGCGTCCTGGTCGACGAGGTCCCACGGCGCGCTCCGGCCCCGTTCGATGAACCAGTCCCCTTCGTCGGCGCTGATTCGCGAGTTCATCCACGGTCGACGCGTTGCGCGAACGACGGCTGACTCGATCGCTGTCACCGTGCCCGCAAGAGCGTCGTAGTTCATGACAGTGCCGGCGTGGTCGACGAGGTACCGCGCAACCGCCTCGGCCGGGTTCGGGACGGTGCGGCCCGCGACCGTGATCGGAGGGCTCGAGAGGCCGAGCCCAACGGCCGCATCGTCATCTGTCGCGACATCGAAACTGTCCGCGTCAGCGAGGCCAAGCCGTGCCAGGTCAGCGGGCGGTGCCACGTACGCGACGACGTCGTGCGCGGTTGTCGCTGCCCTAAAGCGTTCGAGCGCCTCGATTGGGCCGTGGAGCACGACGGCTTGGGGACGATCCTTGATCCACCGGGAGACTTGGGCGACCACGTCGAGCACGGCGACGTCGTTTTCGCCCGACGTTGCTGCCAGCGCCACGGCCTGACAGCGGTACCCATCGGCTTCAAGCGCCTTGGCGATCTCGTCCGGTGCGCCGGTGTGACCTGATTCGGACGCCGCAAGTCGATCATCGTCGATCTCATCAACGCCGAGCTCGTCGAGCACGTCGACCTCCGCGGTGACGAAGCGGACGGTCGCCGAGGGAACGCCGTCAAGCAATGCAGCAACCGCGTCGACGTCGCCCTCCACTACCGCGGCCCACGTTGAAGACTCGCGCCGCATCTCGTCATCGATCTGCGCTGCATCAGCGGACTGGCCGGCCTGAACGACCGCAGTGCGAAACCCCATCAGCTTCGCAGCGGTGTTGACAACTGGAAGGCGCGTGCGACCGAATCCGGCAACCAGCCGTGGGGGCGCTGCGGTCGGAGCCTCGATGGCCTTCGTCGCGGCTGCGAGATCGGCTGGCTCGGCCCGAGTGATGAGACTCTGCACCCGGCCGTCGACAGCAACCCCTGCCGGCGTCGGTGGGGGCGAGGCGAGCAGCGCGAAGGTATCGGACTCCAGCGTCTCGGAGAAGTCAGCCTCCTCGCCGCGGAACAGCGCGACCGCTAGCGCGAGGTAGAAGCGGACGTCATCTCCGTGCGACCTCGGATAGCCCACGCCGTGAAGTCGCTGGCGATTGCTGACGTGCAACGCCGACCAGGTTCCCGAGTCATCGTGGGTAACGCCCAGGAGCCGACGGAACTGCCAGTCCAAGGAACGTGTCCGGCCGAGGAAGAGCACTCGGCGGTCAGTGATGGCGAGTGTCCCGCGGTCGATGGGGCTTGGCCGGTCGACGGTCGTCTGGGTCATCGAGGCGCCGGCCCGAACCGTCGTCTTCTTGCCGATTCGGTAAGAGGCGCTGGTCCATGTCCGCACCGTCGTGTTTCTCGGTGCAATGAGATCCGCTCCTGTCCACCAGGACAGCAGTCGCTCGCCTTCCCACAACTCCACAGGTGCAGCGCCCGCACTGACACCAGGCTGCCGCGCCGCGAGGCAAAGTTCCGTGGCCCGCTGGCACTCGCGCAGCCAAGCATCGACGCGCCGCGTGTAGTCAGCAGCGTCGCGGTCGTGTCGCCGGCGCTCACGCCCTTCCTTCAGTCGATCGAGGAACCCCACGGCGGTCCTTTCGTCAGTGCTGAAGGAGCGTAGGCAGCGACCGCGCGCGTCGAGCCGGCGACCACAGTCGACTGCACGCGACGTACCCTGGAGGGGACGCCACGGGGTGCACGCTTTCCCCCAACTTTCCCCCACGGCCATTCGAAACGGGGCTCTTTCCCCAACGTTTCCCCCAGGTCCAGTGACAACATGTGGACACGCCTGAACACGACGGAGGGAGGAAGGCGAAGCAAGAACGAGCAGGTCATCGGGGGCTTCCCAGGTGAATCGCCTGCTGAGGTGTAGCGCGCTCGGAGGGATTCGAACCCCCAACCTTCTGATCCGTAGTCAGATGCTCTATCCGTTGAGCTACGAGCGCTGGGTACGACGGGCGATTGTAGACGAGGGGGTTCGACCGCCCCGGCGGGCCGGACATGATGTCGGGCGTGGCCACGACCGACACGGACGCCGACGTCGCCGATCTGAGCGCGTACATCGACGCCTCGCCCTCACCCTTCCATGCTGTCGAGGAGGCGGCGAGACGACTCGAGGCGAGCGGCGCCGGTTACGTCCGGGTCGAAGAATCCGATCCGCCGGCGGACTTCCCGTCCAGGGGGTACGTCATCCGCGACGGATCGTTCGTCGCTTGGGCGGACATCGTGGGCGACGACGACTTCCGAATGATCGGGGCGCACACCGACTCGCCGAACCTCCGGGTGAAACCGAGGCCCGACCAGGGGCGGGTCGGGGTCCGGCAGCTGGCCCTCGAGCCGTACGGCGGCCTGCTCCTCAACTCCTGGCTCGGCCGCGACCTCGGGATCTCCGGACGGGTCGCGCTCGACGACGGTCGCCTACGCCTCCTCCACACCGACGCCCCGGTCCTGCACCTGCCGCAGCTCGCGATCCACCTCGACCGAGAAGTCAACACCAAAGGCGTCCTCATCGACCCGCAGCGGCACACCGCGCCGATCTTCGGCATCGGTCCCAGCGCGGACGGCGACTTCGCACGCTGGGTGGGACAACAGCTCGGTGTCGACCCCGGGAACATCGTCGCCTGGGATCTCATGACCCATGACACCGGCCCTGCCACCACCGTCGGGCCCGACCACGATCTTGTTTCCGCGCCGAGGCTCGACAACCTGTGCAGCTCGTGGGCAGCCGTCGAAGCGTTACGAACCACCGGCAGGGGGATGATCACCCTCTGGGACCACGAGGAGATCGGGTCGGTGTCGAACCGTGGTGCCGCTAGTCCCCTCGTCGAGACCGTGCTCGAGCAGCTCGTCCCCGAGCCGTCCGATCGCCGCACCCTCCTTGCCCGCGGCACGTGCGCCAGCAGCGACATGGCCCATGCGGCCCATCCCAACTACACCGAGCGCCACGAGCCGAACCATCTGATCCAGCTGGCCGGCGGCCCCGTCATCAAGTCCAACGTGAATCAGCGCTACGCCACCGACGCCCGCTCGGCGCGGGTGTTCGCGGCGGCATGCAAGCGGGCAAGCACGCCGCTCCAGTGGTACGCCCACCGGGCCGACATCCCGTGCGGATCGACGATCGGTCCGATCACCGCCGGCCGTCTCGGCATCTCGGTCGTCGACGTCGGCGCACCGATGCTCGCCATGCACTCCGCCCGCGAGCTCATGGCGGTCGCCGACGTTGGCCTCCTCCGTCGGGCGCTGACCGCCTTTCTCGAAGGCTGACCGTTTCGGACCACGCCTACCGGTTCATCATGAAGTCGGCGGCCGTCACGAAGTAGGCCTCCAGCTCGGCGACATCCTCCGGCGCGGCCCCGGACGCGGCGACTGCGCCCAGCATGTGGCGCAGCCAGGCATCGCGCTCCTCGACACCGATGGAGAACGCGAAGTGCCGCATCCTCAGCCGGGGATGCCCTCGCTCGGCCGAGTAGTCGCCGGGACCGCCCCAGTACTGGACGAGGAACAGGGCCAGCCACCGCCGCTCCTCGGACAGATCCCCCTCGCGATACATCGGTCGGAGCCGCGGGTCGAGGGCGACTTCGTCGTAGAACCGGTCGACGAGCCGCTCGAAGAACGGTGCGCCGCCGACGCGCTCGTACAGCGACGTCACGCCCACCGCCCCATCCCGAACAGGGCGGCCGTCGGCGGATGGTGGACCTCCGAGACGTCGACGTCGGGTGACGAGGCGACGAGCGCGTGCAACCCGCCACGGACGCCGTCGATCACGTCCCCACCGTGGCGTGCCTGCCACTCCGTTTCGATCTGCTCCAACGCCTTCGGGTGGCTGTCACGCCATCGGGCGCCGCCGGCGGTGAGCTGGATCCTCGGCGGCTTCTCGGAGGTGATCTTCAAGCCGCCGTGGCGTTCGAGCGCGCTGACCACGCCGGAGATACCAGGGGGTAGGGCCGACACGTCCAAGCCCTCATCGGGCACGTGGGACAGGACGAGGGCACTCGAAGCCAGTGCCCCCAGCCGGGACTCGTAGTCGATGGCGAACGCGATGAACGCCTGCGCCAACAAGGCGATCAACGGCAGAGACCCGACCGACGATGCCAAGCGGGGCACGGGCTTCCAGTCCTGGCCAGGTCCGCCGCGGATGCTGCAGTCGGCCGTCCCGTACTGCGTCGGATAGTGCGGCAGCTCGAGCTCCAGCGCCCCGACGATCGCGGTCAAGCCCGACCGCAACCCCTCGACCCCGCCGGGATCGACCGGCCGCCACACACCGGCCCGCGCCGCTACGCCAGCCCTCGTCAAGCGCACGCGTTTCGCCGCGCCCCCGCGGTCGACGTCGCCGAACCCGAGCTTGCGCAGCCGGTTGTAGGCGACGATCAGCGCCCGTTTCGACAGGCACGAGCGGTTCGGCATGTCCCGCAAGAACACTCCGTCGGCGTCGACGTACTGCAGCACGTTGCACCACACCGGTAGCGACTGCGCCACGCCCGTCGTGGCGTCCGCCCGCTCCGACAGCACGACGATCGCCCGCGCCAAAAGGATCGACAGCGGCAGGTCGACCGCAGCACGAGGGTTCACTCAGCCGAAGCTACCCAGCGGCGAAGGGAGCCGCCTCGGCCGCCGGCAGCGGCGTCGGCACGAGCACGAACTCACCACGGCGCCTGCGGGTCGACTGCTCGATCAGCATCGCGCCGGCCGCCTCGACACTCAGCGGGCGAGCGAACCAGTAGCCCTGGCCGAGCTCGCACTCGAGCGCCAGCAGTTCCTCGAGCTCCTCGACGAGCTCGATCCCCTCGGCCACCGTCTGCAGGTCGAGGATGCGCCCGAGCTCGACGATCGTTCGCACGATGCCGACCTTCTGCGGGTCGTTGCCGACACCGCTCACGAACGACCGATCGATCTTCAGCACGTCGATCGGGAACTTGCAGAGGTACGACATCGACGAGTAGCCGGTGCCGAAATCGTCGATGGCGAGACGCACGCCGAGGGCCTTGAGCTCGTAGAGGCGGGCGATCATCGCCTCGGCGTCGGCCATCACCGCGGACTCCGTGATCTCCAGGACGACGTGCTCGGGGCGAACCCCGGTCCGCTCGAGAATCGCCGCGACCGAGGCCACCAGATCGTCGTCCTGCAGCTGGCGGGCGGACAGGTTGACGTTCATCGTGCGGGGTGCGTCGGCCCCGAACGCTTCCTTCCACGCGACAGCCTGCCGGCACGCCTCCTCGAGCACCCACGCCCCGAGCTTCACGATGAGACCGGTGTCCTCCGCGACGGGGATGAACACGCTCGGCGGGACCATCCCGCGTCCCGGCGAAGGCCAGCGCAACAAGGCTTCGACACCGGAAATCCATCCCGTCGCCAGCGCCACGGTCGGCTGGTAGTTGAGGACGAACTCGCCGCCGTCGATGGCGCGGCGCAGGTCGGCTTCGAGGTCCATGCGGTCGAGCATCGCCTGGTGCATCGAAGGCTGGAACAACTCGCAACGGTTCCTGCCCCGGCCCTTGGCCGTGTACATCGCGACGTCGGCGTTGCGGAGAAGGTCGTCGGCGTCGGTCTGTTCCGCGCCGGCGACCGTGTAGCCGATGCTCGGCGTGAGGACGAGCTCCTTGTCCTCGACGACGAAAGGGATGCGCAGGGCGTGGAGGATCCGCTCGGCGACGGCCGCCGCGCCGCCGCCCTCGGTCAGGTCCTCGGCGAGGATGGCGAACTCGTCTCCCCCGAGCCGGCAGGCGGTGTCGGATGGGCGGAGGTGCTCGCGCAGCCGCTCGGCGACGGCCACGAGCACGGTGTCACCGAAGGCGTGGCCGAGGCTGTCGTTGATCGTCTTGAAGCCGTCGAGATCGAGCAGGAGGACGGCGATCGGACGAGGCTGACGGCGTGTGCGGGCGAGCGCGTGCTCGATGCGGTTGCGGAACAACGCTCGGTTGGCCAGTCCGGTGAGCGAGTCGTGGAACGCCTGGTGCGCCAGCTGCTCCTCCAGCTCCTTGCGTTCGGTGATGTCCCGGGAGTTGAGGACGATGCCCCGGACGGTCGGATCGTCGAGACGGGCGCTGACCGCGGATTCGACGTGGCGCCACGTCCCGTCGGCGTGGCGGACGCGACACTCGATCCGCTCCGCGCCGGACACCCGTGCCGTCTCGACGAGGGCGGCAATGACCGGGCGGACGTCGTCGGGGTGGACGAGACGCTGCAGCTCCGTGCCCACCATCTCGTCGGCGTCGTAGCCGAACACCGGGGTGACCGAGGGGCTCTGGTAGATGATCGAACCGGCGGCGTCGGTCACGGTGATGACGTCAGACGAATGCTGGACGAGCGAGCGGAACCGCTCTTGGTTCGCCACTTGGGCGCTGGCGCTGTCGGCGTCCCGGCGGGCCTTGCCAGCCTGGCGCAACAACAGCCACACGATGCTGCCCGCGACCAACAGGAGCACGAGCGATCCGATGTCGCCTCCACGCGCGAGACGATCGGCGCGGTCGCCGCTCTCCGCGGCGGCCGTGTGGAGCTGGTCGAGCAGTGCCCGGGCGGACACGCCGACATCAGACTGGACGCGGTCGGCGGCCAGGGACGGCTGTCCGCCGGCGAGCATGCGCAGCGCGTCGTCGGACGCGGACCGGAACGCGGCGACGCGGGCGTCGAGGCCGCCGGGCCGGCCCGTGGCGTCGAGATCGACGAGGGTCGTGAGCGTGGCGTCGAACTGCTCGCGGCTCGTGCGCACCGCCGCCAGCAGGTCGTCGTCGGCTCGACGTTCGGCCACGGCCCGTCCGAGCTGGGCGTACTGCTCCTGGGTCAGCCCGTCGAGGCGGACGAGCAGGAGCTCGGCCCGCCGGCCGCCGTCCGCCCGCTGCCGCAGCGCAGCGACCCCGATGACGGCCCCGACCACCACCAGGAGGACGGCGAGGGGCGCCAGCTGACGGCGCAGCTCCCAGGTCCGCGCGTGCGCGTCGTCACCGCCGCGTCCCGCAGTCGCCATCTCCCAACCATCGAACTGCGGGACCGTTGGCTGAATAGGTCGATCGGGCCATTGACACGTGGTCGGCGCCCGGGCGATCCGGCGAACCGGCGAACGGGAGGGTGGGCTGCCGGCGCGATTCGTAACGTTGGCGGAGAGGGAGGGATTTGAACCCTCGGACCCGGTTTCCCAAGTCACCTCATTAGCAGTGAGGCCGATTCGGCCACTCTCGCACCTCTCCCGGGTGCTGCGTCGCAAAGTGTTGCACAGAGAAGGCCAAGCGGAGGGGGTGGGATTCGAACCCACGGGGCTTGCGCCCACTCGTTTTCAAGACGAGGCGAATCGGCCGCTCTCGCACCCCTCCCTCCGGGAGAGGCTACCGGCCGACCTGGCCGCGGAGGCCGCCGACCCACTCGTCAGCCGCCTTCCAGTTGGCCTCCGCCTCGCGGCGGATGGCCTCGCCGGCCTCGCCGGCCGCCGGGTAGGAGCCGAGGAACTTCACGTTGCCGATGTCGGCCCGGAGCGTCCGCAGGCAATCGGCGACGATCTCGTCCGCGACGTGCCCGGAGAAGTCGATGATGAAGCAGTAGTCGCCCAACGACTTCTTCGTCGGCCGGCTCTCGAACTTGGTGAGGTTGATGTCCCGCGCCGCGAACTGGGCCGAGATGAGGTGGAGGTTGCCGGGCCGGTCCGACGCCTGGAAGAGCACGATGCTCGTCTTGTCGTGCCCCGTCGGCGCGGGGATCCCGGACCGCGCCACCGAGACGAAGCGGGTCGAGTTGTCGGGGTGGTCCTCCACCCCCGCCGCCAGCACCTCGAGCCCGTACAACCGGGCCGCCAGCGCCGTGCCCAATGCGGCAGTGCCCGCCGGCCGTTCGGCCGCCACCGACTGCACGGCCTCGGCGGTGGAGTTGGCGGCCACCAGCTCGGCGTCGGGTAGCGACCGGGAGAAGAACTCGCGGCACTGCTCCATGGCGTCGGGGAACGACACGATCCGCCGCACGTCGCCCAGCGCCGTCCCCGGCGGAGCCAGCAGGTTCTGGCTGATCGGCAGCACGACCTCCCGCTGGATGAGCAGGTCCGTCTCGAAGATGAGGTGGTCGAGGACCGACCGGACGCTCCCCTCGATCGAGTTCTCGAACCCCAGGAACCCGAGGTCGACCTCGCCTCGCTCCGTCGCCGTGATGATCTCGGCGTGGCTCGGGAACGGTCGGGCGTCGGCCTCGGCGTAGTCCGACTGGGTGAGCAGGGCCTCCTCGCCGAAGGTGCCGTGTGGCCCGAGGAACCCGATGCGTCGCTGGGCTGGGGTCGTGGTCATCCTCCGAGGCAGGATAGGGGCGACATGGATGGACCGGCCCTTCGCCAACTTCTCGACGACGTGCGGACTGGGGTGGTGTCGCCGGACGATGCCGCGTCGCGACTCCGGCGGCTGCCCTACGCCGATCTCGGCTTCGCCAAGGTCGACCACCACCGCGTCGTCCGCCAAGGAATCGCCGAGGCGGTCTACGGCCCCGGCAAGACGGCCGAGCAGTGCGCGTCGATCGTGGCCGAGCTCGTGGACGGGCCTGAGGGGAGTGGCGGACCGGTCCTGTTGACGCGAGCTACCGACGATCAGGCCGAAGCGGCGCTAGTCCGCACGCCCGGCGGCGTCCGCACCGGTTGGACGGTGGTGTGGAACGCCGTCCCCCAGCGCACCGGTCGCATCATCGTGATCACCGCCGGCACGGGCGACCTGCCCGTGGCCGAGGAGTGCTCGACGACGCTCGAGGCCTACGGGTTCCGGCCCGAGCTCCTCGTCGACTGCGGTGTCGCAGGCGTCCACCGCCTCCTCGACGTCGCAGGCGTGCTCGCGGAGGCCGACGCGGTCGTCGTCGTGGCCGGCATGGAGGGCGCACTCGCATCCGTCGTCGGCGGGATCACGCCCGCACCCGTCGTCGCCATCCCCACATCGACCGGCTACGGCTCGTCGTTCGAGGGGATCACCGCCCTGCTGGCGATGCTGTCGTCCTGCGCCGCCGGCATCACCGTCGTCGGGATCGACAATGGATTCGGCGCGGCTTGCGCCATCGCCCGGCTGCTCCCGTGACCGCGAGCGCCAGGTCCGCCTGGTTCCACTGCTTCGCCGGCATCGCCGGGGACATGGCGCTCGGCTCCTTGCTCGACGCCGGCGCCGACGAGGAGGAGGTCGTTGCGCTGGTCGAGCGCCTGCCGGTTCCGGGATGGAAGGTCGAGACCGAGGCGACGATGCGCAACGGGATCGCGGCCACGTCGCTGACGGTGCACGCCGAGGAGACGTCGCTCGTCCGCACGCACAGTCACATCGTCGGCCTCATCGAGGAAGCGCGGCTACCCGACCGGGTTCGCGACCGCTCGCTCGCCGTGTTCGGTGCGCTGGCCGAAGCCGAGGGACGGTTGCACCGCCGGCCGCCGTCGCAGGTCCACTTCCACGAAGTCGGAGGGATCGACGCCATCGTCGACGTCGTCGGAACGTGCGCCGCGCTCGAGGTCCTCGGCGTCGACGCCGTCCACGCGTCGGCGGTGGCCACCGGCACCGGGATGATCCGCTCGGCCCACGGCGTGCTCCCGAACCCGGCCCCCGCGGTGGTGGAGCTCCTCCGGGGCGCGCCGACCTACGGACGGGACGTCGGCGTGGAGCTGACGACGCCGACGGGCGCGGCACTGCTCGCGGCGATGGTCGTGGGGTGGGGGCCGATGCCGCGGATGACGATCGAGGCGACCGGGTTCGGAGCGGGCTCTCGCGAGCTCCCGGACCTCCCGAACCTCACCCAGGTCGTCGTCGGGTCGCTCGACCCGGCCGCTGCTCTCGACCCAGGACAGCCCGTCGTGCTTCTCGAGGCCAACGTCGACGACGCCACCGGGGAGACGTTGTCGCATGCGATCGCGTCGTTGATCGATGCCGGCGCCCACGACGCATGGATCACGCCGATCGTGATGAAGAAGGGTCGTCCCGCCTACACGGTCAGTGCCCTCGCCGACCCGTCTCTGGCGGGCCAGGTGGCGGCAGTGTTGACGGCGGAGACGGGGACCCTCGGCGTGCGGGGCACGCGACTGGAACGGTGGCCATCGGCCCGGTCCGTCTCCGAGGTCGAGGTCGGCGGGCTGCCCGTCCGCATCAAGGTGTCGCCCGGACGCTCGAAGCCCGAGCACGACGACGTGGCTCGAGTGGCACGACTGACGGGCGTGCCCCTGCGTGAGGTCCGCTTCGAGGCCGAACGGGCCTGGCGGGACAGCACCGGGCCCGACGACGAACCCGCTTAGCGCATCACGTAGTACGACAGCTGTTCGTTGTCGGCGATGGACCCCTCGCCCTCGAGGGGCCCGGCGTGGACCTTCAACTCGAGCACGCCGATCGGCGACGGGCGGAGCGCGAGGGTCAC
Source organism: Acidimicrobiales bacterium (assembly GCA_035525495.1). Lineage (GTDB taxonomy): Bacteria > Actinomycetota > Acidimicrobiia > Acidimicrobiales > CADCTF01 > DATLED01. The sequence continues at coordinate 13,012 of DATLED010000081.1, read as the reverse complement.
GGTCGCCCGCTGCCCGGGGCCGAGGTCGACGAACTGACGGGCGGTGTCAAGCCCGCCCTGCGAGGCCACGACGGCCTCGACCGCGACGTGCTTCTCGGCGAGGTTCCCGGCGTTGGCCACCACGACCTGCAGGCGCAACGTCTTGGAGACGGGCAGGACCCGGTTGACGGGTCCATCCATGCCGACAGGGATGGGGTCGGTCGTGACGGTGAGGACGGTGAGGTCGCGGACGGGGGCGAGGCTGGCCGAGGCGCGGAGCGTACCGACGAAGGCGGCCACCTCGGGACGGTCGAACCGGGTCGGATCTGGGAGCCACACCGACTCGGGCATCGAGGCGCGGGCGGCCTTCGGGAGATCCGCGAGGAACAGCTCGTAGGCGCGGTCGGAGACCGCGAGGTCACCGCCGACGTCGACGAGCCGGTCGACGGCCTGCTCCGGCGGACCCGTCTCGAACTTCCCGGCGAGCGTGTCAGCGAGGGCCGCAAGCGCTCCTTGGCGGGTGGTCAGGCTCGTCAGCAGCAAACCTTGCGTCTGGCGGAGGCGACCGTCCGCAGGCGCGGCCTCGACGGTCTTCACGAGGTCGCGGCTCTCCCGGAGCAGGCGGTCGACGCCCCGCTTCAGCCCATCACGGCCGAGCGTGCCGGCGGAGGACCGCAGGTCTTCGAGGGCCATCGCCTGGCGGGTGGACTTGTCGACGGCGGGACGCACGCGGTCGGCGAACACCATCGCCGGGTCCGGCCCCTCGGCGCTCGTCTTGACGATCGAGTTCACGGCCAGCACCAGGAGGGTGGCCAACACGGCGAAGAACAGCAACCGAGGCAGGCGCCGGGGGGTGCGTCGCCGCCCTTCGACGCTCCCGCGCCGACCGACCACTCCGACCATGGATCCCCACGCTAGTCAGCCGCCCCGCCGGCGCTCCGGTCAGTCGTGGTCCCCTCTCGCCCGAAGGGCCCCGAGCCGCAGAGCGAGACCAAGGACGCGGCTACGCGGGGAAGGGGATGACCTTCCGCGGACCGGGATCCACGCCCTCCATCAGCAGCGCCTCGGTGGCGCGGGCATCGCCGGCCTTGGCGAAGTACCAACCCTGGACCATGTCGCACCCGAGCCGACGGAGCTCGTCGAGCTGCTCCAACCGCTCGACGCCCTCGGCGATCAGCGACATGCCGACGGTCTGGCCGAGGCGCACGATGGCCGCAGCGAACGCCTGGTCCCGCTGGCTCCGGCCCAGCCCTTCCACGAACGGCTTGGCGATCTTGAGGATGTCGATCGGCAGCTGCGACAGGAACGATAGCGAGGAGTACCCCGTCCCGAAGTCGTCCATCGCCAACCGGAGCCCGAGCGACTTGAGCTGGCCCAGCTTCGCGATGTGGCTCTCGGTGTCGTCCATCAGCACGGTCTCGGTGATCTCCAGGATCAGTGTCGACGGTCGCACGCCCGACTCGGCGATCACCTGCATCGTGTCGCCGACGAAGGAGACCTGCTGCAGCTGGCGGGCCGAGATGTTCACGCCCATGCACAGGTCCGCATGCGAAGGGAGCCGCTCCTGCCAGTCCCGGGCCTGCGCGCACGCCTTCTGCAGGATGAGCCGACCCAGGGGCAGGATGAGGCCGGTCTCCTCGGCGACGGGGATGAAGGCGTCCGGGTACACGAGCCCGCGCCCGGGGTGGTTCCACCTCACGAGCGCCTCGAGGGCACACACCTTGCTGGAGGCGACGTCGACGATCGGCTGGTAGTACAGCTCGAACTCGTCGCGGTCGACGGCCCGCTGCAGATCCGCCACGAGCTCGTGGCGCTCGACGACGGCGACGTGCATCGCCGAGTCGAACGACTGGATGCGGTTCTTGCCCGACGCCTTGGCGGTCGCCATGGCAAGGTCGGCGTTGCGGAGCAGCTCGTCGGCCCATCGCCCCGAATCGCCCATGGCGATGCCGATCGACGCCCGCACCTCGAGCTCGTGCTCCTCGATGACGAGCGGCTTGCGGATGGCGTCCAGGAGCGCGCCGGCCACATCCTGTGCCGCACCTGGGTGGGGGCAGTCCAGGAGCACCGCGAACTCGTCCGCCACCAGACGTGCGGCCGCATCCTCGGGGCCGAGCACCGCCTTGATGCGACCCGCCAGCGCCACCAACAACTGGTCGCCGATCTGGTGGCCGAGCGTGTCGTTGACGACCTTGAAGTCGTCGATGCCGATGAAGAGCACAGCGAGTCGTGACACGTCGGCCACCGAGAACTCCAGCGCCAGCTCGACCCGTTCTATGAACTGGCTCCGGTTGGCGAGCGACGTCAGCGGGTCGTGGTACGCCTGATGGCGCAGCTGGGCCTCGAGGTCGCGCAGCTGCTGCAGCGACTGCTCGAGGGTGCCGCTCTCGAGGACGACCCCGAGGTTGCGGGCCAGCGGTTCGAACAGCGCGAGGTCCGACGCGTCGAAGTGCTCGACCTCGCCCACGCGATTGCCCACGAGGATCGTCCCGACGACCTCCTCCTCACGGCGGATCACCATGACCATCGCTTCGCGGATCCCGCGCTCGTGGATCGATCCCACCAGTCCGGTCTCGTCATCCGGGTAGAGGATCCCGTCGCCGGCCTCAAGCGACTCGGCCCACGCCCGCTCGACGGCGTCCAACGTGAACGGCAGCATCGACTCGACGTTGGCCCCGGGCCCGAGCGCCGTCCGGACGGCCTGGTCGTCGTCGCCGGCCGGGAACAGCGTGATCTCGGCCCGCTCGGCACGGAACATCCCCCGCGCCTGGGTCAGCAGCCCGATCACCGCCGAGTCGACCTCCGGCGAGCGGTGAAGCATGCGGGTCGACTCGTACACGACGTCGAGCGAACCCTTCGCCTCGTGGCCCTCGAGGTAACCGCGATAGGCGAGGAACCCCACGCCCGCAGGGACGGCGAGGAGTAACACGGACCTCGTGTCGCGCCACAGAAGGTCGACCGCCGCCAGCGCGACCATCGTCGCGGTGATCGAGCTGGTCAGGCCCAGCGACAGCACCTGACGGAGCCGGTCGACCTGGGGTTGGTTGCCGCTCAGCAGGGTGGCGATGGTGATGGCGACGTGGCCGATCAGCGTGACGATCACCGTCGCCAACAGCGCGCCCGACCAGCCGATCGGACCGAGCGCCTCGGCGCCGACGACCTTGTTGAACGCCAGCGAAGCCAGGACGCCCGCAAGGAAGAAGTGGCTCGTGTTGAAGGCCAGCTGCAGCGGCGACTGGCGTCGGCGTCGCAGCAGTGCGGCCGCGGACCCGAGCAGCAGCCCCAACAGCAGCTCGGGCGGCGTCGAGAAGAACAGCCCGAGCACCATCGGAAGCTCGTTGAGCGGGAAGGACTGAGCCTGGCCGCGGTAACGGACGCGGACGACGTTGAACTCCGTGACGAAGAACCCCAGGGCCAGGGCCCACCACGGGAGGCGGAACGGGGCACCGTGGCCGCCGATGTCCTGCGCACTCGTGAGGTAGACGCCGACGGCCAGGAACATCATGGCGACGGTCAGGATCCACACGCGGCGAACGCCGCTCACCTCCGCCACGTCGCGCCTCCCACGGAGAGAACGTCGGCGTCCGGTTCGCACCCCTTGAGTCCGGGTGCGGCACGATTGGGTCATGACGGAAACCATCACGGCCCCGCCCGAGGCGGATGTCCAGACGAGCTCGCCGGCGCCGAAGCTCGACGATGGCGACCACGACCGCTTCGCCCACTACGTGATCGGCGGTGGTGAGGCCATTCTTCACAGCATGGTGACCGGGGAGCCGGTGACGGCCCTGTGCGGCAAGGTCTGGGTGCCCTCGCGCGATCCCGAGAAGTACCCGGTCTGCCCGGAGTGCAAGGAGATCAAGGAGTCCAACGGCTGGTGAGACGGGTCGTCGGCTAGCGGCGATCGAACCTACGGTGACGTCGTGGGCGAGAACTACCCCCGGGAGTGGGAGCTCGACGCGCTCCTCCGGGACGGGACGCCGGCCCACGTCCGCCCGATCCGCCCCGAAGACGAGGACGGACTCGTCGCCTTTCACTCGCGCTTGTCGGCGCAGACGATCTACCGAAGGTTCTTCTCCCCGCGGCCCGTGCTGCCGCCGAAGGACGTTCACCGCTTCACCAACGTCGACTACCGCCATCGCATGGCCCTGGTCGCGCTCATCGGGGGGGAGATGGCCGGTGTCGCCCGCTACGACGGCAAGGCCGCCAGCGACGAGGCCGAGGTGGCGTTCGTGATCGAGGACCGGCATCAGGGTCGCGGCCTCGGTTCGCTCCTGCTCGAGCACCTCGCGGCGGCGGCTCGCGAGCGAGGGATCACCTCGTTCTTCGCGGACACGATGGCCGACAACCGAGCGATGCTCGGCGTCTTCCGCGACGCTGGATTCGTCGCGAAGCGGAGCTTCGCGGACGGGCTCGTCCACCTCGAGTTCCCGATCGCGTCGACGCCCGAAGCGGTCGAGGCGATGGGCGAGCGCGAGCGGCGGGCATCGGTGCAGTCGATGGCGCCGCTCCTGCGGCCTCGCTCCATCGCCGTCGTCGGCGCGTCGCGTCGGCCGGGATCGATCGGCCACGAAATACTGCGCAACCTGCTGCTCCACGAGTTCACCGGCCCGGTGTTTCCGGTCAACCCCGAGGCGACGTCGATCGCCGGTGTCGCCGCCTTCGCCACGATCGGCGACGTCCCCGGCGAGGTCGACCTCGCCATCGTCACGGTGCCGGCGCCTGAGGTGCACCCAGTGGTCGATGCCTGCGGCCGGAAGGGCGTGCGGGCGGTCCTCGTGGTCTCGTCGGGTTTCGCCGAGACCGGCTCGGACGTGGACGTGACCTCCGAGCAGGAGCTCGTGCGGATGGCGCGAGGCCACGGCATGCGGCTCGTCGGACCCAACGCCATGGGCGTGTTGTCGACGATGCCCGAGGTTTCCATGGACGCGACCTTCCTCTCGGTGTTCCCGCAGCCGGGACGCGTCGCGTTGCTCGCGCAGTCGGGCGCGCTCGGGACGGCGGTGCTGCAGCAGGCGGTCCGCCAGGGGATCGGGTTCTCGAGCTTCGTCTCCGTGGGTAATCGCGCCGACGTGAGCGGCAACGACCTCCTCCAGTACTGGGAGGCCGACGGCGACACCGACGTGATCCTTCTGTACCTCGAGACGTTCGGAAATCCCCGGAAGTTCGCCCGCATCGCGCAGAGGGTGGCACGGTCGAAGCCGATCGTCGTCGTGAAGAGCGGACGCCACCTCGGCAACGACGTGACCTTCGACGCGCTGTTCCGCCAGGCGGGCGTGATCCGCGTCGACACCGTTGCCGAGCTCTTCGACGTCGGGCTGGTGTTGGCGCACCAGCCGATCCCACGAGGACCTCGATTGGCCATCCTCGGGAACGCGTCGGGACCAGGGGTGCTGGCGGCGGACGCGGTCTCGAGCGCCGGCGTCGTGCTGGCGTTGGTGGAGGGAGGGAACCCCGTCGACCTTCCGGCCGATGCTGGATCCGAGGAGTACGGCGCTCGGGTGGCGGCGCTTCTGGCCGAGGACGCCGTCGACGCCGTGCTCGTCATCGGGACGCCGTTCATCGCTGATGCCGCCGACGACATCACGTTCGCCGTCGCCGCCGCCTCGGCGACACGCGCCGACAAGCCGGTGATCGCCGCGTACCTCGGCGGCCTCCCGGCGCCGGGCGTCGTCGCGGGCACCGAGGGCGAGCTCCACCCGATCCCGATCTTCCCGTTCCCGGAGCAGGCGGTGCGGGCCTTCGGGCGCGCCGCCGCCTACGCGTCATGGCGCAACGCCCCTGAAGGTCGGATCGTCGCACCGTCCGGGATCGACCTCACAGCCGCGCGGGTGTTGGCGGTTCGCGTCTGCGACTCGACGCCGCAGGGACGGTGGCTCGACGAGGGGGAGACGGCCTCGCTGCTCGCGGCCGTCGGCTTGGTGGTCGACGACGTCGCGACGATCGACGACGGCATCACCGCGGTCGTCGGACTGTTCGACGACAAGACGTTCGGTCCTTTGTTGAGCTTCGGCCTCGCCGGGGTCGGAGCGGACCTCCTCGACGACCGGGCGGCGCGCATCGTGCCGTTGACCGATGTCGACGCCGCCGAGCTCGTGCGCGCGGTCCGGCTCGCGCCGTTGTTGTTCGGACACGGGGGCCGCTCGCCGATCGACGAGGCCGCGTTGCTCGACGTGCTGGCGCGCGTCAGCGCGCTTGCCGAAGGCGTGCCCGAGCTCGCCGAGCTCGAGCTGTCGCCGGTCGTGACATCCCCCCGTGGCATCGCCATCGGCGGGGCACGGGTTCGACTCGCCTCACCACCGGCGGGACCGGGTCCCCTGCTCAGAAGGCTTCGCTGATGCTCCTCGTCGCCAGCAACGACACCGAAGATCGCCACGAGACGTGGGCCGGTCATCCGGAGCGGCGGGCGCGCACCCGCGCCGCACTCGACGGGCTCGTCGAGGCCGGGCTACACGACGCGATCGTCAGCGCTCCTCGGCGGGAGGCGACGCGCGCCGAGCTGGAGCTCGTGCACCCGGGCGACCACCTCGACCGGGTCGAGGCGGCGTGTCGCGCGAGTGTCGAGCTGGAGGGCCCGACGGCGACCGTGCCCGGGTCGTGGCCGACGGCGTTGTTGGCGGCCGGCGCGGGGCTGGCGGTGATCGAGGGCCTCGATGCCGGGGTCGCCGATGCGGCCTTGGTGCTGGTCCGCCCGCCGGGCCACCACGCGACGCCCGACAAGGCGATGGGGTTCTGCCTGTTGAACAACGTCGCCGTCGCCGCGGCATTGCTGGCTACCCGGGGCGAGCGCGTCGCGGTGATCGACTGGGACGTGCACCACGGCAACGGGACGCAGGCGGCGTTCTGGGACGACCCGAGGGTGCTGTTCGTCTCGATGCACCAACGGGGGCTCTATCCCAATAGCGGGTACGTCGACGAGGTCGGCGGTCCGTCGGCGCGCGGGCTGACGCTGAACCTTCCGGTGCCGGCCGGTGCGACCGGGGACGTGCTGTCGGAGGCGATGGCGACGACGGTCACGCCGGCGGTCGAGGCGTTCGCTCCCACGTGGGTCCTCGTGTCGGCCGGTTTCGACGGCCATCGCTCGGACCCGCTCGCCGACCTCGATCTCAGCGCCGGGGATTTCGCCGACCTGGCAGCGACCGTTCGCTCCTACGCGCCTTCGGGTGGACGGACGGTCCTCTTCCTGGAGGGCGGCTACGACCTCGACGCGTTGCGGCTGTCGGTGGGCGCGGCGGCGGCCGCGCTGCTCGGTGAACGCTTCCGGCCTGAAGGGGCAACGGCGGGCGGGCCTGGCATCGAGGCCCTCGCCTTCCTGCGCCGCCGGCGCGACGAGGTGCTGGAAGCGTCGAGCTGATACGAGCTACCGGTCCTCGCCACCGGGCCAGAACGGGGGTATCGGCCCGAGCGGCGGGTCGAACGGCGGAACCCACCCCTTGCCGTCGACGTGGCGTCGCACGACCTTCGCCGGCGCGCCTGCGGCGACGGAGTGATCCGGGATGGTCCCCCGCACGACCGACCCCGCGGCGATAGTGACGTTTCGCCCGATGTCGGCACCGGGCAGCACGATGACGCCGGTCGCGAGCCATGAGCCGGCGCCGATCCGGACCGGCGCCGCACTCACCCACTGCTGCCCGATCGGGAGCTCGAGATGGTCGTACCGGTGGTTGTGGTCGGTGACATAGACGTTCGGACCCGTCGTGACATCGTCCTCGATGACGATCCGCTCTCGCCCGTTGATCGAGCTGCCGCGGCCGATGTTGCACCGATCGCCGATGACCAGGATCGGCTCGCGCTCGCGCGACATCGGCTCACCGGGTAGCCCAGCCGCCAGACTCACGTGCGGGCCGAGCAACGTCTCCTCGCCGATGCTGATCCAGTGCTCGCCGATGATGGGTCCCGGGGGAAAGGCCAACAGGCTCCCCCTCCCGAGTCGGCGGTACCGCCTGCCGCGCTCGTCGTCCGGCGAGACCGCACCGACGACGCTGATCCACGCCCACGCCCGGTGGATCACGCTCGCGAAGAGCGCCCGAGTCCTCGGTGACCGCCTCGTCCTCGGGAACACGCCGACCCCTACTGCACTGCGCCGAGCCGCACCGAGAACGTCGAGCCCGCCCCGGCCGTCGAACGCACCGACACGGATCCGCCCATGAGCTCCGCGTAGCGCTTCACCATGTTCAGCCCGACACCTGCGCCACGCGACACGAACGACGCGTCCGGCCCCCGATGGAGCCGCTCGAACACGTGGCCGAGCTGGTCCTCGGGGATGCCGACGCCCTCATCCGTCACGTCGATGCGCACTCCTCCGTCGCGTTCGGACTCGGCGACGACCCGAATGGCGCTCCCCGGTTGGGAGTACCTGGCGGCATTGGTGAGGAGGTTGCGGAGGATTCGATCGAGAGCGTCGTGATCCGCCTGGCACTGGAGGTCCTCGGGGACGTCGACTTCGACCGCGTGTTCCGACAGCACCGCGCGGATGGTGTTGAGCACGAAGGCAACCGTGTGGGCGACGCGCACCGACTTCAGTACCACCGACAGCCTCCCTGCCTCGAGCGCGCTGAAGTCGAGGAGGTTGTCGACCATCGTCCGCATCTCGGCAGCGCTCGACCGCACCCGGTCGATCGCCTCGGCCCGCACCGAGGCGTCGAGCTCATCGCCGCGTCCGAGCAGGTCCGCGAACCCGATGATGATGGCCAGCGGCGTGCGCATCTCGTGCGACACCGACGCCAGGAACTGGTCCTTCAGCGCGTCGAGCTCGCTGAGCTGGTCGAAGGCGCGCCGCAGCTCCTCGGCCGCCGCCTTCGCCTCGGTCACGTCGCGAAGCGTGCACACCATCCCCTGCACGTTCGGATCCTGCAGTCGGTTGACCGCCGTCGCCTCGATCCACCGCCACCGCCCCGACCGCGGCCGCTCCTCGAGTCGCAGCTCCACACGCGCCGCCTCGCCCAGTGGTGCCGACGCCAGCGCGCCGATCTTCGTGACCACGTCGTCGAGGTCGTCCGGGTGGACGTCGTTGAACGCGCTCATCCCGACGTTCGTCGCCGCCGGAGCATCGATGATCTGCTCGATCCCCGGCGTGGCGTAGACGATCTCGAATCGGTTGTCGAGCACGACGATCACGTCCGTGAGGTTCTCGACCAGCGAGCGCATCTGCGCCTCGCTCTTCACCACGCGCTGGTCGGCGAGCACGCGGTCGGTTACATCGTGCATCGAGATGACGAGACTGGCGACCGACCGGTCGTCGAGGAGGTTCGTCACCGATGCCTCGACGTCGTGCCAGGTGTCGTCGGCGAAGCGCACCCGGAGCGAGGCCCGTACGGTCCCGCCCGGCCGGTCGAGCACGTCGTTCAGCGTGCCGGTGGCCACCGCGACGTCATCGGGGTGGACGAAGTCGAGGGCGTTGCGTCCGTTGACGCCGCCGCCGCTGAACCCCGTCAGGCGACCTGCTGCAGCGTTCGACGCCCGGATGGTCCCGTCGGCGCCGAGCAAGGTGATGAGGTCCTCGGTGTGGGCCAGCATCGCCTCCAGGCGGTGCGTGTGCTCGTCGGCCGACGCGGGTCCCAGCGCGGACTCTTCGTCGGGCGCGAAGGCGGCGATGCGAAGGCGCCCCTCGGAACCCCCGGCGAAGGTCGTCCAGAGCTCGCGCTCGAGGAGGCCCCGATCGGTCGGGAGGCGGGCGTGCAACAGGGCGTTCCCGGTCTCGCCGACCGGCGTCGCACTCTTCACCGCTTCGCTCACGGCCGCGAGCAAGCGCGTCGGTCCCTCGTCGCCGGACCGTCGGGTGAGGTCGCGGACGACGTCGTTGGACCAGACGGCGTGGCCGTCCTCGTCGATGAGCACTACAGCGGTCGGCAAGCGGGTCAGGACGTCGGCGAGCGTGGCGGCGTCTGGCACCGATCGCGGTTCTTGCGCCGCGTGGGGGCCGTCTGCCATCGGGTACACCTTGCCAAAGGCACGCCCCGCACGACCACCTCGGGGCGTTCACCCTTCGACGCACAGCGCGCTCTGAGCGTTGCGCGCGCAAGCTGCTCGTGGCCGACGACCAGCTGGCGGCGGTGTCCGGCAGCGTCACCGCCGGCGGGCGCCAGCCGTCCGGCTCCGTCGGAGCCGTGCTCGAGCTCGCTCGGAAAGCCCGCCGAACACGCCGTGCGGGATGTGGTTGCGCATGGCGTACTCGAGGCACGGCTCGGCCACCGGGCACTGCGCGCAGATGGCCGCCGCCCGCTGGACGCCGAGGCCGTCGGTCGGGAAGAAGATCTCGGGATCGAGCGTGCGACAGCGGGCCTTCGCCGTCCATGGCTCGGGAGCCTCGTGCATGTTGCTCATCCTGCACCCGTCTCCTGTGAACCGCCTGTGGAGTTGACTCCGTCGGCCTACGACGCCGACCGGAGGTCGTCCTTGATCCTGAGCTGCGGTCGGGCCGTTGAACTCTCGCGACTCGCGTTCATGTGGCGGTCGCGGTCGTGAAGGCGCTCACGTGGCACCTATGGTCGCCACGGGCGACAAGCGAGTGGTGGTGGGCGAGGGGGGACTTGAACCCCCACATCCTTTCGGACACAGGAACCTGAATCCTGCGCGTCTGCCAATTCCGCCACTCGCCCGAGTGAAGCGCTCAATCTACCCGACGACAGCCGCCCACCAGCCAGTGCGAGTTCAGATGAACACTGCGTGGGTAGGCTCCGCGGACCATGGCACTGCAGGAGTTCGAGCGTCGACTCGAACGTCTCGTCGAGGGTGTCTTCGCCAAGGCGTTCCGCCGCGGGCTGACCCCGATCGAGGTCGGTCGGCGCCTGACTCGCGAGATGGACGTCCGTCGCACGGTCGGGGTCCGCGGCCTCATCGCGCCGAACGAGTTCCGGGTGGCCGTGAGCCAGGAGGACCACGAGAACGTCATCTCGAAGATGGAGCAGGCGATCACCCGCGATCTCGCCGGCTACGTCCGGGAGCACGCCCGTGAAGAGGGGTACGTCCTGGTCGGGCCCGTCGACGTGACCTTCGAGATCGACGACAAGCTCGGCACCGGCGAGTTCCTCGTCAGCTCGGACATGGCCGAGGGCGAAGGTGGCGGCCCCACCGGGAGCCTGGTCCCCCCTGACGGCAGCCGCGTCCGCATCGCCCTCGATCCCGTCACCATCGGTCGCCACCCCGATTGCGACGTCGTCCTCAACGACCAGGAGATCAGCCGCCAGCACGCCGAGGTGCGCCGCGAGGACGGGGGCTTCGTCGTCGTCGACCTCGGCTCGCTCAACGGCACGAAGGTGAACGGCGCGGGCGTGAAGTCCCCCCGCCCTCTCGAGGACGGCGACACCATCACCATCGGCACCCACACCATCCGCTTCGAAGCGAGCTGATCGGCCGCATGCCCGAATCGCTCCTCCGCATCCTGCAGTTCCTCCTGCTGCTCCTCGTCTACCTCTTCTTCCTGCGCGTGCTCCGCGCCGTTTGGGCCGAGGTCGCCAACCCGCGCGAGCTGTCGCCGGCCGGACCGCCACGTGGTGGTGGAGGACCCACCTCGAGCCCCACGATGGTCGGCCGCCGCGAGCGGCCCGGGCCCGCGCCGAAGGGTACGCCGACCAGGCTCAAGGTCGTCGAGCCGGCCAACCGCAAGGGCCAGGCCTTCGACCTCGCCGAGGAGCTCACAGTGGGACGGGCGGCCGGGTGCCAGGTCAAGGTGGACGACACCTACGCCTCGCAGCTCCACGCCCGTGTCTTCCAACGCGACGGGCAGCTCTTCGTCGAGGACCTCGGCTCGACCAACGGCACCTATCTCAACCGGCGTGGAACGCAGGCAAAGGAGAAGGTCGCCGGACCCCTGGCGCTGAAGATCGGCGACCGATTGATGATCGGCAAGACCGTGCTCGAGGTGGCGAAGTGACGGTTCTCCGCAGCGGATCCGCCACCGACATCGGCCGCAACCCTCGCCGAACGATCAACCAGGACATGATCCTCGAGGCCAACGGCATCTTCGCCGTGGCCGACGGGATGGGCGGTCACCTTGGCGGCGAAGTGGCTTCGCTCACCGCCATCGAAGCGCTCCGCGCCAACTTCGACCGGGACGCGGGCGCCGAGGGTCTCGAACGCGCGATCGTCGCCGCCAACGATGCCGTCGTCACGGAATCGAACACGACCGCAGACCTGCGCGACATGGGCACGACGCTGGCCGTCGTCGCCCTCGTCGACACTGACGACGAAGGGCTGCTGGCGGTCGCCAACATCGGCGACTCCCGCATCTACCTCATGCGCAACGGCGAACTCAGCCAGCTGACCGACGACCACAGCCTTCCCGAAGAGCTGTACCGGCGCGGCCAGCTCACGAAGGCCGAAGCCGCCGTCGACCCCCGCCGGAACATCGTCACCAGAGTCCTCGGGCCATCGTTCGGCGAGGGCCCGGACATCCAGAACCTCGTTCCCTACGTCGGGGACCGCCTCCTCATCTGCAGCGACGGCCTCTACAACGAGGTCGACGACTCGGCCATCGCGCGGGTGCTGCGGACGACCGGCGACCCGTCCGACGCCGCCCGCACGCTCGTCGACCAGGCCAACGCCAACGGCGGTGGCGACAACATCAGCGTCGTCGTCGTCGACGTGGTCGACGACGAGGGGCGGGCGGAGACCGCCAGCGAGGTGCTGGCCGACGACCCCGCCCCTCCGCCCCGCGCTGCTGTCCGTCGTGAAGCGCCGTCGGCCAGCGGCCTGATGACGGCCGACCAGCGCAACGCCGAGCTCCGGCGCCTGGCCCGCGAGGAGCGGTCGGACGGCAACCCCTGGGGGTCCGACGAAGGCGAGGTCCAGGTCCACGACGAGCCGTCACGTCGGGTCACGCCTCGAGTCGTCGCCTTCCTCGTCGTGCTGCTGCTGGTCGTCGCCGGCGCGGGAGTCGCCGTCGGCCTCTACGCGCGCGGCGCCTACTTCGTCGGCCTGGACGAGGGCACGGTCGCCATCTTCAAGGGACGCCCCGGCGGCCTGCTCTGGTTCGCACCCACCGTCGAGGAGCGCACGGCCCTGGCGGCGGCGTCCGTACCGCAGGCGCGGGCCGACG
>DATLED010000077.1:0-20816 GCA_035525495.1 Acidimicrobiales bacterium | reverse complement strand
GACCCGTTGACGCAGCGCATCGCGATCGCCCGGGGGAAGATGGACCGGCAGCTCGACCCGCTTGACGGCGACGGGGCGCTGGAGGAGGAGGTCCTCGCCCCGCCACACCGAGCCCATGCCGCCGCGTCCGAGGAGCTCGCGCAGCTCGTAGCGGCCCCCGACGGGCTGGGTCGTCACCGATTCCGTCCCCACGGGGCGCTCCTACCCGATTCGGGACAAGGTCTCACCCCGGGGTTTACTGGCGCCTCGTCATGCCCGAAGGTCACACGATCCATCGACTCGCCCTCGACCACCGTGCGCTGTTCGCCGGACAGGTGGTGTCGGTGTCGTCGCCGCAGGGGCGGTTCGCTGCCGAGGCCCACCTGCTGGACGAGCGGGTGCTGGTGGGGGTCGAGGCCAACGGGAAGCACCTGTTCTACGACTTCGGTGGGGGCGACCTCGTCCACGTCCACCTCGGCCTCTTCGGCGGGTTCACGCGGTTCGACCCGCCCCCGCCGGCCCCTCGTGCGACGGTGCGCATGCGCTTGTCCGGGATGGCGGCGACCGTCGACCTGATCGGTGCGACCGAGTGCGCGCTGATCGACCCGTCCATGCGGGACGCCATCTTCCGGCGACTCGGCCCGGATCCGCTGCGGCGTGACGCCCGTCCCGTGCGGGCGTTCGAGAAGCTCGCTCGGCGGCGCACCCCCATCGGTGCGTCGCTGATGGACCAGTCCGTGCTCGCGGGCGTGGGCAACGTGTACCGGGCCGAGGTGCTCAACGTCGTGGGGCTGCACCCGTTGGTCCCGTCGTGCGACGTGACACAGGAGCAGTTCGACGAGATGTGGCGGCTGCTGGTCGGGTGGCTGCGCCATGGCGTCAAGGACCAGGTGATCATCACCGTCGACCCCAAGCTGCTCGGCCGCCGCCGCTCGTCGATCAAGCGCCGTGAGGCGCTGTGGGTCTACAAGCAGGACCACTGCCGCCGCTGCGGCACCGAGGTCAGCCGCTGGGACCTCTCCGGGCGCTGGGCGTACGCCTGCGCGACCTGCCAACCGCCACCGGCGCTCTCCTGATCGTTTGGGGAGGCGCCGATGGAGTTGGGGGTCAGCGGCCTCGGTAGGTGGCCCGGGAGCCGGCGGCTTCCTTGTTCAGGCGCTTGGAGAGATGGAGCCCTTCGAGCACGAACTCGACGGCGCTGGCGATGGCGCCGGGGGATTCGGAACCCGCCAGGGCGGCCACCGATGGGCGCAGCGAGGGCATCCCGTCGAGGACCCGGACATAGTCGGCGGCGGACAGGTCGTCGCCCGCGTGCACGACGGTCGTCTCGCTGAAGGCGGTGATGGCATCGCGGAACTGGTCCATCGGGCACCGCTCCTTGAACACCGTCAGCACCGCCGCCTTCAGCAAGCGCTCGACGACCTGGTCGTCCCGGCCCTCGTCGATGGACTCGATCTCGACCTTGCCCGACGTCGACGAGACGAGCGCTTCGAGATCGGACACCCGCGGCACCGCGTCCTTCTCGCCCAGCCGCAGCGCACGACGCGCGGCGTTGGCGGCCAGCGTCTCGTAGTTGGCGATCGACAACCGCACCGACACACCCGAGCGCTGGTTGATGTGGGGCGACGAACGGGCCAGGTGCGACAGCGTCGCCACGATCTCGGCCATGAACTCGGGCACGTGCACGTTGACGCCGAGCCCCGTCAGCGCCACCGACTCCTGACGCACGACGCTTAGCTCGGTCTCGGGGTCGAGCGGATAGTGCGTGCGGATCTGCGCACCGAACCGGTCCTTCAGCGGCGTGATGATGCGCCCGCGGTTCGTGTAGTCCTCGGGGTTCGCCGACGCCACCAGCATCACGTCGAGGGGAAGGCGGATCTTGTAGCCCCGCACCTGCACGTCCCGCTCTTCCAACACGTTCAGCAGACCGACCTGTATCCGCTCGGAGAGGTCCGGAAGTTCGTTGATGGCGAAGATCCCGCGGTTCGTCCGCGGCACCAACCCGTAGTGCAGCGTGAGCTCGTCGGACAGGTACCGGCCCTCCGCCACCTTGATCGGGTCGACCTCGCCGATGAGGTCGGCGATCGACGTGTCGGGCGTCGCCAGCTTCTCGCCGAAACGCGTGTTCCGGTGGACCCATTCGATCGGGGCGTCGTCGCCCTTGTGCTCGATCAGGTCACGCGCATGCTTCGACACGGGTGCATACGGGTCGTCGAGGATCTCGGACCCGGCGAGGATCGGCAGCCACTCGTCCAGCAGGCCCGTCAGCGATCGGATCATGCGGGTCTTCCCCTGCCCCCGCTCGCCCAGGAAGATGATGTCGTGCCCGGCCAGCAGGGCGTTCTCGAGCTGTGGAAGGACCGTCTCCTCGTAGCCGAGGATCCCCTCGACCAGTGGCTCGCCGGCAGCGATCTTGCGCGCCGCGTTCCGCCGAACCTCTTCCTTGACCGGAACGGACTCCCAGCCGGACTCCCGCAGCTGGCCCAGTGTGGCAGGACGCGATGACATGCGGTCGACCCTACAGCGGCCGCTCTGCCTGTCGCCCTCGCTCTGCGTCGCTGGCGCTCCTTGCCGCTCGGGTGGCGGCTGGTCGCTGGCGCTCCCGACGCCGCCTACCCTTTCCCAGCCGTGGACCTGGGGGGACGTTGGCGGGCCGTCGAGGCCGACGAGGAGCTCCGTCGCAGCTACCCCGAACCCGACTTCGACGACGCCGGATGGGGGGCCGTCGAGGTCCCCGGCCACTGGCGCAGCTCGCCCGACTTCGTCGCCTCGGACGGACCGATCCTCGCCCGCCGCCGCTTCGAAGCGCCTGCGCCGGGGCCCGCCCGTCGCGCCTGGCTCACCTTCGACGGCCTCTTCTACCAATCCGACGTGTGGCTCGACGGCTCGTACCTCGGCGACACCGAGGGCTACTTCTTCCCCCACACCTTCGAGGTCACCGAGCACCTGCGCGCCCGCACGGAGCATCTGCTCGCCGCGGAGCTCACGTGCGCACCGCAGCGGGACCGGACCGCCAAGCGCAACCTCACGGGGGTGTTCCAGCACTGGGACTGCTTCGACCCCGACTGGAACCCCGGCGGCATCTGGCGTCCCGTTCACCTCCACGAGACGGGACCGATCCGACTGACCCGCCTCCGGGTCACGTGCGCGGAGGCGACCAGCCAGCTCGGCGTCCTCAGCTTCCGCGCCATCCTCGACGCCGCCGACGCCACCACCGTCGAGCTGCACACGGCGGTCGCCGACGCGACGGGTTCGACGCTGGCGGAGGCCACCGAGGAGCACACGCTGGCCGCCGGCGAGAACCGCGTCGAGTGGCGCCTCGGCGTCGACGACCCGCCGCTGTGGTGGCCCCACGTGCTCGGCGACCCGAACCTCGTCGACGTCACCGTCGAGGCCCGCCTCCTCGGGAGATCCGAGCCCAGCGACACCCGCACCGTCACCACCGGTCTCCGCAAGATCACCATCGACAACTGGATCGCGTCGGTCAACGGCGAGCGCCTCTTCCTCAAGGGGACGAACCAGGGGCCGACCCGCATGGCCCTCGCCGAGGCGGGCGAGGACGAGGTCCGGCTCGACATCGTCCTCGCCAAGCGCGCCGGCCTCGACCTCGTCCGCGTCCATGCCCACGTGAGCCGACCCGAGCTCTATGCGGCCGCCGACGAGGTCGGGATGTTGCTGTGGCAGGACCTCCCACTCCAGTGGGGCTATGCGCGCGGCACCCGCATGGAGGCCGTGAAGCAGGCAAGGGAAGCTGTCGACCTCCTCGCCCACCACCCGTCGGTGGCGTTGTGGTGCGCCCACAACGAGCCACTCACGATCGACCCCGGGCCCCGGGCCGTCACGGACCTCAGGGCGACCGCCCGCACGACCATTCGCGGCGTCGTCCTCCCGTCGTGGAACAAGACGGTGCTCGACGGCTCGATCCGGCGAGCCCTGGAGAAGGCGGACAAGAGCCGGCCCTCGATCGCCCACTCCGGGCTGCCGACCGGCGACAGCCACCTCTCCTTCGGCTGGTACCACGGCGACGAGCGCGACCTCCCGGGGGCACTCGGCGTGTGGCCGAGGCTCGCCCGCTTCGTCAGCGAGTTCGGCGCACAGGCCGTCCCCGAGAGCGCCGAGTTCATGGACCCGTCGAAGTGGCCCGACCTCGACTGGGACCACCTCGCCCGCGCCCACGCGTTGCAGCGCAGGTTCTTCGAGCGCCACGGGCTCGACCCCGACGACTTCGCCACCTTCGACGATTGGCGCGACGCGACCCAGGCGTACCAGGCGAACCTCCTGCGCCGCCACGTCGAGACCCTGCGTCGCCTGAAGTACCGGCCCGCCGGCGGCTTCGCGCAGTTCGCCTTCGCCGACGGCCACCCCGCCGTCACGTGGTCCGTCCTCGACCACGACCGACGGCCGAAGCTCGGGTACGACGCACTGCGTGCCGCCTGCGCGCCGGTCATCGTCGTCGCCGACCGCCCGGACGCGACCTACGCGCCCGGCGCCACCATCTCCCTCGACGTCCACGTCGTGTCCGACCGACGGGACGCGCTCGAGGCGCTCGTCGTCGGCGCGACGTTCTCGTGGGACGGCGACGAGCACCGGCGGGCGTGGACGGGCGACGTGCCCGCCGACAGCTGCATCCGCATCGCGACGCTCCCGTTCGTCGTCCCCGATGCGCCGGGCCGCCTCACCCTCGACCTCGCCCTCGACGGCAGCGGCGTCCACGCCACCAATCGGTACGAGAGCGAGATCGCGTCCGCCTGACCGGAATTCACGCGGGGAACCGCGGAATGACAGGATTCCGGCCAATGCAAGTCCACCAGCACAGCTACGACGCGGTGATCGTCGGCGCCGGCGGGGCGGGCCTCCGGGCGGCCATCGAGACGGCGGGGAAGTGCCGCACCGCCGTGATCACCAAGCTGTACCCCACGCGGTCTCACACCGGCGCAGCCCAGGGTGGCATGTGCGCCGCGCTCGCCAACGTCGAGGAGGACAGCTGGGAGTGGCACCTGTTCGACACGGTCAAGGGCGGCGACTACCTCGTCGACCAACCGGCGGCCGAGATGATGTGCCGCGAGGCGATCGACGCGGTCATCGAGCTCGAGCACTTCGGCCTGCCGTTCAACCGCACGCCCGAGGGGAAGATCGACCAGCGGCGCTTCGGCGGCCACACCCGCAACCACGGAGAGGCGCCGGTGATGCGGGCCTGCTACTCCGCCGACCGCACCGGCCACATGATCCTGCAGACGCTGTTCCAGCAGTGCGTGGCGCGCGACGTCAACTTCTTCAACGAGTTCCAGGTCCTCGACATCCACTTCGTCGAGGACGGCGCGGGCGAACGTCGGGTCGGCGCCGTCATCGCCTACGAGCAGGCGACCGGCGACCTCCACGTCTTCAACACCAAGGCGTGCCTCTTCGCCAGCGGCGGCTTCGGGAAGATGTTCAAGGTCTCCTCGAACGCCCACACGCTGACCGGTGACGGGCCGGGACTGCTGTACCGCCGGGGCATCCCGATGCAGGACATGGAGTTCTTCCAGTTCCATCCGACCGGCATCTACAAGCTGGGCATCCTGCTGTCGGAAGCGGCGCGTGGTGAAGGCGGCATCCTCCGCAACAGCGACAACGAGCGCTTCATGGAGCGGTACGCGCCGACGGTCAAGGACCTTGCTCCGCGCGACATGGTCGCCCGCGCCATCCAGACCGAGATCCTGGAGGGCCGCGGCATCGGGCCCGACAAGGACGCGGTCCACCTCGACCTCACGCACCTGCCGCCGGAGTTCATCGACGCCAAGCTCCCGGACATCACCGACTTCGTTCGCACCTATCTCGGCCTGGAACCCAAGACGGATCCGATCCCGATCCAGCCCACGGCCCACTACGCCATGGGCGGCATCCCGACCAACGTCGACGGCGAGGTCGTCATCGGTCCGGACCAGACGGTCGTCCCTGGGCTCTACGCCGCCGGTGAGTGCGCGTGCGTCTCGGTGCACGGCTCGAACCGACTGGGCACCAACTCGCTGCTCGACATCGTCGTGTTCGGGAAGCGCGGCGGACGGGCGATGGCCGAGTTCGTCAATCGCGCCGACGTCGATCTCCCCCAGATCCCCAAGGGCATCGAGGACGACGTCCGCTCCCGCATCGAGAAGATGAAGGCCGGCAGCGGTGGCGAGAAGGTCGCCGAGATCCGATCCGTCCTGCAGAACGAGATGATGGACAAGGCGTCGGTGTTCCGCAGCCAGGAATCGCTGGACTCCGTCCTCAAGACCGTCCACGAGCTGCGCGACCGCTGGGACCGGGTGTCGATCGACGACAAGGGGGAGGTCTTCAACTACGACCTCACGGAGGCGCTGGAGCTCGGCTACCTCATCGATCTCGCCGAGGCCCTCGTCGTCAGCGCCGCGGCAAGACCAGAGAGCCGTGGCGCCCACATGCGGGTGGACCACCCGGGACGCGACGACGCCAACTGGATGAAGCACACGCTCATCACGCGCGAGGCCGACGGCAACGTGACCCTCGACTACAAGCCCGTCATCGGCGGCGCCTACGAACCCATGGAACGGAAGTACTGAGATGGTTGCACCCGTGCAAGACATGATCGACGTCGAGTTGCGGGTCAAGCGCTACGACCCGGAGCGGGACAAGAAGCCGCACTGGCAGACGTTCAACGTCAAGGTCAAGGCGTTCCGCTCCGTCGTCCTCGACGTGCTCCACGCCGCCAAGTGGGAGTTCGACGGGACGCTGACGTTCCGTCGCTCGTGCGCCCACGGGGTGTGCGGCTCCGACGCGATGGTCATCAACGGCGCCAACACCCTCGCCTGCCAGGCCCTCGTCGAGGACTACGGGTCGGTGATCACCGTCGAGGCGATCCGCGGCCTGCCGGTGATCAAGGACCTCGTCGTCGACATGGAACCGTTCTTCGCGCAGTATCGCTCGGTGCTCCCGTTCCTCATCAACAGCGGGGACCCGGGCTACAAGGAGCGCCACCAGTCGGCCGAGGAACGCGAGCGCTTCGACGACACCACGAAATGCATCCTGTGCGCGGCATGCACGACGTCGTGTCCGGTCTACTGGGGCAACAGCCAGTACGTCGGACCGGCGGCGATCGTCAACGCTCATCGGTTCGTGTTCGACAGCCGGGACGAGGCAGCCGAGCAACGGCTCGACATCCTCAACCAACGCTCGGGCGTGTGGCGGTGTCGGACAGCCTTCAACTGCTCCGAGGCGTGTCCGCGCGGCATCAAGGTGACCCAGGCGATCGAGGAAGTGAAGCGCGCGATCCTGTTCGACCGGGTCTGATCCACCAAAAATCCCCTCGGTGCCGCTCAACTGAACACCATGCACGGACGAGTCAACGGGGACGCACCCGACGTGCTGGACGTCGGCGGCGACCACCTCCCCTCTTGACCACACCCTCCGTTCTCGCCGACCACCTCGCGGAAGCCCTCTCCGGGGTCACGTTCCGCTCGATGGCCCGCGGGCGCGCCGCCGCCCAGGATGCGCTCGCGGCGGCGCACGGACTGGCGGCGTGGGCCGTCGACCCGGCGTGCCCCGAGCCCGCGATCGCGCCCGATCTCGCGGCGGCGATCGGTGCGATCGCCGCCATCCCGACGCCGATCGCCACCATCACCAGAACGGTCGGCGACAGTGGCCGGCGCGTCATCGAGGACCTCGCCGTCCGCTTCGCGTCGCGGTGGACCGACCCGACCGAGGCCCGGATGGCCGCCGGGCTGTTCGTCGGCGCCCTCGCCTTGACGTGCGCCGGACTCGTCGGGGTCGTCACGGTCGCCGCGCCGAAGCCGGCGGTCCACCTGCAGCGGCTGGCCGCCGTCGTGAACCTGGTCGACGCTCCCGTGGCGGTGCCGACGGTGTCGACGCCGACCACCTCGGCTGCCGCGCACGCTCCGCCCGAGTCGACGCCCCCTCCGCGCCCCGCGACCACGGCACCCACCGCCGCTCCTCCCGCCGCGGTGGACACCCCGGCCACCGCCGCGGCCGCTCCGCCGGTGGCGTCGTCGTCCGCGCCGGTCGCGGCCGAGGCGGTCCCGCCGGCCAAGCGCGGCGGGCTTCCCGTCGGCAAGGGCATGTGGATCTGGATGGACGATCGCGCCGAAGGCGGCGACGCCGAGGCCATCGTCGCCCGCGCCAAGGCCACCGGCTTGACGCACCTCTACGTCCGGACGGGCACCCTCAAGGGCGGTTTCGTCGGCGGACCGTTCCTCGACCGGCTGCTCCCGGTCGCCCACGCCAACGACCTGCGCGTCTACGGCTGGGACTTCCCCTACCTCGACCACCCCGGCGACGACGTCAACCGGGCGATGGCCGCCATCACGTACACGACCCCCGACGGGCAACGCATCGACGGGTTCTCCGCTGACATCGAGAGCGCGCACGAAGGCACGAACAACAACCTCGAGTACGTCACCGCCTACTGCACCTGGCTGCGTCAGAACGTGGGTCCGAACTACCCGCTGATCGCCACTGTTCCGAACCCGACGCCGGCGAAGCAGAAGGCGGGCTACCCCTACGCCGCCATCATCCCGTCGTTCGATGCGGTGGCGCCGATGGTCTACTGGATGAACCGCGATCCGGCGTCCGACGTCGCCAACGCCATCGCTTTCCTCTCACAGTTCGGCAAGCCGGTGTTCCCCATAGGTCAGGCGTACGACGGCGGTCCGGAGGGCGGGCCGCCGGGCGCACCGAGTCGCGAGTCGATCATCCGCTTCCTGCAGTTCGCCGACGGCGCCGGCGGCGCCGGCGTGTCCTTCTGGAGCTGGCAGCACGCCACGCCCGACGTGTGGGACGCCGTGCGCGACGCCGCCGAGTTCCGCCTCGAGGCCGGCGGCGCCAATGGCGACGGCCTCAGCCCCGGCATGATCCGCGGCTACCAGACGGTGCTCAACGGGCTCGGCTTCCCGGTCGCCGCCGATGGCGCGTGGGGTCCGGCGACGACCTCCGCCGTCAAGGCGTACCAGGCGGCGGCGAAGCTCCCCGTCACGGGCCGAGTCGACCAGGCCACGAGAACGTTCCTGCTCCGACCCGTTCAAGCGCCGATCAAGCCCGACTGAACCCGTTTGGGCGCGCTCAGTTCGGGATGGCGAACTGTGCGCGCCCAAACGTGATCAGGAGCCGGGGCGGTTCCACTCCGTCCAGCCGTGGCCGGACCGGCCGTCGGCGGCGTCGTAGCGACACAGCGCACGGGGGAAGCGGCCCATGCGGCCGTCGGGCGAGTCGAGGCGGATGGGCGCCAGCAGCAGGGGCGTGCAGGTGATGTCGAGGTCGTGCAGTGCCATGGCGGTGATGCCGGGGAAGCGGTGCTCGCCGATCTGTTCGTACGAGGGCTTGAACTGCGTCGCCACCTCGAGCGCGTCCACGGCTCCCGGGCGCACGACGTAGCCGGGCTCGAAGTCGAAGCGATCGGTCTCCACCTTCGTCGCGTGGAAGGCGGTGCCGTCGTCGAGGCGACCCGACGTCCACACCCAGCCCGTCCCCCACCAGTCGCGCACGCCCCACGAGTGATCGCGCTGCCCCCATCCATCGAAGCTGATCGCCTGGTTGCCGACGAGGACCTCGCCCGTGACGAGGCACGACTGCTCGTACCGCGCCACGCCGGGATAGTCGTAGACGGGACCCTGGGCCTGCCACTCGAGGTCGAGGCCGAGGGGGACCTTGTCGCCGCGGGGGTCCTCGTCGTAGGCCACACCCGGGTCGTCGAGACCGACCGCGAAGGCCTCGAGCCCGATCGTCCAGTGATCGTTCGGCGTCTCGCAGTGCAGCTGCGACCAGAGCCCGTCCTCGCGCACCTCGAGCACGTCGCCCTTCGGCACCTTGGCCTCGTGGTGCCTGACGCTCAGGAGCTGCTCGCCCTCCCGCACCAGGTAGCCCCAGTACCAGGCGACGCCGAGGTTCGGATAGAGGCCGAGGCGCACGTAGCCGCCGATGGACCCGTCCTCGGCGGCGAAGTCGAAGTACCAGCTCTCGTTCCACAGCTGCTCGCCGCCGGGCTCGTGACGGCGTTCGTCTTCGGGAGTTCCCATGCGGAGGTGCCTACCATGCGGCATGGGTCGCGAGTACGAAGGGATCGACGTCCGCCTGGCCGGGTTCCTCCTGCGCCAGCCGGTGTTCTTCGTGGGGACGGCGCCGCTCGACGCCGAAGGCCACGTGAACGTGTCGCCGAAGGGCATGTCGGGATCCTTCGCCGTCGTCGACGAGCACCGGGTCGCCTACCTCGACCTCACGGGGAGCGGCATCGAGACCGTGGCCCACCTGCGCGAGAACGGCCGCATCGTGGTGATGTTCTGCGCGTTCGCCGGGCCGCCGCGCATCGTTCGCCTCCACGGCCGGGGCGAGACCCATCTGCCCGGGAGCGACGGGTTCGAGGAACTGCGCCCCCTGTTCCCGGACCAGCCCGGCACCCGATCGATCATCGAGGTCGAGGTCGCCCGGATCGCCGACTCGTGCGGGTACGCCGTGCCGGAGATGACGTACGTGAAGGACCGGCAGCGGCTGACCTACTGGGCCGAGGCCAAGGAGCGCGACGGCGCACTCACGGCGTATCAGACCGAGAACAACGCCACGAGCCTCGACGGATTGCCCGGGCTGCCCGGACCGGACGGCTAGAAGCTCGGCATCACCTCTCGCTCGACGGTATTCGTCACCTGCGCGAGGCCCTTCTCCTCGCCACTGCCGCTGTCGCCCCTGACCGCGTACAGGTCACCGTTCCCGCTGCGGTTGCTGCGGAAGGCGACCCAGTCGCCCTCGCCGGTCCACGCGGGCTCGCCGTTGACCGTGCCCGGTCGCGTGAGTTGTCGCACGGTGCCGCCGTTGGCGGGCACGGTGAAGATCTGGAGGTTGGCCGCATAGACGATTCGCCCGCCGTCGGGGGAGAAGGAAGGGTCGAGCGGCGTCGCCGACACGTCGAGGGTGACGCCGGACGAACCGTCGAGGGGACGGACCGCCAGTCGCCGCCCCTCGGCGACGACGACGCGCCCACCGTCCGGCGACAGACCGAACTGGCCCTCGGGCGCGTTGACGCCGAGGTCGACCTCGGGGCCGGCGGATTGGGTGGTGGTGTCGTACGGGATCGAGAAGAGCGCGCCGCCACGGCTGAACACGAGGGTGTTGCCGTCCCTCCCCCATGCCACTGCCGCGTTGGACGTCGTGTCGGCGACGCACACCGACTCGCCGCCCGTGGCCGAGATGACGCACACCTTCCACGCCGAATCCCGCTCGCGGATGAAGGCGACGTGGGCGCCGTCGGGCGACAGCCGCGGTCGGCTCTCGACGGCGCCGTCGGCGCGCAGGCGCAGCTCGTTGCCACGTGGCCCCGCGTCGCGAACGACGATGTCGC
Organism: Acidimicrobiales bacterium; assembly: GCA_035525495.1. Taxonomy (GTDB): domain Bacteria; phylum Actinomycetota; class Acidimicrobiia; order Acidimicrobiales; family CADCTF01; genus DATLED01. Next base: position 9,502 of record DATLED010000077.1, on the reverse strand, counting down.
GCTTCGACGGGTCGTACACGCGGACGAACACGAGCTTGGGCAGGGGCGGCGCAACGGCCGGACCGCGGGGTGCCGCGGTCGTCGGCGAACCCTCGAGCGGGGCGTCCTCGACGGGCGCCGTGACCTCCTCGGTCGCGGGCGCCACGGTCGTGGCCGACGGAGCGCTCGTCGTCGTCGACGCGCCGGCGCCGCCCTGCGTCACCGCGACGGTGCCCGAGGTCGACTCGGAACGCAGCAGCGCGATCCCCCCGAAGAACAGGAGCAGGAGGAGGACGCCGAGGACCCGTGCCGAGCGCACGAGCTCGTCGGTGAGGGTGGGCTCGTCGGGGTAGTCGGTGCGGAGCGCTGCGAAGGCGCCACCATCGGACACGACCGTGACCGTGATCGAGCGGTCGCGCGTGCGGCCGGGCAGGATCCGTCGCGGCGGGCGGACGCGCACCTGCACGTTCACTGGGTGTCCAGGCGGGAGCTCGACGACGTTGGGCCGGACCTCGAAGCGGACGCGCGCGTCCTGCGACTCCGCCGCCAGGTCGACCTGCACTCTGCGGTTGCCGGTGTTCCGGACGGCGACCTCGAGCTCCACCCAGCTGGCGCCCAGAACGGGGTCGCCGACGAACGATGCGGCGATCGACGAGTACGTGCCGATCCCCAGCTCGCCGGTCTCGACCGCGACGAAGGCGGGGTCCCGCGCCGACGCCACGGCGACCGCGAACGGCACCGAGCCGGGGACGGTGTCTGGGGAGCGGGGCGGACGGAAGTGCACCCAAACCGGTCCCTCCTCGCCTGGTGCGAGGGTGAGCGAAGACGGATCGACGACGGCCCACTTCGAGGCTTCGCCCTGCACGACGACGTGGAACGTGTCGGCGGTGTCACCCGTGTTGCGGATGAGGACGACGGTCTCGGCCTCCGCTCCCGGCTCGATCGATCCCGCCTGGGCAGCGAGCACCACCAGCGCTCCCACGGCGAGAAGGTACACCGGGGGTGCTACAAACGGGTGTGGCCCCGGCCCATCCGCCCGCTTGGTATCGAGATCCGAAGGATCCGGCGCGAGTGCGGCGATGGGACGGGGCGGCGTGGACCCAGGATGTACGGCCGGTCCCCGACTGGCTTCGCACCCTGCGGTTGTCGCCGGGGCCGGCGGCGACCCCAGGGCGCCGAGTCGGCCGGCGGCCCGGATCCGGCGCGGCCCCGGCGCGCCGGACGTCGAGCCGGGCGTTGTGGGCGACGAGCGCAGCACTGCTCGCCCTCGGCGGGTTGCTGATGGCGTTCCTCGGCACGGCGGAGGACGACTCCCCGGCGGACGCCGATCGCCTCGCCGACCGGTCGTTCGCCCGCGTCGCCGACGCCCGGTGCGCAGCGACCGGCGCGTCGTTGGGCAACTCCGCGAGGCGTCACCTCGAGGGCGTGGCCGAGGCGGAACGGATCGAGCGGATCACCGCCGCGTGGGACGGGACGGCGTCGGAGCTGCGGGCCCTGCCCGTGGCGCCGGCGGATGCGCGTCGCGTCGACCGCTGGTTGCGGACGTGGGACCGCTGGGTCGCGCTTGGCTTCGACTACGCGGACGCCGTGCGCGAGGGAGACGACGCCCACGCTCGAGCCTTGCTCGCCGAGGCAGCGGCGCCGAAGGCGACCTTGCGGCACTTCGCCATCGTGAACCGCATGAACGACTGCGCCTTCGGTTAGCTGGGTCCTGAAGAAGGGGTGATCGGCGGCGCGCCCGCTGTTCTGGGCGGGTTGAGCCACCGGTGCGGTGGATGAGCCCACCCAGAACGGAGGCGCGCCCTGCGGGCATGGCTCGGGATCAGTCGTCGAGCTCGAAGGTTCCGCCGGCCCGCCAATAGAAACCGTCGCGGCGCTCCAGGAACCCTTCGTCGACGAGGTACCGGCGGAGGGCGGCGACGTCCGGGTGGGCGAGGCCGCACAGGAGGTTGACGTCCCGCTCCGAATACGTCTTGCCGGGCTCGAACCGCCGAGCGAGCCAGTCGAGCACCACGCGCCGCTTGCCCTGACCGGCCGGGATCTGTCGCAGCCGGCCATCGCTCACGAAGTTCCGCAGCACCGACGCGGCCTCCGCAGTGACCCCCTCGAACGTGTCCTGTGGTTCCGCCTCGGCCCGTCGTCGAGCCTCCGCCTGCGCCGCGTCCTTGAAGGCGGCCGCCCGCAGCGAGAGGCCTTTGCCCAGCTCGTCCGACATGACGAGCCCGCCGGCGGCCAGCCGCTCGAGCGCGGATGTCGCGGCCCGCACGTCGAGCCCGGATCGAGCGGCCACGTCGTCGAGCGTCGCCGCTCCCAGCACCAGGGCGGCGACGACCAGGAGGCGGTTCTCCTCAGCCAGCAGCCCGACGAGCGCCGCAGCCGACAGCGGCGTGTCATCGCCGGTGCTCACGCCGGGTCCACGCCGATCTCCCGCAACGCCGTCGCCAGGGCTCGTCGGAGCCGCAACGCGTTCTCTGGCGCGAGGTGGGCGACGATGCCTGCTCCGTGCTCACCTGCGGGCTCGACGGTCAGCACGATTCGCAGGTCCTGGCAGCCGTCACAGTCGTCGAGGAGCGCGACCGACCAGCTCGCCGGCGCCTTGTCGTCGTCGCCCGCAGGGTGGTCGTCCGCCGCGTCGTCGACGAACCTCCTCATCAGGCCTCAGCCAAGCAGGGCCTGGACCTCGTCGCGTTCGGCGATGAGCTCCTCGGTGGTGATGCGGATCTTGTCCTTGGCGAGGTCGTCGAGCTCGAAGTCCTGCGCCACCGACCACGAGTCGCCCGTCGAACGGACGGGGTAGCCGAACACGAGCCCCTCGGGCACGCCGTACTCGCCGTGCGACACGACACCGAGCGACGCGCAGTCACCCGACTCCGTGGGCTGCCACACGGACACCACCGAATCGATGGCGGCGTTGGCGGCCGAAGCCGCCGACGAGAGACCCCGCGCCTCGATGATGGCGGCGCCGCGCTTCTGCACCGTCGAGATGAAGTCGCCTTGGAGCCACGCGTCGTCACCGACCACCGACGGCGCCGGCTTCCCGCCGATCAGCGCGTTGGCGAAGTCGGGATACTGCGTCGCCGAGTGATTGCCCCAGATGGCGACGTTCGTCACGGCGGAGACCGGCACACCCGCCTTCCTGGCCAGTTGCGCCTGCGCGCGGTTCTGGTCGAGCCGGGTCATGGCGAACCAGCGATCGTCGGGGATGTCCGGGGCGTTGTTCTTGGCGATGAGGCAGTTGGTGTTGCACGGATTGCCCACGACGAGAACGCGCACGTCCGATGCGGCATGGGCGTTGATGGCTTCGCCCGCGGGCTTGAAGATGCCGCCGTTGATGTTCAACAGGTCGCTGCGCTCCATGCCGGCCTTTCGGGGGACCGACCCGACGAGCATCGCCCACGACGTGCCATCGAAGGCCGTCTTGTCGTCGGAGGTCGTGACGACATCCGCGAGCAACGGGAAAGCGCAGTCGTCGAGCTCCATGACGACGCCGTCGAGCGACTTCATCGCCGGCTCGATCTCCTTGAGGCGCAGCACCACAGGTTGGTCCTCGCCGAGCAGCTGCCCGGACGCGATCCGGAACACGAGGGCGTAGCCGATGTTGCCGGCGGCTCCGGTGACGGTGACGTGGACGGGCGTCTTCGTGGCGGCCATGCGGTCGACATTACGCACGCACGGTGGAGCGGCCAAAACACAGCCCCATCCGGAACACTCGACGGTTTCGTCCTTTTGCGTCTCGGGCACGCATGACGCCGTGGGGAGAACGAACCGGGACGTCAACATCGTGACCGCACTCAACATCAACGGCCGCTCCTCCGTCACTCGAACGACCATCACGGAGGGCGCAGTGAGCGACCAAGAACTCACCCCGGAGGAGATCGAGGCGCAGGACGGCGAGGTGCTGCCGGACCGCGAAGCCATGTCGTTGATCGACGGCAACGTCGCCTCTCCGATCAACGCCGCCGCCGCGCTGAACGTGCTGTCCGAAAACTCGGTCGCCGGCGCCAGCGCCACCCAGGACGCCCCCATCACCCAGAGCAACTGATCCACGACAAGGAGAAACGCATGCCGGAGAACGAGCAGGAACTCACCGAAGCCGAGCTGGACCAGGAAGGCGCGGAGGAGTTGCCGGACCGCGAGGCCATGTCCCTCGTGAACGCCAACATCGCCGTCCCCGTGAATGCCGCGGTAGCGGCCAACGTCTTGTCGGACGGCTCCATCGCCTATGCCGACGCGACCCAGGACACCCCCATCACCCAGAGCAACTGACCCCTGTATGACACCGACGAGAAGGAGCTGAGTAATGGCTGACAACGATCAGGAACTGACGGCGGACGAGCTGGAGCAGGAAGGCGCCGAGGAGCTGCCCGACCGCGAAGCCATGTCCCTCATCAACGCCAACCTGGCCGCACCGGTGAACGCCGCCGTCGCTGCGAACGTGCTGTCCGACGACTCCGTGGCCTACGCCAACGCCGAGCAGACGGCACCCATCACCCAGACCAACTGAACCGACGCCTCCAGGCGGCCGCAGCACGAGTTTCGGGGGGCCCGCGAGGGCTCCCCGTCTCGCGTCCATGCCCGGTTTCGGGTGTTTGCACCGGTGGGTACGTAGCGCCTCATGACCGAAGACCAGGGACTCACCGAGGAAGAGCTCGACCAGGAAACCGGCGAGGAGTTGCCGGATCGTGAGGCGATGTCGCTCATCAACGCAAACGTCGCTGCGCCGATCAACGCCGCCGTTGCGTTGAACGTCGCGTCCGACGACTCCATCGCCTACGCCAACGCCGAGCAGACCGCCCCCATCACCCAGTCCAACTGAGTCGGCGCGGCGACGGGCTCGGCCCGTCCCCGCCCGCTCCGGCCCGAGGAGGCTCCCATCACTGTCGTCGATGACGGTCCCTCGGGGGCCGTGGAGACTGCCGGGCCCGACCGGCCGAAGCTCGCAGATGGCATCCAGCTCATCGGCGAGATGGAGGGATCCGGCTTCAAAGATCCGCCGTCATTGGTGCGCCGGGCCGATGGCCAGGTCATCCAGCTGACGCCGTTGCTGTACGGGGTGGCGGCCCGCTCCGATGGCGACCACTCGATCGACGACATCGCGGACGAAGTCGGCAAGGAGATCGGTCGGGGCGTCAGCGCCGACAACGTGTCGGTGCTCGTCGACAAGAAGCTCCGGCCGCTCGGCATCCTCGCCGCTGCGGATGGATCGAGCCCGGATGCCAAGAAGCCCGACCCCTTCCTCGGGCTGAAGTTCCGCGCCGCCGTCATCCCCGAGGCGCTGTCGGACCGGCTGGCCGGTGTCTTCCAGCCGCTGTTCTTCCTGCCGATCGTGCTGGCTGCACTCGCGGCGCTCGTCGTCGGCGACGTGTGGCTCTTCGGCAACCACGGCGTCGCCCAATCGCTTCGCACCGGCCTCTACCACCCCGGCCTCTTCCTCCCGCTGTTCGGCGCCGTCGCGCTGTCTGCGGCATTTCACGAGATCGGCCACGCCGCCGCTTGCCGCTACGGCGGCGGCAGTCCCGGGAAGATGGGGTGCGGCGTCTACCTCGCGTGGCCCGCGTTCTACACCGACGTCACTGACGCCTACCGCCTCGGCAAGAAGGGCCGACTGCGCACGGATCTCGGCGGGGTCTACTTCAACGTCCTCGTCATCCTCACGACCTACAGCGTGTACTTCGCCACGCGCAACGAGGCGATCCTCCTGCTGGTCGTCATCCAGCACTTCGAGATCGTCCACCAGCTGCTGCCCGTCGTGCGGCTCGACGGTTACTACATCGTCGCCGACCTGACGGGTGTGCCCGACCTCTTCACCCGCATCAAGCCGATTCTGGTCAGCCTCATCCCCGGGCGGACCGCCGACGACCGGGTCACCGTGCTGAAGCCGTGGGTCCGCGTGGCAGTCACGGCGTGGGTCCTGGTCGTCGTGCCGATGCTCGTCTTCCAATTGTTCATGGTGCTCGTCCACCTCCCCCGGATCATCGGGACCGCCGTCGACTCGGGGGGCAAGCAACTCACGGCCGTCACGCAGTCCTTCGGTGACGGCAACGTCCTCGGTGCGCTGTCAGGGATGGTGCAGATCATCGCTCTCGCCATCCCTATCCTCGGGATCCTCCTGATGCTCTCCAACCTCGGCCGCGGGATCGCGCGAACTGCGTGGCGACGCACGGAGGGGCGTCCGGTCGCTCGAGTGGGGGTCACCCTGCTGGGGGCGGTCGCCATCGGTCTGCTCCTGTTCGCGTGGCTCCCGAGGTCCAACTACGAGCCCATCCGTCGCGGGGAGAGGGGCACGCTGAGCGAAGGCGCGACGGCCCTGTCGCACCTGCCGAGAGGCGACGGACCGCTCGAGAGCCGACGACGGGCGCGGGTCGCCGGGAGGTTGGACGACGCCGACGGGGGCACGACCGCTCGGAACTCGGCGACGACCCCGACCACGGTCGTGACCGACGACGCCGCGACCACGACAACCGAGGACTCGACAACGACCACCGTCCGCACCACGACCACGACCACGACCGACGCGCCGACGACGACGACCTCGGTCCGCTCGACGACGACGACCTCCTCGACCACGACCACGACGGATGCGCCGACGACGACGACGACCGACGCCTCGACGACCACGACGACCGCACCATGAGCCGTCGCCTCCGACTCCTCCTTGCGGCGCTCCTTGCCGCTCTGACGCTCGTGGCCGGTGCGCACCCGGCCGCAGCCCAGGACAGCGGCAGTAGTGGAAGCGACAGCACCGCCATCGCCGTCAACACCAAGGACGGCTCGTCACTCTTCCGGTTCGCCTTCAGCATCACCAAGGCGACCGGCGAGGTCGTCGATGCCGGCAACGCTGCCGTGTCCTACGCCAGCTGCACGGCGTGTCAGACCGTGAGCATCGCCATCCAATTCGTCATCGTGGAGGGCTCGCCGGACACGTTCACGCCCGAGAATCTGGCAATGGCGTTCAACCAGTCGTGCTCGTTGTGCGACACGATGGCGACGGCCTACCAGTTCGTGATCCAGACCACCGGCCCCGTGCGGCTGACCAGCGACGGCCGCCGACAGCTCAACGACCTCATCAAGCAGATCCGCGACCTCGAGGATGCAGGTTTGACAGGTCCCGACATCGCCGCACGGGTCGACGCCATCGCCTCGCAGATGTACGAGGTGATGTTGACGTCATTGGTACCCGTCGCCGACGCGGCAGCTGCGGCGACGGACGCGTCCGCAATTCCGTCGACGACGACCACGACGGTGTCCCACGACACGGCGACGACCACGTCGACCACCGAGGTCGTCCACTCGACGACGACGACCACCACCAGGCCCGCCTCCTCGACGTCCTCGACGTCGTCGACGACTTCGGCACCGTCGACCACCACGACGACGAGCGCCCCGTCGACGACGACGACCACACCAGCCCCATGAGGCGGCGGTCGGCTCGAATCGGCGCCGTCGCGGCATTGGCGACGGTGGCGCTGGCCGTCGGCGCCTGCGGCGACGGTTCGTCGAAGAGCGACGACCCGGTCGAGGCGGCGCAGGACAGCCTGGCGAACGTGAAACGGGTGACGATCGAACTTCGTCTGACGGCGACCGCGGGTTCGGCCGACGACCGCACGGGTGATGTCGGTTTCGCACTGACCGGGCCGTTGCAGCTGCCCGAGGGCGACGGCGACCTCCCGATCGCCGACCTCAGGTCCACGAGGATGTTCGGCAGGGCGAAGGGCGAGGTCGAGACGCAGTTCGTGTCGACGGGCTCGCGGGCGTGGGTCTCGAACGGATCGGAGCTGGTCGAACTGAAAGGGAAGCAGCTCGACGGGCTGCGAGGCACGACGAAGGGCGGGGCCGACCTCGAGGCTCTGCATCTGTCCCGATGGTTCGCTACACGCAAGGTGACCGAGCGGGGCGGCACGACGACCGTCACGGGCACGCTGGATGCGCCCTCGGCCATCAACGACGTCGTGACGCTGGCCGGATCCTCGGGCGGCGACGCCGGTGGTGCGAGGTTGCAAGGCAAGGACGCGGAGCAGCTCCGCTCCCTCGTCCGCTCGTCCTCCGTCGAGCTGGTCTCCAGTGCAGACGGCGGGCTGCAGCGCCTCCACTTCGATGTCCACTTCGCGCCGGACGAAGCCTCGAAGTCGGCGGTCGCCAGGCTCTTGCCCTCCCTCGCCGGCGTCGACCTGACCTTCGACCTCCGCCTCCGGAACGTCGGCCGGAAGGTCACCGTCCGCCCGCCCTCCGGCGCGTAGGTAGCCTGCGTGACCATGTCGAAGATCAAGGTCGCGAACCCGGTCGTGGAGCTCGATGGCGATGAGATGACCCGCATCATCTGGTCGTTCATCAAGGAGAAGCTGATCCTGCCGTACCTCGACGTCGAGCTCCTCTACTACGACCTCGGCATCGAGAAGCGGGACGAGACCAACGACCAGATCACGATCGACTCCGCCAACGCCATCAAGGAGCACGGCGTCGGCGTGAAGTGCGCGACCATCACGCCGGACGAGCAGCGGGTCGAGGAGTTCGGCCTCAAGAAGATGTGGAAGTCGCCCAACGGGACGATCCGCAACATCCTCGGCGGCGTGGTGTTCCGCGAGCCGATCATCTGCAAGAACGTGCCCCGCCTGGTGCCGGGGTGGACGAAGCCGATCGTCATCGGCCGTCACGCCCACGGCGACCAGTACAAGGCCAGCGACTTCGTCGTTCCCGGTCCCGGCACCGTCACGATCACCTACACGCCGGACGATGCCTCGAGCGGCGAGCCCATCGAGATCGAGGTGGCGAAGTTCCCCGGCGGCGGCATCGCCATGGGCATGTACAACTACGACGACTCGATCCGCGACTTCGCCCGCGCCTCGATGCGCTACGGCCTCGACCGCGGTTACCCCGTCTACCTGTCGACCAAGAACACGATCCTCAAGGCCTACGACGGCCGCTTCAAGGACCTGTTCCAGGAGGTCTTCGACGCCGAGTTCGCCGCCGACTTCGAGGCTGCCGGCATCACGTACGAGCACCGCCTCATCGACGACATGGTCGCCCAGGTCATGAAGTGGGAGGGCGGGTACGTCTGGGCGTGCAAGAACTACGACGGCGACGTCCAGTCCGACACCGTCGCCCAGGGGTTCGGATCGCTCGGGCTCATGACTTCGGTGCTGTTGACGCCCGACGGCAGGACGTGCGAGGCGGAGGCGGCCCACGGCACCGTCACCCGCCACTTCCGAGAGCACCAGAAGGGCAATAAGACGTCGACCAACCCGATCGCCTCGATCTTCGCCTGGACCCAGGGCCTCGACTTCCGGGGAAAGCTCGACTCCACGCCCGAGGTGCGGAACTTCGCCACGACCCTGGAGCAGGTCTGCGTGTCGACGGTCGAGGGTGGCCAGATGACCAAGGACCTCGCGCTCCTCATCCCCGGCTCCGAGGACAAGTGGCTCACCACCGAGGACTTCCTCGACGCCCTCGACCAGAACCTCCAGAAGGCGGTGTCTTCGGCGTAGCTGGGTCTTCGGCGTAGCTCCGCAGAGCAGCCGCTGCGCTA
>DATLED010000073.1:0-6060 GCA_035525495.1 Acidimicrobiales bacterium | reverse complement strand
TCGCGCACCACATTTCGCCACCCCCCCCCCCCCCCCACCACCCACCCCATCCCTCTTTTGCCTGGGTGGTGGGGCTGGGCCTTTTCGCCGCCCCCCCCCCCGCCCCCCCCAAACGGATCAGGTGGCCCGCCCGCCTTCTCCGGGGTTCTCGAAGAAGTGCTCGACGGGGATGAGGTCGGCTTGCGTCATGAGCGCCGCCCGTCGAGGTCGAGGTTGTGCCAGATCTCGGCGACGGCCTCGGGCCGGTTGAGCGTGTAGAGGTGCAGCCCCGGCGGATCCTGGGCGAGGAGGTCGGCGCCGATCTCGGTCGCCACGTCGATGCCGACGCGTCGGATGCCGTCGGGGTCTCCTTCCACCGCCGCGAGACGGTCCTCCAACCACGAGGGCCACTCGGCGCCGTTCATGCCGGTGATGCGGCGGGCGACCTCGACGTTGCCGATCGGGAACAGGCTCGGGATCACCGGCTTCGTGCACCCGATGGCGTCGAGCTCGTCCCGCATGCGGAAGTAGTGCTCTGCCGACCAGAAGAACTGGGTGATCGCGAAGTCCGCCTTGACGAGCTTCTCGCTCAGCCGGCGGCGGTCCTCCTCGCGCGACGGCGAGTTGGGGTGGACCTCCGGGAACGCCGAGACGCCGATCGTGAACTCGGCGTGCTCGTTGGCGAGGTCGATGAGCTCGGCGGCGTAGCGAAAGTCACCGACCGTGTTGCCGTCGAGGGGCGGGTCGCCCGCCAGTGCGAGCAGGTTCTCGATGCCTTCGTCGCGATATCGCTCCACGAGCCCGAGGACGTCGGCGTGGGTCTGACCTGCGCAGGTCAGGTGGGGCATGACGACCAGGTCGGTGTTGCGATGGACGAAGAGGACGGCCTCGAGCGTCCCGTCCTTCGTCGACCCGCCGGCGCCATAGGTGACGGAGGCGAACGAGGGCTCGAACGGCGACAGCTCGAGGACGGTCTTCTCCAACTGGCGGAGCATCGCCGGCGTCTTGGGAGCCGGGAACTCGACCGAGAACGTCGGTCCGCCGGCGAGGAGGTCGGCGATCTTGGTCATGTGGTCAGTCGTTCGGCGCACTCGATGGCGTTGCGGAACAGCATGGCGATGGTCGTCGGGCCGACGCCGCCGACACGCGGGGTGATGGCACCGGCGACGTTCTCGCACGACTCGTCGACGTCGGGCAGGAGCGTCCTGCCGCGGTACCGGACGCCGCCGCCGATCACCGTGGCGCCTGGCCTCACGTGCTCGGGCTGGATGATGCCGGGGACGCCGGCGGCGGCGATCAGGATCTCGGCCTCACGGGTGTACTCCGCCCAGTTCGGAACGCCGGTGTGCACGACCGTGACGGCGGCGTTGGCGGTCGGACGCTTCTGGCTGAGGAGGAGGGCCAGCGGACGGCCGAGGGTCGCACCGCGACCGAGGATCACGACGTGACGGCCCGACACCGGGATGTCGTAGTGCGCGAGCAGCGCCTCGATGCCGGCCGGCGTGCACGGCGTCGGGCCCGGCATGCCGAGGGCGAGGCGGCCCATGTTCTGGGGATGGGCCGCGTCGACGTCCTTGTCGGGATCGAGGACGGCAATGGCCCTGTCGTAGTCGAGGTGCCCTGGGATCGGGTACTGGACGAGCACGGCATGGACGGACGGGTCGTCGCTGTAGCTGCGGATGGCCGACTCGACCTGTTCCTGGGTCGCGTCCGCCGGGAGGTGGGTGTGCGGCGACTCGAAACCGAGCTCCGCGGCAGTGCGCTGCTTCAGGCGGATGTAGCCGGCGCTGGCGTCGTCGTCGCCGACGAGCATCGTCGCCAACGACGGCACCACGCCCGACTCCCGCAACTTCTCGGCGCGGATCCTGACGTCCGCCTGGACGGCTTCCGCCACCGGCTTGCCGGGCAACAGCGTTGCGGTCATGGTCAGGACCCCCAGGTTCCGTTGTTGATCAATGGAAGAAGTGCCTCTCTCCGGTGAAGACCATCGCCAAGCCGAGCTCGTCGGCTGCGGCGATGATCTCGTCGTCCCGCATCGACCCGCCGGGCTGGATCACGACGGCGACGCCGGCCGAGGCGGCGGCGTCGATGCCGTCGCGGAACGGATAGAAGGCATCGCTCGCGCAGGCGCCGCCCTTCGCCCGGCCCGCCGCCTTCTTGGCGGCGATCTCGCCGGCGTCCACTCGGCTCTGTTGCCCCGCACCGATGCCGACAGCCTGGCCATCGGCGACGAGCACGATCGAGTTCGACTTCACGTACCCGCCCAGCCGCCACGCCAGCTCGGCGTCACGCCACTCGTCCTCGGTCGGCTGCCGCTTCGACACGACCTGCCAGTCCGCTCGCACGGATTTGAACTGGTGCGGCTCCTGCACGAGGAACCCGCCGCCGATCTGACGGAAGTGGAACGGCTCGGCCTCCGGAGCCGATGCCTTCAGCAGCCGGGTCGCCCGCCGACGGCCGATCAGCTTCTCGACGGTGCCCTCGGCGTAATCGGGGGCGATGATCACGTCCGCCTGCGGACCGCCGACGATGGCGTCGGCGACGTCGTCGGTCACCACGCCGTTCACGGCGACGATCCCGCCGAAGGCCGACTTCTCGTCCGCCGCCAGCGCCCGCTCGTACGCGTCGGCCAAGGACGCGGACGACACCGCGGCGCCGCACGGGTTGGCGTGCTTGATGATGGCGCACGCCGGTTCGCCCGAGCCGAGGTCGTGCACGAGCTGCCACGCCGCCTCGGTGTCGTAGAGGTTGAGGTAGCTGAGCGCCAACCCGCTGAACTGCTCGATCGAGTCCCACCAGCTCGTCCGCCCGACCGTCCGGTAGCGGGCGCCCTGCTGATGCGGGTTCTCGCCGTAGCGGAGCTTGTCCTCGGTGCGTTCGAGGGCGAGGTGGATCGTGTCGGGCAGGCGCTCGTCGTCCCCGTCGAGCCAGGTGACGATGGCGGCGTCGTACGCGGCCGTGTGGGCGAACGCGGCGCGGGCAAGGCGGCGTCGGGTCGCATCGTTCAACCCGCCCTCGCGGCGCAGCTCGTCGAGCACCGGTCCGTACTCGGACGGCTCGACGACGACGGCGACGTGGGCGTGGTTCTTGGCCGCCGCCCGCACCATCGTCGGACCGCCGATGTCGATCATCTCGATCGCCGGCTGGTCCATGAACGGGTACAGGTTGCAGGCGACGAGGTCGATGGCCGCGATCCCGTTCGCCGACAGATCCTCCAGGTGCTCGGGCTTCGACCGGTCGGCCAGGATTCCGCCATGGATCTTCGGGTGGAGCGTCTTCACGCGACCGCCGAGCATCTCCGGCGACCCGGTCACGGCCGACACCTCGAGGTGCGGGATGTCGTGCTCGGCCAAGAACTTCGACGTGTTCCCGCTCGAGACGAGCTCGTACTTCAGCGCCACGAGTCCCTTGGCGAAGGCCTCGAGGCCCGTCTTGTCCCACACGGAGAGCAGGGCCCTCATGAAATCTCCTCCAGGAAGCGCTTGATGGTTGCGGGGAAGAGCCGGCGCTCCACCGCCTTGATCCGTTCGTGCAACGTGTCCTCGGTGTCGTCCGGGAGGACCTCGACGGCCTCTTGGGCGAGGATCGGTCCGACGTCCATCTCCTCGGTGACGACGTGCACCGTGCAGCCGGTCACCTTGACCCCGTAAGCGAGCGCGTCGCGCACGCCGTGCCAGCCCTTGAAGCTCGGCAGCAGCGAGGGATGGGTGTTGAGCATGCGGCCCGGGAAGGACTCGACGGCCTTCGGGATGACGGTGCCGAACCCGGCCATCAGCACGACGTCGATGTCGTACTTCTGGAGGACGGCAACGACGTCGCCGGAGTAGCTGTCACGATCGAATGAAACGCTGAAGTCGGTCCGCTCGACGAGCTCGGCGGTGACACCGCGCTCTTCCGCCAGGTCGAGGGCCCGGCAGCGACGATCGGTGACGACCAGATCGACGCCGATCCCGGCGTCGAGGATGGCCTCCAAGATGGAACCCGTCCCTGACGCCAGCGCTCCGACCCTCACCTTGCCAGAGCCTACTGGAGGTGGTGTCCCAACCAGTCGAGGGTTTTCTGCCACGCGTCGTGCGCGGACGCCTCGTGGTAGTGACCTTCGCGGGCATCGCAGTGGAAGCCGTGACCGGCGTCGCCGTAGCGGACGATCTCGTGCGCCACCGGCGTCCCGCTTCCGCCGAGCTCGTTGCGGAGGCGCTCGACGTCCTCGACGGGGATCGACTGGTCCTGGTCCCCGAAGAGCCCGAGGAACGGCGCCTTCAGGTCACCGGCTCGCTCGACGAGGGACGGGAACTGCGGGAAGCGCGACGTGACGATGCCGCCGCCGTAGAACCCGACGGCCGCACCGAGCGGACGGGAAACCGCCGCCAGGAACGCCACCCGACCACCGAAGCAGAATCCGACGAGCCCGATCTGCGGCGACCCCCACCCTGTCGCCGCAAGATGGGCGATGGCGGCGTCGACGTCCGTGAGGACCTTGTCGTCGGTGAGCGGCTGCATGTGGGGCATCGCTTGACTGAAGTCCTCGTACCCGAGCTCCGGCGATCCGCTGCGATGGAAGAGGTGGGGCGCAACGGCGTGGTAGCCGGCGTCTCCGAAGCGGCGAGTGACGTCCTGGATGTGGTGGTTGACGCCGAAGATCTCCTGGATGACGACGACGGCGCCCTTGGGCGACTCGGGTACGACCTCGTAGACGGGCATCGGCCCGTCCGGCGTCTCGACGTCGACGGTGCGGGCTTCGGCAGGCATGGGCGGACTGTAGGGCTGGGCGCCCGGCCTCAGCCGATGGCCGGGTCCTGGCAGTTGTCGGCACCACCGCCGCCGCCGGCGGGCTCCTCGCGCGGGTAGGGCTCGGTGAAGCCCGACCCGGGGTCCTTGGTGCGGAGGAACCGGAGGATCCCGTTGGCCACACCCTCGCCCGCCGCCTTCTGCCCCTCGGGCCGTGCGTACAGCGCTTCCTCCGTCGGGTTGACGATGAAGCCGAGCTCCGCGAGCGACGCGGGCGTGCCCTGCGTCTGGCGGATGATCCCGTAGTAATCGTCGCCGCCGCTCGACGTGCGGTACTTGGCGCCCGCGTCGGTATCGGCCATCCAGGAGACGTCGGGGAACTGGCTGAGCGCCTTCACGACCTCCTCGTAGATCAGGCCGGCGAGCCGCTTCGACTCCGCGGCCGACGTGCCCTTCGTCTGGTAGTAGGTCTCGGTTCCAGGCCCGGCGCGCGGCCCATCGGGCTCGGCGTTGAAGTGGATCGACACGAACGCCTTCGGCTTGATCGCCTTCACGATCTTCGCCCGGGCGGCGAGCGTGATCCGGTAGTCGCCGGTGCGGGTGAGGACGACGCCGACGCCGTTGGCCTCGAGGGCGGCACGGGCGTAGTTCGTGACGGCGACGTTGAGGTGGCGCTCCTGGAGCCCGCCGGGTCCCACGGCGCCCGGCTCGACGCCGCCGTGGCCGGGGTCGAGGACGACGGTGCCGTCGATCGGTGCGCCCTGCTTGAGCGGTGTCGTGCGACCGCACGGCGTGCCGACGAGGAGGGCGTCGCCTTCGGTGCCGACGACGGGGACGGTGATGCCCGTGGCGGTGAGCACGGCCTTGGGTGTCGTGCCGGCGAGCGGGCCGGGCGGCGGGATGGTGGTGGTCGGCGGCTCGGTCGTCGTCGTCGTGGGTGCTTCGGTCGTCGTCGTCGACGGGGCTTCCGTCGTCGTCGTCGACGAGATCGTTTGCGCTCGCAGCGGAGGGTCCGCCGTCTCCTGCTTGCCGCTCGAGCACGCGGCCGCCACGAGGGCGACGACGACGAGCAGGAGGGTCGACGTCCGTCGCATCGGCAGAAGAGGCTACGCCGCGGGCGGACGGCGTCCGCGCGTGCCAAAAGAGCCCGGAATTGCTGGATTTCTTGCCACATGGGTCTGATGAGTCGAACACATGTTCCCTTCCTCAACGTTGTGTGGATGGTCGGGGCGGGCGTGGGGTGGTGTTGGTGCTGGTGGGATCGGGTGCGGGTGCCGCTGGCCGCCGACGCGAAAGACGCGCACGCGGGGCGGCTCCCTTTTAGGTTCGGACGTCGACCAAGACAACCGAACA
>DATLED010000067.1:0-14546 GCA_035525495.1 Acidimicrobiales bacterium | reverse complement strand
CCCTGCTGGAGCCAGCGGACGCACTTGTCGTTGTCGATCTCGATCGTCGACGGCTCGTGCCGGGGCTGGTAGGTGCCCACGATCTCGATGAAGCGCCCGTCGCGGGGCGACCGCGCGTCGGCGGCGACCAGTCGGTAGGTCGGTTGCTTGGTCTTGCCCATGCGCATCAGGCGGAGCTTCACAGCCATTCGAACTTCTCTTCTCTCGTTCGGAACGATTACGGGCGGTTGCCCTTGGGCGTCGTACGGCCGCCCTTCTTGCCCTTCTTGGCCTTCTTCTTGGCCATGACCTTGCCGAAGCCCATGGCGTTCATCATCTTCTGGGCTTCCTTGAACTGCTTCAGCAACAGGTTGACCTCGGAGGTCGTGGACCCGCTGCCGTTGGCGATGCGCAGGCGCCGTGACCCGTTGATGCTGTCGGGATCCTGGCGTTCCTGCGGGGTCATCGACCGGATGATGGCTTCGACCCGTCCGAGCTCGCGATCGTCGATGTTCGCGTTCTTGAGCTCCTTGGGGATCCCGGGAAGCATACCGATGATCCCCTGAAGGGGCCCCATCTTCTTGAGCTGCTGCATCTGCTCGAGGAAGTCCTCCAGGGTGAATCGTCCCTGCTGGAGCGCCTCGGCGGCCTTGGCGGCGACGTCCTGGTCGTACTCCTGCTCGGCCCGTTCGATGAGGGTGAGGACATCGCCCATCCCCAGGATCCGGGAGGCCATGCGGTCGGGATGGAAGGGCTCGAAATCGGTGAGCTTCTCGCCCACCGACGCGAACGCGATGGGCCGTCCGACGACCTCCTTGACGCTGAGGGCGGCGCCGCCGCGGGCGTCACCGTCGAGCTTGGACAGGATGACCCCGTCGAGGGCGAGGGTCTGGTGGAACGCCTCGGCCGTCTCGACCGCCGCCTGTCCGATCATGGCGTCGATGACGAGGAACGTGTAGTCGGGTGTGACCGCCTGGGAGATCTGACGGACCTCCTCCATCAGCTCCTCGTCGATGGTCAGGCGTCCGGCGGTGTCGACGATGAGGACATCACGCCCGGTGCGCTGCGCCTCTTCGAGTCCCTTGCGGGCGACGGTGACGGGGTCGCTGGCCTCGCTGAACATGGGGACGCCGGCCTGTCCGGCCAGCACCCGGAGCTGCTCGACGGCCGCCGGACGCTGCAGGTCGGCGCCGACCACCATCGGGTTGCGGCCCTGCTGCTTGAACCAGCGGGCGAGCTTGCCGGCGCCGGTCGTCTTGCCCGAGCCCTGGAGGCCGGCCAAGAGCACGACCGTCGGGGGCTTGGAGGCGGAGGTGATCTTGAGCTGCTCCCCGCCGAGGGTCTCGATGAGCTCGTTGTGGACGATCTTGATGACCTGTTGGGCGGGGCTCAGGCTCTTGGAGAGGTCGGCGCCGACGGTCGCTTCCCGGATGCGGTTGACCAGGTTGCGGACGACCTTGAAGTTGACGTCGGCCTCGAGCAGGGCGAGGCGGATCTCCCGGAGGACCTCGTCGACCTCGGCCTCGCCGAGGCGTCCCTTGCCTCGGAGCTTCGTGAAGATGCCGTCGAAACGGTCGCTCAGGGAGTCGAACATGCGGTTGGGCAGGCTACCGGCCGCTTCGGCGTCGGCGGTAACCGGCGCGCCACTCCGGCTCTGGGCGCGATCACGCCGAGACACCGGCTTCATCGCGCCCAGAAACAGGGGTCAGGGCTTGGCGGGTGTCCCCCCGTCGCGGCCGGTCTCGGCCGGCATCGGGGCCGGCTCGGGCTTGCCGAGGGGGACGTCGGTGGGCGGCCGGTCCGGGCAGGGGTTGGCCGACTTGGCGTCCCCGGTGGAGACCGTGTCGAGGGCGTCGTCGACGACGGCGGTGACCAGGCCGGCGGGGCCGGGCTGGAGCTCGAAGGTCGGGACCAGGTACACGGGGTCGCCGGATCCGGGGCAGCCGGACGCGACGATCTGGAGGACGAGGTCGGCGCCGGTGATCTCCACGACCTGGGGCTCGAACGGGACGGTCGGGTCGGTGGGTTGGGGCTCGATCGTCATCGTCGGCTCGTCCGGCGGCGACGGCGGGACGCTGCACGGCTGGCTCTGGGTGCACGTCGCCGTGGGCGTGGCCACGCCGTCGCAGGCTTCCGCGGACGAGGACGACGTCGACCCCGAGGCCACGCTCCCGGAGCCAGCGGAGCCGCCTCCGCTGCTGGTGGCGCAGGAGCTGTTGACCTCGCCGGCGGAGCTGCCCGAGCCGACCGGCTCTTCAGCGGTGACGCCGGCCGTCGGCGCACCCGTCATCCGTGCGCCGCCTGAGCCGAAGCCGTCCTGGAGGCGCTTCAGGGCGACGTCGAGGCCGACGAGCGAGTAGGTGCCGACCGGTTCGACCTTCGCCATCACGCCGTTGGCGTACGTGACCCGGCCGTCCTCGCCGTAGGTGATCGACGTCTCGAGGCCGAGCGCCCGGACGCCGTCGACCGTCGGCGAGAAGACGACCGTCCGGCTGTACCCGTCCTCGCCGAACACCTCGAAGCGCCCCTCGATCGAAACGCCGAGGTCGTCGAGCATCGTCCGGGTCCGCTCCTCGGCATCGGAGGGCGACGGCACGCCGGGCACGGTCGGCGTGGGTGTCGGCTCGGGGCATGCGCCCTCCGGGGAGCAGGCGATGGCCACGCCCGTCGCCGGGGAGCTCAGATCGACCGCCCCACCGTTCGGGCCGCTGTAGTACCACTCGTACCCGCCGACGCCGACGGACACGTCAGCCTTGTCGACCTGCAGCGCCTTGGACACCTTCGAGGCGAGGTCATCGGCCCCCGGCTTCACGACGTAGGCCTTGGCCGACTTCTCGGGCGCGTCGGCGCCCGACGCAAGCCGGTACTCGACGGCCCGGAACGGCATCATCGACTTCGTCGACGCGTCCGCGGCCGCCTCCGGAGCCATGGATGCCATCGCCGACTGGGTGCTTGCAACGGTCGCCCCCGAGCCGATCGGGAGCTTCGGCCGATCACCTGGGGATGCAGACCCGCCGCCCGAGCCGTTCCCGCATGCCCCAGCGAGCAACGCCACCAAGGCCAGCGCCGCCAAAGACCGCAACGTGTTCGTCCTCATGTCCGTAGGACGACCGTACGCCCTCCGGAAGTTCCTCAGTCGAAAAGTGCGTCGACGAACTCGTCGGGGTCGAAGTCGATGAGGTCGTCGGCCGTCTCGCCGAGGCCGACGAGCTTGATGGGGATGCCGAGCTCCCGCCGGATGGCGAGCGCGATCCCACCCTTCGCCGTCCCGTCGAGCTTGGTCAGGACGATTCCGGTGATCCCCACGGCGTCGGTGAACTGCTTCGCCTGGACGAGCCCGTTCTGCCCGGTCGTCGCGTCGATCACCAACAACACCTCGCTGAGCTTCGCCGGGGGGCGTTCGGCGATGCGCCGGACCTTCTTCAGCTCCTCCATGAGGTTGACCTTCGTGTGGAGGCGGCCGGCCGTGTCGGCGAGCACGAGGTCGGCGCCACGGGCGGCGGCCCGCTCGACGGCGTCGAAGATGACCGAGCCGGGATCGGCGCCCTCGGCGCCACGGACGAGATCGGCGTCGGCCCGCTCGGCCCACTGCTCGAGCTGCTCGGCGGCGGCGGCGCGGAAGGTGTCGCCGGCAGCCATGACGACCTGGCGGCCGCCCGCGGCCTCGCGCTTGCCGAGCTTTCCGATGGTGGTGGTCTTGCCGACGCCGTTGACGCCGACGAACAGCCAGACGTTCGGGCCGCCATCCTCGAAGTGCAGGGTGCGGTCGCCCTCTTCGAGTACCGCTTTGAGCTCGCCCTTGAGGGCGTCGAGCAACGCAGTGGAGTCGGTGATCTTGTCTGCCTTGACCCGCCCGCGGAGGTCGTCGAGGAGCTCGCCGGTGAGGCCGGCGCCGACGTCGGCTCGGATGAGGGCCTCCTCGAGGTCGTCCCACGTGTCGTCGTCGATGGCGCTGCGGGACAGGACCGAGCCGAAGTAGGTCGACAGCAGGTTGCGGGCGTTGCCGAGGCGATCGCGGAAGCGGGGCTTGACGACCGGGGGCGGGGCGACGACCTCCGGCTCGGGCTCTGGCTCCGGCTCCGGCTCGGGCAGGGCCTCCGGCTCGGCGAGCGCGTCGTCGACCTGACGCCGAAGGTCGTCGTCGACGACGACGGTCTCGTCGGATGGCGCGTCGAGGGTGGGCGTCGCCGTGCGGGGCGGCGGCTCGAGCTCGACGCCCCGCGAACGGGGCCGGGACGCGACGAAGAAGGCGCCGCTGACGACCGCGACGACGGCAACGATGATGACGAGGAGGACGGGATCCATGACGGGGGCGAGCCTAGGAGGCGGTGTCGATGGCCTCGCTCTGCATCGCTGACGCACCTCTCCGCTCGGCTCGTGCTCGTCGGTGGCGCTTCCCTCGCACCTGGCGCGTCCGGTGGGTCAGGGCTTGGCGGCGATGGTGACGACGGGGCGGTTGAGGCGACCGAGCTCGGCCGCAGAGCCGAGGAACGGCGCGTCACCGAAGGCGAACACGCCGCCATCGGCCGCGGTGAAGAGGTAACCGAGGCCGGTGGCGCTCGGCGTCAACGCGATGATCGGTGAGTTGAGGACGATGTCGCCCGTCGAACCGAAGAAGCCGGCGCGACCGAAGCTGAACACGCCGCCGTCGGAGGCGACCATCCAGTAGCCGGCGCCCGCGGGCAGCGCGGCCATCCCGACGATCGGCTTGTTCAACACGATGTCACCGGTCGACCCCAGGAACGGCGCGTCACCGAAGGCGAAGATCCCACCGTCCGATGCGACGAGCCAGTAGCCGTCGCCGGTCGGCGTCGCCGCCATCCCGACGATCGGCCGGTTCAAGACGATGTCGCCCGTCGATCCGTAGAACACCGCATCGCCGAAGGCGAACACGCCGCCGTCGGACGCGACGAGCCAGTACCCGAGGCCGCTCCGCGTGGGCACCATGCCGACGACCGGCTTGTTCAGGACGACGTCGCCCGTCGAACCGAAGAACCGTGCGTCGCCGAAGGTGAAGATCCCGCCATCGCTCGCCGCCAGCCAGTACCCGGCGCGCGACGGCGTCGCCGCCATGGTGACGATCGGCTGGTTCAACGTGATGTCGCCGGTCGAACCGAAGAACTCGGCGTCGCCGTAGGAGAAGATGCCGCCGTCGCTCGCCGCCAGCCAGTAGCCCGTCGGCGGCGAGGCCTGGCGGAGCCCGTAGACGAAGATCCCCCGGTCGGTCGACATCTGCAGGAAGCGGTGGCTGATCGAGGGCTGCCCGAACGACGCCAGCGATCCGTCGGCGGACTTCGCCGGCGCGAACAGGTCGGCGTCGACGGGCTTGAGGGTGTCGCGGTCGAGGAGGAGCTGGGTGCCGCCATCGGTGACGATGGCGACGACATCGCCGGTGCCGGCGGCCGTCGTCCGACTGAATCCGGTGGTGCCGGTCGCGAGGTCGTCGACGTCGTGGTACTTGGTGACGACGGCGAGGTCGCTCGCCCGAAGGCCGAAGAGGTTCCTGGACGTGGACACGAGGACGCGCTGGCCCTTGGCGGTGATCGCCAGGCCGGGCGCGGGCGTGCCGGGAAGGAGGACGCTCGACGTGCGCGTCAGCTCCTGCGCGTTGCCGACCTGGGTGAACTTGTGGACGGTCGTCGAGATCAGGCTGCTGGCTGCATACAGGGCAGGCGCCAGCGCCGGCGGGTTGCCGTTCGCTCCTACGGGGACCGACGGCGTCTGCAGCGCCTCGCCGACGCCGGTCGACGACGGGCCGGCGGCGAGGTCGGCGACGGCGAAGGTCAGGATGCCGTCGAACGTCGACACGGCCACGTAGGAGGTGGCGGAGCCTGCGGCGTCGTTCAAGTTGACGAACGTCGGGCTCGCCGAGGCGTTGGCGTTGATGTCGGGGCTGGCGAGGACCCCGCCGATGGTCGACGTCGGCGACGAGGCGTTGGAGAGCGGGATCTTGAACAGCTTCTGGTTCGGACCGTTGCGTTCCTCGGCAACGAAGAAGAGGCTGCGGTTGCCGGCGGCGTCGACGGGCGTGAGCAGCACGGAGCTCTGGATGCGGTAGCCCGCCGTCCCGGGGATGTCGAGCTCGCGGAGGACCCTCCCGTCGGCCTCGTCGACCTGGACGATCTGCAGACCGACGGAGTTGTCGGAGTACTTCTCGTTGACGATGGCGTACACCTGGCCGAGGGCGCCCGCCGTCGACGACTCGACCATCGTGACGCTGCCGCTGCCGCCGCCGAAGGGATCGTCGGCGGCGCTGACGTCGGTACCGCCCCGCGGACCGACGGTCGCGCCGGACTGCAGGACGGCCATGAGGATGAAGCCGCCGTCGGTCCCGTAGATCAGGCGTTGCGTGGACGGCGTACCGCCGGACGACGTGATGATCGACGTGCGCACGTCTCGGTCGGCGAGGCCCGTCCGGGACCACACGAACTGGGCCGGGACACCGCCCTCGTCGACGGGCTGCGCGCCTGATCGTCCCGCGTCGCCGCCGAACTCGGACCAGTGCGCCGCGCCTGCGGGTCCTGCTCCCAGGAGTGCTGCGAGCAGGATCAGTACGAAGAGCCGCCGCCTCATGAGGGCGAGCATACGAGCGCATGCCTCGCGCCGGGGCGACGGAAGCTTCAGCGACGCGGAGCGAGGCCCATCACGCAGAGATCCTCTCCGAGATGACCCTGCTGGAGCCGCCGGGCTGCATGGTGACGCCGTACAGGCAGTCCGCGGCTTCCATCGTGCGCTTCTGGTGGCTGACGATGACGAGCTGCGCCTCCCGGCGGAACTCCTCGATGAGGTCGAGGAACCGGTGGAGGTTGACGTCGTCGAGCGCCGCCTCGACCTCGTCCATCAAGTAGAAGGGGGAAGGCCTCGATCGGAACACGGCGAAGAGGAACGCGAGCGCCGTCAGCGAACGTTCGCCACCGGACAGCAACGAGAGCTGGCGCACGTTCTTGCCCGACGGACGGGCCTCGACCTCGATGCCGGTCTCCAGCAGGTTGTCCGGGTCCGTGAGCTTCAACCGACCGCTACCGCCGGGGAACAGCATCCCGAAGAGCGTCGTGAAGTTCTCGGCGACGTCGGCGTATGCCGCCGCGAACACCTCCACGATCTCGGTGTCGATCGCCTTGATGACCTTGAAGAGATCCCGGCGGGTCGACTTCACGTCCTCGAGCTGTCCTTCGAGGAACGCGTGCCGCTCCTGCAGCTGCGTGAACTCCTCGAGGGCCAGCGGGTTGATGGGCCCCATCAGGCGCAGCTCGCGCTCGAGCTCTCGCACGCGCGTCGGCGCCGACGTACCCGCCGGGAGCTCCGGGCACTCGGCCTTCATCGCCGTCTCCGGCTCGCCGTCGAAGTTCTGTCGAAGCGACTCGGTCGCCTGTTCGAGACGGATGCGGACCTCGGCCTCGTCGAGCTCGGCCCGCTGCATGCGCTCGCGGATCTCGCCGAGCTGCCGCTCCGAAGCCTGGCGCCGGCGGCGCAGGCCGTCGAGTCGCTCGGTGATGGCGCGGGCCTGCTCGGACTGGCGGCGACGCTCCTCTCGGAGCCCGCCGAGCTCCTGCTCCACGACCTCAAGGCGGTCGCCGACGAGCTTCCAGAGGCGGTGGGTCGCGACCGCTCGCCGCTCGAGCTCGGTACGTCCCCGCTCCGCCTCGTCGCGCTTCTCCACGTTGCGCCGCAGGCGCTCGTCGACCTCGGCCAGCCGGCGGCTGAGGAAGGTTCGCCGCTCCTCGAGCCCGGCGGCCCGCACCTCGAGGTCGGTCCGCAGGGCTGCCACCGCGGTCGCACGCTCGTCGAGACGGGCTCGCTGCTCCTGCATGGCGGACAACTTCTCCGCGCCGTCGCGCTCCTCGGCCTCGAGCGCCGGCAGCCGTCGCTCGAGCTCGTCGACGCGTCCCTGCTCGCGCGCGACCCGCTCCCCCATCTCGGTGAGGTGGCTGCGCAGCGTGTCGGCCTCGGTGGCGGCATCGCGGGCCTCGGACTCCACTCGCTCCAGCGCATCGGCGGCGGCGATCCGCCGCGCTTCGTTCTCGTCGACCGACCTGACGACGTGTGCCTCGGACGTACGGGCCGCCGCCGTCTCGGAGCGCGCCTCGTTGCGACGCTCGGTGGCGTCGGTGACCGCTGACTCGGCGCGCTCGGCGTGACCTCGGGCTTCCTCGAGCGCCGCACCGGTGGCGCCGTTGCCGGACGCGCCGGCTCGCCATCCGTTGGCCGCGAAGCGGTCGCCGTCGCGGGTGACGACGATGAGCCCGGGCTGCGCGAGCGCGAGGTCGAGGGCGTCCGTCCACGCACCCTCGACGGCGACGGCGCCGGCGAGGAGGACGTCGAGGAGGGCCGCGACATCGGGGTTCGCCGAGCGAACGTGATCCCGCACGGGCGCGCCCGCCGCCATCGCCTCGAAGGGCAGAGCGACGGCCTCGTGGGTCGCGCCGAGGGCGAGCACCGCGCCGGCGGCGTCGCTGTCCTGGAGATGCCCGAGGGCGCGACGGGCTGCGTCGACGCCGTCGACGACCACCGCGGCGATGGCTTCGCCGGCCGCAGCCTCGAACGCGGGTGACCAGCCGTCGTCGACCTCGATCAGATCGAGGAGGGTGCCGACGACGCCGTCCACGTCGGCCAGCCGCTCCGCGCCGGCGCGGGCGCGCGCCTCGTCGAGCGCCAAGGCGAGGGCTTCGGCGCGGGCCGTCCACGAGTGGAACGCGCCTTCGACGACGCGCAGCTCCTCCTCGATCTCCGCCTGGCGCAGCTCGGCGGTCGTGCGGCGGGCGACGGCCTGGTCGACCGCCTCGGCCAGCGGCTCGGTCGCCTGCGTGGCGGCCGCGATCTCGTCCCGCAGCCGGTCGTTCTCCTCCGCAAGACGGGCGGCCTTGGCCTCGAGGTTGGCGAGGCGGGTCTCGAGGCGCTGTACCTCGCCCGCACCGCGCTCGGCGCTGCCCCGGAGGGCGACGAGCTCGCCGCGCACCTCGGCGGCACCAGTCGCCGGCATCGACGGGACGCCGTCGCCCCACGCGTCGGCGAACGCCGCGCGAGCCGTGGCGAGCGATGTCTCGGCGTCGGAGAGCTCGTCGGCTTGCGGCACGAGGGCCTCGGCCTCCGCCTCGACCTCCGCGAGCTCGTCCCGCAGGCGGGCGAAGTCGGCCTCGAGGCTGGCGATGACGGCCTGGTCGACGAAGGCGGCGCGGTCGCGCTCGATGCCCCGCTTGCGCTCGGCCAGAACGGCCGCCAGTCCTCGCGCCCGCTCCCGCATCGACTCGAAGCGCATGAGCGATTCCGAGAGATCGCTCGCCCCATGGGCGGCGAGCGCGGCTTCGGCCGCAAGGACGTCGGCGTCGAGCTGACCGAGGGCGACCTTCATGGATGTCTCGGTCGTGGCCAGCTCGGCGCGCACCCTGCTGTTGGCCTCAGTGCGCGACCGCAGCGAGGTCAGCTCGCGTCCGGCGAGGTGGAGTCGCAGCGCACCGAGCTCCTCGACGAGGGCGCCGTGGCGCCGCGCCGCGTCGGCTTGGCGCTCGAGCGGGCGCAGCTGGCGACGGACCTCGCGGAGGAGGTCCTGCAGGCGGAGGTCGTTCGCCTCGGTCGCCTCGAGCCGGCGTTGCGCCTTCTCCCGCCGCTTGCGGTACTTGAGGACCCCGGCCGCTTCCTCGATGACGCTACGCCGATCCTCGGGACGGGCGTTGAGGACGGCGTCGATCTGTCCCTGGCTCACGATGACGTGCTGCTGGCGACCGACGCCGCTGTCGCTCAACAGCTCCTGGATGTCGAGCAGGCGGCACGGCACGCCGTTGATGGCGTACTCGCTGTCGCCGCTGCGGAACAGGGTGCGGGTGATCGTGACCTCGGCGAACCCGATGTCGAGGACGCCGGCGGAGTTGTCGATCGTGAGGCTGACCTCGGCTCGACCGAGCGCCGGCTTGTTGGCGCTGCCGGCGAAGATCACGTCCTCCATCTTCGAGCCTCGCAGCGACCGGGCGCCCTGGGCACCGAGGACCCAGGCGACGGCATCGACGACGTTCGACTTGCCGCTCCCGTTGGGGCCCACGACCACCGTGATCCCCGGTTCGAACTCGAGGGTCGTGGTGTCGGCGAAGGACTTGAAGCCTTTGATGGTGAGAGCCTTCAGGAACACTGGATGGCGAGGTTACCGGCGGCCGTTCGGGTGTCCGCGGACGGTGGGCGAAGGGGCTGGTCACGTAGGTTGCCGGTCGGTGCGGACGGTCCGGGGAAGCGGTTGCACGCTCGTGTGGAGCGCGGACGAACGGACCATCGAGAAGCGCTACGACCGGTTGTCGTGGAGCCACTACGGCTACCGGCACGAGCCTTGGACGACGGAGTGGCGGGTCGGTTCGCTCCTGCGGCGCCAGCCCCCGCCGGTCGCCCACGCCCGCTTGCTGGCCGCCGACCGGCGACGGCGGGCGCTGACGTTCGAGGCGGTCGACGGCCAGCCCCTCGGTCCGAAGTTCCCGCTGGAGCTGTCCGCTGCGGACGTCGAGGACCTGGCGGCGTTGGCGATCGCCCTCCCGGCGTACCGCCCGGAAGGGCTGCGCGGCCGCCGGTTCGCCTTCGAGCGGCGGATCCGATGGGCGCTCGAGCTCGCGGGCCTGCCGCCTCCCGTCGCGGACGAGCTGCGGCGGCAGTACCGGCAGGATCCGCCGACGTTCGTGTTCGGCCACGGCGACATCACCGCCCGCAACGTCCTCCGCTCCGCGTCGACCGGTCAGGCGGTCCTGATCGATTGGGAGTGGGCGGCGCGGTACCCCCGTGGGTGGGACCTCGCCTTCCTCTGGTTCACCCTCGTCGACGCACCGGGAGCTCGCCGTCAGGTCGAGGCGCTCGTGCCGGAGCGGGACGTCCCGTGGTTCTGGCGGTCGGCCCTCCTCGTCCAGTTGCTGCACCTCACGTTGTGGGGACTGCGCCCCGACTCGCCGTTCCGCCCGAAGCACGAGCGCATGCGCGACGAGCTCGTCGAGCGGGTGCTCACCCTCGGCTGACACCGGTCCACCCAACCGTTCATGTGGCGCTTCCGGTCGTCCGGTCGAGGGGCCGGCCGACGACGCCTCAGAACCTCAGACCTGGCATCGCTCGCACAGGAAGTGCGAACGTCCTCCGAGCTTGATGCGCCGGATCGGCGAGCGGCACCGCCGACAGGGCTCGTGCTCCCGGTCGTAGACCTTGTGCTCCTCGGCGAACCCACCGACCTTGCCGAACAGGTCGCGGTACTGCTCGTCCGCAAGCGACGAACCGCGGTGCTTGATGGCGTCGTGCAGCGTCTCGCTCATCGCCCGGTACAAGCGGCGGATCTCCTGGGACGTGAGGTCGTCGGAGGAGCGGTCGTAGCGCAATCCCGCGGCCCACAGGATCTCGTCGGAGTACAGGTTGCCGATCCCGGCGATGAACTTCTGGTCCATCAACAGGTCCTTCAGCTTCCGGTGCTTCGAGTGGAGCATCTCGCCGAACACCGTCCAGCTGATGGCCTGCTCGACCGGGTCGAAGCCGAGGTGCGCGAGCTCGGGAACCTCGGACTCGAGCTCGTCGGCGGCGGTGACGAACAGCTCACCGAACGTGCGCGGATCGAGGAAGCGCAGCTGGCCGGCGGTCGTGAACGACAAGACGACGTGGGTGTGCTTCGCCTTCTCGTCCTTGCCGTTCTTCGACCACAGGAGCTGGCCGCTCATACCGAGGTGGATGACGAGGTAGTCGCCCCCCTCGAGCTTGACCAGCAGGTACTTGCCCTTGCGGTCGACGCCCGTGATCTTGCGGCCCTCCAGCCGCGAGATGAACTGCTTCTTGTTCGAGTGGCGCCGGATCGACCGGAGACCGCTCACCTCGACCGTCTTGATGCGCTTGCCGACGGCCTCCTTCTCGAGATCGCGCCGGATGGTCTCGACCTCCGGGAGCTCGGGCACGAGCTACTCCTCGCCGTTCGTCGTCGTGAGCAGATCGCCGGCGTCGAGGAGCTTCTGGAGCTCGATCCACGCCGCGCGGGCGGCCCCCTGCTCGGCCTGCTTCTTCGACCGGCCCTCGCCTTCGCCCCGCTCCTCGCCGGCCAGGAAGACCTTGGCATAGAAGCGCTTGGCGTGGTCCGGGCCTTCGTCGTACACGTCATAGCGCGGCAGCTGCTCGAACTTCCGGGCGGCGAGCTCTTGGAGGCGGGTCTTGAAGTCCTGCCCACCCGGGCCGGCAGCGGCCTCCTCGATGCGATCGGCCAGGAGGTTCATCACGAGGTCTGCGGCGGCCGACCAGCCGCCATCGAGGTAGACGGCGCCGATGACGGCCTCCATGGCATCGGCCAGGATCGAAGGCTTCTCCCTTCCCCCCGATGCCGCCTCGCCCTTTCCCAGCAGGAGGTAGGAGCCGAGGTCGAGGGCGGCTGCGACCTCGGCCAGCGCCTCCGAGTTCACGAGTGAGGCCCGCACCTTGGCCAACTCCCCCTCGGGAAGGTCCGGGTAGGTGAGGAACAGGTGGTCCGTGACGACGAGGCCGAGCACGGCGTCGCCGAGGAACTCCAGCCGTTCGTTGGAGACGGCTCCACCGGTCTCGGCGCACCACGAACGGTGGGCCAGCGACCGCTGCAGCAGCGACGCGTTGTCGAACGGTCGGCCCAACCGCTCGACCAGCACCGCGATGTCCGACGACGATGTCGACGGTTGCCGATCCACGATCTCGGCGGGCTCGGGAACCGACAGCGTCGTCGCTCGCTCTATGCGGCCTCGAGCTTGGCGACCACGTAGTCGACGGCGTCCCGCACCGTCTTCAGGTCCTCGAGGTCCTCGTCATCGATGCGGAAGCCCACCGAGCGCTCCCCGAGCTCCTCCTCGAGGGCCTCGACCAGCTCGATCAGGGCCAGGGAGTCGGCGTCGAGGTCGTCGGAGAACGAGGCGCCTTCGGCGATCGTCCCCGGCTCGATCTCGAGGATGTCCGCCAGGCGATCCCGGATCAGCTCGAAGACGGCTTGGCGGTCCATCGGGCTTCGTTCTACATGAGTCTCAGCAGGCATGGCGGGCCGGATCGTAGCCGACCAGGTAAGTGATCTTGTGAATGGGCGCGCCCCAATCCCCGCTTCGAGCACGAACGCGCCGCCCGGCGACCATTCGCGCTCGAAAGCGGGTCAGGGGGCGGGCTGGACCGCAGCTTGGAGCTTGGTGACGAGGTCGGCGTCGAGCATGTCCCTGGCCGCCTTGACGGCGTTGACGATCGCTTTGGCGCTCGAAGAGCCGTGGCTGATGATGCAGACGCCCTTGAGACCGAGCGCCATGGCGCCCCCGTGGGTGTCCGGGTCGAGCTCGCCGGCGAGCGGCAACAACAGGGGCAGCAGGGTCTCCGATGCCTTGACGGCCTCGTCGCTGCTCATCATCGCTGCGAAGACGGCGTTCTGGAGGAAGCGCATTCCGCCCTCGAGCGTCTTGAGGGCGACGTTGCCGGTGAACCCGTCGGTCACGACCACGTCCACGTCGTCGCTGAGCAGGTCGCGGCCCTCGACGTTGCCGACGAAGCGGATCCCGGACGCCTCCTTCAGCAGGCCGAAGGCCTCCTTGGTGAGCTCGGTGCCCTTGGACTCCTCCTCGCCGATGTTCAACAGCCCGACCCGCGGCTCGGCGACGCCGTAGCGGGCCGAGCTGTAGGCGCTGCCGAGCTGGGCGAACTGCACCAACCATGCGGCCTGGACCTCGGCGTTGGCGCCGGCGTCGAGCAGGACCGTGGGCGTCGAGCCCGGGACCGGGATCGGCGTGGCGATCGCCGGACGGCTGACGCCGCCGAGCCGGCCCATCCGGAGCAGCGCGCTGGCCACCGTGGCGCCGGTGTTGCCGGCGCTGAGCATGGCGCTGGCCTTGCCGTCCCGCACGAGCTCGGCCGCCACGACGAGCGACGAGTCCTTCTTGCGGCGCACGGCCCGGGCGCCCTCCTCGTGCATGCCGATGACCTCGGTGCACGGCACGATCTCGAGGCCCATCGGGTCGCCGATCTGGTCGGGCGGTCCGACGAGGACGATGGGGACGCCCACCTCGGCCGCCGCCTGGGCGGCCCCGGCCACGATCTGCGAAGGAGCGTGATCGCCCCCCATTGCATCGATGGCGATCGGCAGCACGCCTACCGAACCCTTTTGACAGTCGCAGACCGCCGCCAGAGGCGGCGTGCGCCTGCCAAAACGAGCATCAGCTGACGTCGATGGCCTGACGGCCGCCGTACCAACCGCAGTTGTTGCAGACGACGTGCGGGAGCTTGGCCTGGGCGCACTGCGGGCAGAGGCTGCGCGCCGGCGGCTTCAGGACCCAGTTGGAGGCCCGCCGACTACGGGACTTCATCTTGGAGGTCTTCTTCTTGGGGACGGCCATCGGTGTCGCCTAGCTCTCTTCGCGGTGATCTTCAGTACGCAAGCTTGGGGATTCAGTGCGCAACTCGTCCAGGACCGCCCAGCGAGGGTCGATGGCCGGGGCGCAGGTGCACGTGCCCTCGTTGCGGTCGACCCCGCAGTCGGGGCACAGGCCCAGGCAATCCTCTTTGCAGAGGGGCGCCTGGGGCAACTCGAGCACGACAGTTTCGCGCGCCAGCGGCTCCAGGTCGATCTCGTCGTGGGC
>DATLED010000057.1:0-21974 GCA_035525495.1 Acidimicrobiales bacterium | reverse complement strand
GGTGCGGTGGTGTGCCGCAACGTCGTCCCCCGGACGGTCCGCCTCTCTGAGGCCCCGTCGTTCGGGCAACCCATCACGGTGTTCGATCCGAGCTCGCGCGGGGCCATTGCCTACCGCGAGCTCGCCAAGGAGGTGAGCGGTGGCGCGCCGCAGCGGACTCGGTAAGGGGCTGGGGGCATTGATTCCCGCGACCGTTAGGGAGGCAGCAACTGAGGGTGCCGATGAGGCGACCTTGGTGGTGTTACCCATTGGCAGCGTGCTACCCAACGCCTATCAGCCCCGACGTCACTTCGACGATGAGTCGCTAGCGTCACTGTCGGACAGCATCCGCGAGATTGGCGTGCTCCAGCCGATCCTGGTCCGCCCTGGCTCCGATGGCAGCTATCAGCTGATTGCCGGTGAGCGCCGACTGCGAGCGGCCAAGCGCGCGGGGTTGCATCAGATTCCGGCCATCGTGCGCAGCGTTGAAGACACCGACAGCCTCGAGCAGGCGCTGGTGGAGAATCTGCACCGTCAGGACTTGAACCCGTTGGAAGAAGCGGCGGCCTATCAGCAGCTGCTCGAGGACTTCTCTCTCACCCACGACGACGTGGCGAAGCGGGTGGGCAAGAGCCGCGCCGCAGTCACCAACGCGCTCCGTCTGTTCCAGCTTCCCCCCGCCATTCAGCGGTACGTGGCCGAGGGTCAGCTTTCAGCCGGTCACGCTCGGGCCCTGCTGGGGACTCCCGACCGCGCTTTTCAAGAAGCTCTCGCACGCCGAGCGGTTACCGAAGCGCTCTCAGTGCGGACGGTGGAAGACTCGGTGCGCGATCGCAATGAGCTCGGCGCGAAGGTTGGTGACGCGCCCGCTCTCGGACCGGCGACTCGCAAGCGCTTGCGGCCCCCGGGAATCCTCGAGCTCGAAGAGCTGCTCTCGGCCCACCTTGATACGCGCGTGAAAGTCGAGATGGGCACCAAGCGCGGTCGCGTGAGCATCGAGTTCGCCACACTCGGGGACCTCGAGCGGATCTACCGGGTGATGACCGAGGCCACGACCTCTACCTGAGCGCGAGTCTCGATGCAGACGAGCCTGTGAGTCTCAAGCCTCGATCATCCCCAACTGGGGATAAAGGTGTGGACCATTCCCCCGACCTGCGCTGGACCTTCAGACCCGCGAGTCGTGCGGTGTGTCCTCAGGCGCTCTCGGTCGGGAGATGGGGGGTCAGCTCCTGCACCAGCTGGGCCTTGCCGCGGGCGCCGACCATGCGGTGCTCTGCTTCGCCGTCCTTGAACAAGATGAGCGTGGGGATGCTCATGACCTCGAATCGCCGAGCGGTCTCGGGCGCGGCGTCGACGTCGAGCTTGGCGATGGTGATCCGGCCGGCCCAATCGCTGGAAAGTTCTTCCAAAATGGGAGCGATGGCCTTGCACGGCCCGCACCAAGCGGCCCAGTAGTCGACGAGGACGGGTGTCGTGCTCGATTTGACCACCTCGTCGAAGTTCTCGTCGGTGAGCGTGATGATGTTCGCGGCCATCGCCTGTCCTGCCTCCACGTGTCGTGCTCGGTCGCCCGGAGCCTGCGGTACAACAACCAGACCCTAGGACGACATTCCGCTACCAGCTTCTCGGCGTGCCGTCCCCGCCGCCCGGCAGCGCGCCGGTGGCCTCCAGCCAGCGCTCGGTGTCGATGGCCGCCATGCACCCCGAGCCCGCGGCGGTGATGGCCTGGCGGTAGACGTGGTCCTGCACGTCGCCGGCGGCGAAGACGCCGTCGATGTTGGTGAACGTGCTCCCGTGCTCGGTCACCAGGTACCCGGTGTCCTCCATCTCCAGCCAGCCCTTGAACAGATCGGTGTTCGGAACGTGGCCGATGGCGACGAACAGGCCGTGGACGGGGAGCGTCGACGCCTCGCCCGTGACCAGGTGCTCGAGGGCGACGGCCTCGACCGCGCGCTCTCCGAGGACGTCGGCGACCCGCGTGTCGAGCACGAACTCGATCTTCTCGTTCGCCCTCGCACGGTCCTGCATGATCTTGGACGCCCGGAACTCCTGGCGGCGGTGGATCAGGTGGACCTTGGTGGCGAACTTCGTGAGGAACATCGCCTCCTCGAGGGCGGAGTCGCCGCCACCCACCACGGCGATCTCGAATCCCCGGTGGAAGAAGCCGTCGCAGGTCGCGCACGTCGAGACGCCATAGCCCATGAGTCGCTGCTCGTTCGGGAGGTTCAGCGTCAGTGCCTGGGCACCCGTCGCGACGATGACGGCTCGGGCGACGATCTCCTCGTCGCCGACGATGATCCGGTGCGGGGGACCGGACAGGTCGACCTTGCCCGCTTTCACCGTGCGGATCTCGGCCCCGAAGCGGATGGCCTGGGCCCGGAAGTTGGCCATGAGCTCGGGCCCCATGATCCCGTCGACGAATCCCGGGTAGTTCTCGACCTCGGTCGTCAGCATCAGCTGGCCGCCCGGCTGGTCGCTCGTCGATGACGGCTCGCCCTCGATGACGAGCGGGTGCAGGTTCGCCCTCGCCGTGTAGATGGCAGCGGTCAGCCCGGCCGGCCCGGATCCGATGATGACGACGTCACGCGGCTCCACGAGTCCCTACTTCCCATCCCGGCCGCTCGGTGGGCGGCGCTTGCGCCAGAGGAACATCCCGCCGAGGGTGAATATTGCGCCGAGGATCAGGTAGGCGCCCCACACCGGCAGGGAGCGGTCGGCGACCTCGATCGTCATGACGCGGATCAGCAGGATCGTGACGAGGATGAGCGCGGTGACGACCATCGTGCCCAGGACGATCCCGTAGACGAGGGCGCGGGCGACCGTCTCGAGGGGAATCGCCGTCTTGTCCCGGACGGACCCGACGACGGACTCGATGGTGTCGGCGACCTGCACCGTCCAGTCCGACGACGTCGAGCCGGGAGGCACCGGGGTCGTCGATGCGGGGGGTGTGGTCGCAGGCGAGGCCATGGTCCGGAGAATAGGTGCTGCAGTCCTAGCCTCCGTCCATGCGCGCTCCGGTCCCCGCGGTCCTTGTGGCGCTCGCGGTTGCCGCCGTCGGGGCGGTGGTCCTCGGCGAGTACGAGCTCGCCGGTGCGAGGCCGTTCCTCGCGGGGCTGCTCTTCGGCGTGACCGTCGCCGAGATCATGGCCACGATCGCACGATCGTCTGGCGACGAACCTCACTTCCTGGCGGCGGCGGCGCTCGTCGCCGAGGCCGGCCTGGTGTGGGCGACGTGGATCTCGACGGGGCACGACCTCCGGTCGGCGACGGCGACGGCGTGGGGGGGCGTCGTGGTGGGTGCGGTGGCTGCCCCGCTGTGGCTCAGAAGCGCGGGTCGGCGAGCAACCCGCAGCCCGGACGGGCCAGGACCAGCGCCTGGCGGGTGACGGACCCGTCCGCCGGCGGCTGCGCCAAGGTGAACACGAGGACCTCGGCGGGCTTGCCCTTCCACCGCGCCGTGGTCGTCGAAACGAGTCCGGCGAACCGTCCGGCGCCGATGGCCTCGGCCTGCGGACGGCACTGCGCCCGGTCGGGTGCCGCCGCCGCCGACGGGGCGGGCGGAGGTGGTGGCATCGTGGTGGGCATGCCTCCACCAACGGTCCGTTCGCCGGCCGCCAGGCTCGAGGAGTCGACGGTGAAGGTGGCGCTCCCGAGCAACGCCCCGAGCGCCACCGGGTCGTCCTGATCACCGAGATCGCCCGAGATGACCTCGGGATCGTTCGTCGTCGGAGCCGCGGCCCCCGTGGCCGCGGCGGTCGCCGTTCCCGCACCGCCCTTCGCCGACTGGGAGGCTGCGTCGTTGGTCGAGAACCGGTCTTCTCGAGCCAACAGGGTCGAGGTGCCGTCCCCGCCCGAAGACGAGTCGACCGCCCGTACGAACCCGCCGATGCCAACGAGGACGGCGATCCCGGCGACTGCGCCGAGCAGCCACGCAGGTGGGGGAGTGGCGATCCGGCGCCGCCGCGCCGCCGTGATGGGGACGATGGCAGAAGGGTCGACGGCCGCTGCGAGGGCCTGCCCGACGAGCCGGTCGAGGACGCCCGGCGCGAGCGCCGGCACGGTGGCGGCGACGACGGCCTGGCGGGCGGCGCGCAGCGCATCCAGGCGGGCGCCGCAGGTCTCGCACCGCTCCTCGTCGAGATGGGCGCGGTCGGCTTCTCCGATGCCGTCCAACAGGAGGCTGAGCTGCTCGTCGTCGAGGTGGGGAACGGTCACGATCGTGTGGTTGGACGGTCCGGGGAGACCGGTGGGTTCCCGAGGAGGTCGGCGAGCGCGGCCCGCCCGCGGGCGATGCGTGACTTCACCGTGCCCGCCGGCGCCCCGAGGACCTCGCCGATCTCGGCGTAGTCGAGACCGACGAGGTCGCGGAGCACGACCGCGGCACGGAACTCGGGAGCGAGCGTCGCCAGGGCGGCGTCGATGTCGACCCGTTCGCCGACGGCGTCGGTCGCCTCGTTCCCCCCGAACCTCGCGCCGACGTCGAGGGCGTCGTCCTCGACGGGCTCAGGGCGTCGCTTTCGCCGGCGCAGCTCGTCGAGGCAGGCGTTGGTGGCGACCCGGTACGACCACGTCGAGAACTGCGATCGCCCGTCGAAGCGGTCGATGCCGCGCACGACGGCGATCATCGCCTCCTGCAGCGCGTCGGCGGCGTCGGCGTCATCGCCCATCACCCGGCGGCACAACGCGTGCCAGCGGTCGGCGTGGCGGCGGAGGAGGGTGTCGAGGGCGGTCCGGTCACCGGTCTGCGCCGCCGCCACCAGTTGCGGATCGTCCCGCTCATCCTCGATCCCCGAACGGTACCTACCGCTGGAGGGACACCTCGGGAACCTCGACGCGGTTGCCGGACGCCAGCTTCGTGAACCACACGAGCACCGCCTGGCCCTCGGCGCCGCCGAGGGCGAACTCACCGTCGCCTTCGATGCCCTCCCGCGTCGCCTCCGGACCTCCCCATCCGTCCAAGGAACCGGCCGGGCGATCGGCGACGTACACCGACGCGCTCCAGCCTCTCGAGGGCGAAGTGACGACGAGCTTCTTCAGCGTCGTCTTCTCCCGCAGCTCGAGGACCAGGCCGACGCCCTTCTTCAACCCGCCGAAGTCCTGGGTCTTGTAGGTGTTGGTCGTCCAGGCGGTGTCCGGGTTGGCGTCGGCCGCCAGCCCCACCCGCTCCTCCTTCTCGACTTGGTCGTCGCCGTCCGGATCGAAGCTCCGCAGGGAGAACCCTGTCACCGGCGCACCGGCGTGCGCCCCGGCTCCGGAAGCGGCCTCGTTCCTTCCCGCGAGCGGCCCGACGTCAGCCTTGCTGAGGACGATCCCGAGGATGACGAGAACGGCGGCGACGGCGACGATGAGCGCGGCCGGCACGAGCCAGCTCCGCTCCGTCTGTCGGAACGAGGCGGCGACGCCCGATGGCGGGGTCGGATCCCGGACGACGGCAGGGACGGCGTCGTCGCCGAGGTCGATCCCGCGCAGGGCGCCGGCGAGGTCGGCGGCGGTGGCATAGCGCTCAGCGGGGTCCTTCGCCATGGCTCGGTTCACGACGGTCTCGAGCCCGCGGGGTATCCCGGCCCGAACCTGACGCGGCTTGAGCGGATCGGAGTGGACGTGAGCCATCGCCGTGGCGATCTCGGTGTCCGCGATGAACGGCGGGCGACCGGTCAGGCACTCGTAGAGGACGACGCCGAGGGCATAGACATCGGAGCGGGCGTCGGGCTCGCCGCCCTGCACCTGCTCTGGTGAGAGGTACTTCGCCGTCCCCAGCAGCGCACCGGGCTGGGTGAGGTCGGCGCCGTCCTGGGTCGCGGCGCGAGCGATGCCGAAGTCCGCCACCTTCACCTGCGGCGGGCTTCCCGACTCGGCGTCGCAGACGAGGATGTTCGCCGGCTTGACGTCGCGGTGGACGATGCCCGCCTCGTGGGCGTGGTGGAGGGCGTCGGCGACCTGGATGCCGATCGACGCCGCGAGCCACGGCGGGAGCACGCCGCCGTGATCGCCCAGAAGCTCTCGCACGGTCTTCCCGCGGATCAGCTCCATGACGATGAAGGCCTTGCCCTCGTCCTCTCCGGTGTCGAAGGTGGCAACCACGTTCGGGTGGGCGAGGCGGGCGGCGGCAATGGCCTCGCGGCGGAACCGTTCCTCGAAGGCCCGGTCCGTGGCGAGGTGAGGGTGCAGCAGCTTCACCGCGATCGGACGGGTCAGGACGTCGTCGACGCCCTCCCACACCTCCGCCATCCCGCCGCGCGCCAACGAGGTGACGAGCCGATAGCGCCCGTGCAGCAGTTGCCCGGGCTCGACCGTCACGGCTCCTCGTCCCTCGTCGCTCGTGACACCGGCGCCGCGCTGATGGTTCGGTCGCACGCGTCGCTCACGGAGGAGTCCTACCCGGCGGGCAGCTGGAAGGTGATGCCCATCGTGCGGGGACCCCCGTGCGCACCGATGACGGCGCCGAGGTCTCCGACGACGATCTGGTCGCGGGGATACACCGATCCCAACATGTCGAGCATGTCGTCGACGTCGGGTGCGTCTCCGTGCATCACCGCGAGGTTCTCGACGCCGGGGTGCTCGCGGACCTTGTCCGCCAGGTAACGGAGCGACTTCGAGCGGGTCCGCTGCTTCGACTCCTGTTCGACCTTGCCGCCGGTGACGTCGATGATCGGCTTGATGGAGAGCATCGAGCCGAGCATCGCCTGCGCACCGCCGATGCGCCCGCCCTTCTTGAGGTTCTCGAGGGTGTCGAGCGCCGCGTAGGTTCGGGTCAGCGGGATGCGGGACTCGACCGCCGCCGACACCTCGTCGATGTCCGTGCCCTCCTCGGCGACGCGGGCCGCCGAGAGGCACAGGTTGCCGAGTCCCATCGTCAGCGTGCGGGAGTCGATCACCCTGACCGGGATGGTGTCGGTCACAGCCTTGGCCGCCAACTCGGCCGCCTGGAAGGTCGCCGACAGCCCGGCGGAGAGGTTGATGCAGACCACACCATCGCATCCGTCGGTGGCCGCCTTCCGGAACGCCTCCTCGAAGGCTCCCGGGGACGGGGCCGCCGTCTCGGGCAACACGGCGGAGGAGGCGCACCGCGCCCAGAAGTCCTTTGGCGAGAGGTCCCGTCGGTCGACGAACTCCTCGTCACCGAAGCGGATCGTCAGGGGAACGATCGTGATCTCGTGCTGCACCTCCAGGACCTGCGGGATGTCGCAGGAGCTGTCGGTGACGATGCGGATGCGGGACATGGCCCGATTCTGTCCGCTACTTGCGCTTGGCCTGGGCCGAAGCGTCGACGTCGTACCACTCCTTGGTGGCGCCGAACTTGTCGAGAACGAACGATCGGGCGTGCTTGGTGACCGTGACCCGCACCTC
Source organism: Acidimicrobiales bacterium (assembly GCA_035525495.1). Classification (GTDB taxonomy): domain Bacteria; phylum Actinomycetota; class Acidimicrobiia; order Acidimicrobiales; family CADCTF01; genus DATLED01. The sequence continues at coordinate 14,648 of DATLED010000057.1, read as the reverse complement.
GTCGGTGGCGGCGGCGTAGTCGCACGCGACGAGCGTCACCTGCTGCTTGTCGGCCTCGGACTTGCACGCGTCGTCGAGTGCCTGCTGGGTGAAGTTGTCGCGAAGGCGGAACGACGCTTCGTTGGCAACCTCGTGCGCCGCGTCGTCAGCCTGCGCGCGGGCGACGAACGGCGACCCGAGCTCGACCACGGCGAACCCGAGCAACGCGATGCCCACGATCACCTTGACGAGCCACCCACCGACCACGAACGCCTCCTGAACGGAACGAAGGAGCGAAGCTCACGGACCCCGAAGGCCTTGCACGCGAGCAGGTAGACGGTAACACCGGCGACGGTGGAGACCCCGGCATCCACGGCCCCGCCGAAACCCCCACCGCCGGCCAGGAAGCGGCTCACGACGAGCGCGGCCACGGCCATCACCGCGGTCGCCGCAAGGATGCGCAGCAACGAACCAGTGAGGACCAGACCGTCGACTCCGCCGGTGCGCCGGCGGAGGTCGGCGAGGGCGGCCCCGCTCCCCGTGAAGTAGGCGATGGCGAACGCGAGACCGAGGCCGCGCACACCCATTGCCGGGTACAGGACGACCGCGGCGACGATGTTGGCGCCGTTCTCGGCCAGGTAGAGGAAGAACAACGACCGAGTGTTCTGCATCGCCTGGTAGGCCGAGGTCAGGAACAACCAGCAGCTGAAGGCGGGCAACCCGATCGACATCAGCGCCAGCGTTGCCGCCACGCGGTCGGCGCCAGCATCCTCGAGGGCGCCGTGCTCGAGGAGCGCGGCGATGATCGGACGGGCGAGGATGATGTACCCGCCCACCGCAGGGATGAGCAGTGCGGCGATGGAACGGATGCCGACGGAGAGCTGCGACCGGAACCCGGCGAGGTCACCGGCCGCCCACCGATCGGCGAGCTCGGGCTGGACGGCCGAGATGATGGACACGGACACGACGCCGTGCGGCAACAGGAAGATCGTGTAGGTGAGGAAGTAGACCGTGACATCACCGGGCCGTCCGTTCGCGAGCAGGTAGACGACGAACAGCGCGACCTGGTTGGCGAGGACGAATGCCACCGTCCATCCCGAGAGCCGCACGATCGTCCGCACCGCCGGGTGCCCCGGCGCCCACACCCAACGCAGGTGACGTCGAGCGATCCGAAACGGGAACTGCACGAGCGCCATGGCGGCCACGCCCGCGGTCGTCATGAGGCCGAGGAGCAACACCGCGTCCCGGTCCCCGCGCACCCCTTCGAGCGACCGGGTCCCGACCACGGAGGGATAGGCGAGGAACAGGCCGATCAAGACGACGTTGTTGAGCACGGGGGCGAACATCGGGGCCGCGAACTTCCGACGGGCCCGCACGATCGCGGTGGTGACGCTGATCATTCCGTAGAAGAACACCTGTGGCGCGAACAGCCGGAGCAGGTCCGTGGCCACGGCCACCTGCGCGCCGCTGACCTCCCGCCCGTTGCGCAGGGTGTAGAGGCGGATGAACAGCGGCGCCACGACGACGAACGCGAGGGCCAGCACGGAGGCGGCGACGACGGCCAGGGTGAACACCGCCGAGACGGCCCGCCACCCGCGGCGCTCGGCCTCATCCCCGTTCGCCGACCCCCGGAGCTCGCGCACGAACACCGGGAGGAGGGTGCCGGAGAGCACGCCCCCGAGGATCAGCTCGTAGATGATGTTCGGGGTGTTGTTGGCCAGCGTGTAGGTGTCCGCGAGACGGCCCGCGCCGAGGGCATAGGCGAAAGCGAAGATGCGGCCGAAGCCGGTGATCCGGGACAGCGCGGTGCCGGCTGCTTGGATGGCGGTCGACCGGGCGAGACCAGGCGAAGGCGGCTCGGCGGACTCCGGCTCGCCGGTGGGCGACGTCGGGCTCGTCACGAGGGCACGAGGCGGCGGGAACGACGGCCGCGCAGGTGGTTCGCCCACCACACGAGGAGGAATAGCGCCGCCCCGATCGAAACGGCGGTGCCGACACCGCTGATCGCCGTGGAGCGCACGGTGAACCGGCTGTGCGCGAGGACCAGCCGACCGTCCGGCGTGACGACCTCGACGGCCAGCGGGAAGGAGCCCGAGGACTGCGCGCGGACCGAGAACTGCAACGTGGCGTTGCGGTGGTCGGGCAGGGCGAGGTCCTGGCGGTCGCCGTCCGGGAACTCGAGGGTGTCGCTGGCGACGGTCAGGATGGCCCGCACCGGGTACCCGAGGGCGCTGCTGACGGTCACGGGGATCTCGCCCTCCCGGGCCGTCAGCGTGATCGATCGGTCCTGGGGCATGGCGATCCCGGCGATCTCGTCGTCGAGCTGGTCGGCGGCCCCGGTGACGTAGCGGCTGCGGTCGCGAGCCCGCAGGTCCGCAGAAGTCGACGCGAGCAACGTGCGGTCGAGGCGGTCCAGCATCGCCGCGCCGGCGGGGTTCGTGGCGTCGACGGCCGAGGCGAAGGAATCGAGGCGGCGGCGCTCGGCCCGGATCGACGCGGACGGGAGTGGTCCCCCGTCTGTCGTCGGCCCGGCCGCGGCGACCGGCCGACGGACGAGGGGAACGGCCCGCGATCCGGTGCCGTTCATGGCGACGTCGACGACGGTGAAGAACCGGTCGAGCGTCACGCTCCTCAGGATCGGGCTCGATGCCAGACCGTCGAGGAGCGCGTCCACGAAGTCGGCGTCGGGTACCCACGTCCGAGGTGGACGGACGGCGACCCCGCGGCGTCCGATCTCCGGGTCGTCGTTGTAGATCACGGCAAGATCGGCGAGGAGGCGGTGGGCGCCCAGCACGGGGTCCTTGGCGGAGAAGTGTGCGGCCATCGCCGCGTCGACGCCGACGGCCTGGACCGGCCCTCGGCGGCTCTCCATCGCGAACTGCTGGACGAGTGTCTTCTCCCGCTTGATCGGCTCGAGCATCGGTTCGGGGACGACCAACCGGGTCGCCTGCTGCTGGGACTGGAGGAACGCGATCCCGGCGTCGGTGAGCCGCTCGTCGACGAGGCGGGTCGAGGTCGAAGGCTCGGCGCCGGGGAAGTGCGTCCGCAGTGCCTCGACGCCTCGAGAGAGCAGACCCGCTGACTCCTCCTCGAGGCCGCCGTCGATGACGGCGGTGAGGTTCGTCGGGACCCAAGGCGTGCCGAGGAGCTGACGGTTGCCGAGCGCCGCGGAGAGCGTCGCCACGGTCTGGCGGTCCTGGGCCCGGGGGCTGGTCGCCAGGGCCTCGACCGTCTCCGGGGTCGCGGCAAGCGTCAGCCCGACGTCCGGATGGTCCTCGAGCGACGTCGCGAGGTCCGCCAGCTGTTCGGCTCGGGCGTCGTCGATCGCCACCCGCCCGTCCGGTTGGACGGCGGGCGGAGCGTGAGCGGGAACGACGAGCGCGACGGACAGGGGGTCGCTCTCCATCGTCGAGGGAACGTGGACGAGGTAGGTGACGAAGGTGTCGAGGGCCTCGCCCCCGGCGGCCGTTCGCAACTGGACGCGGATGGGGTAGACGCCCTCGGCGCGCGCTGGTGGGACGAACGTGAGAATGCGGTCGCCGGTCTCGTCGGTCGGCAGGTCGGCGAGCGGTATTGGCGGGATCTCGTTGACGGGCCGTCCGACGACGCCCTTGTCCACGGTGGCAGCGAACCCGGTGCGGGTCTTGAGGCGGCCGAAGAGGTCGACGGCGACGACGAGATCCGCAGGCGCCGAGGTTCGCACGCCCAGTTCGAGGGTGACGGGTTGCTCGGCCGACCACCATGTCGTCTGACCCCGTAGTCGCAGCACGCCGGTGGGCGTCTGCGCGTGCGTCGCCGCGTTGGGGAGCAGCGCCGCCACGGCAGCGAGGACCGCGGCGACGAGACGCAGCGTCCGGCGGACGCGGGGCCGGTGGTTACGCGGGCGCATCGAGCTCGCGAGCGAGCACCGACAGCCCCGACGGCTCGAGCCGGAAGCCCACCCGTTCGTACAGCGACAGCGCACGGTCGTTGGCGAGCTGCGTGTTCACCATCGCCCGGTCGGCACGCCACCGCCGCAGCCACCGGAGCCCATCGGCGACGAGGATCGTCCCGAGCCCCTTCCGCTGCTTCGACGGATGGACCGCGAGGCGCTGGAGGTACCCCCGGCGGCCGGCCCGACCCGTGATGGCGTAGCCGATGACCATGTCGGGCTCGTGGGCGTCGACGGCGATCCGGAACCGGGTGTGGGGCGTGGCGCGGAGGGCCTCGTCGAGCCCGCTGTCGTCGAGTCGCCAGAACGGGTCGAAGGCCAGACGGTCGACCTCGAGGACGCGATCGCGGTCGCGGTGGGTCGAACGACGGAGCAGGCCGTCGGGCGGTTCGACCGGCGGGACGTTCCGAAGGTCATGCGAGAGGAGGTGGAGGTTCTCGCTGACGCCGAAGCCGGCGGCGCGGAACGCGTTCTGCTCGGACGGGGAGAGGGCGCCGGTGACCACGCGGAGGTAGCCCTGTCGCGACAGCGTGCGCAGGCATCGGCTGACGAACTCCGCCGACGGAATCGGGGATCCGGGGACGGGGTTCAGGTACGCCGTCTCACGGTCGCCGCGCCAGGGTCCGACCCGCAACCGCTCCCGCCCGGACTCGAGGACCGTGCTGGTGCTCATCACGCTCACGAGGCCGACCTGGTCGGCCTTCGTGAGATTGCACGGTGTAGACGGTTCGCTTCGCTCACGACCTCGCCGAGGTTAGGGGTTCGACACCGGACATCGCCGCCGGGCAATTCGTCCGTTTGGGCGACAGAACTCAACTGCGTGGCCCGGACCTCCGATCATGTGTTCATGCTGGATCTCAACGAGCTGCTCCGGTACACGGTCGAGCAGCGGGGCTCGGACCTGCACATCAAGGTGGGTTCCACCCCGTACGTGCGGGTCGACGGGCACTTGGCACCGGCGCCGTTCCCCTTCGTGACCCCTGCGGACACCGAGCGCATGGCGTTCTCGATCCTCCCGAAGGACCGCGCCGACGAGTTCGTCAAGGGGAGCGAGGCCGACTTCGCGCACAGCGTGTCGGGGCTCGGCCGATTCCGCGTGAACGTGTTCCGCCAGCGTGGTTCGGTGGGCCTCGTGCTCCGACGGGTGCTGCCGGGCACGCCGTCGTTCGAGTCGCTGGGCCTGTCGCCGGTCGTGCGCCGCCTGGCGGAGGAATCCCGCGGGATGGTGCTGGTGACCGGGCCCACGGGCTCCGGGAAGACGACGACCGTCGCCGCCATGATCGACCACATCAACGAGACCAAGGCCGTCAACATCGTGACCGTCGAGGACCCGATCGAGGTGCTGCACCCCGACAAGAGGTCGATCGTGAACCAACGCGAGATCGGGACGGACACGTCCGACTACTCCTCCGCCATGCGCCGGGTGCTGCGACAGGACCCCGACGTCATCTTCATCGGTGAGATGCGCGACCCCGAGACGGTGTGGGCGGCGCTGGCAGCCGCTGAGACCGGACACCTCGTGATCTCGACGTTGCACACCACGAACGCCACCGAGACCGTCAACCGGATCGTCGACTTCTTCCCGCCGTTCCAACAGAAGCAGATCCGCCTCACGCTCGCCGCCTCGTTGCGGGGCGTCGTGTCGCAGCGGCTCCTCGAGCGGGCCGACGGCACGGGCCGCATCCCGACGACCGAGGTGCTCGTGATGACCGGTCGCGTGTTCGACCGCATCGTCGACCCCGACCAGTCGAACACCATCGAGGAGGTCATCGCCGAAGGCGAGTACTACGGCATGCACACCTTCGACCAGAGCCTGTTCAACCTCTACAAGAACGGTCTGGTCGCCCTCCGCGACGCCCTCTCGGTGTGCTCGCACCCCCACGACTTCCGCTTGCAGCTGCAGCAGGAGGGGTTGGCGACGACGTTCTAGGAAGCTGCGAACGAGCCGGCTCGAGGGCGGCGGAGAGGTGGCTTTCGACTGCCGGTAGCGTGGGCGCCGCCGTGATTCCCGAACGACTCAAGCCCCTGGTCGAGGAGACGCGGACCCTCGGCGACCGCTTCGCGGCCGAGGGCTTCACGCTCTACCTCGTCGGCGGCGTCGTTCGCGACGCCATCCTGGGGCGGCTGCGGAACGGCAACGACCTCGACTTCACGTCCGACGCGTCGCCCGACGACATCGAGCGCATCGTGCGACCCGTGGTCGACGCTGTGTGGTTGCAGGGGAAGCGCTTCGGAACGATCGGCGCCAAGAGCGGCGAGCGCACCTTGGAGATCACGACGCATCGCGCCGAGGCGTACTCACCCGACTCCCGCAAGCCGGACGTCGAGTTCAGCACGTCCATCGTCGCCGACCTCTCGCGGCGGGACTTCACCGTCAACGCCATGGCGCTTCGGCTGGGCGACGCCCTCGAGCTCGTCGATCCCCACGGGGGGGTCGGCGACCTGGCGGCGGGCCGGCTCCGCACCCCGCTGTCTCCGGACGCCTCGTTCTCCGACGACCCCCTCCGCATGCTGCGGGCCGCTCGCTTCCTCTGTGGCTACGGCCTCCAGCCCGACGACGAGCTCGTCGACGCCGTGAAGCGGCTCCACGGTCGCCTCGAGATCGTGTCGGCGGAGCGGATCCGCGACGAGCTCGACAAGCTCCTCGTCGTCGAGCGCCCTGCCGACGGCCTGTGGTTCCTCGCCAACACCGGACTCGCCGATGAGTTCCTCCCGGAGCTTCCGGCCCTGGCCCTCGAGCAGGACCCGATCCACCGGCACAAGGACGTCCTCGGTCACACCATCGCCGTCGTCGAGAAGACGTCGCCCGATCGAATCCTGCGCCTCGCGGCCCTGTTCCACGACGTCGGCAAGCCCAAGACCCGGTCGATCGGGACCAACGGCGTGTCCTTCCACCACCACGAGGTCGTCGGCGCCCGCATCACCCGCGACCGGATGCGGACCCTGCGGTACCCGGTCGAGGACATCGACGCGGTGACGAAGCTCGTCGAGCTCCACCTGCGGTTCCATACCTACAAGATGGGCTGGACCGACAGCGCGGTGCGTCGCTACGTCCGCGACGCCGGCCCTCTCCTCGACGAGCTCAACGAGCTGACTCGGTGTGACTGCACGACCAGGAACAAGCGCCGCGCGGACGAGCTGGCGCGACGGATGGACGACCTCGAGGTCCGCATCGCGCAGCTGCGCGAGCGCGAGGAGCTCGATGCCCTCCGCCCCGACCTCGACGGTCGTGAGGTGATGGCCGTGCTCGGTGTGGCGCCAGGACCGGTCATCGGGAAGGCGCTCGGTTTCCTCCTCGAGCTGCGCATGGAGGAGGGACCGCTCGGGCGCGACGAGGCCGAGCATCGACTGCGGGAGTGGTGGGACCAGCAGCCCTGAGGCGCTGGCCCTTCTAGACGCCGGCGGTCCGGTTTCCCTCGACGGCGAGGGCCCGCCGGAGGCTGTTGCCTCCCGACGCCTTGGCCGAACCGAGCGCTTGCTTGGCCCGACCGACCAGCTCCTCGAGATCCTCGGGGTTGCCGGCGGCGCACCCGACGCTGCACGTCGGCACCATCGAGCGCCCGTCGCCGAACGTCAGCGGCTGGGAGACGGCGATGCGAATCCGCTGTCCGACCTCGACGGCGCCGTCGATCGACACGTCACGGAGGATGACGACGAGCTCCTCGCCACCCCAGCGCATCGTGGAGTCGTCGCTGCGAAGCGTTTGGCGGATGCGGCGGCCCGCCTCACCGAGCACCTCGGTCAGCCCGGCGGGACCGTGCAGCTCCACGATCCGCTCGAGATCATCGACGACGACGACCAGGGCGACGCCGCGCTCGCGGGAGTCGGACGCGTCCGACGAGCCTTGGCGGCGCTCCGCAGTTGGGTTGTCTTCGGCTGGTCGAGGGGTCCGCACAGCGTTGTGTCGGCTTGTTCCTAACCCGGATGAAGGCCCAATCCGTCGAGTCGCCACGAGCGGCGGCCACTCGCCGCAAGGAGCCGCCCGAACCGCATCCCGGGAAAGTGGGCGGCGGCCACGGGGATGTCGCGACCTTCGAGCTCCTTGGCAAGGGCCGTCCGGGTGCGGAGGGCGAGCTCGGGGTCGACGTCGGACATCCCCTGCCATTCGTCGTCGAGGAGCTCGACGGGACAGTGGACGACGTCGCCGAGAAGCATCGCCCGCTCGTCGCCGGACGACAGGACGACGATCGTGCTGCCTGGCGTGTGCCCCGCCGCCGCCATCAGGTCGATCCCGGGCAGGAGAGGTCCGCTCCCGGACCACGGCTCGAGGCGATCTGCGATCGGGAGGAGCTTCTTGGTGGCGCCCTCGTCGGGGCCGACGAAGTGCTCCCAGTCGCGCTCGTGGCACCGGTAGGTGGCGTTCGGGAAGACGATCCGGCCCTGCTGCGTCGCCCAACCGACGTGATCGAAGTGGAGGTGCGTGAACAGCACGTCGGTGATCTCGTCGGGTGCGACCCCCAGCGCCGCGAGGTTGACGAGGAGCTGCCCGCCGACGAACGGCCCCCAGGTGAACGGACCCATGCCGGCGTCGACCAGCACCACGCGATCACCGGCCCGGACGAGGAACCCGCCGAGCGTCATCTCGAGGGTGCCGTCCCCTTCGAGCAGGGCGCGATGCGGAGCCCAATCCTCGTCGGTCGTGCCGGCGAACGCGGCGGTTGCCGGCATGCGGGCGGACCCGTCGATGACCGGGTCGATGGTGAGCGAGCCGACGTTCACGTGTCGAGGCCCTCGACGCGCGCGACCCACCGATCGGGAGCGACCTCCACGAACGGGAACTCGAGGACCCGGCCCGCACGTCGGTCCCAGTACTGGTGGGGGTGCATCGCCGGGGTCCGGCACAGCACGTGGACGCTGACGCCAGTGCCAGGCCCCGGGTTGCGCACCCGGTGCCAGCCCTCGCCCTCGTCCGGGAGGAGGTAGGCGATGTCGCCCTCCCGCCATGCCCGCCGCTCGACCTCGGTGGGCACACCGTCGATTTCTGCGTACCTCGTCTCCTCGTCGCCGCCGCGGAGGTAGCCGATCAACCCCCAGCACCCGTGGAAGTGGATGCCACTCGACGTCCCTTCCGGGAAGACGACCACGAGCACGTGGAAGCGCCCATCAGGGTCCGCGTGGACGAGGTTGCCGACGGCACCGCCTTCGTATGGCTCCTCGGACCAGGCGGGAACGGGCGCTCCGGCGGCGATGAGCGCGGTCATCGCGGGGGCCATGGCCTCGGCGCGCGCCCGGTCGCTCGCGAGATGCGGGTCTCCGAGCGCGTCCTCCGCGGCGGCGACGAGGTCCTCGAGCACAGCCGTCACGGTGCTGAGTCTGCCGGTATCGTCCGCGCCGTGCTCGATGACCACCCGAGGACCCGGCTGGCATCGGTGTCACCCACGCCGCTCGAGCCGATGGACCGTCTCGGCGCCGCGCTCGGCATCGAGCCCGGCCGGTTGTTCGTGAAGCGCGACGACGTGAACGGGCTCGGCGGCGGCGGCAACAAGGTGCGCAAGCTCGAGTTCCTGATCGGCGAAGCGCTGGCACAGGGGTGTGACACCTTGGTGACGGGCGGCGGCCGCCAGAGCAACCACTGCCGGATCACCGCCGCCGCAGCCGCCCGGCTCGGACTCGCGTGCACGATCGTGCTCACGTCGCCGCGACCGTCGGTGCCGACGGGCAACGTCCTGCTCGACGAGGTGCTGCGCCCCGAGATCGTGTGGGCCGGAACCCGTGACTACTACGGCGCCGAGGCCGCGATCGAGGAGCAGTGCGACCGCCTCCAGGCGGAGGGTCGGCGGCCGTACCGGATCCCCGTCGGTGGCGCGTCGACGATCGGGGCGCTCGGGTACGTGGCCTGCGGCCTGGAGCTCGTCGAGGCGCGGCCGGACCTCTCGCTCGTCGTGACGGCGGATGGCTCGGGTGGAACGCATGCCGGACTCGTCGCCGCTGTCGGCGAACACACCAAGGTCCTCGGCGTCGATGTGGGAACTCGGCCGGACCTCGACGAGCGGGTACCGGAGAAGGCCGCCGAGGCCGCAGGTCTGGCGGCGCTGTCGGCGCCAGGCGGCCGCGTCCAGGTCGACCACGATCGCTACGGACCTGGCTACGGCGCGCCCACGGACGAGTGCCGCGAGGCGCTCCATCTGGCGGCGACGCTCGAGGGGCTGTTGCTCGATCCCGTCTACACCGGCAAGGCCATGGCAGGGCTCGTGGCTGCTGCCCGCGAGGACCGGTTGCCGGACCACGGCTCGATCGTGTTCGTGCACACCGGCGGAACGCCAGCGCTGTTCACCCACGCCTACGCGGATTGGATCCGTTCGTTCTCGCCGTAGCAGCGGAGCGGTGCGGGGCGTACGGTCTCGGATGATGAGTGAGCCCGCGGGCGGATCCGAAGGCGCGGAGCAACGCCCACCGAAGGAGGCCCCGTGAGCGATCGTCTGGAAGAGGCCCGGCAGCACCGAGCCGGTCTCCGAGCCGCAGTCGGGGCGGTCGAGTCCGCGCTGTCGAGCGCCGCGCGTGGACGGGTGAAGGCGTGGTCCGTCGAACTGCGGGAGGAGCTGGCGTCGTTGTCCGAGTCGCTGGACGCGCACATCGAGAGCACCGAGGCGCCCGATGGCCTGCTCGCCGACATCGCCGCCGCCGTGCCCCGTCTGGCCCATCGTGTCGAGAGGACGCGAGCCGATCACACCGTCCTGCGCGCCGCGTTGGCGACCGCCGCCGCCGCCTTGCCGGACGGCGACGACGACGGCGACGTTCCCGACGCGCGGACGCGGGTCGTCGAGCTGTTGACGGCGATCGTCCACCACCGCCACCTCGGCGCCGACCTCGTCTACGAGGCATACAACGTCGACATCGAGGCCAGCGACTAGCGCGAGGCAGAATGGCGCGGTGCGCTTCGGACTCGTCCTCGGTGGTGGTGGTGTGGTGGGGATCGCGTGGGAGGTGGGCGTGCTCGCCGGATTGCAGCGGGCGGGCGTGCTCGACCCGGCGGATGCGGCCGTGATCGTCGGAACCTCCGCCGGCTCGGTGGTCGGGACGCGGCTGGCGCTGGGCGCGACCGTCGAGTCCCTGGTCGAGGAGCAGTCGCGCGGCGATGAGCGCGGGCCGGCGCCGTCCGAGGGGACGCGACCGCGCGGCGACATGTCGGTCGTGATGGAGATCTTCGGCGAGCTGCGCAAGGCGCCGAAAGTGACGCCTGAGGTTGCCCGCGTCGTCGGCCAGAAGGCGATGGCCGCACCGACGCCGCCGGAGGAGCGCTGGGTCGAGAGCTTCGAGGCGACGATCGGCAAGGGCAGGGCGTGGCCCGCTCAGGACCTGCGGATCGCCGCTCTCGACTGCAACACCGGCGAGCGACGGATGTGGACGTCCGCCGATGCCGGGCTCGTCGATCTCGCCCGCGCGGTCGCGTCGTCCTGCGCCGTTCCGGGAATGTTCCCGACCGTGGGCATCGGTGGGTCGCGCTACACCGACGGCGGGGTGTGGTCCGGGACGAACGCGGACGTGCTGGTCGCCGAAGCGCTCGATGTCGTCGTCGTGATCGCGCCGACGGCGGCGGCGCCGACCGAGCCGGGTCGCCGGAGCGCCGTGGAGGTCGAGGCCGAGCAGCTCGAGGAGGTCGGCACCGCCGTCGCGCGGATAGCGCCCGGCCCGCGGTTCGGCGCCGAGATCGGGCTGCTCAACCTCATGAACCCGGCGTTCCGCGTTCGCGGTGTCGAGATCGGTGTCGACGACGGTGCCGCCTCGGCTGCGGTCGTCAGGCGGGTGCTGGGTTAGTTGCCTTCCTTGCGGGCGCGGATGATCAACGTCCGGGGCACGTAGCGGAAGGCGTCTCGCCAGAAGATCGAGCGGGGGCCACCGGCGGTGGGTTCGGGCTCGATCATCACGTCCACTCGGTAGCCCGTCCTCGACAGCCCCATGTAGAGGTCCGAGATCGTGTGGTGGTAGTCGGTGAACTTGATGCCGTTCCACTCGTAGTCGATCGGGGAACGGTCGAAGTACGACCGGCGGATCAACAGCGGCGACTCGGCGTCGTCGTCGTCGATCATGTCGTAGCTCGGGTGCGGCAGGGAGAAGACGAGCGGCGCCCCGACCTTCAGCACGCGATGGACTTGGCGGAAGACGCGGTTGAGGTCCTCGACGTAGCCGAACGAGTACGAGGAGAAGACGAGGTCGATCGAATCCGCCCGGACGAAGGCGAGGTCCGCGAGGTCACCATGGTGCAGCTCGATGCGGACGTTCTCCCGTTCGGTGAGGCGGCGGGCGAAGGCCAACTGCTCGGCGGAGAAGTCGACGCCTATGGCGACCGCGCCTTGCTTGGCGAAGGCGATCGAGCACTGTGCGCCGCCGCATCCGAGCTCGAGTACCCGCTTGCCGCTGAGGTCACCGAGCAGGCGAAGGTCACGCTCGTTGGGGATGTCGGGTCCGTAGTTGGCGACGTCGGTGGGCAGCGCCGCGCCCTGCTGGTACGCGCTCGAGTGGCGGTCCCAGGCGGCGGCGTTGTCGGTGGGCATGAACCGAGCGTACGCAGATCAGAATGACGCGTGGTGCGCCGAGTTCGAGTGGTCAGCTTCAACATCCTCCACGGACGGCGCTCCGACGGATCGGGCGTCGTCGACGTTTCGTTGCTGCGGCACTCGGCGGCTGAGCTGCGGCCCGACGTCCTCGCTCTGCAGGAGGTCGACGTCGGCGTGCCGCGGTCGGGTCGCCTCGACCAGGCGGCGGCGGTCGCCGAGGCGACCGGGACCGAGGTCGTCTTCGGCAAGGCCGCCAGGGTCGGCGGGATCGGCAAGTACGGCAACGCCCTGCTGGCGCGGGGCCGGATGCGTGACGTCGAGGTCGCACGTCTCCCCCGGGCGCATCGCCGGAACGAACCGCGCGCCGTCATCCTGGCGACCGTCGACCTCGGCGAGGGAACGCCCGCCGTGTCGGTGGCCGCGACCCATCTGTCGATCCACCGCCCGGAGGTGCACGGTCAGCTCCGGGCGGTCGTCGAACTGCTGACGAACCGGCCCGGCCCCCGACTGCTCGTCGGCGACCTCAACCTCCTATCCGAGGAGGTGGCGCCGGTCGTCGAGGAAGCCGGCATGGTGCTCGCGGACGGGTCCTCGCCGACGTTCCCCAACGACGACCCGCGGGTCCGCATCGACCACGTGGCCGTGTCGAGCGAATTGTCCGTCGCCGCCGTCGAGGTCGTCGCCACGGCGAGCTCCGACCACCGCGCGCTGGTCGTCGAGGTGGACGTGCCGTGACCGAGGACCCTGTCCTCGCCACCCGGCTGCGGTGGGCCGCCCGCACGCCGATCGACGTCCCGTCGGACTTCGTCGACGTCGGCGACTTCCCGTCGCTCTCGCTCCGCGCCTCGCCGCGCTGACCTCTATTCGGGTTCAGCGGCGAAGGCCTCGACCATCTCGCGGGCGACCTCGTCGCGGTACTGCACCGGCGGAGACTTCATGAAGTAGGCACTGGCCCCCATCACGGGCCCGCCGAGGCCGCGGTCCTTGGCGACCTTGGCCAAGCGGAGCGCGTCGATGATCACGCCGGCCGAGTTCGGCGAGTCGTGGACCTCGAGCTTGAGCTCGACCATGAGCGGGACGTCGCCGAAGTTGCGACCCTCGAGGCGGATGAACGCCCACTTGCGATCCTCGAGCCACGGCACGTGATCGGACGGGCCGATGTGGACGTCTCGGTCGGTGATGCCCTGGTCGATCTGGCTCGTGACGGACTGCGTCTTGGAGATCTTCTTGGACTTCAGACGCTTCCGCTCGAGCATGTTCATGAAGTCCATGTTCCCGCCGAAGTTCAGCTGGTACGTGTGGTCGATCGTCGTCCCGCGATCCTCGAAGAGGCGGGCGAGCGTGCGGTGGACGATGGTGGCGCCGACCTGGCTCTTGATGTCGTCGCCGACGATAGGTACGCCCGCGTCGGTGAACTTCTGCGCCCACACCGGGTCGCTGGCGATGAACACCGGGATGGCGTTGACGAAGGCGACGCCCGCATCGATGCACGCCTGCGCGTAGTGCTTCTGCGCCTCCTCCGAACCGACCGGGAGGTAGGAGACGAGGACGTCGGCCCCGCTGTCGCGGAGCGCCTGGGCGACGTCGACCGGCTCGAGCGGCGACTCCTCGGCGACCTGGCGGTAGAACTCGCCGAAGCCGTCGAAGGTCGGGCCGCGCTGCACGGTCACGCCGAGGTCCGACACCTCGGCGAAGCGGATCGTGTTGTTGATGTCGGCGTAGATCGCCTTGCCGAGGTCGAGACCGACCTTGGTGGCGTCGACGTCGAAGGCGGCCACGAACTCCACGTCGCCGACGTGGTAGCCGCCGAGGACGACGTGCATCAGGCCCGGCACCCGGTCCGCCGGGTCGGCGTCCGCGTAGTAGTGGATGCCCTGCACCAGCGAGCTGGCGCAGTTGCCCATGCCGGCGATGGCGAGTCGGATCTTGCTCATGTGGGTTCCTCCTGGAGAAGCGCTGGTGCGAACGCCGAGGTCGAGCGGGAGCGCTCCCCCTCGATGAGGCGGTCGAGCCAGGCGAGGTCGGTGGCGAGCTGGTCGGCGTCGCGCTCGAGCAGCGCGCCGAGGTACGAGTGGGTCCGGGCCGAGGTGCGGTCGTCGCGCCGGCGGCGGACGTCGTCGCGCCGACCGAGCAGCTCGGTGCGGCGGCGCTCGAAGAGCTCGAGGCGGGTCTCGTCGGGGAGCTCCGGGGCGAAGGCGACCCGCAGCGTGAAGGAGCGATCGTCGCTGACGTCCGGTTCGGAG
>DATLED010000030.1:0-31720 GCA_035525495.1 Acidimicrobiales bacterium | reverse complement strand
CGACCAGTCTGCCCTGTCCGATCTACTCGACTCGATCCGCTCCGGCGGAGACCTCGACTTCATGCGCTCCGCCATGGAGCTCGTCTGCCAAGCGCTCGTCGATCTCGAAGCCGAGATCAAGATCGGCGCCGCCCCCTATGAACGCAGCGATGACCGCACCACCCACCGCAACGGCACCCGGCCCAGGTTGTTGTCGACCAAGGCCGGCGACATCGAGCTCGCCATCCCCAAGCTCCGCCACGGCAGCTTCTTGCCGTCGCTGCTCGAACCCCGCCGCCGCATCGACCGGGCGTTGTGGGCGGTGATCATGGAGGCCTACGTGCACGGCGTCAGCACCCGCAAGGTCGACGACCTCGTCGCCGCTCTCGGCATCAGCGCCGGGGTCTCGAAGAGCCAGGTGAGCCGCATCTGCGCCGAGCTCGACGCCGCCGTCACCGAGTTCCGCGAACGGCGCCTCGATCACGTCGAGTTCCCCTACGTGTTCTTGGACGCCACCTACGTCAAAGCGCATGAAGGCGCCCGGGTCGTGTCCAAAGCGATCATCGTGGCGACCGGCGTCGCCGCCGACGGCACCCGCGAAGTCCTCGGCCTGGCCGTCGGCGACAGCGAAGACAAAGCCTTCTGGACGGCGTTCCTGCGATCCCTCCGGGCCCGGGGGCTCGGGGGGGTGCGCCTGGTGATCTCCGACGCCCACGAAGGGCTCCGCCAGTCGATCGAGAAGGTGATGATCGGCGCCGCTGGCAACGCTGCCGCGTGCACTTCCTCCGCAACGTGTTGGCCAAGGTCCCCAAGGGGCACGCCGAGATGGTCGCCGCCGCCATCCGCACCGTCTTCGCGCAACCCGACGCGGCCGCGGTCGCCGACCAGCTCGACTCGATCGCAGGCAAGCTCGGCCGCCAGTTCCCCGCCGTCGAAACGATGCTCCGCGACGCCGAGGCCGACATCTGCGCGTTCGCGGCGTTCCCCCAAGCGCACTGGCGCAAGATCTGGTCCACCAACCCCCTCGAGCGGGTCAACAAGGAGATCAAGCGGCGCACCAACGTCGTCGGGATCTTCCCCAACGAGGCCGGGGTGCTCCGACTCGCCGGCTCCGTGCTCCTCGAGGTCCACGACGAGTGGCAAGTCACCGAGCGCCGCTACCTCTCGGAGGCCTCGATGGCAAAGCTCTACGCCAACGACAACACTGGCAGCGACACCAAGGAGGTGGGACCCGAGACCAACAACCTGCTCGCCAGCTGACGAGCAGCACCACCCACGACGACGATCACGTCGGTGCTCTCATTTCCCACCACTCCAAGGGCCACGGCCCTTCCCGCTGATCCGAGCCATCTCCGCCCCACCAGCCCTCGAGCACGGACCGACCGCTCAACGCAAAGTCGCCGCTTGACATCAAGAGGCGATTCCCTTGTGGCGATGTCCGCACAGTCGTACCCCTGTTACCATCAGAGTATGACTGTCAGGAAGCAGCGCCTCACCGTGACCGTCGACCCCGAGCTGATCGAAGCAGGCCAGCGCGCAGTCGAGTCTGGGCATGCTGAGTCCGTGAGCGGCTGGGTGAGCGCCGCCTTGGAGGACAAGATCCGGCGTGACCGCAAGCTCGCGCTCCTAGCCGCAGCGGTGGCTGACTACGAGAAGGAGTTCGGCGAAATCAGTGCCGAGGAGATCGTGATCCAGCAGAGGGCCGATCGGCAGGACGCAACCGTTGTTCGCGGCCGGCGCCAGCATTCGCCGCGCAGGGCAAAGTCGGCATGAGTCTCGTTCTCGACAGCGGAGCCTTGGTAGCGCTGGAGCGCAATGAGCGGCAAATGTGGGTTCGCCTTAAGGGCGCACAACTCGACGGCGACCTTCCGTTGACGCACGCCGGAGTTCTGGGACAGGTCTGGCGCGGTGGCTCGCGTCAGGCCCGCTTGTCGCAGGCGCTTGGAGGAATCGACATCCGACCTCTCGATGAGCAGCTCGGTCGGGCGGCCGGCCGTCTCCTCGGCGCCGCCGGGCTCGCTGATGTCGTCGATGCTGCTGTCGTATTGCTTGCTGTCGACGGCGACGAGATCGTTACGGTCGACCACGATGATCTGGAACAGCTCGCAGCCGTGTCCGGCCGCCACGTCGAATTGATCCGTCCCTGAAGTTCGGCTCGAGGGGTCGATCGTTGTGAGCGTTGTGGTTCGATCGGCCGTGTCCGTTCTCTCGCGGCAACCGTCGTTCTGTGCGGCGCCGCCGGGGCCGCGGGCGCTGTCCTTGGCTGCGATGCCGCCGCCGCCGGGCGTCTCGGCCGCGGACCCGCGGCGGGCATTGCTGAGCAGCGGCCGGAAAGGAAGACTGACGCGATGACCGACAACCGCTCCGCTCCGCCCGGGCCAATTGTTCCTGGCCGGTTCACGACGACGTCGGAGCAGCTGTCGAATGGATCTGCTCAGCGTTCGGCTTCACCGAGGTCTACCGGTACGGCCCCCCCGATCGTCCGCAAGGTGCATTGTCGACGTAGCGGCGGCTCCGTAGCGCTGCACATCTCTCGTGTCGCGCAGTCACCCACTTCTTGGGACGACGATGCGGAGCTACGTCCACTAGGGCGTGGCGAGCCGATCAGTGGCGGCACGTCTGTCCGCGTGGATGATGTCGATGCGCACCACGAGCGGAGCTGTGAGGTTCGGTGCGACCATCCCCAATCCGCCGATCACGTATCCGTTCGGCGAGCGCCAGTACACAGCCGTTGACCTTGTTGGCCATCGGTGGGGATTCACGCAGACGGTGGCCGATGTCGACCCAGCCGAGTGCGCGACGGTGCCGAGCGACTTCACCAGGTCTGTGCGATCATCACCGACCGGCGTGGCTGGCGAGTCGGCGACGACCGCGGACGGGGGCGGAGCGCAATGACAGGCACCGGTTCGAGCACGACGACACCCGAGAAGAGAAGAGCCGGTGCATGGTCTGGGCTGACGAGCACCGGGGTCGTTGGACAGCGATCGGGTTGAACGCGGGGTTCCACTAGAGAGCGTGATCGCTGTGCCGTTGCCCTACCTCGCGGCGTGTCGCTGGAAGAAGTCCTCGATGCTGTCCATGGCCTGTTGTGTGATGTCGTGGCCGGTGTTCGGCAGGACGCCGAACTCTCCGGCTGGCAGCGCGCGATACGCCGCGCTAGCGACCTCGACGGGGCAGAACATGTCGCGGTCACCGACGAGGAGCAGGGTCGGCATGCTGAGCCGGGCGAAGTCGTCGGTGGTGCGACCGGCGCCAGCAGTCGTGCGGTCGAAGAACTGACCGAGGTAGGTGCGCCAGTGCCCGTCGCCTTGGGCCGAGTCGTAATCGGCCTGCATGGTCGTGAAGGTCGCGGCCATGGGCGGGATGGCCTGGAAGGCCCGTTCGGCGGCGTCGGGGTCTGCTGCGGTGGCGCCGGGTCGTCCGCCGAAGAGCGGACGGAACCCGTTGTCGATCTGCTGGGTCATGTGTTGGGCGTCGAAGTAGTCGAAGCCGGCGTGGTTCACGAGAGCGCGAACGAGGTCGGGCTGGAGGAGGGCTAGGAGGGTGGCGGTGGCGCCGCCTTCGCTGAAGCCGGCGATGAGCGGACGGTCGAGCCCGAGCGCTTCGATCAGTGCGATGACATCGTTGGCCAGGACGTCGAATCCGACCGGTCCGCCGGGATGGGCGGTGGCGCCGGACCCGCGAGTGTCGGGAGCGATGACCCGGAAGTGCTTTGCCAGCGCTGGCAGATAGTCGACGTGGGCGTTGGTCGAACCGGTCCATGCGGGCCCCGTGGAGGCGAGGGCGCCGTGGAGGAGCACCAGCGGCGGCCCGTCGCCTATGTCGACGTAGGCGATGTCGATGCCGTTGGCGGTCACGGTCTTTGCGCCACGCCGGGCTGCGATTTCTGCGGTGGTCATGACGGTCTCCCTTTCGGTTCGGCGATCAGGGGGTCAGGGTGTCGGCGGCGCGGGTGGCGCGGCCGACGATCATTGGGCGGACGAACGAAGGCGACTTCGGGAGCTCTCGCTGTCGGAGGTGTTCGACGACGAAGCCGCTCCGTTCAAGGCTGCGTAGCGTCGGGCGATTGCAGTCGCAGCTGGTCGTGAGCCGGTTGAACCAATTGAGGCGGTCCTGGCGCCGGGCGAGGCGGCAGTCGTCTGATCGCACGTGTTCGAGGAACAGGAGCTGGCCGCCGGGTTTGAGTACGCGCCGGATCTCGCGGAAGGCGCGGGGCTGGTCGTCGACGCCGCAGAGAACCAGGGTGGACACGACGGTATCGAAAGAGGCGTCGTCGTAGGGAAGGTCTTCTGCCGGTGCGCGCAAGACCGTGACCGGTATCGCCGCGCGCGTTGCTGCGCGTTGGAGTCGGCGCAGCATGGCGCTGTCGGGTTCCGTGAGGCTAAGCGTCGTGACTGCGCTTGGATAGTGCGCGAGGTTCAGGCCGGTCCCGGCACCGACCTCGAGAACGGCGCCCGTGGCTTCGGCGAGGAGCTGGGCGCGCGTTTCGGCGAGCCCCGCCTCCTCGCCCGCGGCCATGAACCGGTCGTAGATCAGCGCGAAGAGCCTGCTGCGCAGCCCCATCGTCCCGTCCTTCCCGTGGCGTGTCGTCGTGCGCAGAAGCCATTGGAGGACATCGACGGCGCGCGCTGCATGGGGCAGCTGCCCCATCTTCCGGCTGCATCAGTGATTCACGCTGGCGAAGCGCCGAGGAGCCCATGCTTGGAGGCGAACGCGCTCGCCGCCACCCGATTGGTGACCCCGGTCTTGGCGTAAATGTGCTCGATGTGGTTCCGGGCCGTCTTCGGCGAGATCACCAGCTCAGCAGCGATGTCCTTGCTCGACACGCCGCGGGCCACAAGCCGGAGGATCTCAACCTCGCGGGCGGTGAGCCCCGCTGGTCGCTCGCGCCGGGCCGAGGTCCGGTGGCCCGCCGCGACGAGGACGGCTTCCGCGGCGTCGCCGTCCAGACGTCCAGATCGGGCTTCGGCGCGCAGCTCAGCCGCCGCGTCGTCCGGCGAGCGCGCCGCCCGGTGTGGACGCGGCTCCAGCATCGCCTGGTACACGTCTGCTGCCGCGAGCACTCGCGCCGCCATCGCGAGCGCACGTCCATCGAGGCCCTTCGGATAGCCGGATCCATCGACTCGTTCCCGGAGCTGACCGGCCAAGGCCCCGATCGGTTTGAGCGCCGGTGACTGCTGCAGCATCCGCTCCGTGAGATACGGCTGCAGCCGCACCCTCTCCCACTCGCCGGCACCGAGCAGCCCGCATTTGTCCCAGATGGCATTGGACACGCCGAGCCGGCCGAGCCCATGGGCCAGCGCTGCCAGGTATGGCAACCGGGCCGCTTCGCCATCCAAGCCCAAGATCGATGCCGCACCCTGCACGAGCTGGGCGACGGCGCGGCTGTGGCCCAGCAGGTACGGCGACTTGAGATCGACGAAGTCTGCGACCGCACCCAGAGCTTCGTCGAGCTCGTCGGCCGAGAGCGGACGCGTCAGGGTCGGCTCGGCGGCGATCACACCATCCCAGGCGCTGGCGCCGTGGAGATCACCGACGATGTCGGCCGCGTCGGCCACGAAACGCGACGCGATGTTCGGGTCGAACTGGCTTCCTGCGAGCTTGCGCGCCAGGTCCACCGCGGCGTCGACACCGCCCGAGCGGTGGGCGACCTCCGTGTACTCGGCAAAATGCGAGACGCGAGCAGCGATAGGTATGGCCTCGGCCTTGACCTTGCCCGGCCACCCCTTCCCGTCCCACTGCTCGTAGGCAGCGGCGACGGCTTCCTGCACCGCCAGGGGAAGGCCGAGCTCAGCTGCGAGGGACTGGGCCATCGCCGAGTGGCGGGCGACCATGCCATTGAGGTCCCTGTGGCCCGCGAGCGCGAAGTTCAGGCCGATCCGAAAGCGATGGAGCACAGGATGACCGGCCCCGAGACGCCGCAGACCGGCAGCCGCCGACCGAGGGCCGCGCAGCCCGTAGAGGTACTTGTCGCCCTTCAATCCGATGTCGTCCCCGAACCACTTCGCCTGCTCATGCGCGTCTGTGTGGCAGCCGACGTTCGTCAACAGGGAGGAGTAGTACACGACCGAACGTTGCTCGGCATCGAGCCCGAGGCGCTCGGCGAGGCGCAGGGCGATCCACGTCTGGCGCACCACGTGCTCCATCGGCTGGCCAAAGCCGAGGTCGATTCCGAGCGACAGCGCGGCCACCAGCTCAGCCAGTCGAACGCCGCGCCCATCTCCCGTCGCGCCCATCTCAGCACCCCAGGCTACGTCCCAGCTCTTGGCCAGGGGACCGGGCGGGAACGCGGTGGTTGCTCCTCGATCCCGGCTCGCCATGCGGTCGGAATCGACAGATATTCGTGCCGATGGTCCACGACCCGCGGAACTCCGCGGCAACCGCCGACCGAGGTTCTGGGCGCCGCGACGCTGTCAGCGCCTGGTCAGCAGATGTGGGCGAATTTCGGCGCACCAGTCCTTCCCTGAATGGACGTGGAGCGACGTCGTTGGCTGCAGTCGCCACTCTTTGCAGGTGGCCGCACGCCGGTAGGTCCTCCCCGGAGACGCCGATCGGGACTTATGCGCCAGCGATGGCGTTGACTTCTACAATCTCAACGTCGTCGAGTGTCAGACCAACGGCTGCCTGGTTCGACGCATTTACCACCACGCTGGCCCGAAATTCGCGAGCGTCGGCTTCTGCGGAGAACGCAACGAGAACCGTGCTCTTCGTGCCATCGGTCGTCCGTGTCCAGATTCCCGAGACGAAGCCAGGCGTCTCGCGTACCCCTGGGACGATGACGTTGTGTAGCCCGAACTCCTGGTCGTCCCGCCTGGTTGGGTCGACGTTGAAGGTTGACAGCACGGCGTGGGTGGCTTCATTCGGCATCCGCACAGAGTGCCGGATCGGCGCGGAGTCAGCAGGCTGTCAGCTGACGTGAGCGCACTCCACGGGCGCCGACCGTTTCTGAGAGAGCGCAGTGGAGGTGTCGACGCGACCCGCACCGCCTTCTTGAGGGGCGGCACGACCGTGAGCGATCGCATCCAGAGCAAGGCGCGGCTCGTGCTTCTGCGAAGTCGCGTACACGCAGTCGCATGGCCTGATCTTGCGCTGCGTGCTCAGACTTCGCGCCCGATCCACCGATAGGCGGTCTGAGCCTTCCCCGGAAGCAGAGGTTGCGCGTGCCGGTCGAGCGGCGTCGGCAGTGTCAGCCGACGGGGAGTTCTGCGATCGCTCACGGCTGTCTGCTCGGTTCGACAGACTGCTGCGAGGCCGAAACCGGTGCGAGCGGTGACCTCTTCCGGAGGTGAGATCGGTGCGGAGCGGACGTTTGGGTGCTTGGCCCACCCCAAGGCCATCCAGACCCGGATGGGCCACTCGTCGATGAACGTCACCCTCGACCGCTACGGGCTCCTCTTCCCCAGCTCGACGAAGCGATCGCCACCGGCTTCGGGGAGCGGCTCGCCGAGGCCCGTTGGCCCCACGGTAGGCGCACGCGGCCGACGTCGGCCCCACATCTGAAGTACTTCAGATATCTTCCTCGGCATGAGAGTGATCGAGCGCCCCTTCTCCGACCTGCTTCGCCGCCCGAAGGAAGTCGCCGACGACGTCGAGACCGGCGACGTCGTCCTTCGCCGCCGCGACGAGCCAGACCTCCGACTCACGCGTGCCGACCGGGAAGCGGGGCGCGCAGACACGTTCTCCGCCATCGGCCGCGCCCTCCGCAACCTCGCCGTGCACAATCCAGCCGCGCTCGATGATGCCCTCGGCGAAGCCTTCCCGTGGATGGAGTTCCTGCCCACCCGGGACCGACGTGCCTTCCTCGACGAGTACTCGCGCATCGTGGTCGCGGCGGCCGTGCTCGACAGCTACGAGCCGCTCACCGAACTCGTCCGGGAGTGGCGGACGACCGCCGAGGTCCACGCGGATCCGAAGCTCGCCCGGCGACTCCGCCGGCCGGTGGACGCGGCCGGCGGACTGGTCGCCCGACCCAAGGGCTGACGGTTGCCGAAGCGCAAGGAACGGATCGCCCCGCCGCCATCCACGTCCGGCTGGGACTTCCGCTACGCCACCAGCGACGCCGTCGTCGGCTGGGACAAGGTCTGCGCGGCCGCCCCGTCGAACGCCCGCGTCGCGTGGGAGTGGATCACCACCGACCCGAGGGACCGCACGGGCCGTCAGCACCCACTCCGGGGCAGCCTCGGTGGTCGGACGGTGAACGGCGAGGAGCTCGAGCAGTGGCAGTACGAGGTCACCGGGTCCGGTCGTCTCTGGTACTGCATCAACGACGACAAGCGCACGGTCTGGCTCACAGAAGCCGTACCCGGGCACCCGAAGGCCACGGAGTCAACCGCTCGTAGCTCAGGGTGCAGGCACCGGCGCGTCCCATCGCGAGACGCGCCGGCAGGCGCGAAGCGCGATGAGCGGGCGGTCAGGAGCCCAGCAGCGCCGCGTGCCTGCGGTGCAGTGTCTGGAACGGAACTCCGATCTCGGAGCCCAGCTTCCTCCATGATTGGTCGCTCTGTAGGCGTCAGCAATCGAGACGGCGAGCGCGTCCGCGACGCCAGTCTCGAGCTGCAGGAGAAGTCGGACCCGGTCGACTCCCGTCGCCACGTCGCCCACCTCGAATGCGAGCTGTTCGAGGTCAGTAGCGACGCCCGACACCGAGAGCCACGAGCGTGGTGATGGGCCCAAATCGTCGCCAACCCACCACCGTGTAGAGCACGGCGGCGGGAGGCATCCCCCACCGCACGTACCACTCAGGTCGACGTCGCCGCACGCGACGACACTGCCACGATCGCCAACTGGCCGCTCCGATTGCCCGCAGTCGTTCGGTGCCCCGGCACAACCGGCAATGGGCAGGTTGAACCGTGACACGATTTCATCCGTGAGCATCTCCAGGTCTGTCCTACGAGGTGTTCTCCTTGCAGGTGCTCTGCTTCTCGGGATTGCCGGGCTGTCAATGGCCAATGTGATCGGGTCGCCGAGTGACACTCGACGCCTACGCCAAAGCCCAAGGCATCGCGTCCCGCTCGGCGGCGATGCACAAGGCAGTGCGCCTCCTACGCGCCTCAGAGCTCGGCCCCGCCTACGCGTGGACCGAATGGGCCGAC
The DNA here is from genome assembly GCA_035525495.1 of Acidimicrobiales bacterium. Taxonomy (GTDB): domain Bacteria; phylum Actinomycetota; class Acidimicrobiia; order Acidimicrobiales; family CADCTF01; genus DATLED01. The sequence goes on along the minus strand of DATLED010000030.1, from coordinate 22,649 downwards.
AGCGACGACCAGGTGCTCTGGGCGAACGCGACGGCCGACGGGCTCGGCTGGTGCGCCGGGGCGAGATCCGCATGGTCAACCTCGAGCCAAAGGTTGGCGCAGAAGCCAACCAGCGGCGACCTGCCGTAATCGTCAGCAACGACGGCGCCAACGGAACCGCGGTGCGGCTCGGACGAGGCGTCATCACGGTCGCGCCCGTCACCTCGAACACCACCCACGTGTACCCGTTCCAAGTACTCCTCGAGGCAGTTCACACCGGACTCGAGCGCGACTCGAAGGCCCAAGCTGAACAGATCCGATCCATTGCCGTCGAGCGCGTCGGCCAACGAATCGGCGTCGTCACCGGAGTCCTCCTCGCCGCCCTCGACGAGGCGCCTCGACTCCACCTCGCCTTGTCGACCAGTGGTGAGCAAGAGCACCCCGCTCGAGAACGGACGTCGGACGGCGCGCGAGCCCATTGGCGGGTTGTGACTGCCTTCTCGTGGTCAGTCGGACGGATTGCGACGCAGACTGACCGTCATGCGTGCGCCCGTGAGCGATCGTCGGCTGGTCGGGTCGCTCGCGGTCACGACGACGCTCGGCTACGGAGTGCTGTTCTACTCCTACGGCGTCCTGTTGCTCCCCATGGAGCGAGACCTCGGGTGGCGTCGGACCTTCCTGTCGGGATCGTTCTCTCTGGCCCTGTTGGTCGCCGCCGTACTCACGGTGCCGGTAGGCCGATGGCTGGACACCCACGGGCCCCGAGCGCTGCTCACTGCAGGCGCAGCGCTCGCAGGGGTACTCGTCACGACCTGGGCGTTCGTCGACAACCTGGCAACCTTCGTTCTGCTGTGGGTCGGACTCGGGGCCTGCATGTCCCTGCTGTTCTACGAGCCGGCATTCACGATCCTCACCAAGCGACTGGACGGTGCATCGCGACACCGGGCGATCACGACCGTGACGATGCTCGCCGGGTTGGCGAGCACGATCTTCGGTCCGCTCACGGCTGCTCTTGAACACGCCCTCGGATGGCGGCGGGCCGTCTTCGCTCTCGCGGTGATCCTGACCGCCATCGCCGTACCCCTGCTCGCTACCGCATTGCGGCCGGGCCATGAAACCAGGCAACCCGCCCACGACGACACCGTTCCGCGGGAGGTCCTCTTGAGCGCACCGTTCTGGTGCCTCACCACCGCGTACCTCCTGTCGGCCGTCACAACCTTCGCGATCGCCGTCCACCTCGTCCCGTACCTCGTCGAGGAGGGCTGGCGGAGCGGCCACGCCGCCATGGCCGTGGGTGGCGTCGGCCTCCTGCAGGTGGTCGGGCGCAGCGCGTTCAGCCGGCTTGCCGAGCGCCATGACGCCGGCCGTCTGGGGTCGTGGGTGTTGGCCTCGAAGGCGGTCGGCCTTGCCGCCCTCGTCGTGTCGCCGACCCTCGCGGGCGTCGGCGTGTTCCTGGTGGTGTACGGCGCGGCCAACGGGCTTCAGACGCTGACCCGCGCCACCGTCGTCGCCGACCTCTACGGCGTCAGGCACTACGGAGCGCTCTCGGGGGTCATCGGGTCGGTGAGCGCCGTCGGCGGATCGGTTGCCCCGCTTGCCTTGGCGGCAGCGGTGGAGGCAATCGGTCGCTACGAACCGGCGCTCTGGGGGCTCGTCGCGATCAGCCTGGCTGCAGCCGGAGCCAACCACGCCGCGCTTCGTCGGGCGGCCTACGAGCGAGGTGCGCCCCTTCCCCGCTGACCGCGGAGCCGCTCGACCCACACGCGAGCGCCGAGGAAGGTGCGCGCATCTCGGGCTGCCGTCACACGCCTGGCGCATCGAGTCGTTCCGTCGACTGGATGTGCCCGACAGTCTCGCGAGCGTGTCGGTGTTCAGCTTCGGCGGGAGATTCGCTCGATCAGGTCACGACTCGAACCGTCGACGGCTTCGCGGAGGAGCGTTCGATGACCGAGCACGGGGATCAGGACTGACCTGACGTCGTCGATGGATGCACTGTTCCTGCCGTTGGCGGCGGCGAGCGCGGCGGCGGCTTGGACGACGGCGAGAGCGGCGATGGTCGATGGACCGATGACGACGTTCTCGGCTGCCCGGATGGCCGCTGTGGTGTCGACTACAAATCGCCGGACCTCGGTCGGGACGTCCACGGCTGTTGCCGCAGCACGCATCGATCGAAGCCCTTCGAGGTCGATGACGGGCGTGTGCAGCCGGCCGTGCGATCCGCCGGAGCGCGACTCGTCGACGATGCGAAGTTCGGTGTCGGGATCGGTGGGCGCGAGCTCGACGCAGAACAGGAACCGTTCAACGGTGTCGTCGTCGGGCGGAAACGGCATCCGGTCGGAATCCCGTGAACCTTCGCGAGGAGGATCGCGGGGATTCTGCTCGCTTCGATCACCGCTACTTGCGATGCGCGGTCGAGCCCGTCGAAGTGGGCGATCACGACGACGTCGTCCGGTCGCCACGCCGCGACATCACTGGGGTCGAGGCCGGTGCGTCCGTCTATTGAGAAGAGCTCGCCGCCGATGGCGGCGGCGACGCCCTGGCCGAGGGCCGTCATCCCGTTGCCCGGGAGCGCGCGGACCAGCACGTTGCCGGGCACGAGCAGCGCAGCGGCGACGAGTCGCGCGAGCTCGGACGCACCGTAGACCCAACTCTCGATGGTGGCGACGATCGAGTCGTATCGCGCTCGGACCTCGCTCATCTGTAAGGGCTCTGGTTCTCGCGGCGAACGCAACTCCTCGCGGACGGAGGTGTACCGCCTTCCCGAACGGCGCGCCTCGGCGCGCACCAGCTGCTTGAACTCCTTGTCACCTGTCACGTTCACTCCCTGTCAGCCGGCGTCTATCGATCGGACCCCCCAGCGACCCGACCGGCGTGCCGGCTCGGATGAACGAAGTCAGACAACAACATGGTCCGAGGATGTGCTCCCCTTCACCATCCCGAGGCTGCTGGGCGTCTCGGGCGGCTCGGCGCAGGACCGTCGCCATGGTGAGTATGCCTTCACCCCACCCGGTCTTCAAGCGATTGGACTCTGCAAAACAGCACGCGCGCTCGAGAACGCGAGACTCCCAGCTGCCGTCAGCACCTCGGCGTCGCCGGCGGACCGTCTGACGCTGCTCGTGTCGGCGAGTGCCAATTTCAATGGCCCCGGCAGCGCACTCCTACGTCAGAATGATGGCGTGCGAGCGGGGGCGGATCCGACCAAGGCCCGAGATGTGCGCGAAGGCGGACCGAAGCGGATTCTCGTGTATGGCGTCACCGGGTCGGGCAAGACGACCCTCGCTCGCAGGATCGGCGAAGTCTCGGGTCTCGAGTGGCACTCGGTGGACGATGAGATCGGATGGCTTCCCGGATGGGTCGAGCGTCCGAAAGAAGAGCAGCGCGACCTTGCGACGCGTATCGCTTCCTCGGAGGAGTGGGTACTCGACACCGCGTACGGACACTGGCGCGACGTCGTCGTTCCGCGAGCAGAGTTGATCGTCGCTCTCGACTACCCGAGGTTCGTGTCGCTCTTTCGACTGTTGCGTCGGACAACGAGACGTCTGGTCACCCGCGAGGTGGCCTGCAACGGCAACAAGGAGTCGCTCCGACAAGCGTTGTCGTCCGAGTCCATCGTCGCTTGGCACTTCCGCAGCTTTTCCCGCAAGCGGGAGCGGATCAAGGACTGGGAGGACGATCCGCAGGCGCCGCCGGTGCTTCGACTCCACTCACCTCGCATGACGGAGGCCTGGTTGGCGGCCTTCCGCGCTTCGCACGTCGGTTCGTCGTCACCCTGAACCCGGGTGACCGGTGAGGTCCGGTGTCAGGCGGCCACCACGCTGCCGGTGGCGGGGTCGACGGTCACGAGGTCACCGGTACGGAAGCGGGTGGTTGCGTCTGCGAGCCCGACGACGGCGGGGAGTCCGAGCTCGCGAGCGACGAGGGCGGCGTGGCACGCGGGCCCGCCGGCCTCGACGACGAGTGCACCGGCGATGGTCAGGACGGCGTTGAAGGCCGAGGTCGTCGTCGAGGTGATCAGCACATCCCCCGGCGCGAGCTCGTCGAGGGCGCTCGCAGCATCGGCGCACACGCACGCGCGGCCCGTGTACGGGAGCTTCCCGATGCCGATACCTACGGCGTCCCCCGCCACGAGCTCTGCGCCCCAGGCTGCCTCGGCCGCCGCGAGCGATGGGAGGATCGCAGCTGGGATGTCGGGCGCGACTTCGTGGTCGACGCCGATGGTGGACGGAATCGCCGCGGCCGCGACCTCGCGGCGCCGGACGCGGTCGGCGACCTCGTCGATCGAAGGGCCGCCCCGCTCGAGCAGGAGCGACTCGATCTCATCGAGATCCAACACGAAGGCGTCGCGCCCGAGGCGGCGTGTGGCTGCGAGCAGTGCTCGGCGGAGGAGTCCCATGGGCCACAGCAACGTGAGGCCTTCGTTGTCGTCCCGAACGCCGTAGGCGTCGCGAGCATCGGCAAGCAACTCGTCGAACCGGGTGCGGTCCTTGGGCGGGACGCGTCGACGGATCTGCCTCTCGAGCGCCGCGACATCGACGACGGGCCGATCGAGCACCGACACGATCGTGCGTAGAAGCAGTTCGGGACGCTCCGCGAGCGTCGTCCCGTCCGGTCCGTAGCTGTCGAGCATGCGCCATCCATGGAGTCGGACATGCGCGTCGATGGCATGGCGGACGTCGTCGGACACCGCACGCGCCTCGACGAGCGACGTCACCACAGCACCGCGGAGCATCGTCGCGATCGCGCGGGCGGACGCGGCGGCCTCGGTCGATCCGGGGGAGCTACCGGCGAGGAGGGCGAGGAGGTCGGCGTTGGCGATCCCCCACGGTTCGCCTGCGAGCAGCAGCCGACCGATCACGTCGCCGATGCACACCAGGTCCATGTGCTCGTCGATGGCTGCTTGCAGCTCGGTGGTCAGGTCGCGGAGGTACTTCACGTACGAGGCTTCGTCCAGCTCGAGCGGATCGACGTCCTGGAGTGCGAGGTTGACGGCAAGGCGCCTTGGCTTCACCGTTGTGCGCCAGCGCTCGGCATCGGTGCGCCACTGTTCGACGTCGCGAGCGTGCGTGGCGATCGGTGCCCGTCGCTCGAGCTCATCGGCATCGCACAACACGATCCGCTGGAAGAGGACGTCGTTGACGAACGCCATGTCGAGGGTTCGGAACGGCAAACCGTGGCGCGCGAACGCCCGTCCGAGGCCCTCTCTCGTGCCGTTCACGAACGGTGCCTGCGCGAGCCGCGCCGCAGGTTTCGGCCAGTGGACCGGATCGGAGTCCCAGCGCCCCGCGCCGGGCGGGTCCCATCGCAGTTCGGTCGCGGTCATCTTCCTCTTCCCTTCGTCTCGACGGCGTCGGCGATCACGCCGATGGCCCAGCCCGAGGCGGCGGCGGCCTCCTCCGGTGTGAACTCCCAGACCTCTTGCAGGAAGTAGAGGGCGCGCGAAGACCCGAGCAAGTGGGCGATCGCGGCCGTGCGGGTCGCCTCAGCTTTCGAGAGTCCAACCGTCGCGGGCTTCATGGCGGTCGTGATCGAGCGGCGACGTTCTCGGTGGCCGATCGCCATCGCCTCGCGCACCTCGGGAAGTCCCTGCACGACGAGGTACGCGTCGCGGAGCCGCGCCAGTTCGGGGAACGCCGCCGACAGAGAGGCCGCCAGCTCGGAGGGAGACGCCAACGACGCCGGCGGCGCCGCGCGATCGATGGCATCAGAGATCCACGACTGCAACGCGACGTACAGGGCCCCCTTGTTCGGGAAGTGTCGGTACAGCGTGCGCTCTCCGACACGCGCGCGCTCCGCGACGGCGTGGAGCGACAACGACTGGGGGCCTTGCTCGACGAGGAGCTCGGCGAGGGCCCGCATGATGCGGTCGCGGGTACGAGCCGCCTGCTCGTCGCGCAACGACCCGTCCACCCCTGTCATGGTGACAGTAATACTGCCGTTATGGCAGCCCTACTGTCAAGGGGTGGATTCGGGCCGGAGGCACACCCGAGCCGTGACCCATCCGGAGCTCAAGGTATGCGAAGCGTTGCAGTTCCTCGAACGCGGCACGCACCCGGGCTTCGTCCCCTGAGACCAACAAGTCGATCTGCAGACCGCCGATCGCGGCGACAACCGCGGTGGCGATCGCTTGGGCGCGCTCGGGATCGACGCGGCCAGCCATCATCGCCGCCGTCCCCGCGATGAATTGCTGCGTGCTCTGGAGGACGATGTCGCCGTAGCGATCGGGGTCCAGCAGCGCGAGGCCCACGATTTGGAGCGTGAGCGCGAGGCGCTCGCGACTACCCGCTACCGAAGCCCAGAACTGGTCGCCGACGTCCTCAGGCGTTCGTATTCCCTCGCGGGTGTCCTGGAGCGCTTGATCGAGCCACCGACGACGGAGCTCGGCGATGGCAGCGGCCAACAGGTGCTCTTTCGAACCGAAGTGGTGGAGCAGCAGGCGATGGCTCGTTCCGATGGCTGCCGCGCAACCCCGCACCGAGAAGCCGACGATGCCGTTGGCGGCGAGGAAGTCCGTCGCCCCGGCGAGGAGGTCGGACTTGGCCTGGGCCGCCGGTCGTCGGGTGCGAGAGGCCGCTTGCTTCATCGTATGTACCAATGGTACATAAGAGCACCGAGAAGAGTGAGGTTGGCGGATGCGCCTTCGGAGCCTGGGGTTGAAGGCAGGAGCCCTTGCACTGGTCGGCATCGCCGTCTTCCCGGTACGCGCCGCGGCGAACCACGAATTCGGGCACCCACCGAGTGTCGTCGTCGACGAACCCGCTGGGTTCGCGCGGGTGAAGGTGACGTACGGGACCTGCCCTCGCGAGGGCGCCGTCATCGAGTACGCAACCGAAGACGGCCCCGCCCGTGGCGGCCAGGACTACAAGCCGGTGTCAGGTCGGCTCGTCCTCGCAGAGGGCATCGACTACTTCGACGTTCCCATCGTCGATGACGACGTCCCGGAGCCGGACGAGGCCTTCTCGGTGAAGCTCGCGTACGGCTCGAGCTCTCCACCCGAGGTCGTGGGAGGACCCTGCTACTCGCCTGCCGCGCGAGTGACAGGGAAGATCCGCATCGTCGACGACGACGCGCCGAAGGTCGCTACAGCTGGCGCACCGTCGACGGCGACCAGCTCCAGCGCCGGTGAGACATCGACCGCATTCACGACCAGCACGACAACCTCGACGGCGACGTCCACGAAAACGGTGACCGGCCCAGCGACCACCCCTCTCGCCTCGACGAGCGGCGAATCGAACGAGGTTGACCCGTCTCTCGCTGGTCCGCTCACGGGCGACGTGCCGGCAGTCGATGGTCTCGATGACGCTCCTGCGGGCGCAGCGTCACACCGATCGGGGCTCCCGCTCGTCGTCGGTGCACTGATGGGGGGATCGATGCTCTGGGTTGCGGCGGTTCGTCGGCGCGCTGCTCGCCGGTGAAGCGCTGTGCGCTCATCCGCGGCGCGGCAGAGGGTGTCGTGGGGTACGGTCGGGCTCGACACCTTCGACAGTGAGGGCCGCAGGGAGCCGAGATCGGCTCACCCCAGAGGGGGACCGTGCCCACCGTCGAAGACCCCGATCCTCACGCTTCCACCAGAATGACGGGGAGCCGGACCGAAGAGCGGTCGCTCACCGCGGAAGTCATCGAGATCGGACGGAAGATGATCCATGCGGGGCTGGTCGATGATGCCCTCGAGGATGTCGTGCGAGCGGCGAAGCGAACCGTCCCCGGCTGCTCGTTCGCGTCCTTCTCCGTCCGACAGGATGAAGGTGGGCTCGCCACTCGCGCAGCTACCGACCCCGAGGCGCTGATCCTCGACCACCTGCAGTACCACCGTGACGGCCCATCCGTCGCGGCAGTGAAGAGCAACGAGACCGTTCTCGTAGCGGATCTCGCGTCCGATGACCGATGGCCCGGCTTCGCGACAAGCGCCGCTCGTGTCGCCGGGTGCGTCCTCGTCGCGACGATCCCTGACGAGACTCGACCTACCCGTGCGATCGGCTCGTTGAACATCTACGGATCTGCTCCGAACGCCTTCGATGACGAGTCGTCCGAGACGGCGGCGCTCCTGGCGGCCCACGTCGCGGTGCTCATATCGATGGCCACGACCATCGAGCAGTTGCAGTTCGCCCTCCAGGGTCGAGACATCATCGGCCAGGCGAAGGGCATCCTCATGGAGCGTCAGAAGCTGACGGCCGAGGCGGCGTTCGATGTCCTCCGCCGGTCCTCACAGCGCATGAACCTCAAGCTTCGCGACGTGGCCGCGGAACTCACGGCGAGGACGCCGGGCGCCGGCTCCATGGAAGGTCAGGCGATGGCGGTCGACGAGTCTCCTCGCGTGACGCTGTGACGAAGTCGCGCACTCGTTCGTCGTCAGGCGGTCGGAGTCCCGAAGCGCGCGGGTCCGCTCGCTCGTCATGGTCGTCGATCCTGCCTCGGGCCCTCGGGTCGAGACCCCCCGACTAGAGCGCGTCGGCGCCGAGCTCGGACGTCCGCACCCGCATCAGGCGGTCGACGTCTACGGCCCACACCTTGCCGTCGCCGATCTTGCCGGTGCGGGCGGCGTTGCCGATGATCTCGATCGTCTTGTCGACGTCCCCGGTGTCGACGAGCACTTCGACCCGGATCTTGGGAACGAACTGCAGCTTGTACTCGGCCCCGCGGAACGTCTCGCTCTTTCCTCCCTGGCGGCCGTAACCCTGGACTTCGCTCACGGTCATGCCCTGCACACCGGCGCCGCGGAGGGCCTCCATCACTTCCTCGAGCTGGTGGGGCTTGATGATGGCGGTGACCAGATGGATCACGTGTCCTCGGCTTTCGATGGATCGGTGGCCGCCAGGCCGGGTTCGAGGACGTAGCCTCGCCCCCGGACGGCGGAGATGGTGAAGCCCAACGGGGCGACGAGGCGTTGCCGAATCCGCCGCAACCTTGTCGTCGTGATCATGCAAGCGACGGTAGAAGCGTCAGATTGCTCGTTCGTGAGCCTGCCGTTACGTGGTTCGGACGGGTTCCTGTACGGCGCCTGACGCACGCCTTGGGGCTCAGCGAGTCGGGCGATCGGCCCTGCTAGCCGCGGCGACCGCCGCCGACGATCGACCCGCCGTCGCAGGTGATCGTCTCGCCGACGGTGTAAGCGCCGGCGCGGGAGCTCAGGAAGATCGTGAGTCCGGCGATGTCCTCGGGCGTCCCGACCCGGCCGCGAGGGTTGCCGCGACCGACGAGATCCCAGTCCGTTGCTTCGACGTCGCCACCGGTCCCGACCCCCGTCGACAGCATCCACGTCGGGAACGGGCCGGGGGCGATCGCGTTGACGATGATGTTGCGGCGGACGAGGTGCGCCGCCAACTGGCGCGTCAGGGCGTGCACCGCCGCTTTCGACGGTCCGTACGAGAAGGTGTCGAAGGCCGGCGTCTGGATCCCGTCGATCGACCCGATGTTGATCACGCGCGCAGGATCCTCGGTCGTCCCCGCCTTCTCCAGCAGCGGCAACAGGCGCTGCGTGAGGAAGAAGACGCCCTTGACGTTCGTGTCCATCACCTTGTCCCACCCGTTCTCGGGGAACTCGCCGAGCGGCGCTCCCCACGACGCGCCGGCGTTGTTCACCAACAGATCGAGGCGATCGGTGCGGTCCTGCAACGCCGACGCAAGCGACTCGATGCCCGCGAGGTTCGAGAGGTCGGCCGGCAGCGAAACGCACTCGCGGCCGTATTCGTCGGACAGGCGTTTGGCCGTCGCGTCGCACACGTCCGCCTTGCGCGAACTGATGTAGACCGTCGCGCCATTGGCCAGGTACCCGGCGGCGATCATCTCGCCGATCCCACGGGACCCGCCGGTCACCAGCGCCGTCTTCCCCTCGATCCCGAACAGGTCCTGCAGGCTCATCGTCACGGTCGACAGCATGCCTCGCGCCATGGCGTAGGCCGTCCATTGGAGCCTTGTTAGGTGGACCTCATACACTCGAGAGACCGTGTCGCTGCTCTCCGACCCGACCACCGGCACCCCGCCGTGGTTCGCCGACGACCTGGTTCGTCACGGCGACCGCCCGGCGCTGGTGCACTGCGGTCGTCCGCTGAGCTACCTGCAGCTCGACGACCTCGTCGGCGCCGCCGCCGCCCGCCTCGGGCCGCGACCCCGCCTCGTCCTCGTCGAGGCAGCGAACGATCCGGAGACCCTCGCGGCCTACCTCGCGGCGCTGCGCAACCGGCAGCCCGTGCTCCTCGCCCCGAACGGGCGCGCCGAGGCCGCCCGTCGCCTCGTCGACGCCTACGACCCCGACGTCGTCGTCGGGCCGGGCGGAGCCATCGAGGAGCGGCGTCGGGGGACCGTCCACGAGTTGCATCCCGACCTCTCCCTCCTGTTGTCGACCTCGGGCTCGACCGGCGCATCCAAGGTCGTCCGGCTCTCGCGTGCGAACCTCCAGAGCAACGCCACCGCCATCGCCTCGGCGCTGGGGATCACCGCCGAGGACCGCGCCATCACCACGTTGTCGGTGGCGTACTGCTACGGGCTGTCGGTCCTGCACACCCACCTCGGCGCGGGTGCCTCGATCGTCCTGCGCGAGGGATCCGTGATGGATCCGGGGTTCTGGGACGACGTGCGCCAACACGGCGTGACGAGCTTCGCGGGCGTGCCCCACACGTTCGATCTGCTCGACCGGATCCGGTTCGAGGAGATGCACGTGCCGAGCCTGCGGTCGATCACCCAAGCGGGCGGTCGTCTCGACCCGGCGTCGGTGCGCCGGTTCGCGGAGCTCGGTCGCCGGCGGGGATGGGACCTCCACGTGATGTATGGCCAGACGGAGGCGACGGCGCGCATGGCGTGCCTGCCGCCGGAGCTCGCTGTCGAGCGCCCGGCGTCGGTCGGCGTGCCCATCGCCGGGGGTTCGTTCGAGATCGACGAAGGCGAGCTCGTGTACCGGGGGCCGAACGTCATGCTCGGGTACGCCGAGTCTCGTGCTGATCTCGCGCTCGGCCGGGTCGTCCACGAGCTGCGAACGGGCGACCTCGGGCGACGCGACGGCGACGGACTGTACGAGATCGTCGGGCGACGAGGGAGGTTCGTGAAGCCGTTCGGTCTGCGGATCGACCTCGACGGCGTCGAGACGCACCTCCGCCGCTGTGGCATCGATGCGCTGTGCAGCGGCGACGACCGGCGCGTCGTCGTCGCCGTGGCGAATGCCGAGCCGGCCCTGGTGATCGAGGCGGTGCGCGAGCACGCTGGGTTGCCTCCTTCCGCCATCGAGGTGCACGCCATCGGGGACCTGCCGCGCCTCGACAACGGAAAGGCCGACCACGCGTCGCTGCTGAAGCTCGGTCGTGGCGAAACCGAAACATGCGGGCGCGTGCGCGAGCTCTACGCCGCTGCACTCGGGATCGACCCGAGATCGATCGACGAAGGAGCCTCGTTCATCGACCTCGGTGGCGACTCATTGACCTACGTCGAAGCGTCGATCGGACTGGAGGAGCTGCTCGGCGAGCTCCCTGAGGGGTGGCCGACGAGCACGGTCGCCGCACTCGAGACGCACGCCGGCGAGCGCAGGGGCGGATTCGTCCGATGGATCGAGACCACGGTGGCGCTGCGGGCCGGCGCCCTCGGCCTGATCGTCGCCACCCATGCCGGGTTGACGGACCTCCGCGGCGGAGCCCACGTGCTGTTGGCGATCGCGGGGTGGAACTTCGCGCGGTTCCAGCTCCCGGCGACGCCGACGCGGCTGGCGACGAGCGTCGCTCGGGTCGCCCTTCCGACGATCGTCTGGATCGCGCTTTTGCTGATCGTCACCGACGACTACGCGCTCCACAACCTGTTGCTCGTCCACAGTCAGGTCGGGCCGGAGCCCTGGGACCCGAGGTGGCGCTACTGGTTCGTCGAAGCGCTCGTGCAGACCCTCGTCGTCGGGGGTGCGTTGCTGTGCGTGCCCGTGGTGCGGCGGTCGGAACGACGACACCCGTTCAGCTTCCCGATGACCGCCCTGTTGGTAGCACTGGCGTTCGCGGTGCAGGGGAGTGGGGATCGGGTCATCCACCGGCCCCAGACGATCGTGTGGATCTTCCTCCTCGGGTGGGTGGCGCAGCGGACGGTGACGACGAGCCAGCGCCTCGCCGTCTCGGTCGTCGCCGTCGTCGGCGCCAACGTGTTCTTCGTCGATCCCGAGCGCGAGGGTGTCGTCACCATCGCGGTGCTCCTGCTGCTGTGGGTGCGGGCCGTCCCCGTGGTCCGGCCCATTCATCGGGTCGCCGGAACCGTCGCCAGTGCGTCGTTGTGGATCTACCTCGTCCACTGGCAGGTGTATCCCACGGTCGTCGCTGCCATCAGCCCGGCGGCGGCGACCGTCGCCTCGCTCGCCGCCGGAGTCGCGCTCGACAACGGCGCGGGTCGAGTTCTCGCTCTCGCGCGGGGACGACGGCGCTCCGACGTCGCCGACGAGTTGCGGGAATCGATGCCTGGCGCGTAGTGAAGGAACATGTCACAGGTCCAACGGCTCTTGGATGCCAACGCCGGATACGCCGTCGCCCGCGCCAACGTCGCCGACGCCAGCCCGAGCCGTCGCCTTGCGGTCGTCACGTGCATGGACGCACGGATCGACGTGCTCGCCGTGCTCGGGCTGCACCTCGGCGAGTCCCACGTCATCCGCAACGCCGGCGGTCGGGTCACCGACGACGTCCTCCGGAGCCTCGCCCTGTCCACGCACGTCCTCGGCGCTGACACGGTCGTCGTGATGCAGCACACGCGCTGTGGGCTCGCCGGCGTCACCGATGAGGAGCTCCGGCGTCGGACGGGCGCGGAGCTCGACTTCTTCCCGATCGACGACCACGGCGCCGCGCTTCGGGCGGACATCGACGTGCTGACGTCCAAGGACTACCTCGAACCGATCCGCGTCATCGCCGGCTTCGTCTACGACGTGGAGACGGGTGAGCTCGCCGACATCGTCCGATGGGAGCGCAGCGGGTCAGCGCCCTAGTTGCCGCACGGGAGTGGCGTTGATCGACTGCGACGCCCGGCATGGGTGCGCAGTTCGACCCTTCTCGGGGCGGCCCCAGGGGATTTTGGGGGGTCCGCCCGGGACGTCGTCGGACCTTCGGTGGCGATGGTGGGGAGGTGCACACTGCCTCGAACCTCCTCCGTTGGATCACCGACCACGCCGTCGTCATCCTCGCGGTGTCCGGAACGCTCACCATCGCCGGCGACCAGCTGGCCGCCTTCCTGCGGCGCCGCAGCGACGTCCAGGGGTCGGTGACCTCGGTCGCGGGTGGAGCGGCCTACCTCCTCGCCAAGGCGATCGTCTCGAAGGGCTTGATGCTCAGCGTCGCGCTCGCGGTCTATGACCACCGTGTCTTCGACCTCGACTGGACGAACCCGATCGTCTGGCTCGGGATCTTCGTCGCCCGCGATCTCGGGTCCTACTGGATCCACCGGGCCGAGCACCGGGTGCGGATCCTGTGGGCGTCGCATCTCGTCCATCACTCCATCGAGCGGTTCACCTTCACCTCGGCGGTGCGCCTGCCGTGGATGGAGTCGCTGTACAAGCCGGTACTCGTGCTGTGGGTGCCTCTCGTGGGCTTCCATCCGGCGGCGTTCGCGGCGATGGGCGCCGTCGTGCTTCTCGTCGGGCAGCTGCAGCACACCGAGCTCGGCCGGCGGCGCACCGTTCTCGACCTCGTGTTCGTGACGCCGTCGGCCCACCGGGTGCACCACGGCTCGAACCCGGAGTACCTCGACAAGAACTTCGGGTCGATGCTCGTCGTGTGGGACCGGCTGTTCGGAACCTATGCGCCCGAAACGGTGCCCGTCCGGTACGGGCTGGCGGGCGGCAAACGCATCACCACGCCGACCCAGACCCTCGCCGGTGGCTACCCGGCCCTCGCCGCCGCCGTTCGCCAACAGCCGACGTTCGCCGCGCGCACCCGGTACCTCGTCGCCGCACCTTGACCCCACCACGACGAAGCGCTGGACGACGACGTGATGCGCGTGCATCATCTCGCCCGTGCGCGCGGAGCCGTCGGCCGGCAGAGCAGGGGGGCCGTCGGCCGACGGCACCCGCGCCCGCCTGATCTCCGCCGCCGAGGTGCTCTTTGCGGCCCGCGGCATCGACGGCGTCAGCCTTCGCGAGATCAACCGGGCTTCCGGCGCAAGGAACGCGGTCGCCGTCCAATACCACTTCGAGGATCGGGACGGCGTCATCCGAGCCATCCTCGAGAAGCACCGTCCCGGGGTGGAGGTGAGCCGCCATCGCCTCCTCGACGAGTACGAGGCCGAGGCGAAGGTCGACCTGCGGGCGCTCAGTGGTGCCCTCGTGCGGCCGCTCGCCGAGAAGCTGGCGGATCCGGACGGGGGTCTCGAGTACCTGCAGATCCAGTCCGAGCTCGTCAACCGGACCGTCGCCACCACTCGCCCCGGGTCGCGGGAAGATCGCAACGACAGCATCAACCGCTGGCGCAACCTCGTCGGCCCGTTCCTCGGCGAGGACGCCGAGCGGCTCCACCGCCGGTTCACCGTCATCCGGTTCAGCTCCGCCGAGCTCGGACGACGCGCGGCGTCGGGCCGCCACCGCGACGACCGCCTCTTCATCTCCCACCTCGTCGATCTCGTCACCGCCCTGCTCGTGGCCCCGACCTCGCCCGAGACCCTTGCCCTCGCCGACGCCAAAGACGCTTCGCGAAGGCCCTACCGCTGAGCGGGATTGTCGACCGCGCTGTCGCGCCTGCGCCTTTGTCGCGGGATGGGCACCCGCCGCGGCGTGGCCCGATCCCGAGGTTGCCCAGCCCTAGGCTCGACGCCATGACCGCTCGTTCGCGGCGCATGTTCGCGCTCCGCCTCCTCCTCCCCGCCACACTGGCGTTGGCCGGCGCGTGCAGCAACGACCGCGGCGGGGAAGGTGCGCGGTCGACGACGACCTCGTCGACCGTCGTCGGCAGCAACGGCGCGACGAGCGCTCCGGGCGGCGCGACCACGACGACGGCCGAAGCGGGTGGGCCGACGACGACGGGGAGACCGGCTGGAGGCGAGGCCACGCCGCCCGGTGTGATCGAGCTGTCGATCGTCGGCGGCAACGTCGAGGGTGGCGTGAGACGCGAGACCGTGAAACAGGGCTCGCAGGTGACCTTACGGGTGACGAGCGACGTCGCCGACGAGCTTCACCTGCACTCCTACGAACTCAAGGTCGACCTCGTGCCGGGGCAGTCGGCGGACCTGACGTTCCTCGCCAAGATCCCCGGCGTGTTCGAAGTGGAGCTGGAGAACCACGACAAGAAGGTGCTCGAGCTCGAAGTGAAGCCGTGACCTCGGGGGCCCTGCTGGCCCATGGCCTCGGGGGGCTGGTCACCCACAGTGCGGGGATGGGATGGGACGAGGCCGCCCCGGAGGAGCCGGCGGGCGACGACGGAGATGCGGCGGAATGACGGACCGGGCACCGGACGGGATGCGCAGGTTCGTGATGCACCGGGAGCACGACGTGTCCGGTGTGTCGGGGACCGGGCTCGTCCTCGAGGGCGTGCTGTTCTCGACCGGCGTCGTCGTGGTCCACTGGCTGACGCCGCCGCCGCGAGGTTCGATCAGCGTCTTCGACTCGCTCGACCAGTTCCTCGGGATCCACGTGCAGCCGCACCCGACGAACCACGCGGTGCTCGTGTTCGAGGACGGCGAGCAGGTGGCGACGAACGACGAGGCGCCGCAGTCGGGGTGGGATGGCTAAGCCGCTACCTTGACGGCGGTCGACGGCTCGTCGCTCAAAAGGTCGAGCACCGCCTCCTCGATGGCGCCGTGGGTGTGCAGCCCGCCGAGTCCCGACTCCTCGTCGAGACAGGCGAGCGCCGACATCACCGTCATGCCCGCGGTGTAGCGGTCGACGACGCGGGGGTCGACGTAGGACGAGCGGCACACGGCGGGCGTGTTGCCGAGGTACTCCGACACTTCCTTCATCGCCCTGGCGATCGCACGCTTGCGCCCGGACTCTGAGCGGGCGACGCCCGACGAGACCGCCAGCGCGACGGCCGCCAGCACCGTCGCACTCCACGTCCGGAAGTCCTTGGCCGAGAACTCTCCGCCGCTGCATTCCTTGATGTAGGCGTTGATGTCGGCCGACCGCACGTCGCACCACTTGCCGTCGGTGTCCACCCACGCCAACAGCTCATGGCCGCCACCGGAGCGGCCCTTCAGCTCGGTCACGACCTCGACCACGTCCGGGTCGGCGACCGACTGGATGCGACGCTTGCCGCTCTTGGCGATGTAGTCGAACGTGATGGTGTCGCCGGCGATCTTCACGTGCTTCTTGCGCATCGTCGCCAACCCGTACGTCTGGTTCTCCTCGGCGTAGCCCTCGGTTCCGATGCGGAAGAAGCCGAGGTCGAGGAGGCGGACGGCGCAGGCCAGCACCCGAGCACGCGTCAAGCCTCGAGCGCCGAGATCCTCAGCGGTCCGCTGCCGGATCGAGGGGAGCGCTTGGGCGAAGCCGAGCATGTGGTCGAACTTCTCGGCGTCGCGACGGACCCGCCAGACGTCGTGGTAGCGGTACTGCTTGCGGCCCTTGACGTCGATGCCGACGGCCTGGATGTGGCCCATCGGGTGCGAACAGATCCACACGTCCGTCCACGCCGGCGGGAGCACCAGCGCCGAGATTCGGGCGAGCGTGGCCTCATCCGTCACCTTCTTGCCGTTCTCATCGACGTACGTGAAGCCCTTGCCGACCTTTCGTCGGCGGATCCCCGGCGACGAACAGTCGATGCGCTTCAGGCGAGGCACGTCGCCACCCGGGCCGGAGCCCGCACGACCAGCGGGGCGAGGGGGAGCCGCAACGACTTGCGCCCCGACGTCCACGCCTCGTGCAACGCCGTCGCGAAGCGCTCCTCGACCTTCATGATCGCCCGTGCACCGAAGAGGATGTCGCCGGCGCGGTCCGGCTCCTGTGCCGCGAACCCGGCGGCGAGATCGCGGGCGGCCACGACCTGGTGGATCTCGTCTGCCTCCACGTGCACGTCATAGAAGTCCGTCGCCTCGGGACCGAATCCGAGTCGCCGCAGCGCCGCTGCGTACCGGCCCATGGGGACGACCGACGCCATCTCGAAGATCGCGAGGTGACCGACGAGCGCACCCCGCCACTGCCGGTGGAGCCCGAACAGCGAGATGAGGTTCACGGTCGCCAACGTCACGCCGGGGACGTGGTCGAGGTAGGCGCCGTAGGTGCGGTCGAGGCCGAGGGACTCCATCGTCACCGCGAAGCGCTCTGCATGCACGTCCTCGGGGATGCCGTTGCCGTACTCGTCGGACTGAATGAGGACGAGCGCCGCCTTCGCCGCGCCGTCGAGGCGCGGAATCGCCCAGGTGTGCGGGTCCGCCTCCTTGAGCTGGTATGCCGAGCGGTGCACGCAGAACTCGCGGAACTGCTCGACGGTTCCCTTCTCGGACATGTACGAGGAGAGCGACGGACCCGTCCCACTCCCGAGGATGCGGTGCAACTCATCCTCGACGACGGCGGGATCGACCCGCTCGGGGGGACCGACGTCCTTCATCAACGCGCCCAGGAAGGCCGACTCCAGCCGACGGCGGAACGCCAGGAGCGTCGGTTCCCACTCCCAACCCTCCTGTACCCCGGCCCACCCGCGGTAGTGGAGCTCGTAGCAGAGGTACAGCGCCAGGTGGAGGTCGTCGTCGACGAGGGGATCGATGCTCGACAGGTCCACCTCGGGGACGGCGGCCAGGTCGTGCGGTCGCCAACGCAGTCGCTCGACCAGATACTCGCTCAGCGGACCGCGCGGGCGGGGGAGCCGCCGGGCCGGAGTCTGGGCACCCGGCCCGGCTGCCTTCACGGAAGGCGACCTTCGCCCTTGGCGTTGGCGCCGCGCTCCGTGGCTTCCTTCTCCGCGCGGGCGACGTCGGGGTTCACCGCGTTCTTCTCGGCGGCCTCGGCCTCCTCGGGCGTGGGCTCGGGACCTGCGTCGGCGGGCATGGTGGCCTCGCGGCGCTCGGCGTCGCGGGTCTCGGCGCTGACGCGGGTCCGCTCGTCTCCAGGCGTGGTCTCGCTCATGGCGGGGACTTACCCCTGTACGCGGGCGGGCACACTCCGCCGAGCGCCTCAGCCCGGCGTCGGCGAGTCCTGACGTCGGCTGGACACGACCGACCGGCGGACGATGCGCACGACGCTGCGTCCGTCCTCGACGGACGTCGACACGTCGTCGGCGAGCTGGCGGACGAGGAACAACCCGCGGCCCTGCTCGGCGTCGGGATCCGGGAGCTCCTCGGCCCGTTGGTCGGACCACGCGATGGAGCCGCCGTCGTCGCTCACCTCGACGAACACGTCGTCGCTCTCGGCCCACGCCCGCAGGTGGACCGAACCCGGCGCTCCGCTGGCGTGGCGTACCGCGTTCGAGCACAGCTCGGACACGGCGAGGAGCAACGAGTCGACGGCCTCGGCGTCGACGGGCACCAGCTCCAGCCAGTCCTTGAGCAGGTGGCGGGCGACGGGTACAGCGGCCGACTGGGGCGAGAACTGGTGACGGAACGGCGCCATCGGGTGGGCGGGCTGGTCGGGTGCCGGCGAGCGCCGCCGCAGCACGAGTGCGAGCGAGTCGTCGTGACGAGCGGCGTCCGCCAACTGCCGTTCGACGAGCGCCCGCGCGAGGGCTGTGGCGGGATATGTCGCCGTCGCGGCCGCGGCTGCAGCGAGCGTCTCGAGCCCTTGCAGGATGTCCTTTGTCGCCTCGATGAGGCCGTCCGTGTAGAGGATGAGGGTGTCGGACCGTTCCAGTTGGAGCTCGATGACGTCATGGGACCCCGCGCCGGGCCAGCCGATGGGGATTCCCGGTGCGAAGACCTCCTCGACCGCCCCCGCCCGCACCAAGAGCGCCGGCGGGTGCCCGGCGCCGGCGAGGCGGAGCTCGCCGGTCGCGGGGGAGTAGTGGGCCACGATCAGCGTGGCGACGAGGTCGGGGTTCTGCGACGTGACAAGGGCGTCGGCCCGAGTCACGAGCTCGCCGAGGGGGCACCCCTCGACGGCCAGGAGGCGGAGCGCGTGCGTCACCGACAGTGCGTGCTTGGTCGCCTCGACGCCCTTGCCCATGACGTCGACGACGACGACGTGCAGCGTCCCGTCGGGCAACGTGATCCAGTCGTACAGGTCACCACCCGTGGGCGCGCTCGGGTCAGCGGCGACGTAGTGGACGCCGAGCTCGGTGTGGGCCACGATCGGCGCAGGTGGCCTCACCGCCTCCTGGAGCGCGTGGACGACCTCCTTGCCGCGGGCCTCCACCTCGGCCAGGCGCGTCAGGGTCGCCGAGTTGTCCAAGGCGACGCCGAGGTGGGCGGCGAGGGCGGAGAGCGCCTCGACCTGGGCGTCATCGATGCCGTCGTCGGCGAGGGTGCCGGCGAACAGCGCGCCTTGGGCCAGTCCGTCCTTGGCCATGACCGGCGCGACGAGGAGCGATCGCAGTTGGACGATCCGCCGGAGCCCGTCACCGGCGGGCAGCTTGCGCTCGGCGTCCTCGAGGTCGGGGAGGACGATCGGCGTCCCGCGGTCCAGGCCGGCCCGGAGCATCGGCGACGCACGGGGGTCGGCGATGGGCGAGAAATCGACACCGCCACGGACGACGGTCCACGTCGGCGAGCCATGGCGCGGCAGCATGCAGATGGCGGCTTCCGGGAGGCCCGACGCGTCGCGGATCGCGGCGAGCGTCCAGTCGAGGGCACGTTCGACGTCTCGCTCGCCGTGGAGCGCTCTCGCAGCTTGCGCGAGAACGACCAGCGGTTCCGCGTTCGTCACCGGGGTCATCTACCCCGGTGATCGTCGTTCGAAGCGGGACGGCTTGCGTGAAGGTCGAGCGGCGCGTTCACGTTCCGGTGCCAGGGAGTGGCATCGGCCGGCACGACGTCTGGGGGAACGTCGACGTGAACGGCGCCGGCGGCCGCGAGGGCGCGAAGGACCCGCCGGTTCCCCCGCTGCAGCTCCCCGGCGAGCACCCCCGCGACGGCTGAGGGGCGGTAGGCCGCGTGCAGCGGTTGGGGCCGTCCCTCGGCCGCGTCGAGCGGGATGAGTCCGGGGACTCCGGTCACGTCGAGCTCGTGGGCCAGCCAGCGCAGGACGATCGGGCTGGCGTCGGGCAGGTCGACGGCGAGGACGAGGGCGACCTCGACGTCCGAGCGGTCGGCGGCCAGCCATGCCAGCGCGGCGGCGAGGCCGGCCAGCGGCCCGTCCCCTGCGAAGTCACCGTCATCGACCTCGGTCCAACGGAGCGGCCCGAGGCGGCCGACCGTTCCCGTCGCGACGACGACCTCGGTGGCGCCCGCCTCACCGAGGTGGCGCGCCGCGCGGCCGAGGAGCGTCTCGCTCGTCCCGGGCATCCGCAGCGTGGCCTTGTCCGTGCCCATGCGGCGGCTCTCGCCGCCGGCGAGGACGATGCCCGCGATGTCCCTTTGCTCCCGCGCAGGAGGACCGATGGGCGGCGCCGGCGAATCAGAGGACATCCCGCGATCGTGTCGGAGATCGATGTCGTGGGCGAACGGATCGGAGGCGGCGGATGAAGGCAGGACCCCAGATCGAGTGCCAAGGGTGCAAGTTCCCCGTGCTCCTCGCGTTCGCCGAGTGCAACGGTTCGCGGCGTGCCTTGACGTGCCCGATGTGCGGGCACGTCCATCAGTGGGTCGTCACCGACGGGCGGAGCGTGCATCGCCGTGAGGAGTGGCGGTTCGAGCTGGGTTCTTCGGTAGAGTGAGCGCCCGCCAGGGCCGTTAGCTCAGTTGGCAGAGCACCTGCTCGACACGCAGGGGGTCAGAGGTTCAAGTCCTCTACGGCCCACAAAATAGCGCCTGACCAGCACTTTCGAGTGAAGGTCAGGCGCTTTGTCGTTGCGCACAACGCGTAGAGCCAGATAACTGTTCGAATGATGCCGCTTCTGCAGGGGCCGACCGCTCAGCCTCGAAGCCGATCTCCAAGTCGGAAATCGTGTTCCAGGTCGCATCACGATCCAAGAGATGGCCAACGACGACGACGACGAACGATTCAGCGGACTGTTCGTGGTCAGCTTCGCCGCACATGAAGCAGAACCGTTCGTCCTCTCGTGCGACGAGAAGGACTGCCCGCTCCACACGGAACACGTGGTCGCAGACGATCACCGCCAGGTTGTCGGGAGCTTGGGCATCGTCGCTGATCTTGCCTGCCCGCATCCTGAACACAACTCGCCACACGCCGGCGACGCTGTCACATGCGGGCCCGGCGGTGACTGTCCATGCCGGCGCACGGAATTGTCCCGCGACCGGGACAGAGCGGTCGCCGAAGTAATTCTTCACATATCGGCCAAGGGACCGTATGGTTCGAGCAAGCGCGCGGACGCGTTGCCGAAGGCGGGGGGCGAGATGCGGTTGTTCGAGCGGAAGCGCGTAGGTGCTGCGGCGTTCGTGGCGGGCCTAGTCGTTGCGGGTGGGGTAGCCGGGGCGTCGCTTCCCGGTGTCGGCGGCACCGAGGTGGTGTTCGCCTGCTACTCCCAAAGAAACGGAGCGGTCCGGATCGTCGACTCGGCCACGACGGCGTGTCCAAGAGGCGAGACGTTGACGTCCTGGAACCAGCGGGGAGAGCCAGGTCCGACGGGCGCTACGGGGGCAACCGGGGCAACCGGGGCAACCGGCGAGACTGGGCCGACCGGGCCGACCGGGCCAACCGGGGCAACCGGCGAGACTGGGCCGACCGGGGCGACCGGGGCGACCGGGGCAACCGGGGCAACCGGGGCAACCGGCGAGACTGGGCCGACCGGAACTCAGGGGCCGCAGGGTATCGCCGGCCCCACGGGACCGCAGGGCGCACAGGGGCCGGCTGGCGAGGATGGCTCCTCGACGATCGTCGCGACGATCGATATGCAACACAGCCAGGCCGAGCGCAGCGGGTGGACTCATATCGAAGCCCTCGCCGACGACACCTGCACCCTCAACATTCCGCTCGGGTTCACTTACACGGGCTTCGGTGCTTCGACGAGCGTGGTGTCGCTGTCGTCGAACGGCGTCCTGTTCCTCGGCAACGGCTGCTCGGCTTCGTTCACGAACAGCGGCTTGCCGAGCGCTATCACCAGCAATGCCGCGCTCTACTTCTTTTGGGACGACCTTTTTGACTACGGAGGAGGGGAGTACGCCGAATATGAGACGTCGGGGGCAGCGGGAGGACGCGTCTTCAACTTGTACTTCCGGAACCGACTGCTCAGTAGTTCGTGCGGTGCCGATGGCGTGAACGCGATGGTGTCGGTTCATGAACAGTCCGGACTCGTGAAGGCGGTCTACTCGGGCATGAGTCAGTGCTCGCTGATCCGCGGCGCTAGTGCAACCTTCGGCCTTCAGACCGCTACCGGTCCCGCCCCCGCCCAAGCATTCCTGGTGGGCTACAACTCTCCGGTTCTCGACAACAACGCTTCGCGTCAGACAATGGCGTTTCACCCGCCGAACTAAACCTCGATCCACCGATTGGCGTCCGGTGGTGTAGTCCGCGTATCCGCGTGAAAGGCCTCCTGAGCAGCGACGATTGCGGTGTCTGACGTCGCAGTGGTCGCTAGCCCGGGAGGCACTTTCAGTGATTCGAGTATCGCATGTGATCGAGCGCGCCAGGGTGAGCTTCGACGACGAGAATCTCGTCGCCAACGCGGGCTTGTTGTTGGTTGGCGTGCTGGCGGTCCGTCTCGACTTGGAAGCGACCGTGAACCGCCTGGTGCGCATGCCCGGACGGGTGGGCGGTT
>DATLED010000001.1:0-82692 GCA_035525495.1 Acidimicrobiales bacterium | reverse complement strand
CGTCGGCCACGATCGTGCCGACCTCGTCGACGACGACCACGCCCTAGCCCCGATCCCCGACCCGCCGAGTCCCGACCCGCCGAGCCCCGACCCGCCGAGCCCCGATCCCCGACCCGCCCGTTCGGTGAAGCGTTTCGGTCGCTGAGCGTCGCTTCGTGATGCGTTCTGGCGGCCAGAACGCATCACGGACGCTCGGGCGCCGGGCGGCGATCAGCCCGTCAGGTCGGTGATGACGGCTCGGCCGAGGTACTGACCCGCGGCCAGCTCGTCGAAGATCGCCGGCAGCTCGGAGAGCTTGCCGGTGCGGTCGACGTGCGTCTTGACCTTTCCGGCGGCCGCGAGGTCGACGAGCTCCCGCATGTCCTGGACGGTCCCGACGGCCGAGAAGATGATCCGCGGCTCGCTCATGAAGAAGCGGAACGGGTCGATGTTGAAGGTCCCGTCCGAGGTGGGCGGGAGGCCGACGCCGACGAACAGCCCACCCTTGCGGAGGAGGTTCAGCCCGAGGTCGTAGCCGGCGACCCGCGCCGCGAACACGATCGACGCGTCGACGCCGCCGTACTCGCCCTGCACCACCGCCTGCGCCTCGTCGACGCTCACGGCCCGCTCGGCGCCCATCGACCGGATGAACTCGAGGCGCTCCTCGCCGATGTCGATCCCGATGACCCGGAAGCCGAAGGCGGTGGCCAGCTGGACGGCGTAGTGCCCGAGCCCGCCGGCGGCGCCCACGATGGCGATCGGACGACCGGGCTTGACGTCGTAGTGCAGGAGCTTCTTGATGGCGCCGTAGGCGGTGAGCCCACCGCACGCCAGCGGCGCCTCGCTGTCCGGCACGCTGTCCGGCAGCTTGACGACACCGGGGGCGTAGACGGCGAACTTCTCGGCGAACGTGCCCATCACGCCCTTGGCCTGCGTGCAGTGACGGGCCTGGTTGGTCGTGCAGTACTCACACGCGCCGCACCAGTAGCCGCCGCCGGTCCCGCCGAGACCGAGGATCACCCGGTCGCCGACGGAGGTGAACCGCTCGGCTCCCGGGCCGAGCTCCTCCACGATGCCGATGGCCTCGTGGCCGATGCTCGGGGGACGCATCCCGTACCAGTCGCCTCTCGCGAGGTGGAGGTCGGAGTGGCACACGCCCGCCGCGGTCACGCGCACGACGGCGTGATCGGCCTCCGGGACCGGGTTGTCGACGTCTTGGACGCTGAGCTCGCCGTCGGCGATCCGGGCAGCCTTCATCGCTCAGACCGCCTGACGGACGGGGACGTCGATGTTGACGAGCTTGGCCATCAGCTCCATCTCCCGGATGATCAGGTCGAGGAGGTGATCGAGGTCGGGGACGAGCTCACGGCACGACACGAGGCCCCAGTCGAGGGTGTCGA
The DNA here is from genome assembly GCA_035525495.1 of Acidimicrobiales bacterium. Classification (GTDB taxonomy): domain Bacteria; phylum Actinomycetota; class Acidimicrobiia; order Acidimicrobiales; family CADCTF01; genus DATLED01. Next base: position 81,313 of record DATLED010000001.1, on the reverse strand, counting down.
GGTAGGACTGCACCGTGATGTTCAGCCCCTGACCATCGGTGATCGTCGACACCGGGTAGTAGTGCAGGAGCTTGGCGCCCGACGAGTACAGCGGCGTGCGCGGCCCGGGCACGTTCGAGATCACGAGGTTCACCGGCGGATTGAGGCGCTCGCCGAGACGGAAGCGGGTCGCCATCCGGGTGGCGCGGGCGAACGTCGCCGGCGACGGGAACTGCGTGAAGTCCGTGAGCATCTCGGCGGGGATGGCGTTGAACATGTCCTTGCTCGCCACCATCGCCTCGTACACCTTGCGGACGCGCTCGCCGATGTCGCCTTCGTCGGTCGGCAGCGACGCCAAGAGGCCGGACACGCGGTTCGTCCACTTCTCGACCTCGTCACCGGTGCGGATCGAGACCGGCACCATGGCGACGAGCGGCTCGGCCGGCAGCTCGCCCTTCTCCTCGAGGTAGGCCCGGAGGCCGCCGGTGCAGGCGCCCATGACGACGTCGTTCACGGTGGCGCCCATGGCGTTCTTGATCGCCTTCACGGCCTCGAGCGACGTCGACTGGAACGAGAAGTTCCGGTGCGCGGTGATCGTCTTGTTCCACGGCGTGCGGGGCGCCCGTAGCGACGGCAGCGGGGGCGGCGGGTCCCGGTCCTCGTCACGGCTGCGGCCCATGTTCATCACCGCGCCGACCGGGCCGCGGAGGCTGTCGCGCCATTGGTTGGCGGCGGCGACCAGGACGGGGTTGCGGGTCGCCCTTCCGACCTCGCGCGCCGTGCGGGCCGAGAGCAGCGCCAGCCGACCGGGTTTGCGGACGAGGTTCGCCGCGGCCCGGTTGAGCACCTCGAAGTCGCTCGGCACCCGTTCCGGCTTCCACGGTTCGGCCGGCGGCTCGATGACGTCGCCCTCGGGCGTCTGGTCGAGCATGAGCGTGAGCAGCTCGGCGCCGGAGGCGCCGTCGACGGTCGCGTGGTGGACCTTGGTGAAGATGGCGAAGCGATTGTCGGCGAGGCCCTCCACGACGTAGCTCTCCCACAGCGGGCGCTTGCGATCGAGGGGGCGGCCGATCAGCCGGGCCACGAGCTTCGACATCTGCTCGTCACCGCCGGGCGGCGGCAGGGCCGTGTGGCGGACGTGGTAGTCGAGGTCGAACTCGGGATCCTCCACCCAGTACGGGTGATCGACGTTGAACGGCACCTCGACGAGACGGCGCCGGAGCGGCTCGAGGAGGTGGAGGCGCTTCTCGATCGCCGCCCGCCACGCCGGAAAGGGTTCGAAGTCCTCCGACGGGCGCTCGTAGACCGAGACGCTGGACACGTGGCCGAACTGCGAGGCCGTCTCCATCGAGAGGAACGTGTTGTCGAGACCGGACAGTTGCTTCATGCCCACGAGCCTATGACGGAGCCGTCAAGAACACTCAGGCGAGCGGGTCGGCGAAGGGGTCGGCGGCGGCCGGCGGTGTCGCCTGCTCCTTGGCGCCGTAGAGGGCATAGCCCGTCGACTCGAGCTCGTCGGCCAGCTCCGGTCCGCCACTGCTGACGATGCGTCCGCCGGAGAGCACGTGGACCCGATCGGGTCGCAGCTCGAGCAACAACCGGGTGTAGTGCGTGATGGCGAGGACGCCGAGCCCCGTCTCCGTCGTCATCGCCTCGACGCGGCGGCTGACGTCGCGCAGGGCGTCGACGTCGAGCCCCGAGTCGAGCTCGTCGAGGATGGCGATCCGCGGCTCGAGGACGCTCAGCTGCAGCGTCTCGTTGCGCTTCTTCTCACCACCGGAGAGGTCGACGTTCAGGGCCCGGGTGAGGAACCGTTCGTCGAACCCGATGCGCACGGCCTCGGCCTTGGCCCGTTCGACCACGGCCAAGCGGTCGCGCCCTGCGGCCACGGCCGCCTCCTCGAGCGTCTCGTAGAGGCTGACGCCGGGCACCTCGGTCGGGTACTGCATCGCCAGGAAGAGCCCGGCCTGCGCCCGCTGCCACGTCGGCAGCCCGAGCAGCTCGACGCCGTCCAACGTGACCGACCCGGCGAGGACCTCGTAGCCGGGGCGGCCCATGATCACGTGGGACAGCGTCGACTTCCCCGACCCGTTCGGGCCCATGACGGCGTGGACCTCGCCGGAGCGCACGGTCAGGTCGAGGCCCTTGAGGATCTCGCGTCCGGACACCCCGGCGCGCAGTCCGCTGATGACGAGCTCGCTCATGCTTTCTGCACCGTCACGTTCTCACCCTGCAGGATCACGTCGTAGACGGGCACCGGGCGTGTCGCCGGAAGGGACTGCGGCGACCCGTCCACCAAGGAAAAGGTCGTTCCGTGCTTCCAGCACTCGATCTCGCGCTCGTCGGGGAACACCTCGCCGTCGGACAGCGAGAAGTCCTCGTGGCTGCACTCGTCTCCGATGGCGTAGAAGTCGTCGCCGATGCGGACGAGGCAGATGCGGTGCCCGGCAACGTCGAAGCGACGCGCCTCGCCAGCGACGAGGTCACTCCGCAGGCAGAGCAGGAACGACTCAGGCATCGTCTTGCGCCACCTCGCCCGGCCCCGCCTTCTCCAGCTTCCGCGTGATGGCGGCCCGCAGCGGGTCGCGGACACCTGCCACCGGGATGTTGCGGATGACGTCGTCGAAGAACCCGAACACGATCAGCCGCTGCGCCACCTCGGTCGGTACGCCGCGGCTCTCGAGGTAGAAGACGTGCTCCTCGTCGACCGGTCCGGTCGCCGCCGCGTGGCCACAGCTCTTGATGTCGTTCTCGTTGACGATCTCGAGGTTCGGCACCGAGTCGACATGGGCCCCGTCGGACAGAACGAGGTTGCGGTTGGCGAGGAACGACTCCGTCGCCTTGGCGCCCTCGTGGACCTTGATCATGCCCGTGTAGATGGCGTGGGCCCGGTCGACGACCGCGCCCTTCAGGAGGAGGTTGCTGACGCTGCGGGTGGCCTTGTGGTCCTGGACGGAACGGAAGTCGTGGACCTGTTCGTCCTCGCCGAAGTAGACGCCGGCCAGATCGACGGCCGATGCCTTGGCCTCCAGCTGCGCCTCGATCGACAGCCGGGCGTAGCGTCCCCCGAGGGCGGCGAACCACGCCTTGGTGGTCGCCTCCCGGCCGGGCGCGATCAAGAGGTGGGCACCGGCCCACGCGTCGTTGCCGAAGCCCTGCACGCCGACGTAGCGGACGTTGGCGGCGGCGGCGCTCTGGATCTCGACGACGGGGCTCACGTACGCCGGCCCGGCGGACGAGACCCAGACGTCGAGCACGGTCACCTCGCTCTGCTCGCCGGCGTCGACCACGAGGTGCGGGAAGCTGGCCACTCCGCCGCCGGTCGCCACCTGGAGCACGACGACGGGTCGCTCGACGACCACGCCGGCCGGCACGGTGACCACGACCACGTCGTTCACGAAGGCGTCGTGGAGCTCGTCGAAGGCGTTGCGTTCGGGCACTTCGAGGAGACGTCGTTCGGCGTCGGCCACGGCAACCGTCACGCCGAGCTCCGTGACGTCCTCGGCCACTTCGGCCGTCGCCAGCCGCCCGTCGGCGATGACGACGAACGCCGCCCGGTCCGCCACCGCGTCGACGAACGGGTTGTGGACGACCTGACCGTCGTCCGGCCGCTCCGCTCTCCAAAGCCCGTACGCGCCGAGGTCGAATTGCTTGATCGGCGTGTACCGCCAGAGCTCGTCGTCGGCTGTCGGCAGGGGGAGCGAGGCGAACCGGGCCGCCGCCGAGGCCCTCCTGGCGCGCAGCCAGGCCGGTCCGTCGAGGGCCTCGGCCCGGGCGATGGAGAAGTCGCTCACAGGGTCGGCGATCCTACGGTCGGAGCCGTTCCCACACCGAAGGCGAAGCGGCCTTCGGCGCACGGGGCGACGCGCCCGCCCACCCGGACGTTGCCCTCCTCGGCGTGGACCTCGATGCGGCACGGGCGACCCATCTCCGCGCCCTGGACGATGACGACGTCCTCGTCGGTCGACCAGAGCCGACGGGCGAGGACACCGAACGGGCCGGCGGCCGAGCCCGTCCCCGGATCCTCCGGCACGTTCACGCCCGGGATGAAGACGCGGGCATGAAGGGTCGCGTCGTCGACGCGACGGAACACGCCGACGCCGGTCGCCCGCACGGCCGTGGTCGAGACGCCGAGGGCGCGGAGATCCGGGTCGAGCCGGTCGATGGAGGCGTCGGTCGGCACGAGCAGGTGGCGGGTTCCGCCCACCTCGGCGACGAAGGCCTGCGGCACCGAAGCCGCGGGCAGGCCGAGCCCGGCGGTGACGTCCTCGGGGTACACCTCGGTGAAGACGGGGTCCGGCTGGCTCATGACGGCACCGGACTCCGATGCCTCGATCACGACCGTCGCCCCCGGAGACGTCTGCGTCCAGCGACCGGGTCCGAGCGCCCACGCCGAGCCGAGTGACGGATGACCGGCGAACGGCAACTCGCCTCCCGTCGTCCAGATGCGGACGTCGTAGGAGGCGTCGCCGGTGCGGGTGACGAACGTCGTCTCGCTGAGGTTCGTCTCGCGGGCGATGGCGAACATGCGCTCCTCGTCACCGTCGACGTCGCCGAGGACGACGCACAGGGCGTTGCCCGCGAGGGCGCGGTCGGTGAAGACGTCCACGATCTTGTAGGAGAGCCCGTTCGTCATCGGCGCCTGAAGCGGTCCTTCAACTTGTCGAGCATTCCGCCTCCCGTCGACCGGGGGCGGTCCCGTTCGCGTTGCCTCTCGACGTCGGCGAGGATCTCGGGGCCGGCGGCGTTGAGGATGTCCTCGGCGTGGTCGAGGAGCGCGGCGGCGTCGTCGTTGAGCTCGATCATCTCGGGCTCGTCCGGCACCGATGGCCGGACCAACGAGCCGAGGCTCCACCCCACGTCGGCCATGCGGCGCTCGTACTTCGAGCAATCCTCGGGGCAGCGCCACGGCGCCTCGGGTGCGAGGTCGAGCACGCAGAAGCGGGCGACCTCACCGGAGGCGTACGTGCGGCTCTGGAAGTGCTTGCAGTGCTCCCGCATGGGCACGGGCGCCGTCCGTCCGGGTCCGTTAGCGGCTGCGGAGCTTCGACAGCAGGCGCAGCAGCTCGAGGTACAGCCAGACGAGGGTGACGAGCAGGCCGAAGGCGGCGTACCACTCCATCCACTTCGGAGCGCCGTTGGCCACGCCCTTCTCGATGAGGTCGAAGTCGAGCATGAGGTTGGCCGAGGCGATGCCGACGACCACCAGGCTGAAGAGGATGCCGAGGGGGCTGGCCTCGTGGATGAACGGGATGTCGGCGCCGAAGATCCGCATCACCATCGAGATCACGTAGACCGCCATCACCGCGAGCGTGGCGACGATGACGCCGCGCCGGAACCGGTCGTCGACCTTGACGATCCGCTTCGAGTAGAGCGTCAACATGATCACGAACACGGCGCCCGTGAGCATGACGGCCTGCAGGACGATGCCCTCGTAGCTGATCTCGTACAGGTGGGAGATGGCACCGAGCACGAGGCCCTCGGCCGCCGCGTAGAGCGGGGCCGTGTAGGGCGAGAGCTTCGGGCGGAAGATCGTCACCATGGCGACCGCGAAGCCGCCGAGGAGCACCGGCAGCAGCCAGCCGGGAGCCGTCGTCGTCACGAAGCCCAGCTCTGACGAGCGCAGCTTCACGGCGTGCCAACCGAACCATCCCGTGGCCAGCAGGATCGGGAACAAAATCAGCGAACGGAGGACGACGCCGTCGAGCGTCATGCGGTCCCGCCACGCCTCGCCACGACCGCCGGCGCCGTGGGCCTCGGCGGGCTCGGTGACGCCGGGCGCGTCGACGCCCGACCCCGTGCGATCCAGATTGATCGTGCGGAGTCGCTCGGGGGCGAAGGTCTTCTCGTTCAGTGCCGGGTTGGCCATGTCAGCCCACCGCTCCTTCCATCTGCAGCTCGATGAGACGGCTCCATTCCACCGCGTACTCCATCGGAAGTGTGCGCGTGACCGGCTCGATGAAGCCGTTGACGATCATGCCCATCGCCTGCTCCTCGGAGAGTCCGCGGCTCATCAGGTAGAAGAGCTGGTCCTCGGAGACCTTGGAGACGCTGGCCTCGTGGCCGATCTGCGCGTCCTTCTCGTGGATCTCCTGCCGCGGATAGGTGTCGCTGCGGCTGACGTCGTCGAGCAGGAGGGCGTCGCAACGCACGAACGCCTTCGAGCCGTACGCGCCCTCCTCGATCTTCACGAGACCGCGGTACGACGTGCGGCCCCCGTCCTTCGAGATCGACTTGGAGACGATGGTGGAGGTCGTCTCGGGGGCGGCGTGGATCATCTTGGCGCCCGCATCCTGGTGTTGGCCGGGACCGGCGTAGGCGACGCTGAGAACCTCGCCACTGGCCTTGCGCCCGGCGAGCACGACGGAGGGGTACTTCATCGTCAGACGGCTGCCGATGTTCCCGTCGATCCACTCGACGTGGGCCTCTTCCTCGGCGCGGGCCCGCTTGGTGACGAGGTTGTAGACGTTCGGCGACCAGTTCTGGATCGTCGTGTAGGTGATGCGGGCGGACGGCTTGGCCACCAGCTCGACGACGGCGCTGTGGAGGCTGTCGCTGCTGTAGACGGGGGCGCTGCAGCCCTCGACGTAGTGCACCTTGGCGCCCTCGTCGGCGATGATCAGCGTCCGTTCGAACTGGCCGGCGTTCTCGGAGTTGATCCGGAAGTACGCCTGCAGCGGCATGTCGACCTCCACGCCCGGCGGGACGTAGATGAACGAGCCACCCGACCACACGCTGGAGTTCAGGGCGGCGAGGGCGTTGTCGGCGGCCGGGATGACGCGCCCGAAGTACTGCTTGACGATGTCGGGGTACTCACGGACGGCCGTGTCCATGTCCGTGAAGAGGATCCCCTGGGCCTCGAGGTCCTCGCGGTTGCGGTGGAAGACGACCTCGGACTCGTACTGCGCGGTGACGCCGGCGAAGTAGCGCTGCTCGGCCTCGGGGATGCCGAGCTTCTCGTAGGTGCGGCGCATCTGCTCGGGGAGCTCGTCCCACTCGCTCACCTGGTGGTCGGTCGGCTTCAGGTAGTAGTAGATGTCCTGGAAGTCGAGCTCGCCGAGGGGCTTGCGGAGCCACAGCGGCAGCGGCCTGGTCTTGCGCTCGAAGTGACGGAACGCCCGGAGCCGGTAGTCGGTCATCCACTGCGGCTCGCCCTTGACCCAGCTGATCTCCTTGACGACCTCTTCGGAGAGCCCCTTCTTGGGCGTGATGACGTAGTCGACGGTGTCGGACCAGCCGAGCTTGTACCGGCCGAGGTCGAGGCCGCCTTCGAGGGTCGTCACAGTGGGGTCACTCCTGGGAGACGTGGGGGGATTTCTCCTACGCCGATAGTAACAATCCCGGGCGGCGTACTCTTCCTTCCGGACGACGGGACCCCTCCCCGGTAGCCCCCTGGTGCCATTTGTCCCATGGTCCTTGGGATGATGGAGGAATCAGCCGACGTTTGTTTGCAGATACGAACCCGGCGGGCATCAAAAGAGCAGGATGGAGACCATGGGCGTCGAAGCCAGAGACCAGATCGAGCAGTGGAGGGCGGAGACCGCCGACAAGCCGCTGCAGTCCGCACAGCAGGTGCAGGACCGTCTGCTGGATCTCTATGCGGCGCTGCGGGCCTACCCCGTCATCGGCGAGGTCGAGAAGTGGCTCGGATTGACCCGCGAGCGGTCGCTGTTCGACGGCAAGGAGATCGTCGAGCTGCTCGACGAGATCGAGACCGAGCTGGCCGTCGAGGCCCTCGGCATCGAAGAGCCCGAGTCCGAGACCACCGGCTCCTGACCCCCCGACCCCGTTTTGTCACCCAGATCCCGCCGTTCTCGGCGGGATCTAGGTGACAGAACGACTGGGTCGCTTCAACCCGCGGCTGCCACCGAGCCGGACCAGCTGGCGAAGAGGGCGGCGTAGCGGCCGCCCTTGGCAACGAGCTCCTCGTGGCGACCGAGCTCCAGGATGCCGCCGGCATCGACGACGGCCACGCGGTCGGCCCGCTCGGCCGTCGAGAGGCGGTGGGCGATGACGATGACGGTGCGACCCTCCATCAGGGCGTTCAGCGCGTGCTCGACCGTTGACTCCGTGCCCGGATCCAAGTTGGACGTCGCCTCGTCGAGCACGAGGACCGCAGGGTTGGCCAGCGCCGCCCGGGCCAGTGACACGAGCTGACGCTCTCCCGCCGAGAGCCGCGATCCCCGCTCCTGCACCTCGGTCTGCAGCCCGTCGGGGAGGTTGGCGAAGTGCTCGTAGATCCCGATCCGCTTGAGCGCCGCGACCACGTCGTCGTCGGAGGTGTGCTCGCGACCGATGCGGACGTTGTCCATGATCGTCCCGTAGAAGAGGAAGCCCTCCTGGGGCACGACGCAGATCCGCTCCCGGAGCGACCCGAAGGTCGCGTCCCGCAGGTCGACGCCGCCATAGGACACCGACCCTTCGGTCGGGTCGTAGAGGCGGGCCATCAGCTTGGCCAGCGTCGACTTGCCGGCACCCGTCGGTCCGACCAGCGCCACCCGCTCGCCGTGGGCGATCGTCAGCGATACGTCGTCCAGCACCTTGGCCCTGGCCGTCGTGTACGAGAAGCCGAGGCCCTCCACCACGAAATCGCCGGTCATCGGCAGGTCGACCGCACCCGGCCGTTCGAACAGCTCGGCTTTGGTGTCGAGCACGCCGAACAGCTTCGACAGCGCGGCGGCCGCCGACTGCAACACGTTGAACAGCTGCGAGAGCTGCTGGACGGGCTCGAACAGGTTCGTCATCAGCAGCACGAAGGCGCCGATGGTCCCGATCGTCACGACGCCGCGGTGGGCGAACACGCCGCCGATGCCGACGACGGCGGCCGTCGTACCGATGCCGGCCATCTCGATGACCGGGAAGTACCGCGCCGAGATGCGGGTGGCGTGCATGTTGGCGTCGAGCTGCGCGTTGTTGTGCTCGCCGAAGCGGCCGATCGTGTTCTTCTCCTGGCCGAAGGCCTGGATGACCCGCACGCCGGCGATCGACTCCTGCAGCGTCGAGAGCGTCTGGCCGATGCGGTCACGGACGTCGAGGTACGCCTTGTTCGAGTCCCTGCGGAACCGGATCGAGGCGAGGATCACGATCGGGAGCGCGATCAGGCAGATCCCGGCCAGGGTCGGCGACAGGTAAACGAGGATCCCGATCGTGCCGACCAGCAGCAGCGCGTTCGTCACGAACATGACGAGGCCCTGCTGCACGAGCTCGGTGAGCGAGTCGATGTCCGACGTCATGCGGGCGACGAGCTTCCCGGTCTGCTCGGCGTCGTAGAACGACATCGACTGGCCGAGCAGGTGGCGGAAGACGCGACGGCGCATGTCGCGCAGGAACTGCTCGCCCACCCGCGTCACCAACAGGATCTGCGAACGCGACAGGACGAGCGACCCCAGTGCGACGACGCCGTACCCGATGACCGCCATGTCGAGGGCGTGCTTGTTCCGGCCCCGGAGTCCTTTGTCGATGCCGTAGCGGACGAGCAGCGGGCCCGACAGCGCGGCCACGGTGAACAGGATCATGACGACCGCCGACAGGGCCACCTGTCTGCGGTACGGCCGGAGCATCCTGAACGCCCGGCGGACGACCTGCCGCGCCTGCTTGGCGTCGAGCTTCTCGTCCTCCTCCATGGCCATGGCCGCGCCCCAGCCGCCGCCGCCTCCACCGCCGCGCATCAGACGTTCACCTCTTCGTCGGCCGAGACGGTCTTGTCGGCGAGGCCCTCGAGCCCGTCGCCCGCGAGCTGGCGGGCGAGCACCTGGCGGTACTCCTCGCTGGTCTCGAGCAGCTGGTCGTGGGTGCCCTCCACGATGATGTGGCCGTCGTCGAGCAACACGACGCGGTCGGCGAGCGCGATCGTCGCCGGCCGGTGGGCGATGACGATCGTCGTGCGGTTCTTCATCACCTCGGCGAGCGCCTCGCGGATCTCGTGCTCCTTGGTCGGGTCGACCGACGACGTGGCATCGTCCAGGATCAGCACCCGGGGGTCGGCGAGGATGGCTCGGGCCAACGCGATGCGCTGACGCTGCCCGCCAGAGAGCGAGAAGCCCCGTTCGCCGATGAGGGTGTCGTAGCCCTCGGGCAGCGCCGAGATGAACTCGTGGGCTCCGGACAGGAACGCCGCCCGCTCGACCTGTTCCTGCGGCGCCGCGGGATGGGCGAAGGCGATGTTGTTGCGGATGGAGTCGCTGAAGAGGAAGGTGTCCTCGAAGACGATGCCCACGCTCTGGCGCAGGTTGCGCACCTTGACGTCGCGCACGTCGACGCCATCGATCAGCACGCGCCCCTTGTCGACCTCGTAGAACCGGGGGATCAGGCGGGCAACCGTCGTCTTGCCCGAACCGGTGGCACCGACGATGGCCACCGACTCGCCCGGCCGGACGTGCAGGTTGAACTTCCGCAGCACGGGCGTCGTGCCGGAGATGTAGGCGAAGTCGACGTCCATGAAGAGGAGGTCGCCCCCACCCGGCGGGAGCTCGACGGCGTGCGGGCGGTCGACGATCTCGGGCGCCGTACGCAGGATCTCGTCGATGCGCTCGGCCGCAGCGACGGCCCGCTGCGCCTGGGCGATCAGCATGCCGGTCATGCGCAGCGGCGGGATCAGCATGAACACGTAGACGTTGAAGGCGACCAGTTCGCCGAGGGTCAGCTCGCCGGAGAGGACCTGCCGGCCGCCGTACCAGAGGACGGCGACGAGGCCGACCGCCGGGAGGAAGTCGAGGAACGGGTTGAACACCGCCCGGATGCGGGCCAGGTTGATCGACCGGTCGTAGACGCGGCTGCTCTGATCGACGAGGCGCTCGTATTGGATGGACTCGGCGCCGAAGCCCTTGACGACCCGGATGCCGGTGATCGTCTCCTCGACGACCGTCGCCAGGCTCGCCAGCTCGGCCTGGAGCGCCATCGACGCAGGGTGCACCTTGCTGGAGAACCGCTTGGCCAGGATGTTGATCAGCGGGAGGCAGACCAATGCCGCGATCGCCAGCTTCCAGTTCGTCAGGACGAGGATGGTCGTCACCGCGAACATCGTGATGATGTTCGAGATCGTGATCGGGATCATCACGAGGAACTGGTTGACGGCCTGGATGTCGGTCGCCGAACGGGCCATCAGCTGGCCGGTCTGGGCGTGATCGTGGAAGGCGAAGTGGAGCCGCTGGAGGTGGGCGAAGAGGCGCTGGCGGAGCTCGGTCTCGGCCTTCCACGCCGTGCCGAAGGCCTGGTAGCGGCGGAAGCCCATCGAGGTGGCCGAGATGGCACCGGCGATGAGGATGGCGACGGCCCACTTGAGGAGGGCGCCGTCCTCCTTGCCGATGACGCCGTGGTCGATCCCTTGTTGGGTGAGCTTCGGGACGGAGATCTTCGCTGCGGTCCAGATGAAGCCGGCGAGGACCCCGAGGAGGATCGAGTTCCGGTGCGGCTTGATCGAGTGGAGCAGCAGCTTCCAACCCGGTCGCCGGTCCGCCGGAGCGGTCACGGCCGGGACGAGGGGCGCGGCGAGGCCATCGGTCTGGGGGGCGGGTGGCACGTCGCCATGATACTTGACCCGTCGGTCAATGTTCGAGTCCCGAAGTAATGGCGCGTCCCGCCCCGTGCCCTCCCGCCCCATTCCCTTCAGCGGACCATCGGCGCTGCCGATCCACACAGCCAGGAGGGAAACTCGGCCATGCGGTTGCAACAACTGGCGCTGCGCGTCTCGGGCGACGGACAGTGGCTGCGATTTCATGAGCGTCTGACCGTCATCAGCGGGATCCGGGTCGAGGACCGCCAAGGCGTGGTCGAGGTCATCCTCGGCACCCTCGCCGGCGAGGCCACCGTTTCCAGCGAGCTCGCCTACGTCGGCCGCACCGGCCAGCGGGTCACCGTCGACCAGACGGCGGAGGGCACCTTCCACACGTTCCACGACGACGGCACGCCGACAACTCCCCCGAGCGTGCAGCTCGGTCTGAGCGTCCAAGAGCTGTTCGGCCTCATGTACGTCGACGCCCGACAGCTCGGGATCCTCAAGGAGGGACCGCCGGAACCCAAGGAGCTGCTCGACGCGAGGGCGGCCCTGGCGGCGCTGACCGACCAGCTCGAGGCGGCACAGGTGGCGCGGGATGCGACCGAGAGCTTCCGGCTCGAGCTGCTGGCCATCGACGAGGAGATCCGCCAGATCGACCTCGGACGGCCGCGTCGGCGCTACGCCCGCCTGCTGCTCGAGCTCGACCGGTTGAAGCTCGAGCGGGACGCGCTCTCGAGCTCGCCCGCCGAGGCCGAGGCCGATCGGACGATGGCGTCGCACTTGGCGCTGCTGCGCCCGATCGCGGCGCGGTGGCGCGCCGCGGCCCGACGGCTGTCCGACGCCTCGCAGGCGTTCGGCGAGGGCCGGGTCCGCTTGGACCCCCACTCGTTGGCGGGCGCGTTGACGCTGCCCGAACAGGTGCCGCTGCACCTCGATTCGCTCGTCGACGAGCTCGCCGCGGCGGAGGCACAGCGGGCGACGATCTCGGCCAGGCTCGCCGGCCTGATGGCCTCGCACCTCGAGAGCCCGTCGCAACCCGACGTCGCTCGCCTGGCGCGCGCCGAACAGCACCGGCTGTGGCAGGTCGCGCAGCGGGCCATCGAGACCGGGGCGAAGCTCGAGGCCGAGTCCATCGCGCTCGGCGGTCTCGTCATCGAGCACGAGACCGAGAAGCCCGCGATCGTCCAGGAGGTCGAGTCCGCCCACGCCGCCGTCGAGCAGGCCGAGGAGGTCATCGAGAAGCGCCGCATGGGAGTCGTCGCCGCGGGTGGCGCAGCGGCGCTCGGGGCGATGGCGTTGCCGCTCGCCCCGTTCATGGCGCCGCTCGCCCTGGCCGGCAGCGCCGCCGCCGCCTACTGGTCGCTGTTCGCACCGCGCCAGCAGCTCGCAGAGGCGCAGGGCTGGGAGACGGATGCGCTGATCCGCGCGGGCGTCCCTTCGTACCTCTCGTTCCACCTCCGTCGGATGGAGGCGCTGAAGGACCCGACGTTGCGGCTGCCGTTGGAGCGCGCCGCGCAGCTCCATCGCGAGGCGATGGCGGAGTGGCGGCTGCTCGCCGGCGACATGTCCCCCGTCGAGGCGGTCGCCCTCGAGGACGAAGTGCGCCGGTACGCAGCATCGGTCGAGGCCTTGGACGGTCTCGGCGACGAGATCACCGAGACCCGCCTGCGATTGACCGACGAGGTCGAGCCGCTCGTGGAGGCCGCGCGCGAGGCGCTGATGGACGTCTGCCGCCCGTTCGGCATCGAGCACCCGACGCTGGCCGCCGACCTGGTGCGCCAGCTCGCCGAGGTGGCGCGGGTGGCGAGGCTGCAGGCGGCGCTCGAATCGGCCGAGAGCGAGGACGCCGAATCCCGCGCCCTCCTCGAGGACATGCTCGGCCGCCTCGGCTACGGCGAGGGCGAGCTCTCGGCGCGGGTGACGGCCTTCGAGGAGCGGGCGATGCTCGCCGACCAGCGCGTCCGGGACCGAACGATGGCTCGCTCCATCGGCGACGTGAACCGCGAGATCGAGCGGCTCGAGGCGTTGGCGAGGACCGAGCACCGACCGGAGTTCGGCATGACGTTCACGACCGCCGACGCCAACGAGCCCGATCCCGAGGCGCTGCAGGCCCGCAGGGAGCTGACGGCGACGGCGTATCACATGGCCAACCGGCTCGTGCCCGATGTGCGTCACATCGCCGACCGGCGCTCGGCGCTCGAGCGACGGGTGGCGGTCCTCGAGGAGCGGCACGGCGGCGTCGGTGTGCCGTCGACGTCGAAGGTGGAGGCGCTCGAGCAGTTCCTCCACCAGCGGCTCGACTCGCTGCGTTCGTGCGGCGCCGAGGGGGAGGCGCTCCCGCTGATCCTCGACGAGTGCTTCCTGCACCTCCCGGCGGACGCGAAGTGGACGATGCTCGACCTCGTCGACCGCCTGTCCGGCGGCGCCCAGGTGATCTATCTCACCGACGACCCCGACGTGTCCACTTGGGCCCGCCGCCGGTCGGCCACCGGGGCCATCGCCTTCCTCGACCCGCTTCGAGAGCCGGCCTCCTACGGTCGCTGAGCTGATGGTTCGCTGGGCTGATGGATCGCTGCGCCGGTGACGCTGGCTCCGCTCACGGCGGCTGCTCGCTGGCGCTCCCGACGCCGCGCTGGTGGTTCGCTGAGCTGATGGTTCGCTGCGCCGATGACGCTGGCTCCGCTCACGGCGGCTGCTCGCTGGCGCTCCCGACGCCGCGCTGATGGTTCGCTGCGCCGATGACGCTGGCTCCGCTCACGGCGACTGCTCGCTGGCGCTCCGACGCCGGCCTGCGATCAGTCGAGTCTTCGCAACTCGTTCTTGTAGCGCTTGCCGTTGGCGACGTAGAGGGCGACGGCCGGGGCGAACTGACCCTCCTGCACCGAGTCCGCCCTGATCGCGGCGGGGATGCCGAGGGCCATGGCGTGGGGCGGGACGATCGTCCCGTTGGTGACCACGGCGTTGGCCCCGACGAGGGAGTGGGGGCCGACGACACAGCGGTGCAGGACGATCGAGCCCGACCCCACGAGCGAGTGCGGCTCGATCCTGCAGCCCTCGAGGTGGGCGTTGTGGCCCACGACGCAGTCGCTGCCGATGACCGTGTCGAGCTCGTGGGTCGCGTGCACGACGGTGCCATCCTGCACCGACGTCCGGGCGCCGACGACGATGCGTCCGTAGTCGCCGCGGAGGACGGCGTTGGCCCACACGGTCGCCTCGGGCCCGATCTCGACGGCGCCGATGACGCTGGCGTCAGGATGGACATAGGCCTCGGGGTCGATGGTCGGGACGCGGTCGCCCAATGCGTAGATCGCCATAAGGAGCGGAAACTACCGTGCGGTGGTGAGCCCGACCCCCCCGTCCGCACCGCGGAAGCCCCACCTCCTCACGACCCATGGCGACGAGCGCGTCGACGATTGGTACTGGCTGCGCGACCGCGACGACCCCGCCGTCATCGAATACCTCGAGGCGGAGAACGCCTACCACGAGGCGATGACCGCGCGGACGAAGCCGCTGCAGGAGCGGCTGTTCGAGGAGTTCAAGGCCCGCATCCAGGAGACGGACGAGTCGCCGCCCGTGTTCCACGGCGGCCACTGGTACTCCACCCGCATGGTCGAGGGCCTCGAGTACGCCATCCATGCCCGCCGCACGGGTTCCGTCACGGCTGACGAGGACGTGCTGCTCGACGAGAACGAGCTCGCCGCCGGCAGGGACTACTTCCAGCTCCGCGCCTTCGAAACGAGCCCGGACCACACCCTCGCCGCCTACGGCGTGAACTTCGACGGCAGCGACAACACCGAGCTGCGCTTCCGCGACCTCGACCGCAAGCGCGACCTCGACGACGTCATCCCCGACGTGACCTGGAACGTGTGCTGGGCGAGCGACAACCGCACCTTCTTCTACACGGCGCGCGATGCGGCACTACGACCGCATCAGGTCTGGCGGCACCGCCTCGGCGACCCGCTCGAGCAGGCGACGCTGGTGTTCGAGGAGGACGACGAGCGGTTCCGGGTCGGGTGCGAGCGCTCGAAGAACGGCGACTTCGTGCTCGTGCACTCCGCCAGCTCGCTCACGACCGAGATCCACTTCGTGCCGGCGGGCAAGCCCGAGAGCGAGCTCCGGGTCATCGAGCCGCGCACGACCGGTCTCGAGTACTCGGCCCAGCCCCACGGCGACCGGTTCCTCATCACGACCAACGCGGACGGGGCGGTGAACTTCAAGTTGATGGAGGCGCCGACGTCCGCGCCCGGACGGGCCAACTGGGTCGAGGTCCTCGGCCACCGCGACGACGCGCGTCTGCACGGTGTCGACGTCCTCCGCGATTGGATCGTCCTCATCGAACACGCCAACGCCGTGCCGCGCCTGCGGGTGATGCACGCCGCCACCGGCGAGATCAGAGAGCTCGAGGTGCCCGAAGAGGTCTCGTCGACGGAGCTCGGAGCCAACCCCGAATTCGACCGGTCCGTCCTTCGCTTCGAGTACGAGTCGATGGTCACACCGCGCACGACCTATGACGAGGACCTCGAGACCGGCGAACGCTCCCTGGTCAAGCAGGTGCCGGTCCTCGGTGGCTACGACCCCGCCGACTACGTCACGTACCGGGAGTGGGCGACGGCGGCCGACGGGACGGCAGTCCCGCTGTCGGTGGTGCGCCGCGCCGACACGCCGGTCGACGGCACTGCACCGGGGATGCTGTACGGGTACGGCTCGTACGAGGTCACCATCGACCCCGGCTTCAGCCACCTGCTGCTGTCGCTCCTCGACCGCGGGTTCGTCTACGCCATCGCCCACATCCGCGGCGGGGGTGAGCTGGGACGGCGCTGGTACGACGACGGCAAGTTCCTGCAGAAGCGCAACACGTTCGGTGACTTCATCGCCTGCGCCGAGCACTTCCGCGGGGCCGGCGGCGTAGGCCGACTCGTCGCCATGGGCGGCAGCGCGGGTGGGTTGCTCATGGGCGCGGTCGTCAACGAGCGGCCCGACCTCTTCGACGGCGTGCTCGCGCTCGTCCCGTTCGTCGACGTGGTCACGACGATGCTCGACGAGTCGATCCCGCTGACGGTCGGCGAGTTCGAGGAGTGGGGCAACCCCAAGGACGCCGACTACTACGCCTACATGAAGTCCTACTCGCCCTACGACAACGTCACGCCGCAGGCCTATCCGCCGATGCTGGTGACGACCGGGCTCAACGACACCCGCGTCGCCTTCTGGGAGCCGGCCAAGTGGGTGGCCAAGCTGCGGACGATGACGACCAACCCCGACGCGCCACTCGTGCTCAAGACCGAGCTCGGCGCCGGCCACGGCGGCCCGTCCGGTCGCTACAACGCCTGGCGGGAACGGGCGATGTGGTGGGCCTTCGCCCTCGACTGCGTCGCGACCGTCGACGAGACATGAGCCCGAAAAAGAAGCAGGACGCCACCGCACCCTTCGGCGCCCGCATCGCCGCCGCCTATGCCGCCGAGGGCAAGGCCCTCCAGCTCGGACGGGCGATGCTTGCCGGCGAGACCCACACCGACGGCGTGGTCCAGATCCCGGCGGCGATGGTGAACCGTCACGGCCTGATCGCCGGCGCCACCGGGACCGGCAAGACCAAGACGCTCCAGCTCATGGCCGAGCAGCTCTCGGCCATGGGCGTGCCGGTCTTCGCCGCCGACATCAAGGGCGACCTGTCGGGGTTGTCGAAGCCGGGCGAGGCGAGCGACCGAGTGAGGTCGCGGTCCTCCGAGCTTGGCGTCTCGTGGATGGGCGCCGCCTTCCCCACGAACTTCCTCGCCCTCGGCGGCATCGGCGCGGGCGTGCCGGTGCGGGCGACGGTGTCCGCCTTCGGCCCCCAGCTGATGGCCAAGGTCCTCGGCGCCAACGAGACCCAGACGTCGTCGCTCTCGCTCGTGTTCCGCTACGCCGACGACAGCGGGCTGGCGCTCCTCGACCTCGACGACCTCCGCGAGGTGCTGAAGTTCCTCGACTCCGACGACGGCAAGGACGAGCTCAAGGCGATCGGTGGGCTGGCACCGGCGACGGTCGGAGTGCTGCTGCGGTCGATCCTCGAGCTCGAGGACCAGGGCGGCGCGCAATTCTTCGGCGAGCCCGAGCTCGATGTCGCCGACCTCATGCGGGTCGACGCGCAGGGCCGCGGGATCGTGAACTGCCTCGAGCTGTCGGCGGTGCAGGACAAGCCGAGGCTGTTCTCGACGTTCCTCATGTGGCTGCTGGCCGAGCTGTTCCACGAGCTTCCGGAGGTCGGTGACCTCGACCAGCCGAAGCTCGTGTTCTTCTTCGACGAGGCCCACCTGCTGTTCGCCGACGCGTCGAAGGAGTTCCTCGACACGGTGGCGCAGACGGTGCGGCTCATCCGGTCCAAGGGCGTCGGCGTGTTCTTCGTCACGCAGCTCCCCGACGACGTTCCGGACAACGTGCTCGCCCAGCTCGGGAACCGCGTGCAGCACGCGCTGCGGGCCTTCACTCCTCGCGACGCCAAGGCGTTGAAGGCGGCCGTGACGACCTATCCGAAGACCGGCGACTACGACCTCGAGGAGGACCTCACCCAGCTCGGCACGGGCGAGGCGATGGTCACGATCCTGTCCGAGCGGGGCGCGCCGACACCGGTGGTGTGGACGAAGCTGCTGGCGCCGCAGTCGTTGATGGCCGCGATCGGTGAGCCGGCCGTGGACGCCGCCGCCAAGGCCTCGGACCTGTGGGCGAAGTACGCCGAGGAGGTCGACCGGGAGTCGGCGCGTGAGAAGCTCGCCGGCCGCCTTGCCGAGTCCGCCGCTGCGGACGCCGCCGACGAGCAGGAGGCCGAGGTCCGGCGCCAGGCTCCCCCGAAGCAGCCCAGGTCGCGCAAGAAGGAGGAGAGCGCCGTGACCGGCTTCCTGAAGTCGCGGGAGGGCCGGCAGATGGCCAACCAGGTCGTCCGCGGCGTCTTCTCGCTGCTGAAGAAGCGCCGCTGAACCCCCTTTCGAGCGCGAACGGTCGCCAGGCGGCGCGCCCGCGCTCGAAAGCGAGTCACCGGGACGGAATGTCGACCGGCTCGGTAGGGTTTCCACCGGCATGGCCGACTCCCCTGCTCCGACGCCGATCGATCCCCGAGGGCCGCGTTTCAACCAGGCGGTGCTGACGGTCGCGCTGCTGGTCGCCTTCGTCCTCGACGCCAAGGTCGTGGTGCCCGTGTTCGCCGTGGTGTTGCTGCTCGGCGCGGCGTTCGGGTCGAAGTACGGACCCTTCCTCCGACTCTACGCCGAGGTGATCAAGCCCCGGCTGGCGCCGCCCGCCGACCTCGAGGACCCGCGCCCGCCGCGCTTCGCCGCCGCAGTCGGCGTCGGGTTCCTCACCGCCGCCACCCTTGCCTTCGCCGCCGGCGCCGGCGGGCTCGGTTGGATCCTGGCGCTGATCGTCGCCTCCCTCGCCGGCCTGGCGGCGCTCACCGGGATCTGCATCGGCTGCGAGGTCTATCTCCTCCTGGCTCGCTGGCGTGGCGTGCGCCTGGTGGCGTGAAGTTCGTCATCGTCGCCGTCATCGTCGTCGGCCTGATCATCGGCCGGCGCATGTACGCCGCGTCCAGGCAGCGTCTACAGGGTCCGGTGCCGACCATCCCGCGGGTCCCGACCGAGCTGTTGACGGACGGCGCCGCCCGGACGTGGGTCGTCTTCACGACGCCGTACTGCGCCAGCTGCGGGCCGGTGAAGGAGCAACTCGCCCTCGACGACCCCTCCGCCGGCATCGTCACCGTGGACGCGACCAGGGAGCCGCACCTCGCCGACGCCTTCTCCGTCCGTAGCGCGCCGACGGTCCTGCTGGCCGACTCCGACGGCGCCGTGCAGGCGCGACTCGTCGGCGCGCCCGCCGTCCGCGACTACCTCTCGGCCCGGACCGCCTGATCGAAGGTCGGCTGGGCCGCGTCCTTCTCGGACAGGACCGGCTCCAACGGCCAGTCGATGCCGAGCTCGGGGTCGAGCGGATGGACGGCGGTGCCCGCCATCCCCGGCTTCCACTCGGAATCGAACGTGTAGAGGTACTGCGTGTCGGTCACGGACTGGAACCCGTTGCACACGCCGCGGGGTACGAGCACCTGCGTTCCGGTCACGAGGCGCGCGGTGACGACCTTCCCGATTGACGGCGAGTCCGGCCGGGTGTCGACGTAGGCGCCGAACGCCTCGCCCGCGACCACGGCGACGAGCTTGAACATGTCCTCGCCATGGAGCCCCCGCAGCGCGCCGGCGCGGGACTCGGTGACGTTCATCTGCTGCCAGGGCCCGAGCGACGGCAGGCCGTGCTCGGCCCACGATGACGCCCGGTAGAACTCGCGGACGACGCCGCGCTCGTCGCCCACCTGCTTCATCGTGATGAGGAACAATCCGTCGATGGCCGTCGCCTCGACGGCCATGCCCGTGGGGTCACCGCCGGAGCGAGCCATCATCTCAGTGCTCGAAGCGGCCGAAGCCGCCCCGGTAGAACAGCAGCGGCCGCCCCTCGTGCTCGAGGTCGAGGTCGAGGATGCGGCCGACGACGATGAGGTGATCGCCGCCGTCGACCTCCTCGGTGATCTCGGCCTCGACCCAACCGAGCACCCCGGTCAGGACCGGAGCACCCGTGGCCGGACCCGGCCGCCACCCGACACCGCGGTACTTCTCGGAACCGCTCGCCGCGAAGGATCGGCACAGCGCCTCCTGGTCCTCGGCCAGGATGTTCACGCAGAACCTCCCTGCCGACTGGAGACGAGGCCACGTCGACGACGACTTCTGCGGGGCGAACAGCACCAGCGGGGGGTCGAGCGACAACGACTGGAACGACTGGGCCGTGAATCCGACCGGCTCACCGTCGTCGATGGCCGTGATGATCGTGACGCCCGTGCAGAAGTGGCCCATCACCTGCTTGAGCCGGGCGCTGTCGAACGTCGGCGCGCCGCGTCGCTCGAGGTCTTCGTCGGTCACACGGTGAAACCTACAGCGATGCCTGTTTGGGGCCGGCGTCGGGAGCGCCAGTCCGCCGTGGAAATTCGGTGGAGGACAGCCGGCGTGCGAGTGGAGCCAGCCTCATCGGCGCAGCGGACCGAAGTTACCGACTACAACTCGATGCGCAAACCCTCGCTTGCGGCGATGACGCCGATCCCCGCCATCGCCCCGAGGCACGTCGCCTGCTCGAGGAGCCGGTCGATGAAGTCGTCGTCGTGGGACGGATCGTGATGGAACATGGCGAGGCGCTTGGCCCGCGCCTCCTTGGCCACGAGCACGGCGTAGTCGACCGTGCAGTGACCCCAATGCGACTTCTCGGCGAACTCCTCGCGGGTGTACTGCGCGTCGTGGATCAGGAGGTCGACGCCGTCGCAGAGCTCGAGGACGGAATCGGCGACCCGGTCGAGCGACAGCGGCGCCTGGTGATCCGAGAGGTAGGCCACCGACGCGCCGTCCCAGTCGATGCGGTAGCCCACCGTGGGCCCGCAGTGGGGCACGGACCGCACCCGCACCTTGGCGTTGCCGATGGCGACGTCGTCCTCCTGCACGTCGTGGAAGCGGATGTCGCCCCGGAGCTCACTGAAGTGCACGGGGAAGTACGGGGGACGCATGAAGTCGCCGAAGACCTCGCCCAACTGGCCCTCGTCCTGGGTCGGGCCATAGATGTCGAGCGTCGCCCCGACGCGGTCGGCCGGCGGGAAGAACGGCAGACCCTGCACGTGGTCCCAGTGGATGTGAGTGATCAGGGCCGTCCCACGGAAGCTTCCATCGAGCGGCTGGGTCTCGCCGAAGAAGCGCAGACCGGTCCCGAGATCGAGGATGATCGGCGGCTCGCCATCGACCTCGAGGGTCACGCACGCGGTGTTCCCGCCGTAGCGGCGATTGCTCTCGCTTGGGCAGGGGGTCGAGCCTCTGACCCCCCAGAACGTGACCTTCACCGGGCTCCCCCCTCGTGGGAGCGAGGTTACCCATGGGGGATCAATATTCCTGCTCGTGTGACCGACGACACAGCAACAGTCGCGAGCAGCCGCCGCCGAGCAGCGAGCCGTGTTACGACGTGGCGGTGTCGGCGCTGGTGTCGGCGAAGCGGGCCGACGTGGAGGCCACGAGACCGCGCTGCTGGAGCATGACCTTCAGGTCATGGGGGTTGGAGGCGGCGGACATCGCGCCCCGCATGTCCACCTGGCCGCGCTCGTAGAGCTTGGCCAGGGACTGGTCGAAGGTCTGCATGCCGTAGTACTCGCCGTCGGCGATGATCTCGTGCATGTCGCCCCCGCGGGCGGGGTCGATGATGCAGTTCTGGATGCGGCCGTTCACGACCATGACCTCCAACGCCGCCACCCGACCCTTCCCGTCGGCCGTCGCCACGAGCCGCTGGCAGATCGTTCCGCGGAGCGATCCGGCGAGCGCGACCCGGATCTGGTGCTGCTGGTGCGGCGGGAAGAAGTCGACGATGCGGTTCACGGTCTCGGTGGCGTCGATCGTGTGGAGCGTCGAGAACACGAGGTGCCCCGTCTCGGCGGCCGACAGCGCTGCGGCCACGGTCTCCTGGTCGCGCATCTCGCCGACGAGGATGACGTCAGGGTCCTGCCGCATGGCTGCCCGCATGGCGTTGGCGAAGTTGTCGGTGTCGAACCCGATCTCGCGCTGGTTGATCGAGGCGTTCTTGTCCCGGTGCAGCACCTCGATCGGGTCCTCGATCGTGACGATGTGGCACTCACGGGTGTCGTTGATGAAGTCGATCATGGCGGCGAGGGTCGTCGTCTTGCCCGAGCCCGTCGGGCCGGTGACGAGGACCAGGCCGCGGTGCTCCTGCGACAACCTGGCGACGACCTCGGGAAGGCCGAGCTGCTCGAACTTCGCCGGGTCGGTGCGGACCCGCCGGAAGATCATCCCGACGGTCCCCCGCTGGCGGAAGGCGTTCACGCGGAACCGGCCGACGTGGGGCACCGCGTAGGCGAAGTCCATGTCGTTGCGCTGCTCGAAGATCTCGGCGACGTCCGCCCGCATGATGGCGCCCGCCATCTCGGCCGTGAGGTCGGGGGTGACCTGCGGAGCCCCCTCGATCCGGCGCAGGGCCCCGTTGACGCGCATTCGGGGCGGCGACCCCACCTTCACGTGGAGGTCGGAGCCGTCGGCCTCGTCGAGGGTGCGCAGCAGGTCGTCGAGCATGGGATGAGCCACACGTCCAGATCGGCACCAACGGGCCGGCCCTGAAGAGTCCGGTCGCTCGCGGCGGTCCTAAAGTCCGGCGCATGACGCTCGAGACCGGGACGATCACCGCCGGTGCCCTGGAGTTCTCCTACCTGGCGGCCGGGCCCGAGGACGGTCCGTTGGCCCTGTGCCTCCATGGGTTCCCGGACACCGCGTGGACCTACCGACACCTCCTCCCCGAGCTCGCGAAGGCCGGCCACCGGGCGGTCGCGCCGTTCATGCGGGGGTACGCACCCACCGCCATCCCCTCCGACGGCCGCTACGGCGCGGCCGCCCTCGCTCGCGACGCCCTCCGCCTCCACGAAGCGCTGGGGGGGAACGGCGACGCCGTGCTGATCGGCCACGACTGGGGCGCCACGGCGGTGTATCCCGCAGCGGCCGCCGCCCCCGACCGGTGGAGGCGGGTCGTCGCCATGGCGGTCCCGCCCGGAGCGGCGATGGGCGGGTTCCTCGCCTACGAGCAGATCAAGCGGTCCTTCTACATGTGGTTCTTCCAGATGCCACTGGCCGAGATGATCGTCCCCGCCGACGACATGGCGTTCCTCGCGGGGCTCTGGCGCGACTGGTCGCCGGGCTACGACGGGGCCGAGGACGTGGCCCACGTCCGCGAGGCGCTGGGCCGGCCGGAGCATCTGGCGGCTGCACTCGGGTACTACCGCTCGACCCTCGGCGGCCGCGAGCCCGCTCCCGATGCCGAGCTCGAACAGATCCAGGCCGCGGGCGGGGCGCCGCCGCAGCCGCTCCTCTACCTCCACGGCGCGGACGACGGCTGCATCGGCGTCGAACTGGCCGAGGCGGCCAAGTCGGTGCTGGAGGCACCATCCGCCGCCGAGATCGTGGACGGCGCCGGTCACTTCCTCCACCTCGAGAAGCCCGAAGAGGTCAACGGGCGCATCCTCGAGTTCCTCACGGCGCCGTGACCACGTTGCCGGACGGGCTCGTGGCCGTCGTGAGGACGGACTGCGCCACGTGCACGCTCGTCCGACCGTTGCTCGGCGGCGTCACGGTGCAGGTGATCTCGGAGGACGAGGAGGAGGGCCTCGACGCCAGCTACGCCCTCGGGATCGAGACCGTGCCGACGCTCCTGCGCATCGAGGGCGGCACCGAGGTCGAGCGCCTCGTCGGCTGGGACCGCGAGGCGTGGCGCGGGATCACCGGTGACCCGTCGCTCGGCGACGACCTGCCCGGGTTCCGCCCGGGGTGCGGGTCGCGCACCCTCGACCCGGGGGTTGCCGACGAGCTGGCGGTGCGGTTCCTGGGATCGTCGATGCGCTCGCGACGCGTCGAGGTCGGCCAGCTCGAGGACGAGGTGGAGGCGATGTTCGACCGCGGCTGGACGGACGGTCTCCCCGTCGTGGCGCCGACCGAGGCCCGGGTGCTGCGGATGCTCGAGGGGACGACGCGGGCCCCCGACGACGTGGTCGCCGTCGTCCCGCCCGACCTCGTCGACTGCACCGTCGAGAAGGTCGCAGTCAACGCCGTCCTCGCGGGCTGCAAGCCGGAGTACCTGCCGGTGGTGCTGGCGTGCGTGGAAGCGGCGTGCACCGACGAGTTCAACGGGCACGGGTTGTTGGCGACGACGTACTTCTCGAGCCCCGTGGTCATCGTGAACGGACCCGTGCGAGCGGCCATCGGGATGAACTGGGGCCTCAACGCCCTCGGCCAGGGGAACCGTGCCAACGCCACCATCGGGCGGGCGCTGCAGCTCGTGATCCGCAACGTCGGCGGCGGCCGTCCGGGCGGCGTCGACCGCGCGACGCTCGGCAACCCAGGCAAGTACACGTTCTGCTTCGCCGAGGACGAGGACGGCTCGCCGTGGGAGCCGCTGTCCGAGTCACGGGGTGCCGCCCGCGGAGCGTCGGCGGTCACGCTCTTCGCCGGCGCAGGCGTGCAGCCCGTGGTCGACCAGCTCTCGCGCACGCCGGAGTCGTTGGCATCGACCTTCGCCGCCTGCCTGCGGACGGTGGGCCACCCGAAGCTGCCGATCGCCTTCGACGCGCTCGTCGTGATCTCGCCCGAGCACATGCGGATCTTCCGCGAGGCCGGATGGCCGCGCGCCCGGGTGCTGGCCGAGCTGACGGAGCGGTTGCAGCTCCCGGGCTCGGAGATCGTCCGCGGCGCGGGTGGCGTCTCGGAGGGCGTGCCCGAGACGCTGGCCGACGCCACCCTCCCGAAGTTCCGCGCCGGCGGGCTGTTGCTGGCGCACGCGGGAGGCGGGGCGGGGTTGTTCTCGGCCATCATCGCGGGGTGGGCCAGCGGGTCCACCGGCTCGACACCCGTGACCGTGGAGGTGGGCACGTGAGGCGCAGGAGATGAAGGTGCTCGACCCCACGAGCGAACGGACGCCGGTCGAGCGGTCGCTCACGGCTCGTCCCGAGTCCCTGGAGGGCCTGACCGTCGGCCTCCTCGACATCTCCAAGCCGCGTGGCGACGTGTTCCTCGACCGACTCGAGTCGCACCTCGTCGAGCGCGGCATCACGACGGTGCGCTACAAGAAGCCGACATTCACCAAGAACGCGCCCATCGACCTGCGCCACGAGATCGCGACGCGTTGCGACGTCGTGATCGAAGCCCTCGCCGACTGAGGCTCGTGCACGTCGTGCAGTGTGCACGACATCGCCGATCTCGAGAGCCGCGGCATCCCCTCGGTCTTCGTCGCCTCGACGGAGTTCGTCGACGCCGCCGACGCGCAGGTGCGCTCGATCGGGCTCGACGTGGCCCGGGTGTTCGTGCCCCATCCGATCCAGGACCGAACCGACGCCGAGGTGCGGGCCCTCGCCGACGCCGCCCTCGACGCGATCCTGGCGGCGTTGCATCCGTAGCGGAAGCCTGCGCGCTCAGCCCGGGAGGGCAAGGGAGCCGCCGACATCGACGACGGCGAGCCCGTCGGACAACAGCGTGGCCGCGACCCGCTGGGCTCGCCTCGGGTCGTCCGGCCATCCCATCGTCGCCGCCAGGTCGTCGGTGTGGACGGGAGCGATGCGCAGCGCATCGACGAGGCGGCCTCTGCCCTGCCGGTCGGATCCCGCATACGTCGACTGCCGGCCGCTCGTGCCCGCGCTGCCATCGGCGGGGTCGGGAGCCGGGTGCCCCGCAACGTGCCAAGCGCAGTGCGGTGCGACGGGGCACGCTTCACAGCGGAGCACCCGCTTCGTGCAGACGGTGGCCCCGAGGTCGAGGATCGCCTGGTTCCAGACCCAACCACGACCGATCGGCACGGCCGCGTCGGCCGTCGCCTGCGCGGTGCGGGCGTCGAGCCGGGAGCCGGCGACGCGGGCCGTGACGCGGGCGGCGTTCGTGTCGAGGACGCCGACGTCGGCGTTCCTGGCGAAGGCCAGGACGGCTCTCGCGGTGTACGGCCCGATGCCGGGGAGCGCGAGGAGCTCGGCGAGGGTCGTCGGCAGGGCGCCGTCATGGCGCTCGACGCAGGCCTTCGCCGCGCCGTGGAGGTTGAGGGCGCGGCGGTTGTAGCCGAGGCCGGCCCACGCCCGCACGACGTCGCCGGCGGGTGCCGCCGCGCACGACGCCGGCGTGGGGAAGCGGTCGAGGAAGGCGTGGTACTTCGGGACGACGCGCGCGACTTGCGTCTGCTGGAGCATCAGCTCGCTCACGAGCACCGCCCACGGATCCCTCGTCCGCCGCCACGGCAGGTCGCGGCGCGTCCGGTCCGACCACTCGAGGAGGGCTCGCTGGTACGGGTTCAGGTCCGCCGGCACCAGAAGAGCTCGGTGCGGTAGCGCTCCGTGAACACCGGCCCCTCGTCGGCCATCGGCCCGGCGCGCACGATCCGTTCGACCGACTGCAGCACGACCTCGCGCTCGGCATCCGGGAGCGCGGACACGTAACTCGTCGAGGCCACGCGCGCCCGCATCGCCTCGAGATCCATGCCGCCGACGGCGTTGTCGAACACCGCCGACCCGAGCGGCCCGAACGCGGGATGGTCGTCGATGGACGCGTGCCAGGTCTCGTCGTCGCTGCGGAAGCGGGGTGCGTCGCCGGCGAGCCCCTCCATGACGTCGTTGATCTGCGCCAACCACGGGACGTCGAGGTCTCGCGTGTTCCAGATCAGCGCCAGCCAGCCGCCCGGGCGGACGACGCGGCTGATCTCGTCGAGGGCGACTCCGTGGTCGAACCAGTGGAAGGCCTGGGCGACGGTGGCGACGTCGGCGGAGTGGTCGGGCAGCCCGAGGTCCTCGGCTGTTCCGTCGATGACGGGGATGTCGGGGAAGCGGGCGGAGAAGGCGGCGCGCATCGCCGCCACCGGCTCCACGGCCACGATGTCGGCGGTGTGATCGAGCACGAAGGCCGTGAACTTGCCCGTGCCCGCGCCGATGTCGACGACGCGCGTCCGCTCGTCGATGCCGCACTCGCGGACGAGCACGTCGATCGCCGTCGCCGGGTAGCCCGGCCGGCCCTTCTCGTAGTCCGCCGCACCGCGCTCGAACCCCTTGGCCGCAGCTTCGTGGATCGGACGGATCGGAGTCACGATCAGACGGTAGCGAGGACGGCGTCGGCCCAGAGCCCGTATCCGGCGGGGCTGGGATGGAATTGGTCGGCGGCGAAGTACCGGTGGGGGTCGTCGCGGAAGGCCCGGCCCGTCCGGCCTTCGATGTCGACGTACGTGGTGGGCGGCTGCCGCCGTTGTGCCCGGACGACCGACCGGACGACGGCGTCGAGCTGACGGCCGCGGTAGCCCGCGATCGCCCGCAGCGGTTGCGCCAGACGGGTCGGCGCGCCCATGTCCGGCACGCCGAGGACCGTGACGGGGACGTCCGCCGGCAGCCGCGCCAAGAGGTCGCGGTAGTCCGTCCGGAAGTCCCCCGTCTTCGTGAGGTGGGTGACGTCGTTGGCACCCACGCTGATGTAGATGCGGTCGACCTGGCGGCCGTCCACCTGGTGGATCTGGGCGTTGACGACGTCGTGAAGGGTCGCGCCGGAGACGGCGAGCATCACGACGCGCTCATGGCGCGCCTCGGCCACGAGCGAGGCGACGCCGTCGAGACCGTCGGTGACGCCGATGCCGAACGCCGTCGAGTCGCCGAGCCACACCGCGGTCTTGTCGCCGTCGTCGGCGTACGTGAGCTCGACGTCGTCGAGGCGGGTACCTCCACGCGCCGCCTGCACCTCGGCGGCGAGGACGGCGACGGCGAGCACGGGCACGCCGGCCGCCACCAGCCACCGCCGGCGACGAAGCCGGAGCCGACCCACGTCCTCAGGACCAGACGTCGTCGCCGTACGGACGCTGGCGTTCGGGTCCCGCAGCCGCCTTCCAGACCATGAGCTTGCGGGCGTAGCTGCACACCTCGTCGCCGTGCTGGTTGAAGCCCTTGGTCTCGACGGTGACGATGCCCCGATCGTTCTTGGACGAGGACTCGACCTTGTCCACGCACTTGGACTCGGCGTAGATGGTGTCGCCGTGGAACGTCGGCTTCTTGTGCTTCAGGTCGGTGACCTCGAGGTTGGCGATGCACGAGCCGCTGATGTCCGGAACGCTCATGCCGAGAACGAGGCTGTAGACCAGGTTGCCGACGACGACGTTCTTCCCCTGCGGCGTCTCGTTCGCCGCGAACCACTCGTTCGTGTGCAGCGGATGGTGGTTCATCGTGATCATGCAGAACAGGTGGTCGTCGTACTCGGTGATCGTCTTGCCCGGCCAGTGCTTGTACACGTCGCCGACCTCGAAGTCCTCGAAGTAGCGACCGAAGGGGCGGTCATGCGTCGTCATGGCTTGCGACGTTACGAGAGGTCACCGGCGGGTGACCAAGCCGGCGACGACGGCGTCGAGCTCGGCGCGGCCGGCCGGCGTGCGCCACGCCGTCGCCAGGATCACGACCCTGCGGGGGTCGTCCCGGCGCTGGATCACGAGGTCCTCGACGTCGGTATCGCCCTGGAACCGGAACCGCACGCGGACGGCCGGCTGTCCATCGACGACGATCGGCACCGACTCCGCCGGCTCGCCGCGGGCGGTGGCGGCGGCGACGATGCGCAGCGCTCCCTCGTCGACCGTCCGCGCCGACGCGCGGATGACGTAGGCCCAGGCCTCCTTCCCGAACCAGCACTCCCCGCAGTCGGTGCCGCGGTGCCACGTTCCGGGGACGCGGAGCTCGAGGCCGGCGTCGCGCACAATGCGGTCCGTCGGCGGCGTGAGGCGCACGCTGTCGAGGACCCGGCGCCGGATCGCCTCGTTCCGGGAACCGGGGCCGTCCCAGAACCCGACCTCGTAGATCGAGTCATTGGCCACGAACCGGTAACGGGTGCGGACGAGGGACCACGCCAGCGGGACGCGAGCGAGGACGCTCGGTCCGATCCGTTCGACGTGCACCTGCGCCCGGCGCCCGTCGATGTCGACGTCGGCGCGACGGCCGGGCCACCTCGCCCATCGGGAGAGGTCCTTCGCCGGATCCTCGGACGACCAGCGCGCCAGCCACATCCCTTCCGTGGCGATGCGACCCAACGCAACCCGGTGCTCGAGCTCGAGGACCACCGACGGCCCGCTCGGCCGACCCTGACGGTCGACCCATCCGGATGGCGCCCGCAGCGCGATGCCGTCGCTGGGCAGCGCCCGCATGCGAGCGTCGATCGAAGTCGTCGGTCCGCCGCTCCAGCTCATCGTGATGGCGGCGGCGGACGCGGCAGCCACGAATGCCATCGCTGCGACGATCGCGATGCGCCCCCGCCGCCCACCAGCCACATCCGAACGATACGTGGCGTACATTGACCGCAGGAGGGCCGAGAAATGCCGTTCGCGTGGAAACCGGTTGCGGGTCAGGTCGCGCTCATCGAGATGAGCGACGGCGGCAACGAGTGCCTGACCGGCGTGGTGATCGAAGGAGACGACGGGCCGGTCGTCATCGACCTCGGCGCGTCGCCGAAGCCGGAGCATCTCGACTGCGAGGTCGTCGCCAGCTTCTTCGCGCCCGACGCGCTGTACCGCATGTCCGCGGTGTTGACCGCGCACGAGGGTGGACGCGCCGAGATCATCGATCTCCGCGTGCACGACATCGAGCGGGTGCAGCGGCGCACGGCACCGCGAGCACAGATCAAGATCCCGGTCGTCATGTCCAACTTCGACGACCCGTCGGCCGAGGACTCGGGCACGTTCTCCAGCCTCGTGGGCGAGTCGATCGACATCGGTGAGGGTGGCTGTCGGGCGCTCATGCCGAAGCCCTTCCCTTCCGGCTGCGATCCGACGGTGACGCTCCAGCTGCCGAGCGGCGAGACGGTCGTCGCCCTCGCCGCCGTGCTACAGGCCAACGCCACGGACGACGGTCGCTACGAGTACCGCCTCGTGTTCCTCGAGCTCGACGACGTCGACCGGCTCCGCCTCGCCGAGCTCGTCAACGAGCCCGCCACCGCCTGAGGACTAGCCCGAACTGGCCATAGGCAGGCGGCCCGCGAGAGGCCACACTGCGAGGGAATGCCTTCCCCCCACCTCGAGCTCCTCCGCGCCATCGACGCCGGCGTCGTCCTCTACCGGACCGACCCGACGCGACCGGCCGAGGACCCTGTGGTGGCCGACGTCAACGCCGCGGCGCGGCGGCTCCGCGTGCGAACCGACGACCACGGCATGCTCGAGGGCGTCCGGCGCGCGGCGACGTTCGCCCTCGAGATGACGCTGACCGATCTCGACACCGACGCGCCCGGATCGCGGGTCGACGCGCGCGTGCACCCGCTCGACGACGGATGGGTCGGCGTCGTCCTCACGCCGTCGAGCGGCAGGGACACGACCGGTCGCGACGCCCTGACCGGCCTCGGCGACCGGGCCCACTTCCTCGAGCTTCTGGGCACGGCCCTCGCCGCCGGTCCCGTCACCGCCGTCCTCGTCGACCTCGACCGGCTGCAGGAGGTGAACGACACCCTCGGCCACGCGCAAGGCGACGCCCTCTTGCGCCAGAGCGGAGCGCGGCTGCGTCGCCTCCCGTTCGCGACAGCCGAGCCGTGCCGAATCGGCAGCGACGAGTTCGGCCTCGTCGTCGAGCTCCGCGGTCGGGCGCCCGAGCTCGTGGCCACGCAGGTGGCCGCGGCGTTCTCGGCGCCGTTCGTCCTCGGGCGCCTGAGCGTGCGGGCCACGGCGTCGGTCGGCATCGCCGTCGGCCCCGAACACGGACGCACCGCATCCGAGCTCCTGCGCAGCGCGGACATTGCGCTGTCGACGGCGAAGACCGACCGGGGGACCGCCCTCTACCGACCCGACCGCGACCCGTTCGACCTTCGGCGGCTGCAGCTCCTCGCCGGCCTGCGCGACGCCATCGCCGATGGGGCGCTCACCCTCGAGTACCAGCCGAAGCTCGATCTGGCGACAGGACGGATGGCGGGCGTCGAGGCACTCGTCCGTTGGCACCACGCCGAGCTCGGCGAGATCGCCCCGAGCGAGTTCGTGCCTCTCGCCGAAGACCGCGGCCTGATCGGCGCGCTGAGCCAGTGGGTGCTCGGCGAGTCCGGACGGCAGTGCGAGGCGTGGAACGGCCACGGGCTCGACATCGACGTGAGCGCCAACATCTCGGCGCAGAACCTCTATGACCCCGGACTCGTCCGTTGGCTCGGCCGCCTGTTCGAGGACGGTCGTGTGGCGCCGGGGCAGCTCACCCTCGAGCTCACCGAGTCACAGATCGTGTCGGATCTCCCGATGGCGGGCCAGCTCCTGCAACGACTCAAGGGGATGGGCGTCAATCTCAGCATCGACGACTTCGGCACGGGTTACTCGTCGCTGAGCTACCTCGCCAAGCTGCCGCTCGACGAGCTGAAGATCGACCGCTCGTTCGTCCTCGACCTCGAGGCCGGAGATCAGGGACGGGCGCTCGTGCAGACGATCATCGACCTCGGGCACGGCCTCGGGCTTCGGATCGTGGCCGAAGGCGTCGAGTCCGACGCGACGATCAGCACCCTGCAGTCGCTCGGGTGCGACCAGGTGCAGGGCTTTCACCTGTCGCGACCGCTGAGCGCCGACGGCCTCGAGTCGTGGCTCATGGCTCAGTCGATGGCGTAGCGGTCGAGCAACCCGCGCGCGATCACCAACCGCTGGATCTCGTTCGTCCCCTCGCCGATCAGCATCAGCGGCGCGTCCCGGTAGTAGCGCTCGACGGGGAACTCCGTCGTGTATCCGTACCCGCCATGGATGCGCATGGCCTCGGTGGCGAGCTCGAAGGCGGTCTCCGAAGCGAACAGCTTGGCCATTCCGGCTTCGACGTCGGCGCGCTGACCGGTGTCGAACTTCTCGGCGGCGCTGCGGGTGAGCAGGCGGGCCGCCTCGAGCTTCGTCGCCATGTCCGCGAGCTTGAACTGGATCGCCTGGTGCTTGGCGATCGGGACCCCCATCGTGTGACGCTGTTGCGCGTACGTGATGGCCGCCTCGAACGAGGCGCGACCGACGCCGCAGGCGCGGGCGGCGATGTTCACCCGACCGAGCTCGAGGGCACCCAGGATGTGGTGCAGGCCGCGGCCGAGGCCGGCCTCGGGACCACCCAGGACCCACGACGCGGGGACCCGGTGACCGGCGTAGGTCATCTCGACGGTCTCGATGCCCTTGTAGCCGAGCTTCTCGATCTTCTTCGAGACGGTGATGCCGCCGAACTCCCGGCCTGGTTCCTTCTCGACGATGAAGCAGGTGATGCCCTCCTCGGTGCGGGCGGCAAGGGCGAGGATCCCGCAGCGCTCCCCGTTCGTCACCCACGTCTTGACCCCGTCGATGACGAACTCGTCGCCGTCGCGCGTCGCCTTGCAGCGCAGGGCCCTCGTGTCGCTGCCGGCGTCGGGTTCGCTGAGGGAGAGGGCGCCGCGGCGTTCCCCGCTGGCCATCTGCGGAAGCCACTCCCGCTTCTGCTCCTCGGTGCCATGCAGCTTGATCAGGGTGGCGCAGATCAGGTGGGTGTTGACGACGCCGGTGAGCGACATCCACCCGGCGGCGAGCTCCTCGACGATGCGGGCGTACGTGACGGTGTCGAGACCGAGGCCACCGTGCTCCTCCGGGATGGTGGCGCCGAACAGGCCGAGGTCACGCAGGCCGGCGACCATCGCCTCGGGGTACTCGTCGTCGTGCTCGAGCTTCGAGGCGTGGGGGACGACCTCGCGCTGCACGAACTTGCGGACGGTCGCCACCAGCTCATCAGCGAGGGCGGGGTCGGTGCGGATCACGCCGACGATGCTGCCACCCCAACCCGCTTTCGGTCACGAACGGGCGTCTGGCGGCCATCTGCACCCGAGAGCCCCGGTAGGTTCCACCGCATGATCGAGCTGGGCCTGCGCAACGACGTCTACCGGCGGCCGCTGGCGACGGCGCTGGACCGGCTCGGGCTGCGTGAGGGCTGGCGGTGCGTCGACGTGGGCGCCGGCGGCGGTGACGTGAGCGTCGCTCTCGCCGAGGTCGTCGGCCGCGACGGACGCATCTACGCCGTCGACCTCGACCCACGAGCGCGCGACCAGTCCGCGCGAGCCGCCGCCGCCCACACCCAGGTGATCGCCCTCACGCAGGCAGGCGAGGACCTGACGCTCCCCGAGCCCGTCGACCTCGCCTTCTGCCGCTTCCTCCTGCTCCACGTCGTCGACCCCGTGGTCGTCCTCAAGCGGATGGCGGCGGCAGTCCGGACCGGGGGCTGGGTCGTCGCCCAGGAGCCGATCACGTCGGCCGGGCGCATCGCCGGCGAGCCGTTCTCCATGCCCGACGCTCGCCATCCCGACGTCGGCGCGCTGCTGCCTGCGCTCGTGGTGGAGGCCGGGCTCGAGATCATCGATGCGTGGGCCGAAGCACCCGCGGGTGCCGGCGCCGGACCCGTCGCCGACTACCTCGAGGTGCTCACCGAGATCCATCCCGGAAACGACCCCGTCGTCCTGCCGCCACTGGTCACCGTCGTCGCCCGCCGGCACGAGATGTGAGCTTGCCAGGCCACCCTCGGTAGCCTCGGCGGCCATGGCCTCCGAAGTCGCTGCTCCCGATCTCGCTGCTGCCGCTGCCGCCGTCGACGTCGCCAAGGGCGTCGTCGAGGCGGCTGCCCGACACCTGTCGGCGGGCGATCCGGACGCCCACCAGAGCGCGATCTACGACCTCGCCCACGGCGCGGCCGGCGTGGAGATCGCTCGAGCCGTCCTCGACTACGGCGCCAAGGGCGACGTCGAAGCACGCATCGCCTGCGCGTTCGTCGCCGACGCCGTCCACGACGTCGCCAGCCGCGTGCTCGGGCGCGAGGACGAGTGGGGCGTGGAACTCGGCGCCCTCCACGCTGCCATGCCCTTCGTCCGCACCTATCGCGCCGCCGAGTTCGTCGCCGCGCTCGCCGACCAGCCCGGCCCGCGGCACCTCGACAGCGACTTCGAGATGGTGCAGGACACGTTCCGACGCTTCGCCGAGGAGAAGGTCAAGCCGGTCGCCGAGCACGTCCACCGCGAGAACCTCGACATCCCCGAGGAGATCATCACCGGCCTCGCCGAGATCGGGACGTTCGGCCTGAGCGTCCCCGAGACCTACGGCGGCTGGGCCTCGGGGGGCGAGGGCGAGTACCTGTCGATGGTCGTCGCCACCGAGGAGCTGTCGAGGGGCTCGCTCGGCGCCGCGGGTTCGCTGATCACGCGTCCCGAGATCCTCACCCGGGCCCTCGTGCAAGGCGGCACCGAAGAGCAGAAGCACGAGTGGCTCCCGAAGATGGCGACCGGCGAGATCTTGAACGCCGTCGCCGTGACCGAGCCGGACTTCGGCTCGAACGTCGGCGGCGTGAAGACCACGGCGACGCCGACCGCCGATGGCACCGCCTACACGATCAATGGCGTGAAGACGTGGTGCACGTTTGCCGCCCGCGCCGACGTGCTCATGCTCCTCGCCCGCACCGACCCCGACCGCAGCGCCGCCCACCGGGGTCTCTCGCTGTTCATCGTGCCCAAGCCACGCGGAGACGGCCACGGCTTCGAGTTCACCCAGGAGGGCACTGGCGGGAAGATGGAGGGGCGAGCCATCGACACCATCGGTTACCGCGGCATGCACTCCTACGAGGTCGCCTTCGACGGATGGGTCGTGCCGAAGGAGAACCTCATCGGCGGCGAGACGGGGCTCGGGCGCGGCAACTACATGACGCTGCAGGGCTTCGAGAACGGCCGGCTCCAGACGGCGGCCCGCACCGTCGGCGTGATGCAGGCGGCCTATGAGGCGGCCTATGACTACGCCGCGAACCGCGTCGTCTTCGACCGGCCGATCCTCGACTACCAACTCACCCGGGTGAAGCTCGGGCGCATGGCCGTGATCATCCAGTCGGCGCGCCAGTTCATGTACGAGGTCGGACGGTTGATGGCCAAGGGCGAGGGTGCCATGGAGGCCTCGATGGTCAAGGCGTACGTCTGCCGGGCCGCCGAGTGGGTGACGCGCGAGGCCCTCCAGATCCACGGCGGCATGGGCTACGCCGAGGAGTTCCCGGTGTCTCGTCTGTTCGTCGACGCGCGTGTGCTGTCGATCTTCGAGGGAGCCGACGAGATCCTGGCTCTCCGGGTGATCGGGAAGAAGCTTCTCGCCAACGCGGGATAGACCCGGTCAGCCGCCCGTTGCCAGGTCCGCCAGCCTCTGGCCGATCAGCGGCGTGAACTTGAAGCCATGGCCGCTGCACGCGGAGCCGACGACGAGGCGTCCGCGGCGTTCGAGCACGAAGCCGTTGTCGGGCGTGCTCGTGTAGAGGCACGTGAGCTCCGTCGTCGGGCGGGGTTCGACGCCGGGCAGGCGCTCGGTGACGTAGCGAATCACCCGCTGCCGTCCGATCTCGTCGACATCGAAGCTGCGGCCGTCGGGATCCGTCACCGCCCCCGATCCATGCTCGGCGACCTTGATGCCCTCGCCGGGCGTCTCGAGGCCATAGACGGCGGGGGCGCCACCGTCGCGGTGGTGGATGAAGCTCGGCCACGCGAGGTCGTCATCGAGCGGCGCGAAGTGGAACGTCTGCTCCCGGGTGACGACAAACTGAGGGAGGCCCTCAGCCTCCTCGTTGCCGGCGAGGACATCGGCCACCCAGGCGCCGGCGGTCACGACGATCGTCTCGGCGAGGTACTCGTCGGCGTCGGTGCGGGCATGGCCGGTCGAGATCGACAGCTCGACGACCGGCTCGTGGTGGCGGACCTCGCCGCCGTGGTGCGTCGCCTGCGCCTGCAGTGCGGACACCGTGCGTTCCGCCCAGAGTCGCCCGGAGTCCGGTTGGAAGAGGACGACGTCGTCGGCCCCGTCGATCGCGATCCCCGGCCACCGCTCCGACGCATCGGCCGCATCGACGCGCTCGCTGTGCGCGCCCGATGCGCCGAGCGCCCCTTCGATCTCGGCGATGTCCGCCTCTCGCCCGATGTCGAGGCCTCCGGTCGTGTCGAGCAGCGACTCACCTGAGTCCTGCTCGAGCTCGCGCCACAACGGCAGGGCGCCCTGCGCCATCTGCACGTACAAGGGATTCGAGTACGCGAACCGGAAGATGCGGGTCGCGCCGTGCGAGCTCCCGTTCGCGTGGTGTCGACCGAAGCGCTCGAGGAGCACGACGTCGACGCCACGACGCGCCAGTTGCCACGCCGTGGCCGAGCCCATCGCTCCCCCGCCGACGATGAGGACGTCGCAGCGCCGCATCCCGGCTACCCGGCCAGGAACTCGACCCAGTTGCCGTCGGGATCCTCGACGATGGCGATCGTGATCCCCGGCCGCAGCTCGGTGACCGGCACGACGACCTTGTGGCCGCCCCCCTCACAGGCGGCGACGAGCTCGGGGAGGTTCGAGACGGTGATCGTCCAGTAGCGGTAGCCCGTCGCGCCCTGGATGCCGCCGGGTGGTGCGGACGACGGCGGAGCGTTCCGGGGCGAGACGATCTTGATGACGCTGGTGCCGCACGCGAGGCGATGCATCGACCCACCGGGCATTGGCATCTCGCCCTGGTCCTCGAACCCCAGCACGTCCCGGTAGAAGCCGACGAGGGCGGCGCCGTCGTTGGTGACGATGCCGAGATCGATGGAGTCCTTCGTGAGGTTCGCGCCCATGGCCGCACCCTAAGCGACACTGGCGTCATGGGGAACGTGCTCGAGACCGTCGAGCTGTCCGCCGACGGCGGCCGGTTGATCTTGCGACCGCCGCGTCGTGCTGAGGCGGCGGCCGCCCTTGCGATGCTGACCGATCCGGACGTCGTCCTGTGGAACCCGGCGCCGCTCGTCGTCGATGTCGTGTCGGCGAGGGACTGGTGCGACCGCGGCTCCGACTGGGCAGCGGGCGGGCACGCGACCTTCTCCATCGTCGTGACGGCGACAGGCGAGTACGCGGGCAACGTCTCGCTCTTCGACGTGGACCTCACCCAAGGTGTGGGTTCCATCGGGTACCGCGTCGCGCCGGGGCACCGCCGACGCGGCATCGCCACCGCCGCCCTTGCAGCGACGACGGCGTGGGCCCTGGGCGACCTTCGACTGTTCCGCGTCCAGGTCTTCCATGCGGTCGAGAACGAAGCCTCGTGCGCGGTCGCGACCAGATGTGGGTTCGCCCTCGAGGGCGTCCTCCGGAGCGGATCGGTCTTCGGCGACGGGCTGCGCCACGACGAACACCTCCACGCGCGCCTGGCGTGCGATCCTTGACGACCATGCAGGCGGACGCAGTGCGGTGGGACAGACCGGGGCCGGGCACATGGTTGCTCGATGCATCCCACAGCGGGCCGGCACCGGGCCCGATCGTGCGGCGCGTGCTGGCGACGACCCTGGAGCGCGGTCTGGCGGAGGGGCTCGGGCTCTTCGGCGCGCCCTTGAAGGGAATGGAGGTGCGATGGGTCAACGGTCGGCTGTTCCGCCGCCTCGTCCCCATCGTCGGCGGCTCGAAGGACGGTCCGCCCCCGCCCGCCCCGATCCTCTGGTTGGCGTCGCGCGTCCATCCGGCGTTCCGGAAGCAGGAGCGCCTCGCCAAGGAGTCGTTCGCCGTGAAGCGGTGGCGACTCGAGCTGGCGCGCTGGGAGTCGGACTGGAAACCGAACCTGATCGCCCGCAACCGCGCCCTCAGCGACCTCGACCTCTCCTCGTTCGACGACGATGCACTGGCGCGCCACATCGATGACGCGCACGAGCACGTCCTCACCACGGCGCAGCTGCACCACCGGCTGCACGTGTCGGACATGGGCCCGCTCGGGAACCTCATGGTGGCGCTCCGGGGGTGGGGCCTCGACCCAGCACAGTCGTTCGAGGCGCTCGTCGCCGCCTCGCCGGCCACGCGCGCGCCGGCCATCGCGCTGCGGCTACTCGCGCAGGAGCTCGTCGATGCCGGCGTCGGGGTGACCTCGGTGCGGACCCTCGACGAGGTGCGGGCGGCGTCGCCCCGGGCGGCGTCGCTGCTCGACGACTACCTCGCCCACCACGGGTGGCGGTTGACGACCGGCTACGACCTCGAGGACTCGTGCTTGATCGAGCTCCCCGAGGTGATCGTGACATCGATCCGCGCCGCCGCCGACGGGAGCTCGCTCGACGATCCGGAGGCTCGGGCCGAGGAGGCCCTGGCGGCCCTGCGGTCATCCATACCGGCAGAGCACCTCGCCGAGTTCGAGGAGCTCGTCGAGGACGCCCGCCTCTCCTACGGGCTGCGGGACGAGAACGGTCCGCTGACCTACGAGTGGCCCGCGGGATTGCTTCGGCGAGCGCTGCTCGAGGCCGGGCGGCGACTCGCCGCGAGCGGGGCGTTGCTCGCCGGAGGCGAGGTGTTCGAGCTCGAGATCGAAGAGATCGACGCAATGCTGCGCGGCGGCGGGGAGGCAGGACCCGGTGCCGACGAGATCGCGCGGCGTCGCGACGAACGGGCGACGTGGGCGACGTTGTCGCCACCCGAGCGGCTCGGCCCCGAGGAGGGCGATCCCCCGTTCCACCTGTTCCCGCCGAACCTCGCCCACATCACTGACGTCGTCCTCACCGTCGTGGCGTCGATGGAAGCTTCGGCCGCTCATGCACCGCTGACGGGGACCGGCGTCGGGACGGGAACGTATCGAGGAACGGCGCGCGTGGTCCACGACGTGAACGAGGCGCTCGGCAACCTCGAGCCTGGCGACGTGCTCGTCGCGCCCTACACGGCGCCGACGTACAACGCCGTCCTCGCCATCGCGGGCGCCCTGGTCGTCGAGGAGGGTGGCTTGCTCTGCCACGCCGCCGTGATCGCCCGCGAGTTCGGCATCCCGGCGGTCGTCGGGGCCCGGGAGGCGATGCAGCGGATCCCGGATGGCGCGACCGTCGAGGTCGATCCGGCTCGGGGCACGGTCGCCGTGCTGGACCGTTGACGATGCCCGGCGAAGGGCGAGCCGACGGGATGGAAGGGTTCGGCCAGGGCGCGCGGCGCGCCGTGGCCATGGCGGCCATCGAGGCGCGTGAGCTCGGGTCGGCTCGCATCGGTACGGAACACCTCCTGCTGGGGTTGCTGGCCCACGTCGAGGGGGCGGCCGCCAAGCTGCTCGGCGCGTCCGGTGTCACGTTGTCCGGAGCCCGGCGCAAGGTCGGCGAGGCGGTGGGACAGCGCCAGCCATCGGATGCGGAGGCGGCGAGGGCGCGACGACCTGGCGACGCCCTCGAGCGTTCCGCGCGGGCGGAGCGGGCCATCGGGCGGGCCTTTCGGTTCTCGCACGAGCAGCGGTCGCGGGAGGTGCGCACCGAGCACCTGCTGCTGGGCGTGCTCGACGTCGAGGGGACGGCCGGCCAGGTGCTGCGCGGACTCGGCGTCGACCTCGACGCCCTGCGCGCGGCCGTCGAGGCACCGTCGGGTGGCCAGAGCGGCGCCAGCGAGGAGACCGCCGACGAGGACGTGGCCGTCGGCGCCGTGCCGGACTCACGCGTCGGTCCCTACGTCCCGCCTCCGAGCTGCGCCTCGTGCTCGAACCCGCTCGAGGGCTCGCTGTCGTTCACGGTGCTGACGGCCGCCGATCGCCAGGACCGAAAGCGCGACGTCATCGTGGTGTCGTGCCGTGCGTGCGGCGCCGCCGTCGGCGTCGCCCGCTGACACATCGCGTCGGTCGCTCCTGCGGCGGTTCTGGGCGGGTTGAACCACCGGTGCGGTTGTTGAGCCCGCCCAGAACGAGGGCGCGCGCTGCTAACCGCGCCGGTACGCCGGCCGGGGCCGCTCCTCGCGCTCGATGCCGAGGCGCTCGAGGCGGGCGGTGACGTCACCGACGATCTCATCGACGACGGCGTCCGGACGCTCACCGGCTCGGTCGACGGCCCACGCCGCCAGACCGTCCCCGAGGCGGTCGAGCTCGACCAGCGCCCGCAGCACCTCAGCAACGAACGTGGCCGCCTCGTCATCGCCTCCGTCGGCGGGAGCGACCCCCGTGGCGGCGCGCCACAGCGCAGGCCCGTCCCGCTCGAGTCGCTTGGCGTGGGGCCGCAACGCGGAGTCGATGCGCCGGACGAGCTCGATGACGGCGCTGGCCCGGTCCGGCTGGGGCTGGGCGTACCGGGTCAGCGCCGCCCTCAGGCTCCACTGCTCCGCACGCGGCCGCTCGGCGACGTCGAGGAGCGCGGCGAGCTCCGCCGGTTCGACCTGCGCCGTCACGCCCCGAGCCTACGGCGAGCCGACGGTGCGGGTCCGGCTGCGCCGGCTGACGCTACGAGGCGGGCGACTCCGACGACGACGACCGCTCGAGCCCGGCGCGGGACCCCCGCGAGATGAACTTGTTGGCCATCTTGCGGGATGCCTCGTCGATCATCTCGTCGCCGAACATCACGGCGCCCATGCGGTCGCCCTCGGTCGCCTTCTGGTAGGCGTCGAGGATCGCCCACGCCTTGTCGAACTGCTCCTGTGTCGGCGAGAACACCTCGTTGAGGATCGTCACCTGGTCCGGGTGGAGGGCCCACTTGCCGTCGTAGCCGAGCACCTTCGTCCGATTGCAGTAGTCACGGAAGCCTTCGGGGTCGCGCACGTAGAGGTAGGGCCCGTCGATCACCTGGAGCCCGTTCGCCCGGCCGGCCATCAAGATCTTGTTGAAGACGTAGTGGAAGTGATCGCCGGGGTACTCGGGGATCTGCACCCCGCCGGTGAGCACCGGCATCTCCATCGACGCCGCGAAGTCGGCGGGGCCGAAGATGATCGTCTCGAGCCGGGCCGACGCTGCGCAGATCTCCTCGACGTTGATCAGGCCACGCGCCGTCTCGATCTGCGCCTCGATGCCGATGTGGCCGATCGGCAGGCCGGCGTTCGCCTCGACCTGCGTCAGCAGCAGATCCATGGCCACGACCTCGGCCGCGGACTGCACCTTCGGCAGCATGATCTCGTCGAGGCGCTCTCCGGCGTTCCCGACGACCTCCATCACGTCATAGGCCGTCCACTTCGTGTCCCACGCGTTGACCCGCACGCAGAGCACGCGGTCGCCCCAATCGAGGTTCTTGATGGCGTCGACGACCTTGGCCCGGGCGCCCTCCTTCTCGAGCGGGGCCACCGAGTCCTCGAGGTCGAGGAACGTCATGTCGGCGGCGATCGTGGGGCCCTTGGCGAGGAACCGCTCGCTCGAACCGGGGACCGAGAGGCAGGAGCGGCGGGGAAGGTCTCGTGTGCGCGCGGACATGCACCGAATCTATTGCGACAGCACCCGGCGGAAGAACTCGAGGATCCGCTCCTCCAGATAGACGCGGTCGGCCTCGGCACGCGGCGAGTGGCGCTCCCCGGGCAGCAGGAACAGCTCGTACGGGATCCTTGCCTGGATGAGCGCGTTGATCAGTCGGGCGCTGTGACGGAAGTGGACGTTCTCGTCGATGAGGCCGTGGACGAGCATCAGGTGGCGGTCCCGCAACCCCGCGACGTGGGTCATGACGCTCGACCGCTCGTACCCCGAAGGGTTGTCGCCAGGTGTGCCCATGTAGCGCTCCGTGTAGTGCGTGTCGTACCCGTCCCAGTGCGTCACGGGCGCGCCGGCGACCGCCGCGCGGAACACGTCGGGCGCCTTGGCGAGGCACATGGCGCTGAGGTAGCCCCCGTAGCTCCACCCGTTGATCCCGACCCGTTCGGGGTCCACGATGCCCTGCTCCGCGAGTGCCCGCACGACCGCCACCTGGTCCCACACCTCGACCTCGCCGAGGTCCCAGCGGATGGCGCCCTCGAAGGCGAGCCCCCGCCCGGCGGCGCCACGGTTGTCGGCGACGACGACGAGGAACCCGTCCGACCGGAACAACTGCCGCCGCATGGCGCTCGTCGACGACCACGCGTCCGCCACCTGCTGGGCGTGGGGACCGCCGTAGACGGACACGATCGTGGGGAACGGTCCCTCGCCCGCCGGTCGGTAGAGGAGGACGTCGATCGGCGTCCCATCATCGACCGCGACCGTCATCAGCTCCGGCGGCGGCAACGGCAGCTCGGTGGCGCGCGGATCGGCGGCCTCCACCGTCTCGAGCAGCGACCGTTCGAGCGAGCCGTCGGCCAGCCGGCGAACCGAGGCGAAGGGCGGGGACGTCAATGACGAGAAGGTGTCCACGAACCGGCCGGACGCGGCGTGCACGACAGCGGCGTGCGTCCCCGGCTCGACCGTGACACGGCGGATCTCGCCCGTCCCGTCGAGGCGAACCTCGTACAGATGGCGTTGCGACGCGCCGTCCCGCGTCGCGACGAACCACGCGTTGGCGTCATCGACGGCGACCACTCTGTCCACCAGCCAGTCGCCGCTGGTGAGCAGGATGACCGAGGAGCCGTCGACCGTCCGCACCTCGAGATGGCGGAAGCCGGTCCGCTCGGATGCCCACAGGTACCGGTCGTCGTCGACCCGCCGGAGGACATCGTGGAGGTTGATCCAGACGTCGCTCTCCTCCCGGAGGAGCACGGTCGCCGTTCCCGTCGTCGGGTCGATGCGCAACAGGTCGAGGGTCGTCTGATCGCGGTTCTCCACCTGCGCCGTGAGCACGTCGGGCGCGAGCCAGTCGACCCGTGCGAGGTACTCGTGATCGTCGCCGATTGCGCACCAGACGGTGTCGCCGCCGTCGACGGGCACGACACCGAGCCGCACCCTGGCGTTGGAAGCGCCGGCGAACGGGTACCGGTGGTCCTCCTGCGCGTCTTCGCCGACGGCGTCGCTGCCTTGGTGGACGATGCGGTAGGTCGGGATGTGGGTCTCGTCGACTTCGGTGTAGGCGATCGTCAGTCCGTCCGGTGACCACCAGAACCCGTGGCTCCGACCCATCTCCTCCTGGGCGACGAACTCGGCGAGCCCGTGGGTGCGTCCGGTGCCACGCGCACCGCTCGTCAGCTCGCCGACGTCGGCGGTGTCGATCGATGCCACGCACAGCTCGTCGTCGACCACGAACGCGACCAACGATCCGTCGGGCGACAGTCGGGGGTCGAGCATCGGCGATGCACCGTCGATCAGAGGGACCGCTAGCAGGTCGTCGAACTCGGGCGCGTCGAGCACGTGGAGGCCGTCGGGGCGGGGCACGAGCAGTCGGTCGGTGGACGTCGCCCACTTCGCCGACGTCACTCCCTGTCCGAGGTCGCGCGCCCGCTCGCGGCGGAGCCGCTCGTCGAGCGTCAGGTTCTCCTCGGTGACGCCACCCCCGCCGTTGCCGAGGGGGCTGAGCCGCTCGCCGGAGTCGAGGTCGAGGACGAACAGGTCGCGGCGCAGCGAGTGCTCCGGGCTCCAGAGGAACGAGACGAAGCGACCGCTGGGGCTGAAGGCGATCGACGCCGGCGCGTTCGCGCCGGGCAGCGGGTACCGGGCGACGTCCTCCCCCCCCAGCCTGCGCTCGGAC
Organism: Acidimicrobiales bacterium; assembly: GCA_035525495.1. Classification (GTDB taxonomy): domain Bacteria; phylum Actinomycetota; class Acidimicrobiia; order Acidimicrobiales; family CADCTF01; genus DATLED01. The sequence continues at coordinate 38,005 of DATLED010000001.1, read as the reverse complement.
GACGACAGCTCAGCCAAGCTGGTCGCGCAGGAAGTCGAGAACCCGGCCCCAGGCCTGCGAGGATGCCCCGGCGTCGTAGACCTCGGGGCGCGCGTCGTTGAAGAACGCATGGTCCGCGCCGGGATAGCTGAAGAGCTCGTGCTCGACGCCTGCCGCCGTCAGCTCTTCGTCGAGACCGGCCACCGCCTCGGGGTTGAAGTAGTCGTCCTTCTCGGCGTAGTGACCCTGCACGGCCGCGGTCATCTTCGTGTAGTCCGGCTGCGCGCCCGGCCACGGGATGAGGCCGTAGAACGGCGCTACGGCCCCCACCTTGTCGCCCCGATGCGCACCGAGCATGAGCGCCAGTCCGCCTCCCATGCAGAACCCGATGACGCCGACCCTGCCGCCGTTGCCGGTCGATCGCCGCGCGACCTCGTCGACGGCGCCGCTCATGTCCTTGGCGGCCTGCTCGATGTTGAGCGCCATCATCAACTTGCCAGCCTCGTCGGGCTCGGTCGTCGCCTCACCGCGATAGAGATCGGGAGCCAACGCGGTGAACCCCTCGGCGGCGAAGCGGTCGCACACGTCCTTGATGTGGTCGACCAATCCCCACCACTCCTGGATCACGACGACGCCGGGACCGGACCCGGATTCGGGCACCGCCAGGTAACCCTGTCCGCTCGTGCCGTTGCTCGGGAACTCGATGATCTCGCCCATCCTTGGAAGCTATCCCGATGCTCGACCACCTCGGGATCCGCTCGACCGAGTGACCTTCCCGCTCCTCGCAGCCGGCTACTGAGGCCGGGCGGCGTCGGGAGCGCCAGCGAGCAGCCGCCAGTCGAGCGGCAAGGCCCCGGCCCGGAGGGCGGCGCCGCAGAGCGAGACCGAAGATACAGACCTCAGTAGCCGCCGGCGAGCTTGGTGTGGTCCCAGGTGACCCACTTGTCGACGTCGAGGAGCACGGCGACCCGCTTGGCTCCCACCGCCGCGAGGGCTTGGCGGGCGGCGTCGTCGACCGGACCGGTGTAGCGCTCCCACACGCTTTCGCCGACGGCGCCGATGATGCGCCGATCGTCTCGCACGACCCGAGCCGTGCCGACGAGCTCAACGCCCCTGAGCTCGTTGTAGACGCCGCCACCGCTCTCGACGAGCCCGGTGATGCGGGGGTCGCGTTCGAGGTTCACGACCTTCTGCGACTTGCCGTACGTCCAGAACGCGATCTGGCCATCGACGAACCCGTACCACATGGCAACCAGATGGATCCGTCCGTCTGCGCCCACCGTCGCCAGGTTCAGGATCTTCGAGCGGTGGAGGAACGCGTCGCGCTCGGCGTCGGTCATGCGGATGAGGTCGCGCCGGCTCACGGCGTCACGAACCCCAGCCGAGGAGCTCGGGAACGACCGGGCAGTCCGCCCGCTTGACGGCGTCGTCCGGGGTCCCGATGCCGGCCGGTCCGGCGACGGCCGTGACCCACTCGAGGGGTACGACCTCGTCCTCCAACGCCCACGGATCGTCGGCCGCCTCGAGGCGTGTCACCAGCGCCTCCCACAGCCGCCCCGGCAGGACGCGGCCCACGCCGGCGACGACCCAGACATCGACGCCGAGTCCCTTGGCGAGCGCGGCAGCGGCCAGGGAGCCGGTGGACGCCACGAAGCCCGTCGGTCCGAGTGCGGAGGCCTCGAGAAGCACGAGCCCCGACTCCCGCACGGCACCGCCGAGTCCCGACTCCGTCACGTCGAAGGCCTCGACCCCGTCGGCGCCGAGTCGACGGCAGAACGACGGTCCCTCACCCTTGGAGTCCACGACGAGGACCTCGGCGTCTCCCCGGCGGCGCAGCCCGTCGCCCGCCTGCTCGGGCCAGCCGAGAACGGTGATCGTGGTGTCGTCGGGAAGGTGGGCGGCGAGCACCGCGCTCGTGGGATCGGCGTCGAGGTCGGACGCGGCGACGTAGCACTCCCGCATCGGCTCCTCGGCGGCGAGGGCCCGCGCCGAGAGCCACCACAGCGGCCCGATGGCCGGGTGACGGTCGATCAGGCGACGACAGCCGGTGACGAGGCCCGGCAGGTCGTCGCCGATGCTGGCGAGGGCACCGGCGGCCTCCCGGGCGAGCAGCGACGCACCCGCGCCCTCGGCCCTGGCGACCCAACGGAGACGCTCGATGGGGTGGGGCATCGCCGCGAAGCTAGCCCCGCCGGCGTGCCTAGACGCCCGGCTTGAAGACCATGAGGAAGAGGAGCACGACGACCATCACACTCAGGAACGCCCCGCCCATCCCGAGCCTCTTCTCGAGGTCCTCCATCTCGGCGACCTGTGGCGGGGGGCCCGACGCATCGGCCGGCGGGGGGCCCGCGGCGACCAGCTCGCCGGCGAGGGCGACCATCCGCTTCTGGTTCCTGACCTGGACGGCGGTGGCGAAGCCCATCGTGGCGATGAAGAGCGCGAGCGCAAGTCCGACCCAGAGCTGGTCGAACTTCCACACGCCGTCACTGAGGATGACGAGCAGGATGCCCCAGACAGGGATCGTGAGGATGATCTTCACGGCGAGCCTGGACACCCGCAGGTTGGCCTCGCCGACGGCGTGCCCCGTCGCACCCTTCCGCTTCCTGGCCTCGGCGCCGTAGACGCCGTTGAGCATCACCCCGCCGAACCCGATGACGATGGCCAGGATGTGCAACATGAAGACGAGCTTGTAGACCGTCGAGCCGATTCCCACCGTGTCGTTCCTCGCTTCTGGGTCGCCCGGCGCGACTTCGCAGCGGCGAGGGTACCTGCACTACCTTGACCGGCCGTGGCAAAGGACCCTCCCGGCGACCTGCTCCTCACGCCCGTCAACGGCCAGGGGCGGACGGTGTCGCAGTGGCTCACGACGTTCCACCTGCTCGTGATCGCCCTCGACCCCTACACCAACGAGAGTGCGTGGATCCTGCCGACGGCGTCGCGCATCATCCAGACGTTCGAGCAGTCGGACTGCCGGGTGGCCCTGCTCGTCGCCGCCGACGACCGCGATTGCCGCCGGTTCCTCGGTCCGATGACGGACGACGTGCTGACGTTCGCCGACCCCGACCGCACGGCCGTCAAGGCGTTTGGGTTCGAGCATCTGCCGGCGCTCGTGCACCTCGCCATGGACGGCACGATCGTCAACGCCGCCGAGGGCTGGCAGCCGCTGCAGTGGCGGACCGTCACCGACAACCTCGGCAAGGTCCTGCGTTGGAGTGCCCCGGTGATGCCCTCGGTCAAGGATCCCGGGCCCTTCGAAGGCTCCCCCGCGCTCACCTGAACCCTTTTGTCAGCGGGATCCCGCCTTCGGCGGCGGTCTGCGGCTGACAAAAGCGGCTGGTGGGACGGGCTACTTCGTGACGCCGCCCTTGGTCTGGGAGAGGACGTCGAGGGCTTTGTCGAGCTCGTCGTCCGACATCCAGCCCCGCTCGAGGACGAGCTCGCGGATCGAGCGGCCGGTCTTCGTCGACTCCTTGATGACCTCGGCCGCCTTCTCGTAGCCGATGAACGGGTTGAGGGCGGTGCCGATCGACGGCGACGACTCCGCGTACGCCTTGCAACGGTCGACGTTGGCCTCGATGCCGTCGATGCACCTGTCCCGGAGGAGGCGACTCACGTTGGCCAGCAGGCGGATCGATTCGAGCAGGTTCCGCGCCATCACCGGGAGGAACACGTTCAGCTCGAACGCCCCCTGCGACCCGGCGAACGCGACGGCGGCGTCGTTGCCGATGACCTGCGCGACGACCTGGGTGACCGCCTCGGGGATCACCGGGTTCACCTTCCCCGGCATGATCGATGATCCCGGTTGCAGATCGGGCAGGGAGATCTCCGCCAGACCAGCCCGCGGTCCCGAGCCCATCCACCGCAGGTCGTTGGCGATCTTCATCAGCGCGACGGCGACCGTCCGCAGCTGACCCGACGCCTCGACGAGGCCGTCGCGCGACGACTGCGCGGCGAAGTGGTCCCGCGCCTCCGACAACGGCAGTGAGAGGTCCGCGGCCAGCTTCTCGATCACCTTGGCAGCGAACCCCCTCGGCACGTTGATCCCCGTACCGACGGCCGAACCGCCGAGCGGCACCTCGCCGACCCGCGGGATCACCGCCTCGATGCGCTCCACGGCCTGCTCGATCTGCGCGGCATACCCGCCGAACTCCTGACCGAGGGTCACCGGCGTCGCGTCCATCAAGTGCGTCCTCCCGGACTTCACGACCTTGGCGAACGACCTCGCCTTCTTGCGCAGCCCCTCGGCGAGGTGGCGCAGCGCCGGGAGCAGCTCGTTCTGCATCGACATGGCTGCGGCGATGTGGATCGCCGACGGGAACATGTCGTTCGACGACAACGGGTTGTTCACGTCGTCGTTCGGATGGATCTTCTCGCCGAGCTCCTCGCCCGCGAGCGTCGCCAGCACCTCGTTCATGTTCATGTTCGACGACGTCCCCGAGCCCGTCTGGAACACGTCGATCGGGAACTCGGCGTCGAAGTCCCCGGCGCGCACCCGACCGGCGGCGACCTGCAACGCATCGCTCTTCGCCTTCGGGATCACCTTGCGGCGTCCGTTCTCGGCGGCGACCGCGCCCTTGATCGCGGCCAGCGCAGCGATCAGTGAGGGGTCGATCGGGACTCCCGAGATCGGAAAGTTCTCGACGGCCCGCTGGGTCTGGGCCTGCCACTTCGCGTCTCTCGGAACCCGGACTTCGCCCATCGTGTCGTGCTCGATGCGGTACTCGGCCATGCGATCGACGGTACCCTGGACACTTCGCCCTGACCCAAGGTGAGGTCTTCCCCCGTGCGCACTTCGACCAGCAGGCGCGCCGGCGCCCTCTTGGTGCTGGCTGCGCTCGTCTGCGGCATCGCCGACGTCAGCATCGCGGCCGCGCCCGCGAGCGCGGCCGACGCGGTCGCCGACAAGAAGGCGGAGGCCGAGCGGATCGCCCGCCAACTGGAGCAGCAGAGCCGCCAGGTCAGCATCCTCGCCGAGGAATACGACGCCGCTCGCGTCAAGATCGACGCCCTCGGGGAGGAACTCGCCGACGCGTCGGCGAAGGTCGCCAGGACCGACGCCACCGCCACCGCCATCCGGACGCGGCTGAAGGCGCAGTCGGTCGACGCCTACGTGCGCGGCGGATCGATGCCGGCGCTTGCGATGCTGGCCGAGACGTCGGTGAACGATGACCTTGCAGTCCGGTTGCAGTACGTGCGGACGGTGACGTCGGGCGCGACCGATGTGCTCGACCAGCTTCGCGAGGTCCGCCAGGAGCTCGACGTCCAGCGCGACCGCCTCGACGCGGCCAAGGCGGAGGCCAAGGCCGCCGCCGATCTCGCGGAGTCGAAGCGCCAGGAGGCAGCGACGGCCGCGGCGGCGCAGAAGGACACGCTCCGCAAGGTGCAGGGGGAGCTGGCGACCCTCGTCGAGGTCGAGGCGAAGCGACGGGCCGAAGAGGAGGCGCGGCGCGTGCAGGCCGAGCTCGCGGCGAAGAAGGCGCGTGACGAGCTGGCGGCCAAGGAAGCGGCCGCCCGCGACGCCGCCGCCCGCGAGGCGGCTGCGCGCAAGGCGGCCACCACGACGACCGCCAAGCCCGATGCGTCCGATGCGGTCGCACCCATCGTGACGACGCGACCGTCGACCACCACGACGACCGCGCCCCGGACGACGACGACGACGCCGTCGAGCGGCACCGGCCTCGGGAGCGGGAGTGGCAGCGGAGCCCCCGCGGCCGGAGCCGACGCGGCCGTCGCCGAGGCCCGCCGGCAGCTCGGCAAGCCCTATGAGTGGGGAGGCGCCGGACCCGACAGCTTCGACTGCTCGGGGCTCACGAGCTGGGCGTGGCGGGCGGGGGGCGAGCGCCTCTCGCACTCGTCGCAGGCGCAGTGGTCCGAGACGAGCCGGGTGTCACTCGACAACCTCCAGCCGGGCGACCTCCTCTTCTACGGCACCCCCATCCACCACGTCGGCATCTTCATCGGCGACGGCCAGATGATCGAGGCGCCCGAGACCGGCAAGAACGTCCGGGTCGGGTCCATCTACCGCAGCGACATCGTCGGCGCCGGCCGTGTCCACTGAGCACGCTCCGCACGAGCACGGCGCCATCTAGCCGGCGTCGGTCGTTGCCGAGCGCTTCCTAGGCCATGCCGACCGGAGGCCGCCGACCCTCGGCACCGGCGGTGCGTGGCCCGGGCACCTCGCCGAACTGGTACGCGACCGGCGGACGGCCCGGCTGGCACACGAGGCAATCCCCGGACTCCGCACCACCCGTCATGCACCGGACGACGGCGGCGGCGATGTCCTCCGGCGGGATCATCGGGAACCCGGCCTCCTTGAGCCGCTCGCGCGCGGGACCGACGAGCGGCGTGTCGACGATCCCCGGACACACCGCGTTGATCGTGACGTGCCGCCCGAGCAGCTGCGGGGCGAGGCTACGGACGAGGCCGACGACGGCGTGCTTGGTCGCGGTGTAGAGCGGGTCCGGCGCGAAGGCGATGATGCCGGCGAGCGAAGCCGTGGCCACGATTGCGCCCCCTCCCCGCCGCTCGATGGCGGGGACGACGGCCCGGACGCCGAAGATGACGCCGTCGACGTTGGCGCCGAACACGCGCCGCACCTGTTCGTCGGTGACGGCGGTGATGTCCGCCTGCTGGGTCGTGACACCCGCGTTCAGGTACACGAGGTCGATGCCGCCGAACGCCTCCTCCGCCTCGGCGACGACCTGCCTCCAGTCGGCGCTGCTGCCGACGTCGGCGCGCACGAAGCGTCCGTCCAGCTCGGCGGCGACCGCCGTTCCGCCCTCCTCGTCGAGGTCGACGAGGACGACGTGCGCGCCCTCGGCGGAGAGCCTCTTCGCCGTCGCCAGTCCGATGCCCGACGCGCCGCCGGTGACGATCGCCACCTTGCCGCCCAGCGTCCCCATCGATTCCCCCTAGGTTCGTCCCGTGAGAGCGGCCACCATCGTCCACGGTGCGATCGTCGTCAAGGAGCACCCCGATCCGGTGCCGGGCCTCGGCGAGGTGCTCGTGCGGGTGCGGGCCGCGGGGCTGAACAGCGCCGACCTGATGCAACGCAGCGGCTTCTACCCGGCGCCGCCAGGCTCTCCCGCCGACATCCCCGGCCTCGAGCTGGCAGGCGAGGTCGTCGCGTCGGGCCCCGGCTCGACGCGCTTCGCCGTCGGTGACCGTGTGGTGGCCCTCGTCGGTGGTGGCGGACAGGCGGAGCTCGCCGTCGTCCATGAACGGGCGGCGATGCCGCTGCCGGTCGGGATCGAGTGGGCCGAGGCGGGCGGTTTCCCGGAGACGTTCACGACCGCCCACGACGCCCTGTTCACGCAGTGCGGGCTCCAGCTCGGCGAGAAGGTGTGCGTGCACGGCGCCGCCGGCGGCGTGGGGACGGCCGCGGTCCAGCTGGCGGCGGCTGCCGGCGCGTGGGTGACGGCGACGGTCCGCAACGAGGCCCTCCGCGAGGCCGTCGCCGACCTCGGCTCGGCCGCAGGGTGGACCGAGGTGGTGGCGCCGGAGGTGTTCGCCGAGCACGGTCCCTTCGACGTGATCCTGGAGCTCGTCGGCGCTCCGAACTTCGCCGCCGACCTCGGCGCGTTGGAGACCGGCGGGCGGATCTCGATCATCGGCGTCGGGGGCGGCGCCATCGCCGAGCTCAACCTGTTGGCACTCATGGGGAAGCGCGCGCGGATCCACGGGTCGACCCTGCGGTCACGGCCGTTGGAGGAGAAGGCGGAAGCCGCTCGCCGGCTGGAGCGTTCGGTGCTGCCGTTGCTCGAGGCCGGCGACGTGCGCGTGCCCGTCGAGGCGACGTTCCCGCTCGACGAGGTGGAGGCCGCGTACCAGCGGTTCGCCGAGGGCGGGAAGCTCGGCAAGATCGTCCTCGTCCTCGAGTAGCCGTGGACCTCACCGCCGGCCAGCTCGCCGTCGTCGAGCACTCGCGTGGGCCCTGTCGCGTCACCGGCGGGTTCGGATCTGGGGTGTCGACGGCGTTGGCGGCGAGGGCCCGACGCCTGGTCACCGAGGGACGGCGGCCGGTGCTCGTCTCCATGGCCCGCGGCGGGATGACCCGGTTCGCCGTCGAGCTGCTGGCTCGGCACGGACGGCCGGTGTCGCTGCTGTGGGGTGCGGAGCAGGAGGCGATGGTGGCGTCGCTGCTCGACGGTTCCCTTGTGGAGCGTGCAGCCGACATCGCCGCCGCCATCGTGGCGTTCCAGGCCTCGTTCCTCGGTGACGAGGAGCTACGGACCCACGCCGAGGCGGCCGGGTGCGGCGCGGAGGCCGAGGAGCTGATCGCCGTGACGTCGAAGTACCTCGAGCTTCTGGCGGCGCGCGACCGCGTGGACGCGGGCGGCGCACTCGTCGCCGCGAGCCTGTTGCTGCGACATCCGCCCGCGCTGGCAGCCGAGCAGGAGAGGTTCGACGAGCTCCTCGTCGACGACTTCCAGCTGGCGACCTTCGGAACCAACCGACTTCTCAGCCAGCTGGTCGGGCACGCCGGCGAGGCAGTCGTCGTGGGCGGGAACGCCGAGGCGGCGGTGTCGACAGCCGCGCTCGCGTCGTCCCGCCACCTCGAGCGCTTCGATCGACGCTTCGGCGCCGCCCTCGACGTCCGCCTCGGCGAATGTCACCGCTCGCCGGGCGTGCCGGCGCTGCGGATCGTCGACGACGGCGACGCCGTGCGGGTAGCCGCCGCCGAGGCGATCGGGGCGGCGAAAGGGATGGGCATCGACCGCGAGGCGACCGCCGTCGTCACTCGTGCTCTCGCCGAGACCGCCGTCGGTCGGGAGTGGCCGCTCGTCGTGGTGCCCGACGCCACCGAAGGCCGATGGCCGTCCGAACGTCCGGGTGCACGCGCCGGCCCATGGTTCGACCACGAGGTCTTCCACGGCCCGGACGTCCCCGACGAGCACGAGCGCGACCGCCGCTGGATGACGCTCGAACGACGCCGGTTCGCCGTCGCCTGCTCCCGCGCCACCCGCTTGCTCGTCGTGATCGCGGAGGTCAACGTGACCCGCTTCGTTCGCGACCTCCTCTGATGACCTCGACACCGACGCCGTCAGACCGCCGTCCACCCGCCGTCGACGGCGACGATCTGGCCGGTCATGTACGAGCTGGCGTCGCTCGCCAGGAAGAGCAGCGCGCCATCGAGCTCGTGGGGCTCGCCCGCCCGACCCATCGGGGCCTTCCGGCGGATCCACGTGGCGCTGGACTCGTCCTCGAACATCTCGGTCGTCATCTCGCTGGCGAACCACCCGGGCGCGAGCGCGTTCACCCGTACCCCGCGGCGCGCCCACTGGCCCGCGAGCTCACGGGTCAGCTGCACCAGCGCGCCCTTGCTCGTGCCATAGCTCGTGAACGGGATCTGCCCCGCACTCACGAGTCCGAGCACCGACGCGATGTTCACGATCACTCCGCCGCCGTGCGCCAGCATGTGGCGCCCCGACAGCTGCGACAGCAGGTACGCCCCCGTCACATTCACGGCGAGGTGCCGGCGGAAGACCTCGAGGTCCTCGCTCTCGGCGGGCGCCGATAGCCCGATCCCGGCGTTGTTCACCAGGACGTCGAGCCGTCCGTGCCTCTCGAGCGCATACGCCACGAGCCGCTCGCAATCGGCATCCACCCCCACGTCGGCCGTCACGACGGTCGTCCCCGGCAGCTCGGCCGCCAGGGCCTCGAGGCGCTCCGCCCGTCGCGCGGCGACCACCACCGTCGCGCCCGCAGCATGCAGGACGCGAGCGAAGCGGTCGCCGAGCCCGCTCGACGCCCCCGTCACGATCACGACGCGCCCGTCGAGTCGGAAGGACGGGAACGGGTCGATGGTCGTCACGACCGCAATCTACGATCGCTGCCCGGCGCTCAGGAGGGTGCGGTCGGGAGCGTGAGCACCTCGGTGCCGCCGGCGGTGACGACGAGCGTGTGCTCGAACTGCGCGGTTCGGCTGTAGTCGAGCGTCGTCGCCGTCCACCCGTCGTCCCAGACGCGATGGCGATGGTCGCCGATCGTGATCATCGGTTCGATCGTGAACGTCATCCCTTCCTCGATGAGGCGGGTCTGGCGGGGCTCGTCGTAGTGGAGGATCTGGAGGTCGGTATGGAACTGCTCGGCGATCCCGTGGCCGATGAAGCTGCGAACGACGCCGTAGCCGTGGGCGTCGGCGTGGCGCTGGATCGTCTGGCCGATCACGTTGAACGGGCGGCCGGGTCGGACCTCCGCGATGGCCAGCTCGAGGCACTCGCGCGTCACCCGGATGAGCCGCTTGGATCGGTCGTCGACGTTCGCGCCGACCTCGAAGGTGGCGTTGGTGTCGCCGTGGACCCCGTCGACGTACGCGGTGACGTCGAGGTTGACGATGTCGCCGTCCTCGAGTCGCCGATCGTCCGGGATGCCGTGGCAGATCACCTCGTTCACGCTCGTGCAGATCGCCTTCGGGTAGCCGTGGTAGTTGAGCGGGCTCGGATAGGCGCCGCGCTCGATGCACGCCTCGTGGGCGATGACGTCGAGCTCCTCGGTCGTGATCCCCGGACGTACCTCTGCGCCCACGAGCTCGAGGACGTCGGCCGCGATGCGGCCGGCGGTCCGCATGCGCTCGATGATCTCCGGCGACTGAACGCCGTTGCCGGTCATGCGGATGACCTCGCCCGTGTCGGCGTAGGACGGTCGCCCGATGTGGGAGGGGACGGTCCGCATCGGCGTGACCCGTCCCGGGCGGACGCGGGTCGCCTCGTCGACGTTCTTGTGGCACCGCTTGAACTTGCGGCCACTCCCGCACGGGCACGGGTCGTTCGACTTCGGCGTGTGGGGCGGCGGAGGGGCAGTCTGCGTCATCTCGGCTCCACGGTACGCCGGGGGCGCTCGATCAACGATCGCGGAACGCGGTGCGGGCGGTGTCGCGCGCCGGCGCCGACATGGCCAGATACTCGTAGGTCCCGTTGTCGCGGAGCTCGACGGCCGCGTCGACGAGCGCGCCGAGGGAGGCATACGCGAACGCGCCACCGACCGACACCCTCGCCACGCCCAGCGAGGCGAGCTCGGCGACGGGCGGGCAGCCTGGCATGGCGAGCACGCTCACGGGCTTGTCGACGGACCCGATCACCGTCCGGATCTCGTCTGCCGAGACGACCCCCGGAGCGAACAGCACGTGGGCGCCCGCCGACGAGAAGGCCTGCAGACGGCGGATCACCTCGTCCAGGTCACGCTGGCCATGGAGGTACCGCTCGCACCGAGCCGTCAGCACGCACGACGAACCGACGACCGACGCTGCCGCCGCCACCCGTTCCACCGCGAGGTCGAAGTCGTAGATCGGCGAGTCCCTCACCCCCGTCGAGTCCTCGATCGAGAACCCGGCGAGCCCCGCCTCCATCGCAAACCTCGCCGTCTCGGCGACGCCTTCCGGCGCGTCCGCGAACCCGTGTTCCAGGTCCGCCGACACCGGCACCCCTTCGTCCGCCAGCGCCGAAGCGATCGCCGCGGCAGAAGCGATCGCCTCGTCGCGACTCACGCGACCGTCCAACCGTCCCAACGTCGCCGCCTGGCCGCTGCTCGTCGTCGCCAGCGCGCGGAACCCGAGCGACGCCAACAGCCGCGCCGAACCCACGTCCCACGGGTTCGGCATCAGCAAGGGCGACCCCGGAACGTGCATGGACAGGAACGTCGACGCCAGCGATGGAGCGGGTTCGCTCATCCGATCCACGCGCGGATCATGGCCGGCAACGACCGCGTCACCCGCTCCACGAACACCTCGTCATCGGCCGAACGCCCTTCCTCCAACCAGTGCAATACCGACGCGACCAGATAGGACATGATCGTCTCCGCGGCCCACCGCCGCATCGGCCCAGGCGCCACGCCCGCAGACGCCAGCAACGTCTCGGCCGCGTCGACGCCCCGGCCTCGGATCGAGGCCGCGTGCTCGGCGAACTGCGGTTCCCGGGCGGCGTGACGCCACAGCAACGAGAAGGCCGCCGCGTCCTCGCGGGCCACCGTCAGCAACGCCCGCACCGCACCCGAGCCCGGCCGCCCCGCTTGCAGTCCGGCGATGAACACCTCACGTCCCCGCTCCGACACGCCCTCGAGCACTGCGTCGTACAGCTCCTCCTTCGACGCGAAGTGCCGGTAGACGATCAGCTTGGTGATGCCGGCGGCCGCGGCGACGTCCTCCATCGACGTCCCCGCGTAGCCCTTCCGGGCGAAGGCCTCGGCGGCGCCCCGCAGGATCGTCTCGCGCCGGGCGGCGCGGTCGAGGAGCTGACGGGGAGCGGGGGCCGTGGCCATGTGTATACCGACGAGTTTACAGCAGCTCCAACAGTCGCTCCGGGGGACGTCCGATGACGGCGCGGTCGCCCCGGATGACGATCGGTCGCTCAATGAGGATCGGGTGCTCGACCATCGCATCGAAGAGCGCGTCGGCATCGGAGACCGACGCCAACCCGAGCTCCCGGTACACCGGTTCCGCTGCCCGCATCATCTGCCGCGGGTCGGCCGCGCACCCGAGCAGACCGGCGACCCGCACGAGCTCCTCGCGCGGCGGCGTGTCCTCGAGGTACTGCACGTACGACGCATCGACGCCGTTCTCGTCGAGCAGGTCACGCGCCGCCCGGCACTTCGAACAGCTCGGGTTGAACCAGACGGTGGTGTCGTCAGCCATCGTGCAAGGGTAGGGCGGCGTCCATGAGCGACATGGACGCCGAGGGCATCCCGGATCTCGAGACGCCGATCAACGAGGACGAGGGGCTGATCCCGCCCCGCGACCATCCGCAGGGCGTGGAGGAGTTCGGCATCACCGCCGCCGAGCAACGAGCCGGCGAGCCGCTGGCGGATCGAGTTCTGCGCGAGGAGCCGGACTTCGACGAGGGGACCGTCGCTCAGGCGGCGGACGACGCCATCGTCGGCCAGCTCGTCGAACCCGGTGGGGAGGACGTCGACGCCATCGACGACGAGAAGGACGCCATCGCCGCCGCGATCGGTGCCGACGACGAGGTCGCGCTGTCGGCCGAGGAGTCGGCCATGCACATCACGGACTCGCCGTAGCGGTCTCGGGTGCCGAGGGGTCGGACGTCTCCGCCGGCCGCAGCTCGAGGTAGATCGCCTTGGCCGCACCAAGAACGGGCACAGCCAAGAGCGCGCCCACGACACCGCCGGCGGACACGCCGACGAGCGCGGCGGTCATCGTCGCCGGGGGGGACAGCTTCACGGACTTCCCGACGAGCAGAGGGCCCAGGACGTTGTTCTCGATCTGCTGGTAGATCAGGAAGTAGGCGGCGCACGCCAATCCGGTTCCCGCGCCCTGGGTGAAGCCGAAGAGCACGAACGGGATGCCGCCGAGCGCACCCCCGATCTGCGGGACGAGGTTCCACACCATCACCCACAGCGCCAGCAGCGGCGCGAGGGGCACTCCGAGGGCGAGGCCGGCAACGAGGTTGCAGAGGCCGGCGACGAGGGCGACGAGCAGCGAACCGGCGACGTACTTGCCCACGACCCGATAGCTCAGCTCCGCCAGCTTGTCGGCCCGGTCCCGATGTCGGTGCGGCACGAGGCGGCGCGCGTCGCGCACCAACCGGTCGCCGTCGAGCAGCAACGTCACGACGAACAGCAGCGTGACCGTCACCGCCAACAATCCGTCGGCGGCCCGTTGCCCCACCCGCAACAGCGGCGTGTCCTCGCCGAGCAGCCGATCGGGCAACGAGGTGATCGTGCGTTCGAGGCGTTGCGGCACGCCTGCGTCCCCGATGCGGTCTCCGACGAGCGGCAACGTCGTCAGGTCGTCGAGCACCGCGGGGAGGTCGTCGCCGAGGTCGCGCGCCTGGCGCGCAGCCGGAGGGACGAGCACGACGCCGATGAGCACGACCGCGGCGACGAACCCGGCGAGGACAATCGACAGCGCGAGGCCGCGGGCACCCCGCAGCCGGCTCTGCAACGCCGACACCAACGGATCGAGCCCGAGCGTCAGGACCCCGGCGACGCCGAGGGCGGCCAAGGTCCTCGGCACCGATCGCGTGAAGCCCGTGACCACGATGAGCCCGGCGACCGCCCCCGCCAGCGCGGCCAACGACCGCCAGTCGAGGTCGACCGACTCGGGCCTTCCCTCGGCGGGCACGCCGGTACTGTACGTCGGGTGCCCGGGCCCGAAGGCGAGCTCGACCCCCTTCCCGAGGTCGTGGCCAAACCGGTGCGTCATCGGCTCCGTGTCTCCAGCCGCTCGGTCGTCCTGGTCGTCGCCGTCATCGCCGCGACACTGGTCGTGCTGCGTGTCCTCTCCAGCGCGGAGCGGGTCCTCGCCTGGGTGCTGATCGCCTCGTCGACCGCTGCGCTCGTCTCGCCTGCCGTGGACCGTCTGGCGCGACGCATCCCCCGCGGCCTCGCCGTCGGCGTCGTCGCCCTTGGCGGGCTCGCCGTGATCGGCAGCGTCACGTACGGGCTCGTCGACGGCGTCGTGCGCCAGACCGAGGTCCTCGAACGTCGCGCTCCCGAGCTGGCCCAGGACATCGAGGACCACAGCCGCTTCGCCGAGGCCGCCACCGAGGCCGACCTCAGCGAGCGCACCGAGCGGTTCGTCAAGAGCGTCCCCGAACGACTTCGCGGGGGCACACCCGCGGAGGCAATCCGATCCGCGGCGACCCGTGGTCTCTCGTTCCTCGCCGTCTTCGTCCTCACCGTCTTCTTCCTGCTGCACGGCGAGAAGATCGCGGAGGCGGCGGGCCGCCAGGTCCACGACGACGACCGCCACGCGTTCGCCACCCGTGTCGCCAACGCCGTGTACCACCGCGCCTTTGGGTACGCCCGTGGGACGATCGTGCTCGCGGGGCTCGCCGGCCTCGTCGCGTACGCGCTGGCGCGCGTGGCAGGCGTGCCTGGCCCGGCGCCGCTCGCCCTGTGGGTCGCGCTGTGGGACGCAGTGCCCTTGCTGGGCGCGACGATCGGGGCGCTGCCGATCGTCGTCCTGGCCGGCATCGTCGATCCGATGCGCGGCCTCGTGCTGCTGGTCGCCTTCGTCGGCTACCAGGCGTTCGAGTACCTCGTCCTCCAGCGTCGGCTCGAGGCGCGGACGGTGAAGCTCGGCCCGTTCCTCACCACCGCCGGCGGGTTCGCCGGTCTCGAGCTCTATGGACTGACCGGCGCGCTGCTGGCCGTGCTTGCGCTCGCCGTCGGGGCCGTCGTGTTGGACGAATCGACCGAGGCCTGACCTCGCGACGAAGGACCCCCGATTGCTTTGGGGTCAGCCGGTGATGCCGGCGCGGGCGTCGCGCTTGCCGGCGGCGCGGTCGTTGGCGATCTTGTCGAGCTGCTCCTTGAACTGCTCGTTGCCGGACGCCTCGGCCATGCGGCGGGGCATCGCCGGGAACGCGTAGTCCTCGGACGGGAGCTTCGGCGCGTCATCGACCTTGCGGGACATCACCTTCTCGATGATCGGCTCCATCCGCTTGGCCTTGTCGGCCGAGAGCTTCTCGTCGCGCTCCTGGAACTCGGGAAGGACCTCGTTCCCGAACAGCTCGAGGCTCTCCATGATGTCCTCGTGGCGGTTCTTCCCGGCCTGCGACACGAAGATGATCTGGTCGACACCCATCTCCTCGTATCGGCGGAGGAACTCGCGGATCTGGTCCGGCGTCCCGACGGCGCCGCGGAGACCGGTGTTGTCGCCGGCGGCGATCTTCGCCCCGAGCCGCTCGTTCTCGAGCGCCTCGGTGTTGACCGAGTAGCCGTGCTGGTCGCGGCGCTCCTGGTACTCCGCCCACACGTCCGTGACACCGGGGCGGTGCTCGCCGAACACGTAGTAGTGGGCCAGGGAGTAGCCGAAGAAGTTGGCGCCTTCGAGACCCCGAGCGACAGCCTCCTGCTCCGTCGGCGCGCACATGAACGTCGTCACGCAGGCGACGTTCGCGTTCACCGACTTGCCGACCGGCACGCCCTCGTCCTCGAGCGTCGTGTAGTAGTCGGACACCCAGTGCTTCGCCTCTTCGGGGTCGATGAAGGCGAACGTGAGCGCCCCGATCCCCTTCTGCGCCGCGAGGTGGATCGTGTCGCGGCGTGAGCAAGCGACCCAAAGCGGCGGGTGCGGCTTCTGCACCGGCTTGGGCACGACGTTTCGCGGCGGCATCTGGACGTACGTGCCGTCGACGCCGGTGAACGGCGCCTCCGTCATGCACCGCAGCGTGACCTCGAGTCCTTCGAGCCACTGGTCGCGCTTCACCGCCGGGTCGATGCGGAACCCACCGAGCTCGGCCTCCGATGAGGACTCCCCCGATCCGAACTCGACCCGTCCGTTGGACACGAGGTCGAGGGTGGCGATCCGCTCCGCGGTGCGCGCGGGGTGGTTGTAGAACGGCGCCGTCTGGACGATGCCGTGCCCGAGTCGGATGTTCTTCGTCCGCTGTGACGCCGCCGCCAGGAAGACCTCGGGGGCGGAGGAGTGCGAGTACTCCTCGAGGAAGTGGTGCTCCACCTCCCACACCGCGTGGAAACCGAGCTTGTCCGCCAGCTCCACCTGGTCGAGGGCGTCCTGGATCAACTGGCGCTCGCTGTCCTCGGTCCAAGGACGCGGCAACTGGTGCTCGTAGAAGATGCCGAACTTCATGCGTACGCCTCCGTCGTTCCCCCGGCCGCCGCAACCCGCTGGTCGGCCGACACCGCCTCGTTCCCGAGCGCGTGGAACTCGGCGAGGATGTCGGCGCCGTTCTCCTTCTGCGCGCACCAGTGCTCGACCTCGCCGATGGCGGCCTTGCGATTGAGATCGCGTCCGGCGCCGAGGCTGTTCTCGATGGCGCGGCTCCAGATGCGACCGAAGAGCTCCTCGCCGCTGTGCTTCTTGCCGGTGGTCCCGATCCACGTGCGGTCGCGCATCTCGGTGAGACCGGTCTTCAGGTAGCCGACGTGCGGCGTCTCGTCGCCCCTGATGTAGGTCACGAGCTTGGCCGCCTCGCCGTCGCCGGCCACGAGGGTGGGGTCGCTCAGCCACTGTTCGGCCCACTTGAAGGTGTGGAACGCCTGGATCTCGATGAGCAGCACGCGCGTCATGAGCCCCGCGATCGCCTCGAGGTTGGGATCGATGTCGTCGGGGAGGACGCGTTCGGGGATGATCCGGCCCCCGCCACCGCCCGCGCCCTGGCCGAAGCCCATGCGCTGGAGCATCCCCTCGATGTCCACCTTCGCGGTGGGGTTCTCGAAGGCGATGTCGCGGGCCGCGAACCACATGTCCTTGTGGCCGGCCTCCTTCTCCCACCCCGCCTCGTCGCGACCGTGGGCTTCGAACAGCCCCCGCCCGAGGTGGTCGATGGCCGTGCCCTTGATGGACTCGTCGAAGTGGTTCTGCATGTCGCCGGGCTGCAGGAAGCGGATGTTCGCGCCGAACCCCTCGACGGTGCCGATGCGGGTCAGCGTCGCGATCAGCGGCTCCGGAACGCCGGACTTGATGAGGTGCACGGCCTGCGCGTTGTTCGGATAGTGCTCGGGCCACGTCTCGAGCGGGAGGTCGAGGATCGGCTTGTCGAACTCCTCGATGTGCTTCTCCTGCCATGCGACGATGCCGGGGACGCGATGCTTGGTGCGCGGCGAGACGTAGTTGCCCTCGTCGTCGAACCCGCCGTGGCAGCGCACGCCGCCCGCGATCAGCGGCTCGGCGATGTGGGCGTCGGCCAAGAGCTCCGGCTCGGTGTACTCGACCTGCAACGTCGTCATGACGTGACCCCCCAAGGGCTCGCTCGGATCCCCAAGTGTATACTGGTGCGTATACAGCCGGGCAAGTGCTTGGGGGACGCAGGATGAAGGTCGCGTACGACGTCGCGGGTATCGGCGATCCGCTGCTGTTGGTGAGCGGGCTCGGACAGGTCGGGAAGCGGTGGCGCCGCGTCGTCCCGCTCCTGGCCGATCGGTTCACCGTCGTCACGTTCGACAACCGCGAGACCGGCGGGACCGGCCCGTGCGAGGGCGGCTTCACCTTGCGCGACATCGCCGCGGACGCACTCGAGCTGATGACGTCGCTCGGCTTCGAGCGGTTCTTCCTCTGCGGGATCTCGATGGGCGGGATGATCAGCCAGGAGATCGTGCGGGCGGCGCCGGTCCGTGTCCGGGCAGCCGTGCTGTTGTCGACCCACGGCGGAGCGTCGGTGTCGGTGCAGCCGCCGGACCTCGGCGTCCTCGGACCTGGCGCGGACGGCACGCCCACGTGGGCGCGCTTGGCCGGCCCCGGGTTCTACGAGGCCCATCCGGACGTGATCGACGAGGAGACGGCGCTCTCCGTGGAGTCGGCGACGCCGCCCGCCGGTTACGGGCGCCAGATGCAGGCGATCCAGCAGTTCGACGGGGGCGCCGGCGTGCGCGACCTCGGCGTGCCGATCGTCGTCGGTCACGGCGACCGCGATCCGCTCGTCCCCTACGAGAACGGCGTCCGCCTGGCCAAGGCGCTGGGCGTCGAGCTGGTCACGTTCGAGGGCGCGGGGCACGTGCTGGAGTGCGAGCGGGTGCTCGAGATCACCGAGCTCATGAAGCGGCACTTCGTGTCTTCGGTTCGCTCCGCATAACCGCCGGTCCGCTCACATGCCGGCTGCCCGCCGGCGCTCCCGACGTCGGCGGTTGGGTTCCTGGGTCGACAGCGAGTTGACGCGAGCGTCACGATTGGCCATGCAAGAGCGCCGGGGCCTGGGAGCCCAGCTGCGGGAGTTCCGATCGACGATCATCTGGACGCTGATCGTGGAGCAGCGACCCTGGGTCGTCCTCCTGCTCGTGTTCTCGGGACTCAGCCTCGGGACGGTGGCGGCGTCGACGGGCTCGATCAAGAGCGCCATCGACGAAGCCGTCATCGCCCACGACCAGCCCCTCGACCTCTACGTGAACCGGCTGATCGTGCTGGCCTTCCTCGGCCTGTTCGTCGGCATCGGCACGCGCATGACGTCGAACCGCATCGGCTACCACCTCGAGTACGAGGTGCGCACGCGCCTCTACCGAAAGCTCCAGGCGATGAACCCGCGGGCCCTCGACTCGATCTCGACCGGCCAGCTCGTCACGCGCGCCGTGACCGACCTCCAGATGATGGAGCTGTTCGTCCAGATCCTTCCGCAGCTCATCGTCGGCGTGATCATCCTGCTCGCGCTGGCGCTCGTCGTACTTGTGCAGAGCCCTGCGATGGCGGTCATCGCGCTGATGACGATCCCGATCAACGGCTGGCTCGTGCTTCGCATCCGACGCAAGCTCCTCGGGCTGAGCTGGATGGCGCTGCACCGCCGCGCCGAGGTGACGACGGCGATCGACGAGGCGGTGCGCGGCGCTCGCGTCGTGAAGGCCTTCGGTCGCGAGGACCACGAGCGCGGTGTCGTGCGCGAGCGGGCACTCAAGGCATACAGCGTCGCCATGAACCGCATCCGCCTCATGGCGGTCTACGACTTCCTGCTTCGGGTCGCGCCGGCGTTCGTGACGATGGGGCTGCTGCTGCTCGCCGGTCGCATCGCCGCCGACGGCTCGTTGAAGGTCGGCGAGCTGTTGATCCTGCTGCTCTACTCGGTCTTCTTCACATCGTTCGCCCAGCAGTTCGGCGACATCGCCAACGCCTGGCAGCTGGGCAATGCCGCCGCCAAGCGCATCACCGAGCTGCTCGACCTGGTGCCCGAAGCCGAGCCCGAGGAGGCCGACCCCGTCCCGCCGCCTTCGACCGGGCTGGTGTTCGACGAGGTGTCGTTCAACCACGGCGGAAACGACCTCGTGACCGGACTGAGCTTCGCGGTCGCGCCCGGTGAGCTCGTCGTCCTGCAGGGCCGACCCGGATCGGGGAAGACGTTGACCGCTTCGCTCGCTGGTGGTGGCGTCGCGGCAACCGCCGGCGTCGTCGCCCTCGACGGCACGGACATCGGACGCCTCCACATCCTCGATGTCCGCCGCAACGTCCGCGTGCTGAGCGAGGAACCGTTCCTGTTCGGACGGACCGTGCGCGAGAACCTGGAGATGGGCGCCGCCGACGGCGGGCGGGTCGCTGTCGACGACGCCACCCTCTGGGCTGCGCTGGCAGCCGCCGGTGCGGACAAGGTGGTCGCCGACCTGCCGGGTGGTCTGGACACGACGCTCGGGGATCGCGGGATGACGCTGTCCGGCGGACAACGACAGCGGTTGGCACTGGCGCGCGCGCTGGTGGCACCAGCGCGCGTGCTCGTCCTCGACGACGCCCTCGCCGCGGTCAACCCCTCGCTCGAGGTCGACATCGTGCGGTCGATCCGCGCGCACGCGCCGGAGATGGCCATGCTGGCGATCACGCGTCGCGAGGGTCTGGAGCGCCTCGCGGATCGCGTGCTGCGACTTCCGGACCCGCAGGAGGGTGACGAGGCGCAGGCCCGACGCACGGACGCCACGGCCTCTCCCGCGGCCGCGTCGGGCGGCGGGATGATGGGCGCGGCGATGGCGATCGCCGGCGGGATGATCGACGCCAAGCTGCTGGCGGCCATCGCTTCCATCCCCGAGGACCGCGACGAGCCCGGGATCGCCGAATCCGCGGCGACCGACAGCGAGCACGCCCCGTCGGTGCTGCACATGCTCGGTCCGGTGAGGAAGGCCGCCATCCTCGCCTGTCTCCTGCTCATCGCCTTCTCGATCCTGAACCTCGTCCCGCTCGGGCTGGTGAAGATCGCCACCGACGACTTCCGCAAAGGACGCCATGGGTCCGCCGACGTCGTCGCGCTGAGCCTGGTACCGCTGGCGATGGCGTCGGGTGTCTGCAGCTACCTCTTCCGGCGGTTGAGCGGACGAGTCAACGAGGGCGTGCTCTACGTGTTCCGACGACGGGTCTTCCAACGGCTGTCCCGGCTGGGCATCGACTACTACGACCGCGAGCTCCCCGGCCGCGTGGCCGCGCGCGTCGTCTATGACCTCGACCGCATCTCCGACTTCCTCGACTCGCAGGCCAACGGGATCTACCAGATCCTCTCGAGTGTCACGCTGTTCTTCCTCGCCGCCGTCGTGATGATCGTGTGGAACCTCGAGACGGCGACGCGTGTGGCGCCGTACATCCCGCTCTTGCTCCTCGCCAGCGCCACCTCGGTGGCGCTGTCGGCGAGGGCCTATGAGCGCCAGCGCCGCGCGCTCGGATCGGTCGTCGAGCGGCTCCAGGAGGACCTCTCTGGTCGGTACGTCATCGATGCGTACGGCGCGCGGGTGCGGGCGGAGTCGGCGTTCGAGGCGCGGGTGCGCGACTTTCGCTCGGCGCGGCGCTGGGCGGCGTTCATCTCGGTGACCTACATCGAGGTCATGTTCATGATCGGCAACCTGGCAGCGGCGGCATTGATCTCGAAAGCGGGACGACTGACCATCGCCGGTGAGATCTCGATCGGGTCGATGGTGGCGCTGCAGCTCTACCTGAGCAGCCTCCTGGGCCCGATCCCGTTGCTCAGCGAGGCGATCCAGCGGCTCATGGCGGCACGGGCCTCGTTCCGCACGCTGAGCACACCGTTCGCCGAGCAGGTGCTCCCACTCGAGCGCACCGACGTTCCGGAGTGTCCTCGCCTCGACGGGAACCTGGTGCTCGACCATGTCGACTTCACCTATCCCGGCACGGCAAAGGCCGTCCTGCGGGACGTCACCCTGGAGATCGCGGCGGGGACGTCGCTCGCCATCGTCGGGCCGACGGGGGCCGGCAAGAGCAGCATCGCCAAGCTCGTGTCGCGCACGTACGACCCCGACGCCGGCGCGGTTCGCGCGGGCGATGTCGATCTGCGCGACGTCGATCTCGTGAGCTACCGTCGCCACCTCGGGATCGTCCCCCAGGACGCGTTCTGCTTCCGGGGGACCGTCGCCGACAACATCCGCTACGGGCGCCCCGATGCGACCGCGGAGCAGCTCGCCGCGGCCATCACCGCCGTGGGTGGCGACGACGTCCTCGCGTCACTCCCGAACGGCGTCGCCACCGCCGTGGACGAGGAGGGCCGCAACCTCACCGCGGCCCAGCGACAGGTCATCGCGTTGGCGCGCGCCATCGTCACGGAACCCGACATCGTCATCCTCGACGAGGCGACGTCCAGCCTCGACACCGAGCACGAGGAGGCGGTGCTCGACGCCGTCCGGCGCCTCGAGCGAACGGCGATCTTCATCACACACCGGCTCCAAGTGGCGCAACGCGCCGATCTGGTGGTCGTCGTCGACGACGGCCGGATCGTCGAGCAGGGCACGCACGACGAGCTGATCGGACGCGACGGCCCCTATGCGGCGCTGTGGAAGGTCGGCCCCGAGGTCGACCAGGACGTCGTCGAGCTCATCCCCCTCCCCCAGTGACGCTGGGTGGTGGTGGCGATCAGGAAGCCTTCCGGGTCGGCTTCTTGGACTTGGGCGCGCGCGTCTTCGCCTTGGCCTTGGCCTTCTTGGCGGCTTCCACCGACGCCTCCAGCGCCGCGAGCAGATCGACGATCTCGGCCTGCTCGTCGGGCTCCTCGGGCGCGACGATCTCCTCGCCCTTCGCCTTGGCATCGATCATCTCGAGCACCTGGGCGCGATAGCTGTTCTTGTAGGCGGAGGGCTTGAACGCGGTCGACAGCGACTCGATGAGCGACGTCGCGATCTTCAGCTCCTTGTCCGCCACCGAAGCCCGGCGGTCGGGGATGTCGGGCACCTCCCTCTTGTCGACGACCTCGTCCGGGAACAGCATCGTGTTGAGCGCCAGTGCGCCTTCGTAGGGCCTGATCGCGCAGAGGTACTCCTTGGTGCGCATCACGAAGCGCCCGATGGCGATCTTCGACGTCGACTCCATCCCCTTCAGCAGGAGCCCGTACGCCTTGGCCGCCCCCTCCCCCGCCGGCGCAAGGAAGTACGTGTTCTCGAAGTAGATCGGGTCGATCTCGTCGATCTGGACGAAGCCCTCGATGTCGACCGTACGGCTCGCCCGTGGCGCCACCGACGCCAGCTCCTCGGCGGTGATCGTCACGTACCTTCCCTTGGAGACCTCGAAGCCCTTGACGATCCTGTCGTACTCGACCTCCTTCCCTGTCTTCTCCGACACCCGCTTGTACTTGATGTGCGCGCCGGTCGACTCCTCGAGCTGGTTGAAGTGGAGGTCCTTCTGCTTCACCGCCGAGTACAGCTTCACGGGAACGTTCACCAGCCCGAAGCTGATGGAGCCGGACCAGATCGCGCGAGGTGCCATGGTCGTGGTGTTACCCCGCGCTCAGCCCACGCTCACCAGCAGCGGCGGCTCGAGCTGCGCGGTGTCGCGGAACCCGAGCACCCCAGGGAGGCCCTGCGCCGCGGCGGCCGTGAGCAGCACACCCGGATCGTCGTAGAGGGGCGACGTTCGCCACGACCCGCCGTCGAGCTCGAGCTCGTCGAGCAACGAACGCCGGCTGGAGAACGGGAGCGAGCCGGTGGCGTGACCATCGAGCCAGACGATGTCCTCGACGAAGAACGTCGCGGTCGTCTTCGGCTGCGGACGGACGAGGACGCCCGTGAACACGACGGGCAACGCGCCCACGGCCCGTCCGAACGACCCGAGCTCGGGCCACCTCTTGGTGACGTCGTTGCCCTTGGCGGTCCGGGCGATGCAGCGTCCGCCGTCGACGGACACGGCAGCTCGCGTCCCCTCCCACGCGACCGCGAACCGCCAGCCATCGACGTCGTCAGGCAGCGCACCGGCCACGGGCTCGATCGGACGGGCGTCGCCCGGCATCAGCTCTCGCGAGGGATCGTCAGCCGGGTCCATGCGGTGCATCATCCAGTTCTTCCCGTCGGTCCTGAACAGGACGTGCTTGCCGCGGGCGCGCTCACCGTGGAGGACGACCATGACCTCTCGCTCGGAGAACTTCTCCTCCTCGTAGGTGCCCTGGTCCCAGAGGATCACCTTCCCGCCCCCGTACTCACCGCGCGGGATGCTCCCTTCGAAGTCGAAGTAGCTGAGTGGGTGGTCCTCCGTGTGGACGGCGAGGTGGTTCACGCGTGGGTCCGGCGGCAGTCCCCGCGGTACCGCCCACGAGACGAGGACCCCGTTCTTCTCGAGCCGGAAGTCCCAGTGCAGGGCCGTGGCGTGGTGCTCCTGAACGACGAACCGGGGCCTGCCCTTCTGCTCGAGCTCCGACAGCTGGGGATCGGCTTTGCCAGAGGGCTCGGCCGTCTTCTCGAAGTCCCGCATCGACTGGTACTTGTCGAGTCCGGGCACGTTCGCCATCCTTCCCCATGGTGACGGTGGGCATCAGGGCTCGGCGGCGGATCTTCCCGATCTGGCCGGTGCTTGGCGCTGCGCCACCGCCGGCGCCGGTCGTGGCCGTCGCCGCGTCCTGACGGACACGCCGTGCGAATTCCGTTGCGGCGCCGTCGATGACATCGCTACCGTCGTCGACCCCGTGCCTGCGACCGAACCCGACGAGCTGGACCTCGAGCAGGCCCACATCCACCGGGCCTACGAATGCCTCGACTTCATGCGCCGGCGGGCCGAGAGGCTGCTTTCTGCGGCGCCCGAGGACCCGGACCTGATCGCGTCCCTCAAGCGCCGCCTCAACCAGCTGACGGACACGAACCGGCCGCTGTGCTTCGGCCGCCTGGACACCGACGACGGCGAGAGCTGGCACATCGGTCGGCGCCACGTGGAGGACGAGTCCGCCGATCCCGTCGTCGTGGAATGGCGGGCACCCGTCGCCGTCCCCTTCTACCGGGCGACGATCCAAGAACCGCTCGGACTGCGCCGTCGGCGCCAATTCGTCGTCGAGGACCGCGTCCTCGTGCAGATGGCCGACGACCTCTTCGGTCCCGACGCCGTGACCATGGCGGCGGACGGTCCGCAGGTGCGCGGGCGCGATGCGTTGCTGGCCGAGCTCGAGCGGGCCCGCACCGGTCAGATGCTCGACATCGTCGCGACGATCCAGACCGAGCAGGACGTCGTCATCCGTGCGCCGATGGCCGGGATCCTCACCGTCCAGGGCGGCCCCGGCACCGGCAAGACGGCCATCGGCCTGCACCGCGCCGCTTTCCTCCTGTTCGGCAACGATGCGCTGGCCCGATCCGGCGTGCTCGTCCTCGGCCCGAACCGCACGTTCCTGCGCTACATCGCACAGGTCCTCCCGTCGCTCGGCGAGGAGGCGGTGGTGCAGACGATCCTGAGCGACCTCGTCCCCGACGCGCCGATCCGCTCCGAGGACCAGCCCCACGTCGCCCGGCTCAAGGGCGACGCCCGCATGGCCGCGGTGCTTCGAGCGGCGCTCCACCAACGGCGGCGGCGGCTCGTCGGGGACGTCGAGGTCCGGTACCAGGGCATACGGGTCGTCGTTGCGGCCGCTCGCGCCAACGAGATCGCAGAGGTCGTCGCCGCCCGCCGCATCCCCTACGCCGCCGGCAGGACGACCACCCGGGATCTCCTGGCCCGCGCCGTGTACGAGCGCTACGCCGACATCGCCGGCCGCATCGGCGTCGAGTACACGCTGGTGTCGCGATCGTTGTCCGGCGACCCGGCGTTCAAGGCGGCGGTCGACACGTTGTGGCCGAGCGTGTCCGCGGCCGCCCTCGTACGCGACCTGCTGTCCAACAGGACCCGGCTCGCCGTCGCAGCCGACGGCATCCTCGACGACGAGGAGCAGGCGCGGCTCGTGCGGAGGTCCGGCCGATCGCTCAAGACCGAGCCGTGGACCGAGCAGGACGGGCCACTCGTCGACGAGGCCATCGAGCTCGTCGACGGTCGCCTGAGGACCTACGGACATGCCGTCATCGACGAGGCGCAGGACCTGTCACCGATGCAGGCGCGCATGCTCGCCCGGCGTGTCCCGAGCGGATCGATCACGATCCTGGGCGACATCGCGCAGGGCACGGGCGTCTGGGGGCGGGACTCCTGGGATGACCTTCTCCAGCACCTGCCCGCGCCCGACGGCGTCCGGATCGAAGAGCTACGGCTCGGCTACCGCGCGCCGGGCCGGGTCCTCGACGTCGCTTCGCGACTGCTCCCTTCGATCGCGCCGCACCTCCAGCCGACCGAATCCATCCGGCCGGGACGGAGCGAGCCGCGCTTCGTCGACGCGACCGGTGATGACGTGTCCGCCGCTGCCGCACGCGAGGCGGTGACGCTCGCACGCGACTGGACGTCCGTCGCGGTGATCGTCCCCTCCGCGATGCACGACGACGTCGCCGCCGCACTGACGGCCGCGGGCGCCGACCTCGGCGACGCCGAGCGGCAAGGCCTCGACCACGCCGTCACGCTCGTTCCGGCGATGACGTCGAAGGGACTGGAGTTCGACGCCGTCGTCGTGGTCGAACCCGCACGGATCGTCGACGATGCGCCGAGCTTGGCGGGCTCGACGCGCCTCGGGCTCAGGCTGCTCTACATCACCCTGACGCGCCCGACGCAGCACCTCTCGATCGTCCACGCCCTCCCGCTGCCGGACGCCCTCCGAGCGGACGAGACCATTTCCGCCTGACGGACGATGGCAAGAAACGCCCCGATCCGTAGGGTTGCGCCCATGGTCGTCGTGAACCAGCCGTCGCGCCACCACCACGCCCCCCGGCGCAATGGGCGTGACTCCGCAGACGGCCAGGTGCTCGGCGCCGTCCTCGTGCTCGGCGGCATCGGGTGGTTCGTGCAGCAGATCGGGCTCCTCCACCTGTCGGTGGCGACGATGCTCTCGTGTCTGCTGATCGTGCTCGGCGTCGGCCTCGTGGTGACGGCGCGGCGCGCCGGAGGGTCCGGTCTCATCCTCGTCGGGATCGCGCTGACCGTCGTCCTCGCCAGCGCGTCGGCCGTCGACGTCGGCGTGTTGCAGAAGGGCGTCGGTGAACGGACGTTCGTCCCGGCGACCAAGGCCGATCTCCTCGACGGCTACGAGCTCGGCGTCGGCTCGCTCACCCTCGACCTGCGCGCCGTGGATGCGGCCGACCTCGCCGGCAGGAAGATCGACGTGCGGGTCGGCGTCGGCGAGCTGGTGGTGCTGCTCCCGCAGCGGTCGGAGCTCGCGGTCGACGTCCGCGCCGGCGCCCGCGCGGGTGAGGTCGACCTGTTCTCGTCCACCCGCATCGGGAACAACACGAACGGCAACAGCAACGACGGCACGAACGTCACCGACTGGTTCTTCGACGCGGACGCGCCGCCGGCGGAACGGCTCGACCTCGATCTCGACGTAGGCCTCGGCACCGTCGAGGTCGTGCGCCCGCCGTCGGGGTGAACACCACCGAGATCCGCCCGTCGCGGGTCCTGGCGGGGGTCGTGTTCACGCTGGCCGGCATCGGGTTCCTGCTCGAGAGCCTCGGCGTGTGGACCGTCGATCTCGTCTACCTCTGGCCGGTCCTGCTGATGGCGATCGGCGTCTCGTTCCTGTTGGGAAAGGCCCGCTCGAAGCGCATCGAGGAGGACCGCACCGCCACCCTCGCCGTCGCCGAAGAGCGCGTCCGCATCGCCCGCGAGCTCCACGACATCGTCGCCCACGGCGTGAGTTTGATGACGATCCAGATCGCGGCCGCCCGTCGGGTGGCGTCCTCGAAGCCCGAGGCCGCCGACAAGGCGCTGGCCGCAGCCGAGCAGGCCGGGCGCCAGAGCCTGGCGGAGCTGCGGAGCCTCCTGGCGGTGCTGCGGTCGGCGGACGCGTCGCTCGGTGCGGCGGCGCGGCCCGATGGTTCGTCTTCGGCGGCGGCGTCCACGGTGGACGAGGTGGCCCCGACAGCGCCGCTCCCGCACCTCTCGGACATCCCTGGTCTCGTCGACAACCTGCGCGCCGCCGGCCTGGATGTCGCCCTCGAGGTGACGGGCGAGCCGCCGGCCGACGTGCCGCCGGGCGTCGAGCTTGCCTCCTACCGCGTCGTGCAGGAGTCGCTGACGAACGCCGTCCGTCACGCTCCGGGCGCTCGGGTCGTCGTCGACCTCGACTACGCGCCCGATGGCATCGACATCGTCGTGGACGACGACGGCGCGGGCTTGATGGCGACTCGGCCCACGGCGTCGGGTCACGGTCTGATGGGCATGCGCGAGCGGGTGGCGACCGGCAGCGGGACCCTCGAGGTCGGGCCCCGCTCCACCGGGCCGGGATGGCGCGTCCATGCGCGGTTCCCCTTGGGCGCCTCGAGGAGCTCCGCGTGATCAGGCTGCTGGTCGTCGACGACGAGGCCCTCGTGCGCTTCGGGTTCAAGCTCATCCTCGACGCCGAGGAGGACTTCGAGGTCGTGGGTGAGGCGGCTGACGGGCACGAGGCCATCGACGCGGCGCGGCGACTACGCCCCGACGTCGTCCTCATCGACATCCGCATGCCGCGCCTCGACGGCGTCGCCGCGACCAGGACGCTCGCCGCCGAGGGCTTCAAGGTCCTCATCCTCACGACCTTCGACCTCGACGAGTACCTCTTCAACGGTGTCAAGGCGGGCGCCAGCGGGTTCCTGCTCAAGGACGTCCCCCCGGACGACCTCGCGTCGGCAATCCGGTCGGTTGCGAGAGGCGACGCCATCGTCGAGCCGCGCATGACGCGCCGCCTGCTCGAGGAGTTCGCCCGCGGTCCCGCCCGTTCGCCCGCATCCGCTGGTGGTGGGCCACCAGGCCTGTCCGAGCTGACCGAGCGGGAGCTCGAGGTGTTCGGGGAGATGGCGCGGGGGCTCACGAACGCGGAGATCGCGGAGGCGCTCTTCATCAGCGAGACGACCGTGAAGACCCACGTCGCCCACGTGCTCACGAAGCTGCAGCTACGGGACCGGGTCCAGGCGGTCGTCCTCGCGTACGAGTCGGGGCTCGTACCGCCCTCGTCCTAGAGGAGGGGCAGAGATCGCTCTCGCGGCCGACGACGGCGGCGGCCGGCGCCCGTACCGTCGGTGCCATGCCGAGCGATCTGCACGAGTCGGACCTGTATCCGCCCGATGCCGAGGACCACGAGGTCACGGACGAGGCCAAGGAGCACCGCAAGCGAGCGGCTGTCGGAGGTGCGCTGCTCGTGTGGGGGATGTCGCTGCTGGTGCAGCGGGCCCTGCGGGTGAACCTCGACACGTTTCTGCTCGGGATCGGTGTGGGCGCGCTGGCGGGCTGGTCGCAGGTGCGGCGCTACTCGTGGTTCGTCGTCGGTGCCATCTGCGCCGGCATCGGCGCCGCCGACGTCTCCGAGACGTTCCTGGGTGGCGCCTTCAGCGCGACCGTGTCGTCGCTGCTGATCGCCCTCGGCTTCGCTGCCATCTACGTCCGGTACCCCCGTCGATCGATGTGGGCGCTCGTGCCCGCGGGGATCATGTCGCTGATCGGCGCGGGGGCCTTCGGTGTCGGGCTCATCGGGTTGTTGCCCGGCATGCTCGGACGGTTCCTCCTGCCACTGCTGTTGGTCGGCGGGGGCGCGTTGTTGTTGTTCCGGCATTCGCTTCCGCCGAAGACCGTCAAGATCGGGTTGGCGGCGGTCGTCGCGACGTTCGTGCTCGTCGGCGCCAACACCGTCCCCGACGTCGACCATCGCAGCCTTGCCTTCGACGGGCCGCCGGTGCTGTCGTCGCCGCCTGAACCACCGTCGACGCCGTTCGTGATCCGGCCGGGCCAGACGTTGGTGCTCGACGGCGGAGGATCCGGCGACGTCGAGCTGCGGCGGTCCCCCGATGCACTCGGACACCTCTCCGTCGAGGACGGTCGCCGTCCGGCGGCGCCGGTCGGGCTGGGCCGCGACGGCGTCCACGTCACCGTGGCCGAACGGCGCGGCGACGACTACATCGTGTCGCTGCCACCGGGCGTCGGCGTCGAAATCGAACGCGGGTCGGGTTCGGTGAAGGGTGAGCTCGCTGGCATCACCGGCGAGATCACGACCGACAGCGGCGACGTCGACCTCGAGCTCCACGACGGAGGCCGGGAAGGGATCGACGACGACGGACCGCTCGACGTCGAGACCGACTCCGGCGACGTGCGCATCGCCTCGGACGTCTCGCTCGACCTCGACCTGCGGTCCGACCACGGCGTCGTCTTGAACGAGGTGGACCAAGACGGCGTGTTCCGTTCACCGTCGGGGACGCGGGGGATCGAGGTCGAGGTCGACAGCGACACCGGTACGGTCGATGTCACCACGCCGGGAGACTCGTCGCCGTCGTCCTCCGAGCCCACGTCGACCGCGCCGCCGGAGCCGACGGCCCCAAGCGACTAGCGACACGGCCGGACTGCGCCTCGCGAGTTCCAGCGTTCTGGGCGGGTTGAACGACCTGGGAGGTCGTCGAGCCCACCCAGAACGAGCGGCGCGCCGATGCCGGATGTCCAGCGGCCCCATCTGACCCGCTCGGTGCCGGGGAGGACTTCAACCGACCTACAGACCACGACCTGGGCTTTTCCTTCGAAAAGCGCGTGCCCGGGGCGGGATTCGAACCCGCACGCCCCTCTCGGGGCAGAGGATTTTAAGTCCCCCGCGTATGACCAGTTTCGCCACCCGGGCCGGAGCCCACGGTACTCAGGCGGCGCGGCGTTCCTCGGGGACCGTCACCACCTCGGCCAACAGCGAACGCAGTCGGTCGGCATCGATCGAACCCGGCTCGACGCCATTGGCGGCCAGCACGCCGTCGACCATGTCCGCACGGATCGCCGCGAAGGGCCGGCCCCACAATCGGACGGCGACGATGGCGCCTCCGCCATCGAGGTGCCACCGCAGCGTGCGATCGACGCCGGGAACGGTCGGCGGCGACCGGAACGACGGTGCGACGAGGCCGAGGCGCTGGCTGGCGTGCGCCAGTTCTCGACTCGCCCAGCCGAACCACGGGGTGATGGGTTGGGTCTCCACGTCGCGAGCATGCAACCCCCCTGTGACAACTTCCGGTTCTCCCAGATCGGCGGCGGATCCCGGTTCGTCACACCCCCTCCGTACGATGCGGGGCAGTGGACCGCAGCGCGCTGACCCCCGCACAGCTCGACGTGGTCGATCACCTCCTCGCCATGGGACAGGCGAGACCCACCTTCGCTGAGGATCTGGCCATCCGGCTCCTCGACCTCCTCGAAGACGGACTGGCTCCCGTCTTCCAGCTCCTCGGTCCGGTCGAGCTCACCGTCAACAAGACCGCCCTTGCCCAGGTGCACGCTTGCGAGGCTCACCACCTCGCCGAATCCGACGTCCCGTTCGACTGGACCGTCGCCAACTGCCGAGGGACGGTGGCCCACCGAGCCCTCGAGCTGGCGGTGTTCCGACCGAGGGGCGGGACGACAGGAGGAAGCCGAGAGGCCAGCCCCCTGGAGCTGGTCGACGAGGCCATCAACCGGCTCATCCAGAGCGGCGAGGACTGGTCGCCACGCGACTTCCTGCGGGGCGCCGACCTGGCGGAGCTGGCCGAGGTGCGGGGCGGCGCGTGTGACGTGGTCACCAAGTTCCAGGAGTGCTTCCCCCCACTCGCCGCCGCGTGGCGGCCGCGTCTCGAATCGTCGTGCCGGGTCGAGCTCGGCGCGTCCTCCGTCGTGCTGCGCTCGAACGTCGACCTCGCCCTTGGTCGGCCCGTAGGTCACGAAGCGCGGGTCCTCATCGTCGACGTGAAGACGGGCCGTCCCTACCCGACCCACCTCGACGACCTCCGCTACTACGCGCTGCTCGAGACGTTGCGGTCGAAGGTGCCGCCGTTCCGGGTGGCGTCGTACTACCTCGAGTCGGCGAGGTGGCAGGCGGAGGACATCACCGAGGAGCTCCTCGTCGTCGCCGCCCATCGCGTGGTGGACGGCGTGACCAAGCTCGCCGAGCTGCGGCTGGGCGTTCGAGCGCCCACCACCAACGCCGGGCCGGCGTGCACCTACTGCCGGCTGCGGGGTGGCTGCGCCGGCGCGCAGGAGTGGATCGAGCTACGAGAGCGGGTCGGCGAGTTCTGAGGCAGGTGCCGACCCGAGACGCTCGGCGACGAGTCGGACCATTGGAGGGAGACGGAACGGCTCGGGCCAGATCATCCCGGTGAGGCCGGCCTCGACGCCGGCTTCGGCGCAGACGGGGCCGATGCAAACCGGGAGGACGCTTCCGCAATTGCACGCCTCGACGAGGTCGGCGCGTACCCCGAGACGTTCGGCGATGGCGAACAGGAAGCGGACCGCGGGCTGGCTCGTGAACGTGATGGCGGCGACGTTGCCGGCGAGCGCCGCGTGCAGGAGGTGCTCGGCCGGGCCCGCGTCCTCGGGCAGGAGCCAGCGGTAGACGGGGATCTCGACGACCGATCCCGCCAGGGCACGGATCGCCGCCGTCGTCGGGTGGTCGTCGGGGTCGAACAGCTGCACGGCCACCGTCGACGACCCCAGTGACGCGCCAGCCGAGCGAAGGTGCTCGGCCACCTCGGCCATCGACTCGCCCGGTGCGCGCCACGCGACGTCGAGCCCGGCCTGGCGAACGGCGGAGGTCGCCTTGGCGCCGCGGGCGACGATCGTCGAAGAGGCCAGCGCCGACAACAGCGAATCCCGCATGCCCCAGCCCTCGGCGGCTTCGAACCACTGGCGCACGCCGAGGCCGGTCGTCGCGACGAGCCAATCGGGAGGCGACGAGATCAGCGACGCCGTCACCTCACGCAGGCGCTCGTCGCCGGCAAGGTCGATCGTCCGCATCGTCGGTCCGTGCAGGACCTCCAGGCCGTGTCGACGGAGAAGCATCGCCTGCTCCTCCCACCGACGGTCGGCGGTGACGCCGACGACGAGCGGTGGCGCCATCAGTTCAGTGACAGCTTCGGGGGTGCCTTGGCATAGAGCGACACGTGGCCGCCCTGGCGTCGGAGCACCCGGGTCCACAAGCCGTCCGGGTCGCCGGTGAAGGCATCGTCGTCCTCCGCCGGGACGACGAGCCACGACCCCGACGACAGCTCGCCCTCGAGCTGGCCCGCCGACCAGCCGGCGTAGCCCGAGAACAACCGGACGCGCTCGACGGCGCCGCTGACCTCTTCGGGCCGGCGATTGAGATCGACCGTCGCCAAGCGACCCGCTCCACCCGGGATCCGCGCGCACCCGGGCACCTCTTCCACGTCGCCGGATCCGAAGGACGCCGGCGTCCGCATCGTGGCCAGGCAGATCACCGACTCCCGGGACACCGGGCCGCCGACGAACACCGAGTCCGGGACCGCCGCCAGCACCTCCCACCCTGGGAGCAGCGCTTCGACCGGCACCTCGTTCGGCCGGTTCAGCACCACCCCGAGGGCGCCGTCCTCCTTGCCGAAGGCGAGCATGAGAACGACCGTCCAGTGGAACGTCGGCTCCTCGAGGGTCGGCAGCGCCACGAGCAGCGAGCCGGGGACCGGCAGCGCGATGGTCGGCGGCGGATCGGACACGTCCGTAGGTCTACCCCGGAGGACCGCCACGATGGGCGGCCCTGGTCCTCCCGCTCCGCGTGCCCCGTAGGATGCCGCCATGCCCGCCCGCCAGGACGACGTCGTCGAAGCGCAGCGGCCGGGGGCGGCGCTCGTCCCGATCCACCAGACCCGCATACCGCCCGAGACCCTTCCCGACCCGCGCCGTAGCGATGTCGACGAGTGGGGACGCTCCGAGAAGATGCGGGCCCTCGCCCGCCAGCTCTACCAGCCCCTCTACGAGCGCTGGTTCCGGGCCGAGTGGGAGGGCCTCGACAAGATCCCCGAGAACGGCGGGGCACTGCTCGTCGCCAACCACGCCGCCGCCATCCCCAGCGATGCGCCCGTCATCATGCACGGCATCGAGAAGGAGCTCGAGCGGCCCGTCTACGGCCTCGCCGAGCACCTCTTCAAGGCCCTCCCGTTCGTCGGGACGATGTGGTCGAGGGTCGGCGGCGTCGCCGCCCATCCCGAGAACGCCTACCGCCTCCTCCGCGAGCAGCAACAGCTCGTCCTCGTCTTCCCCGAAGGCACCAAGGGCACCGGCAAGACGTACGACGAGCGCTACCAGCTCCGCCGGTTCGGCCGCGGCGGGTTCGTCGAGATCGCCATGCGGGCCGGTGTCCCCATCGTCCCCATCGCCGTCGTCGGCGCCGAGGAATCGATGCCGATCCTCTTCAAGGTCCCCGCCCTCAGCAAGGCCCTCGGCATCCCGTACGCCCCGGTCACCGCGAACCACGTGCTCTTCGGTCCGCTCCTCGGCTCGATCGTCTACCTCCCGGCGAAGTTCAAGCTGCGGGTCCTCGACCCGATCACCTTCGACGTCCCGCCGGATCAGGAGCGCTACTCGAAGAGCCGGATCATGGACGAGGCCGAAGCCATCCGGGTCCGCCTCCAGGAGACCCTCTACGACATGCTCCGCACCCGGAACTCGGTGTGGTTCGGCTGATGGGGACCCTGTAGTGGGACGCCGAGTCCTCATCACCGGCATCGGCAGCTTCTGGGGCGGGCGCGTCGCTCAAGCTCTCGAGCAGCACGACGACGTCGAGATGATCGTCGGCCTCGGTGTCGAGGAGCCGCAGGTCCCGCTCGAACGCACGGAGTACGTGCGCGCCGACCAGAGCTACTCGATCCTCAGTCGCATCGTCCGGGCGACGCAGGTGGACACGATCCTCCACACGTTCCTCGTCGTCGACTCCACTCGCATGAGCGGTCGCCATCTCCACGAGGTCAACGTCATCGGGACGATGAACCTCCTCGCCGCCGCGGGCGCGCCCGACAGCTCCGTCAGGACGCTCGTCGTCAAGAGCTCCACCCTCGTCTACGGCAGCTCGTACCGGGACCCCGCTTGGTTCCGTGAGGAGACGCAGCGCACGAATCCTCCCGGCACGCGCGTCGAGCGCAGCCTCCTCGAGGTCGAGGGGTACCTGCGGGACTTCGCCGAGGACAACCCCCACGTCGACGTCAGCCTCCTGCGCTTCGCCAACGTGCTCGGCACCGACATCGAGACGCCGATCACCAAGGCGCTCCAGCTCCCGCTGACGCCATCGATCCTCGGGTTCGACCCGCTCCTGCAGTTCGTCCACGAGGGCGACGTCGTCCGTTCGATCGAGCACGTCATGACCCACCGGGTCCCCGGCGCGCACAACGTCGCCGGCGACGGCAAGGTCCCGTGGAGCGAAGTCGCGGCGATCTGCGGACAACGGCTTGCTCCGATGCCGCCCTTGCTGACGAACCTGGCCGCCGCGCCACTCGCCGCCCTTCGCATGGTCGACCTCCCGCCGGAGCTCCTCGACCTCCTCCGCTACGGCCGCGGCGTCGACAACCGCCGCCTCAAGTCGACGGGTTTCACCTACCGCTACACGTCGGCCGGCGCGGTCGAGAGCTTCGCCGAGGCGAGCCGCCTGCGACGCACGGTCGGCCACGACCAGGGCTATCGATACGAACGGGACGTCGAGAACTTCTTCCGCCACTCTCCTGCAGTCATCCGCGACGGGGCGTAGGGGTGGAGCTCGTCACGGTCCGCGTGCAGTCGGACAACCGGATCGCCACCCTCACGCTCGACGCGCCCGAGCGCCGCAACTCATTGACGATGCCGATGGTCGACGAGATCGCCGAGGCCTTCGACGACCTCGAGGCACGCGACGACGTCGGCGCGGTCGTCATCACCGGAGCACCGCCGGCCTTCTGCGCGGGCGCCGATCTCGGGCACCTCGGAGAGAGCCGGGAGCGGGGCCTTCGCGACATCTACGAGGGCTTCCTCCGGATCGCCCGCTCGTCGCTCCCGACCGTCGCCGCCGTCAACGGCGCCGCCGTCGGGGCAGGGATGAACCTGGCGTTGTGCTGCGACGTCCGCGTCGCGGCAGAGCGTGCCCGCTTCGACACCCGCTTCCTCCAGCTCGGGCTCCATCCGGGCGGAGGTCACACGTGGATGCTGCAGCGCATCGTCGGACCACAGGTTGCCCGTGCGATGGTGGTGTTCGGCGAGGTCCTCGACGGACGCGCCGCCGAGCGGGCCGGCCTCGTGTGGCGTTGCGTCCCCGACGACCAGCTCCTCGACACCGCCCGCGACCTCGCGGCGACGGCGGCATCGGCCCCTCCCGCGCTCAGCGCACGAGTCCGGCAGACGATGGCGCTCCTCGCCGGCGTCGACGACCACGACCAAGCCGTCGACGTCGAGCTCGAGGCGCAGGTGTGGTCGCTCGACCAACCCGACTTCAAGGAACGGCTGGCCTCCCTCCAACAGCGGATCAGCACGCGCCCCGAGCCGCAGTAGCTTCTCCGCCATGCCCGCCTCCGTGAGCATCCTCACCCCGCTCGTCACCGCCGCTCCGGGTGGCAGCGGCGTCGCCCAGGTGATGCTCCGCAACACCGGGACCGTGGTCGACCAGTTCGCGGTGAACCTCGTCGGTGACGCCAGCGCCTGGGCCCGCCCGGTTCCACCGGCCCTATCGCTGTTCCCCGGCGCCGAGGGGACGATCGAGATCCACTTCAGCCCGCCCCGCTCGTCGGCGGTCGTCGCCGGCAACGTGCCCTACGGCGTGCGGGTCACGTGCCAGGAGGACCCGGAGTTCTCGGTCGTCGAGGAGGGCGAGGTCCAGATCAGTGGGTTCTCCTCGGTCCAGGCGAAGATCGTTCCCCGCACCTCCGAGGGCAAGCGCAAGGCGGTCCACCGCCTCGAGCTCACCAACACCGGCAACGCCGCGGTGACCGCCGAGCTCAGCGCCAGCGACCCCGATGAGCTCCTGGCGTTCAACATCGAACCGTCCACGCTCTCCGTGGAACCGGGTGCCACCGGCATCGCCCGCGTGAAGGTGGCGGCGCGCAAGGGACAGAAGGGGCGGGGCTCGAGGCGCATGCCGTTCAACGTCGTCGTCGAACCGGGCGGTCCGCCGGTCAACGTCGACGGGAACTTCGAGCAGAAGCCGAAGGCATCGATCCTGCTGTTCCTCGCCATCGTCGTCCTCGTCGCCGTGCTGGTGTTCCTGCTCAAGGACCAGGCCGGAGCACTCCCGCTCTAGGTGCTCGAGCTCACGACCTTCAGGCTCGTCGATGGCGGCGACCCCGACGCCTTCGTGGCCGCCGATGCCGCCGCGCAGGTCGGGTTCCACCACCTGCAGCCGGGGATGATGCGGCGCACGACGGCCAAGGGCGAGGCCGACGACTGGCTGGTGCTGATTCTCTGGAGGGACGCCGAAGCTGCGGCGGCGGCCGAGGTCGCGGGTGAGTCGTCGATGCCGCTGCAGGAGTTCTGGGCACATGTCGACCGGTCGTCGGTGGAGGTCCGTCGCTTCTTCCCGCTGGCCGGTTGACGTCGTGGCCTCGGTCGTCCTCGTCACTGGCGCCAGCAGCGGGATCGGCCTGGCTACCGCGGTCGCTTTCGCCAGGGACGGCGACCGCGTCTTCGCGACGGTGCGGGACGGGCGGGGTCGCGAGGCGCTGCAGCAGGCGGGCGCGCCCATCGAGGCGGTGACGATGGATGTGCGGGACGACGCGTCGGTGCGGTCGGCCGTCGATGGCACCGTCGCCGCAGCGGGACGGATCGACGTGCTCGTCAACAACGCCGGCATCTCCCACATCGGCGCCGTCGAGACGACGCCGGATGACGTGTGGCGCCAGCTGTTCGAGGTCAACGTGCTTGGACCGGTCCGCGTGTTGCGGGCGGTGTTGCCGTCGATGCGGGCCGCAGGGAGCGGGACGATCGTGAACGTGTCGTCGATGAACGGGCGGGTGCCCGCGACCTTCGGCGGCGCCTACTCGGCCACGAAGTTCGCCCTCGAGGGCTTGTCCGAGTCGTTGCTGTTCGAGGTCGAGCCCTTCCGCGTGCGGGTCGTCATCGTCGAGCCGGGGCAGTTCGACACGCCGATCTTCTCGAAAATGCAGTCGGCGCTGGCGGCGTCGGCCGATCCGACGTCGCCCTATGCGGAGCGGGAGGCCAAGATGCTCGGCGCCTCGCTTCCCGCGGGCAACGGTCCTGCGGACCCGGCCGACGCGGCGGCCGTCATCGTCGCCGCCGCTCGTGGTGATCGTCCGGGGTTTCGTCATGTGGCAGGAGCCGACGCCGAAGCGATCCTCGCGGCTCGCGTCGGCGCGGGCAGCGACGAGGCGTGGTTCGACCTCGTGCGTGCATTCCTCTCGCAGCGGGCCGACCCGGACAGCGCCGACGACGGCGACGCCCGCAAGGTCGACGCCCGGAGCGTGCACCACTCCCAGAGCTTCGGCGGCATGTGGTTCACGCGGGGCGTGTTCGACCCGATCCGCGGATCGATCGTCGCCAAGGAGCTCGAACGGCTCACCATCGCCATGTTCGAGGCCGACTGGGCCGTGGCGAAGCAGCGGCTCGGACGGGAGCCGACGATCCTGGAGCTGAAGCGGACACCGGCGCAGC
>DATLED010000090.1:0-21430 GCA_035525495.1 Acidimicrobiales bacterium | reverse complement strand
GTACGGCCGCACCGAGGGGGCGAGGTCGGGCGGCAGCTGGTCGCGGGCACGCGCGGCGACCAGCTCGGCGCCCTTCCGGCTGCGGGTGAACGCGATCCCGCGGTACGACCGTTGGACGAGGGCGGCGAGGATCGTCGCCGCCTCGACGTTGCCCGAGCCCCGCGCCCGGCCACCTGGCCCGCGCTGGTCCAGGAGCGGTGGGTTCCAGAGGGCGAAGAGGCGTTCGCCGCGAGGCGACCCGTCGTCGAGGACCTCGGTGACCGGCACGCCGCACACCGCCGAGGCCAGCTTGCCGGGCTCGCCCACCGTGGCCGAGCCGAGGATGAACGTCGGGTTCGAGCCGTACAGGTGACAGAGGCGCCGCAGGCGGCGGACGAGGTGGGCGACGTGGGTGCCGAAGATCCCCCGCAGCGTGTGGAGCTCGTCGAGGACGACGTACTTCAGCCGCATGAGGAAGGTCTGCCATCGCCCGTGGTTCGGCAGGATCCCGGCGTGGAGCATGTCCGGGTTGGTCAGGACGACGTTGGCGTGACGCCGGACCCACCCCCTCGTGTCGGGGTCGGTGTCGCCGTCGTAGGTCGCGGCGACGAGGCCGGGGACGTCGAGGGCGGCGATCGAACGCAGCTGGTCGTGGCCCAGCGCCTTCGTCGGGTACAGCAGCAGTGCCGTCGACTCCGTCGGGGACGCCAGCACGGCTTCGGCGATCGGCGCCTGGAAGCACAGCGACTTGCCCGAGCCGGTCCCGGTGGCGACGGCGACGGACCGTCCGGCGCGGGCGAGATCGATCGCCTCGGCCTGATGCGTGAACAACGGGGGGAGCCGTTCGGACAGCAGCGGGTGGAGCGGCCGTCGCGGCGCCGCGTGCTCCGCGGGTCGCGCCGGGAGCCGTTCGATGTGAACCAACTGGTCCTGCCACGACATCGAGCCGAGGAGCAGCTCGAACGAGTCCGACGGCACAGGTATGACAGTACGGCGAGGGGGGTACTACGTTGCGCAGCGCTGTTGGTGGTGTGCGTACGCCGTGCGCCGCTGTTGTCAGCCTCAGACGAGGAGTGGAGCGATGGAACTGGATCTCGACGTCACCGAGCAGAACGGTGTCGCCGTGCTGGCCGTCAAAGGAGAAGTCGACGTCTACACGGCGCCCCGTCTCCGGGAGAAGCTCGTCGAGCTCGTCACGCAGGGCAAGCACCGCATCGTCGTCAACCTCGAAGGCGTGGAGTTCCTCGACTCCACCGGCCTCGGCGTCCTCGTCGGAGGCTTGAAGCGGGTGCGCAGCCACAACGGCGACCTCAGCCTCGTCTGCACGCAGCACCGCATCTTGAAGGTGTTCGAGATCACGGGCCTCACCAAGGTCTTCTCGATCCACGACACCGTCGACGCCGCCGTCGCCGAGTAGCGGACGACCGCCTCCCTCGTGGGTTCGGCCATCGAGCTCGAGATCCCGGCGCGCCCCGAGTACGTCGCGCTGGCCCGGCTGGTGGTGTCGTCGCTCGCGTCCACCCGCCGCGACCTCGCCGATGACCGCGTCGACGACCTGAAGGTCGCGGTCTCGGAGGCGTGCACGAATGCCATCGAGGCCCACCACTCGGCGGAGACGCATGACAGCGTCGTCGTTCGCTGCACCGAGTTCGACGACCGCCTGCAGATCGAGATCGAGGACCGCGGCGAGGGCTTCGACCCCGACTCGCTCCCCGAACACCCACCGGTCACCGATCCCGAACGGCTCAACTTCGAGCGTGGTCTCGGCATCCCCCTGATCCGCACGCTCGTCGACGAGGTCGAGATCGACTCGTCGGGTGACGGCACGAAGGTGTCGCTCGTGATGCGGTGCCTCCCCGTCGACCCGATGGCCGACGACGACATCGATCTCGACGACATCGATCTCGACAGCATCGAGCGGGAGCTCAACGGCGGGGCGGACGAGCCCCCTTCATGACCTGACCTCGTCGGCCCCGCCGATGAGGATGCGCTTGACGGCGTCCTCCGAGTCCCGAGTCGTCAGCGCCAGCACCTCGTCGCCGCCGTGGAGGAGCGTGTCGCCACGCGGCACCACGACCTGGCCACCCCGCAGGATGGCGACGATCGTCGCGTCACGGGGAACGTCGAGGTCCATGATCGTCCGGTCCTTGGCCGGCGAGTCCTCGGCCAGCGTCACCTCGATCAGCTGCGCCTCGCCGCCCTCGAACTCGAGGAGGCGCACGAGCGACCCGACGGACACTGCTTCCTCGATGAGCGCGGTCAGGAGGTGGGGTGTCGACACCGAGACATCGACCCCCCACGACTCGTTGAACAGCCACTTGTTCCGCGGCTCGTTGATGCGGGCGACGACGCGCGGCACCGCGAACTCCTGCTTGGCCAGCAGGGAGATCACGAGGTTGACCTGATCCTCGCCGGTCGCCGCGACCATCACGTCGGCATCGCCGATGCCCACCTCGTCGAGGTCGGCGACCTCGCAGGCGTCGCCGAGGAACAGGTCGACGTCGCTCGAGGGTCGGAGGCGGGCGACGAGGTCAGCGTTCCGTTCGATGACGAGGACCTCGTGGTTCGCCGCCTTGAGGTCGGAGGCGACGAACGTCCCCACGGCGCCGGCTCCGGCGATCACGACCTTCATGCGCGTCCCTCTCCGTTGGTCAGGAGCTCCTCGAGCTCCGTGGCCGCATCCTCGTGCACGAGGAGGTGGAGCAGGTCCCCTTCCTCGCCGACCAACCCGGGCGCCGCCATCCGGGCCTCACCCGCACGGGTCACGGCGACGAGGCGGAAGCGGTCGCCGTCCTTGCCGGTCCCTCGCAGCGCATCGAGCTCCCTGCCGGTCCATGCTGCCGGGAGGTCGCGCTCGAAGAGGTGGAAGCTGCCCGACGGGTGCGTCCAGTCGACCGACGTCGTCGTCGGGAACAGCCGGCGCATGACCTGGTCGGTGGTCCACGTGACGGTCGCGACCGTCGGGATGCCGAGGCGCTGGTAGATGGCGGCGCGCTTCGGGTCCTTGATGCGGGCGACGACAGATTCGATGCCGTAGGTCTCCCGCGCGATCCTGGCGGCGACGATGTTCGAGTTGTCGCCGGAGGTGACCGCCGCGACCGCGCCGGCGTCGGCGATCCCCGCTTGCTCCAGCACCGAGCGGCTGATGACACCGCCCAGGACCGCCCGACCCGTGAAGCGCTCGGGCAGCCGGCGGAAGGCGTCACGGTCGCGGTCGACCACCGCGACCGTGTGGCTCTCCGACTCCAGCGCCATCGCCAGTCGAGAGCCGACCCGTCCGCACCCGAGGACGATGATGTGCATAGGCCGCAGATTTGAGTCCCGGTCCGGTCGCGAGCGCAAACGGGGCGGAGAACCGACTGGCTAGTTTGAGGCAGTGCTCGGTGCGAAGCAGGCAGACGGCGGCGACACCGACGCGAATGACGACGCCCACGGCGGCTCTGGCCACGGCCAGGGACTCGGACCCTTGGCGCTGGGTGCGCTGGGCGTCGTGTTCGGTGACATCGGGACGAGCCCGCTGTATGCGTTCCGCGAGGCGTTCGAGCACCAGCACCTGCCGGTGGTGCGCGCCAACGCCATGGGCCTCGCGTCCCTTGCCTTCTGGGCCCTCATCATGATCATCTCGATCAAGTACCTCAGCCTCGTGATGCGGGCCGACAACCGCGGCGAGGGCGGGATCCTGGCCCTCACCGCCCTCGTGATGCCGACCGAGGGACAGGCCCGTGGTCGCCGGACAGCGATCCTCGTGCTGCTCGGAGTCTTCGGCACCGCGCTGCTCTATGGCGACGGGCTGATCACGCCGGCGATCTCGGTGCTCTCCGCCGTCGAGGGCTTCAAGGTCGCCTCGTCCGCGTTCGACCGGTTCGTGCTCCCGATCGCGTGCGTCATCCTCATCGGGCTCTTCGCCGTCCAGCGTCGCGGCACCGGAGGCATCGGCAAGGTCTTCGGACCCGTGATGGTCGTGTGGTTCGGCGTGCTCGGCGTGCTCGGGATCAGCCAGATCGTGCACCAGCCCGGTGTCCTGGCGGCGGTGAACCCGATCTACATCGTGCGGTTCTTCGAGGCGTCGCCGATGCGGGCGTTCCTCTCCCTCGGGAGCATCTTCCTCGTCGTCACCGGGGGCGAGGCCCTCTACGCGGACATGGGCCACTTCGGTCGCAAGCCCATCGCGACCGCGTGGTACAGCCTCGTGCTCCCCGGGCTGCTGTTGTGCTACTTCGGCCAAGCGGCGTTGCTGATCCGCGACCCCTCGGCCATCGAGAGCCCGTTCTACCGCATGGCCCCCGCGTGGGCGATCACGCCGCTCGCCATCCTGGCCACCCTTGCGACGGTCATCGCCTCGCAGGCGCTGATCTCCGGTGCCTTCTCGCTCACGGTCCAGGCCGTCCAGCTCGACTACCTCCCGAGGTTGAAGGTCACCCAGACGTCCGGTCAGCACCAGGGGCAGGTCTATGTCCCGATGGTGAACTGGTTGCTGCTCATCGGGTGCCTCGGCCTCGTGCTCGGGTTCCGCACCTCGAGCAACCTGGCCGCCGCGTACGGCATCGCGGTCACGACGACGATGGTCATCACGTCGCTGATCTTCTACGTCGTGACGAGGAACCTGTGGGGCTGGTCGGCACCCAAGGCGCTGCTCTCCGTCGCCCCACTCCTGTTCATCGACACCGCGTTCCTCGCCGGGAACATCCCGAAGATCCCCGAGGGCGGCTGGTTCCCCGTGCTCGTCGCCCTCGCGCTGCTCCTGCAGATGACGACGTGGCGCCGCGGCCGCGAGCTGGTCGCCGCTCGCATCCAGCGCGGCGACAAGCCGATCCGCGACGTCCTCAACCGTCTCGACCGGGTGGAGCGCGTCGCGGGCACGGCGGTGTTCCTGTTCAAGGACCTGGGGATGGCGCCGCCGGCGTTGATCAGCAACATGCGGCACAACAAGGTCGTCCACGAGACGACGCTGATCGTGTCCGTCGCCACGGTCGACGTGCCCCGCGCGGATCCTGCCGAGCGCTGCTACGCCGAGGAGATCGCCCCCGGGGTGCACCAGATTCTCCTGCGGTACGGGTTCATGGAGGAGCCGAACGTGCCGGCGGCGCTGGCGGGTTGCACGGGTCGCGGCTTCCGGTTCAAGGCCGAGGATGCCACGTACTTCATCGGTCGTGAGTCGGTCGTGGCCGGGAAGGCGCCGGGGATGCACCCGTTGCTCGAGCACCTCTTCGTCCTGCTGAACCGCGGCGCCGACAGCGCCAGCCGCTTCTTCGGCCTGCCGGCGGAGCGGGTCTTCGAGGTCGGGACCCAAGTCGAGCTCTGACCGCCACCGTCAGGGTCCGTCGGACCCGACGTCGTACTCCTGCATCGGCACGGCGCCTTCGCGCCAAGCGGCGCGGATCGGTTCGATGACCCGCCAGGCCTCCTCGGCCTCGTCATCCCGGATCGAGAACGTGGGGTTCCCG
The DNA here is from genome assembly GCA_035525495.1 of Acidimicrobiales bacterium. GTDB lineage: Bacteria > Actinomycetota > Acidimicrobiia > Acidimicrobiales > CADCTF01 > DATLED01. The sequence goes on along the minus strand of DATLED010000090.1, from coordinate 16,007 downwards.
TCGAAGGCGTGCACGAGGACGTTGGCGTACGCGGGCAGGTCTGGCGGTCGCAGCTCGGTGTCGAGCTCGATTGGGCTGACGTCGAACAGCTCGCCGTCGCCGTTCATCGACAGGCCGATGCTCAGCCGATCCGGCCCGAGCTGGAGGCGGACGACGTTCGGCCCAGGCCGCGTCCGCTCACCGAAGGCGAGGTGGGGGACGGGCTTGAAGTGGATGGCGATCTCTCGCCGGTCCTCGCCGAGGGCCTTGCCCGAGCGCAGGACGAACGGGACGCCCGCCCACCGCCAGCTGTCGATGGACAGGGTGATCGACGCGAACGTCTCGGTGTCGAGCGATGGGTCGACGCCCTCCTCGTCGACGTAGCCCCGATAGCGGGCACGCACGGACTCCTCGGGGAGGGCTCGCGCGGCCCGCAGCACCGACACCTTCCGGTCGCGCAGGTCGTCGCCCTCGAGGCTCGAGGGTGGGTCCATGGCCACGAGGCACAGCAGCTGCAGGAGGTGGTTCTGCAGCATGTCGACGAGCGCGCCGGTGCCGTCGTAGTAGGCAGCGCGCCCTTCGAGGGCGAGCGTCTCGTCGAACGTGATCTCGACCCGTTCGATGTGCTGGTTGGTCCACACGGGTTCGAAGAGGCGGTTGGCGAACCGCAGCCCGAGGACGTTGTGCACGGTCTGCTTGGCGAGGAAGTGGTCGACGCGGAACACCTGGGACTCGTCGAAGCGCTCGTGGATGAGCGCGTTGAGCTCCTGCGCGCTCTCGAGGCCCTCGCCGAACGGCTTCTCGATCACGAGCCGGCTGCCTTCGGGCAGCCCGGCGGCGTGGAGCCCGCGGATGGCGTCGGCGAAGGTCCCGGGCGGCACCGCGAGGTACGCGAGCAGCGGGCCCTCACCGGGGAGCGACTCGACGAGGGCGGCGAGATCATCGGCGCTGGCGATGTCGGCCTGTTGGTAGCGGACGGTCTCGAGGATGCGCCGCCGGGCGGCTTCCCCGGCGTCCCCGGCGTGCTCCTCGAGCGACTCGGCCACGCGGTCGTGGAACTCGTCGTCGGTCTGGTCCCGACTGCCCGTCGCCAGCACGTGGAACGGGTCGGGGAGCCGCCCGTCCTCGGCCAGCGCCGCCAGGGCCGGGTACAGCGATCGAGCGGCGAGGTCGCCCGTCCCTCCGAAGAGCAACAGCCGTGCAGGCCAGTCGGACATGCCCGCTCCGTACCCCGCCCCGACGGATGAACCGTCTGGCTTGCGCTTTTGGAAGGGCAAAAAGTAACTTCCCGCCCGACTCAATATGGATCTGACCCTCTCGAAGTCCGAGCGCGAGACGCTGAAGGCGATCTACCGCCAGACCTCGTCGACCTCTGCCCAGAGCAACCAGCTCGGGTCGGAGGCGCACACCGGCGACCTCGCCGAGAAGCTCGGCGTGAGCCCGGGCACCGTCACGGCGACCGTGAAGCGCCTCGCCGACCGCGAGCTGGCCGACCACAAGCCGTACAAGGGGGTCGTCCTCACCGCCGCCGGACGGGCCGCCGCCGTGGCCGCCATCCGCCGCCACCGCATCGTCGAGCGCTTCCTCAGCGACATGCTCGGTTACCCGTGGAACGAGGCCGACCGCCTCGCCGGCAGCTTCGAGCACGAGCTGCCCCAGGAGGTGGAGGACCGGCTGTTCGTCGCCCTCGACCGCCCGGCCACCTGCCCCCACGGCTTCCCCATCCCGGCCGCCGAGTCCGTCGAGCTGGCGGAGCTGCCCCCGCTCTACGCCCTCGAACCCGGTGACGTGGCCGAGGTGGCCGTCCCGGGGTCCACCGATCCCGACGTCGTCGCCTTCCTCGACACCCTCGGCCTCCGGCCCGGGGTGCTCGTCGAGGTCAAGGAGAAGCACCCGTTCGACGGGCCCCTCGTCCTCCACGTCGCCGGTGAGGACCGGACCGTGGGCGAGAAGGTCGCCCGCCAGATCTACGTCAGAAAGCAACAACCGAGAAAGGAAACGGCATGACCAACGCATTCCTGCTCGCCGCCGAGGGGGGGTACCAGGAGTTCAACCTGAAGGGCGGGGAGTTCCTCGTCCTCGGCCTCGCCGGCGCGTCGGCCGTGCTCGCCCTCATCGTCGGCTTCATCCTCATGAAGGACGTGCTGAAGCAGGACCAGGGCACGCCGAAGATGATCGAGATCGCCACCGCCATCCAAGAGGGCGCGCAGGCCTATCTGCGGCGGCAGTTCAAGACCATCGGCGTGATCCTGGTACCGCTCGCCATCATCGTGTTCCTCACGTCCACGAAGGTCGTGAAGCCGGACGGAACCGAGGCGCTCTCGTTCGTGCAGTCCGGTCTGTTCCGCACGATGGCATTCGTCGCCGGCGCCTTCCTGTCCGGCCTCACCGGCTTCATCGGGATGGGCCTGGCGGTCCGCGGCAACGTCCGCACCGCCGCCGCTGCACGGACGAACTCGCTTCCGGCGGCGCTGAAGGTGGCGTTCCGCACCGGTGGTGTGGCCGGCATGTTCACGGTCGGCCTCGGGCTCCTCGGCGCCACGATCATCATCTTCTTCTTCCAGAATACGAGCTCGGCGATCCTCGTCGGCTTCGGGTTCGGTGGCTCGCTGCTCGCCCTGTTCCTCCGGGTCGGCGGTGGCCTCTTCACGAAGGCCGCCGACGTGGGCGCCGACCTGGTCGGCAAGGTCGAGGCGGGCATCCCCGAGGACGATCCCCGCAACCCGGCGACCATCGCCGACAACGTCGGTGACAACGTCGGCGACTGCGCAGGCATGGCGTCGGACCTCTTCGAGTCCTACGAGGTCACCCTCGTCGCCTCGATCATCCTCGGCGTCCCCGCCTTCGCGGCGGTCGGCGCCAACCCGGCGCTCGGACTCGTCTTCCCGCTGGCCGCCCGAGCCATCGGCGTGATCGCGTCGATCGCCGGTGTGTACGCGGTGAGGGCCAAGGAGGGCGAGACGAACGCCCTCAAGCCGATCAACCGCGGCTTCCTCACCGCCGGGATCATCACCGTCATCGGCACGCTGCTCCTGGGCCTGTTCTACGTTGGCGACGACGCCGACAAGCTCTCGAACGTCGGCCTGCGCTGCTTCGGCGCCGTCGTCGTGGGCCTGATCCTGGCGCAGCTCGTGAGCCGCCTCACCGAGTACTTCACCGGCACCGAGTTCGGGCCCGTCCGCGAGATCGCAGAGTCGGCCCGCACCGGCCCGGCGACCACCGTGCTCTCGGGTACGGCGTCGGGTCTCGAGTCGTCGGTGTACGCCATCATCGCCATCGCCATCGCCCTCGGCGTGTCGCTGGCCCTCGGTGGCGGCAACCTGCAGTTCGCCCTCTACCTCGTCGCCCTGACCGGCATGGGCATGCTCGCCACCACCGGCGTCATCGTCTCGGAGGACACGTTCGGCCCCGTGTCGGACAACGCCGCCGGGATCGCCGAGATGTCCGGCGAGTTCACCGGCGAGCCGGAGCGGATCATGGTGTCGCTCGACGCCGTGGGCAACACGACGAAGGCCGTCACCAAGGGCTTCGCCATCGGTTCGGCCGTCATCGCGTCCGTCGCCATCTTCGCCTCGTTCATCGAGACGGCGGTCGACGAGACGATCAAGGAGAGCGTCATCCGCGCCGCACGGGCCACGCCCCGCGGCGTGTTCGACCTGCTGCCGATCAACGTCGCCGATCCGAAGGTCTTCATCGGCCTGCTGATCGGTGGCTCGGTGCCGTTCCTCTTCTCGGCCCTCGCCATCCGCGCCGTCGGCCGCACCGCCGGTGTCGTGGTCCAGGAGGTCCGTCGGCAGTTCGCCGACGGACTCATCATGAAGGGCGAGAAGCGACCCGACTACGGACCCGTCATCGACATCTGCACGACCGCGTCGCTCCGCGAGCTGGCCACGCCGGCCCTGCTCGCGGTGCTCACGCCCGTCATCATCGGCTTCGGCATCAACTTCCTCGCCCTCGGCGCCTTCCTGGCCGCGGTGATCCTCGTGGGTCAGCTCATGGCCAACTACCTGTCGAACGCCGGTGGTGCGTGGGACAACGCCAAGAAGTACATCGAGGACGGGCACGAGGGCGGCAAGGGCTCGGACGCCCACAAGGCCGCCGTCATCGGCGACACCGTCGGTGACCCGTTCAAGGACACCGCCGGACCGGCGCTCAACCCCTTGATCAAGGTCATGAACCTGGTGTCGCTGCTGATCCTGCCGGCCATCATCAACCTGCGGCACAACGACGCCGCCCGCTTCACCATCGCCGGCGTCGCCGTCCTCATCCTCATCGCCGCCGTCGCCTTCTCGAAGCGCAAGGGCTCCGGCATGGGCGCCCCCGAGGACCTGTCGACGGCGGAGTCCCGCGCCGCCGCCGGCCTCGAGGCCGAAGAGGGCGTGCACGACGGCGACGAGCCGCAGTCGCTGGCCCTCAAGGCCCTCGACCGCTGGATCGTCGACCTCGGCGACGAGGACGCCGACCTGCGCAAGCAGCTCCGGTCGGCCAAGCGGCGGCTGAAGCAACCGCAGTAACCGCTTCGTCCGGTTTCGACGCATTCCCGGAGGGCTCCCTGTTGCGGGGGAGCCCTCCGTCGCGCTCGTCCCATCTGTCATGTCGATGACAGATGGAGGAGGGAATAGGTCAAACGGACTAGTCATCACCGTGTGTGTGTGCCACCCTGCATACAGCGGCGGGGCGCAGGGCAACGGCGCGGGATTCTCTTCGAAGGCGGGAAACACGTGATGCAACGGCTGCAGTTCCGGTCGAGTCGGCGGCTGCGCAATCGCACGGCCGCGCGGGGGGCCGTCGTCGGCGCCGTGCTCGTGACGCTGCTGGGGGCGCTGCTCCCAGGCGTCGCGTTGACGCCGGCGGCCGCGGCGGTGACGACCGCCGTCCAGAACCTCGACGCGTGCAAGCACACTGCGCTGGCGGCCAACGACGACGGCTCCACGGCACAGCAGAACCTTGGCTTCTCCATCAACTTCTTCGGGAAGTCCTACGACAAGTTGTACGTCGGCAACAACGGCTACGTCACCTTCGACGCCCCGTCGAGCACGTACACGCCGTACTCGATGGCGTCGGCGACGGCGCCGATCATCGCCCCGTTCTTCGCCGACGTCGACACGCGCGGCCAGGGATCGCTGGTGACGTACTCGTTCGGTGGTGCGCCCGCAGCCAACGGCGAGCCCGCCTACTTCTGCGTCGACTTCGTCAACGTCGACTACTACAACGCGCTCGCCACCGGCCACGCGAGCAAGCTCAACAGCTTCCAGCTCCTCCTCATCGATCGCTCGGGCGCCCCCGGGGGTCGTCCCGGCGACTTCGACATCGTCTTCAACTACGACAAGGTCGTGTGGGAAACGGGCGACGCCAGCGGCGGTTCCGCGGGCCTCGGCGGCCTCTCAGCCCGAGTCGGCTACTCCAACGGGAATCCGACCTACTCCACCGAGGTCGCCGGCTCCGGCACCAACGGCGCCCTCCTCGACGGTGGCTCTACCGCACTGGTGAGCGGCAGCCTGAACAGCTCCCAGCCGGGGCGCTACATCTTCCCCGTCCGGGCCCCCCTGAGCCTCACGGCCGACCAGAAGACGGTTCCGGCCAGCCCCGGCGCGGTGCCCCTCTCGGCCATTCCCCGCCAGCCCAGCGCTTCGAGCACGCCGTCGGGCTCGGGTCTCGACAGCCTCAACATCCTGGGTTCGGGTCTCGACAGCCTCAACATCCTCGGGTCGCCGCTCACCAGCCAGGCCCTCGCCCAGGTGACGTTGTCGGACACGCCGCTGCGGTCCGGTTCGTGGGAGACCAGGATCTTCCCGAGCACCCGCTTCGACGGCGTGCCCGCCACCAACGTCACGTGGCAACAGCTGCTCACCGATCCCAAGCCGCCGGCCCTGGCCACGCTTTCGTACAGCGACGTCGACTGGACGAAGTCGCCGCTCGGCAAGCTCAACCCCATCGCCATCTTCCTCGGCAACGTCCGCGCCCGGGACGTGGCCTTGGCGCCGACGTCGACGCTCACCGCCAGCCAGCGTTGGTGCCCGAAGTTCGAGGCCCAGGGCTTCTCCAACTGCGGCCAGGGCTTCGGCGGTCTCGACGCCACCTTCCTGGCCATGCAGCTCGCCGGCGTGGACTTCACCACCGTGCCTCTCGGCAGCACGCCGTTCAAGGACGTCAACCCGGCCAAGGCCAACTTCCTCAACCTTGCCTTGCTCGGCGGCGTCAACCAGCGCGGCGTCCAGAGCATGGTTGGCCTCGCCAACACGCCCTTCGGAGCCCTGCGGTACAACGAGTTGACCGCCGCCAGCAAGGACAAGGTGTTCAACTGCTCGAACGTGGTCTACTGCGGCACCAACCCCACCGTCGCTGAAGCCGCGGTCCAGACGCCGCCGGCCATCAAGTCCACGGCCAGGATCGTCGACCTCGGCACGTTGTCGTCGGACTCGTCCACGTGGAGCGCACCGGCGTCGTTGGGCGCCGTCTCCACCGGCCAGGTGCTCTTCAGCCTGCTGCCGACCGCCGACAACCCCATCGAGGACATCAACCTCGACGACCTCGTGCACTACAAGGGCGATGCTGGCCACCCGGCCAGCATCGTGAACTTCCATTACCGGTACTCGAACACCGGCGCGGCGCTGATGTCGCCACCCGTCGCCAGCGCCACGGTCAGTCGCTCGTTCGTCTACGAGGTCGGTTCGGCCAAGGTGAACAACGTCGCCGCCGAGCCCGCGGTGCAGACCACCGATGCGGGCACCGTGCTGTCGTGGACGCTGGTCGAAGGCATACCTGCGGGCGGCAGCGTGGCCATCGACTTCGACATGCGGCCCGGCCGGAGTCTCGGCACGTTCGGCTCCAGCGCGAAGCTCGTCAACGGTTCGTCGGTGGCACAGACCAGCGGCGCCGAGATCACCGTCGGCGAGCGGTTCGAATCCAACGGCACGCCGGAGTCGGCAACGCCCCTCGAGCCCGACGTCGTGTACTTCTCCCACATCGGCCAAGCGCAGGACCTCGACTACTTCACGTTCCCGGTCACTGCGGCGACGCCCCCGGGCACCCGCATCCGCTTCTCCCTCAGCCACCTGAGCCTCGACGGTGACCTCGTCGTGTACGCCCCGGCGTCGGCCGGGGGGACCCAGTCGCTGGCCGGCACCGGCCTCGACAGCTTGAACATCCTCGGGTCCGGTCTGGACTCGTTGAACATCCTCGGGTCGCCGGTGCCCGGACAGACGCCAGGGATCAACGACAAGGGCGCGACGGTGCTGCCAGAGGTGCAACAGGACATCCCCCTCCTCTCGACCCGGGTGGTGGCGGGCATCTCCTCGCACCGCTCGCTCGACAAGGAGTTCGTCGAGGTCACGGTGCCCCAAGGCGTCACCTCCGGTGACACCTACCTGATCCAGGGCTCCGGCTTCCTCGACGCCACGTCGACCGAGCCCTACGTCCTGCGGGCCAAGGTGAACGCCGTCGTGGCCCAGCCGCCGTGCCCGACGAGGACGATGCCCCACGACGTGTTGGGCTCGAACCCCTCGGTGGATCCAGCGACCAAGACGGTCTTCCTCCTCAGCCAGCAGCGCCTGGCGGCCAAGTACGACGCCACCCGGGCGGCGGCAGCGGCGAGTGCGCTGACGCCGACCTTCCTGGGCCGCGACGACATCAAGGGTCAGGTCATCAACCTCGACGCCATCCCCAACGTGCAGACAGCCTTCGCGAACTGGGATTCCTTTCCCTGCGTCGAGCAAAGGGCGAACGACGTCGTGTCGGCCATCACCGCTTCGGTGCGGGGCCTCATGTCGTCGGGCAGTGCCCTCGGCAACGTCGTGATCGTCGGCACCGACACGATCGTCCCCCACGGACGGGTCCTCGACCTCACCGACATCGTCAACGAGCGGACCTATCCAGGCAACCTGGCCTTCACCACCGCCGGCAACGCCAACAACTCGCTCTTCAGCAGCGTGGCCGACGGCTACATCCTGACGGACAACCCCTACGGCGACTTCAACCCCGTGCCGTTCGGCGGCCAGTACCTCTACGTCCCCGATGTGGCTGTCGGGCGGCTCGGGGAGACACCCGAGGACATCGCCGGCCAGATCGGTCGCTTCACCCAGTACGGCGGGATACTCGATCCCTCGACCGCCGCCTTCACGGCCTCCTATGACTTCATGAAGGACATGGGCGGCCAGGTGCTCGGCATCCTCGGCGGTTCGAGCCGCAACGACGACACCTGGACGGCGTCCGACATCAAGAGCTCGGTCTTCAACAACACGACCGCGCCTCCGAAGACCGTCGCCATCAACGGCCACGCCAACCACTTCCGGTTGCTCGGTGGCGTCGGGAACGCGACGAACGACCTGTCCGACACGGTCTCGACCCGGGACGTGTCGGGGGGCCAGAACCTCGCGCGAGCCACGATCTTCGGCATGGGCTGCCACTACGGCCTCAGCGTCGAGGACTTCCTCGTCGGTCTGCCGGGCCCCGATGCGCTCGACTGGCAACAGGCCTACGCCCAGAAACAGGTGGCCTCGTTCACCGCCAACACCGGCTACGGCTACGGCGACCGCAACGTGATCGCCTACTCCGAACGGCTGATGGTCCTCTTCGCCCAGAACCTGAAGGCCAAGATGCCCACCGGCCAGGCGCTGCAATCGGCCAAGCAGACCTACTTCGGCGAGCTCGGCTCCTACAGCGAGTACGACCGCAAGGTGATCGAGGAGCTCACCGGCTGGGGCCTGCCCCAGTGGCACCTGGCGGGGAGCCCGCCCACGCCTGACACCTCGACGGTGACGCCTTCCCAGGATACGTCCACCGGCCTCCAGGCCTACACCTTCCCGGCGATCTCGCCGTCGTTCAATCAGGTCACCACGCCGGAGGGTTCCTACTTCCAGGACGGCACGACCCCGCCGCAGATCACGGTGTACCGGCCGCCCACGGCGCGGACCGAACGCAACGTGACCCCGCCGTCGGGCGCGTCGCATCTGGCCCCCCGCGGGTTCTTCGTGACCGGCGCCGACGTCACCACGCTGTCGAACTTCGATCCGGTGCTGAGCATCCCCGACTTCGATCAGTCGGCCACCCAGCGCGAGCCTCGATACGACGACGTCAACTTCCCGAGCGGCTTCGGCACGATCGGGAGCACCTACGTCGGGCCGGCCGGCGGCACGCGGTACAAGCTCAACCTCCTGTCCAACGGCTTCCAGGCTTCGGGTTACAACGGCACCAAGGTCATCGGCACCGCGCGGAAGCTGTCGAACATCGGCGTCCAGGTGTTCTACGCCCTGGCGAATGAGGCCGATCGCACGCCGCCGACCTTCACCCGGGTCGACGGTTCGGTCACCGGCACCACGACCGTGACGGCCAACTTCGACATCTCCCTCACCGATGAGACGTCGAGCAACTCCACCGACATCAAGGCCGTGCAGGTGTTGGTGGTCGACGGTTCGAAGCTCAGGTCGGTGCGGCTGTCTCCCGCCGGGAACGATCGCTGGACGGGCTCCACGACGCTGACGACCTCGAAGTCCCTTCGGTTCTCGGCGTGTGCGGTGGACGACCACGCCAACACCGGTTGCACCAAGCAGAAGGGCAACGACTTCGGCGACAACACGGCCCCGACGATCACCATCTCGGCACCGGTGAACGGCGCGACCTTCGCCCTCAATGCCCAGGTCGCTTCCAGCTACTCGTGTCTCGACAACGGCGTGCCCGCACCGACCTGCAACGGGCCGGTGGCCTCGGGCCTTCCGATCGACACGGCGACGCCGGGACGCCACGTGTTCTCGGTGACCGCGTCCGACGAAGCCAACAACACCATCGTGAAGGAAGCCGTGTACTACGTGAACTTCGCGTCGTTCGTCGGCTTCAGCACGCCGGTGACGGGCACCGACAGCTCGACCGCCCCGATCAACTCCGCCAGCAGCGGCCAGGCCATTCCGTTGAAGTGGCAGGTCAAGGGGCTCAACGGCCAGAGCTACCCGGGCCTCACCGACGCCGACATCATGATCCAGTGGAAGGGGATCAGCTGTGACGGCAGCCGCAGCGAGACGGCGCTGGTCAACGACCCGACCCTCGCCCTGCTCGACTTCAAGCTGAAGTACGACCCCGTCACCGGTCAGTACCTGATCGTGGTCAAGACGCCCAAGGACGTGTGGTCGGGCACGTGCAAGCGCCTCAACCTCACGATGGCCGGCGTCGAGACCCACTTCGCCGACTTCAAGTTCAGCTAGATGCAATCCCCCGCCAGCCGTCTGGTCGAACCAACCGAACGGTTGGCGGGGCAGCACACCGAGGTGGACGAAGGGCTCGTTCCCTTCGTCCCCCGGCTGCTGCTGCGGTGGCAGGCGGAGACGCCGGAGGAGCGGTTCCGGTTGGTCGAAGGAACGCTCGTCTTCATCGACCTCTCCGGGTTCACCAAGATGTCGGAACGCCTGGCCAAGCACGGACGGGTCGGCGCCGAAGAGGTCTCCGACGCCGTCGACGCCACGTTCTCGGACCTGCTCGGCGTCGCCCACGACCTCGGCGGCCAGCTGTTGAAGTTCGGCGGTGACGCGCTGCTGTTGCTCTTCACCGACGCCGATCACGCCGCCCGGGGATGCCGCGCGGCCCACCAGATGCGGGCCCGCCTCCGGGTGATCGGCCGCATCACCACGTCGGCGGGGGTGATCCCTCTCCGAATGAGCGCGGGGGTGCACACCGGGGCCTTCCACTGCTTCCTCGCCGGCGAGTCGCACCGCGAGCTGATCATCACCGGCGTCGGCGCCACTCGGGTCGCAGAGATGGAGACCGCCGCCAATGCCGGGCAGATCGCGATCAGCGCGGACACCGCCGTCGCCTTGCGCAACCCCAACTGCGTCGGCGATCGCCAGGGTGAGGGCTACCTCCTGCGAGCGGCGCCGTCGGCGACCTGGGACACCTCGGACGACTCCGCGCCGCCGAAGGGCGCCGACCCGGCGATGTTCATCCCGGCGGCGATTCGCGAGCACCTGGCGGCGGGGGGCCACGAGAGCGAGCACCGCCAGGTGACCGTGGCCTTCATCCAGTTCTCGGGCACCGACGAACCCTTGACGGGCGGTCGGACCGACGAGGTGGCCGACCACCTCGACACCTTGATCCGAGGGATCCAGGGCGCGGTCGCCGCCGAGGCGATGACGTTCCTGGGGACCGACATCTATCCGGGCGGCGGCAAGATCATCCTCACCGCCGGTGCCCCGCGGGCGTCGGGGAACGACCAGGAGAAGATGTTGCGGGTGGCTCGGGCCATCACGGATCGCTTTCCGGGTGAGCTCAGGATCGCCGTGAACCACGGCTGGGTCTTCGCCGGCGAGGTCGGGTCGAGGTTCCGCCGCACCTACACCGTGATGGGCGACGCCGTGAACCTCGCCGCCCGCCTGTTGGTGCCCGCCCGGCCCGGCCAGGTGACGACCACGCCCGAGGTGCTCGAGCGGTCGCACACCCTCTTCCACGTCACCCGCCTCGACCCGTTCACGCCGAAGGGCAAGGCCCAGCCGGTGGTGCCATGGAGCGTCGACGGCGTCCGCGGCGTGCGCGTCCGCAACGTCCGCACCTTCCCCCTCGTCGGCCGGGAGGACGAGATGGAACTCCTCCTGACGGCGCTGATCGCGGCCGCAGATGGCGTCGGGCGGATGGTGCAGGTCGTGGGCGACGCCGGGGTCGGGAAGTCACGGTTGCTCGAAGAGCTGCGGGCCCGCGCCGGCCTGGCGATTGCCCTGACGACCGTGTGCGAGCAGTACGAAGCGTCGACCCCGTTCTTCGCGTTCCGGGTGCTGCTCCGGGCCTTGACGGGCGTGCCCCTCGAGGAGGACGCCCTTCCAGCCGGCGTCCAGCTCAGGCGCCGGGTCGACGAACTCGCGCCCGAGCTCCTGCCCTGGTTGCCGTTGCTGGCCATCGTGATCGACGCCGAGGTGGCAGCGACGCCCGAGGTCGACGACCTCGACCCTGCGTTCCGTCGGGCCAAGATCCGATCGGTCGTGGTCGACTTCGTCCGGGCTGCTCTTCCGAAGCACGCGCTGTTGATCTTCGAAGATGCCCACTGGATGGACGAAGCGTCGAGCGACGTCCTCAACCACCTGCTGGCCGAAGTCGGGTCGAGACCGTGGCTGGTGTGCGTCGCCCGCCGCTACCGCGACCGTGGTTTCATCGCCGCACCCAATCCGGCGCTCGAACCCCTGGACCTCGAACCGCTCGCACCGTCGGCCATGACCGAGTTGGTGAAGGCCGTCACCGACGATCGTCCCCTGCCGCTCCACGAGGCGGCGCAGGTGGCGCGTCGTGCCGGGGGCAACCCGCTGTTCCTCCTCGAGATGCTCGAGGCCGGCTCCGGGGGCGAGACGGTGCCCGACAGCGTCGAGTCGGTGATCGCCTCGCGGATCGACCGCCTGAAACCGGAGGACCGCACCTTCCTGCGCCACGCATCGGTGCTCGGGCCGAGCTTCGACATCGACCTGCTGGCGGCGGTGGCCGGTCCGGTCTCGGAAGGACACGACTGGGCGAGTCTGGCACCGTTCATCGACCGGGAGAGCCCGACCTCGTTCCGCTTCCGTCAGGACCTCTACCGAGAGGTGGCCTACGAGGGCCTGCCCCACCGCCTGCGACGCCGGCTGCACGCCGAGGCCGGCGAGTCGCTCGAGTCGCGCGCCGACCGCGAACACGTCGCCGAGCTGCTGTCCCTCCACTACTCGCGGGCCGGCGTGTACGACAAGGCGTTGTCGTACTCGGAGCGGGCGGCGGAGCGGGCCAAGCAGAAGTACGCCAACACCGACGCCGCCCAGTTCTACCGGCGGGCCATCGAGGCCGGTCGCTACCTCGAGCTCGGTCCGGCGGCGGTGGCGCGGCTGTGGGAGGACCTCGGCATGGTGACCGAGATGGCCGGGCTCAACGGGGACGCGAGCAAGGCGTTCAACGTCGCCAGGCGCCTCCTGCAGGACGACAAGGAGAGCGAGGCCCGCCTGCTCTTCAAGCAGGGTCAGATGGAGCTCCGCACCGATCCGGCGCGCGCCCTGCGGACCTTCGGACGGGGATTGCGGGCCCTCGAGGGCGCCGCCGCCACCGACGAGGTCAAACGTCTGCGGGTCCGCCTGCTGCTCAGCGTGGCCGACGTGCGCCGGCGTCGGGGTCAGACCAAGGTCGCGATGGCGCTGGCCGACGACGCCATCCGCTTGGCCGAGGCTGCCGGCGATCGGCCGGGTCTCGCCCACGCCCACAGCCTCATGCACAACGTCACCTCGCAGCTGGGTGTGCCCGAACGGGCCCGGTATCGGGATCTCCCCCTCGAGGTCTATGAGGAGATCGGCGACCTGCGGGGTCTGGGGAGCGTCCTCAACAACCTGGGACTCGAGGCGGTCCGGGATGGACGGTGGGACGACGCGCGAGCGCTGTACGAGCGCGCCGGCGAGGTCTACGGTCGGTCCGGTGACGTGATCGGCAAGGGCCTGACGGCCAACAACACCGGCGAGATCCTGTGCAACCAGGGGTGGCTCGACGAGGCGGAGGGCCTGTTTCGCGAAGCTCTGCGCTGTTGGCGGCCGACCGGCTACAAGCTGGCGGTCGCAGAGGCCACCATGCAGCTCGGGCGGCTGGCGGCGCGCGCGCGTCGCCGCGATGACGCCGCCAGGCTCCTCGACGAGGCCCGAACCTCGTTCGTCGAGCTGAAGGCGGCGAGCAAGGTGGCCGAGGTCGACAGCGCCATCGCGGAGAACCACACCGACGACCCCGACCAGACGATCGACTACATCGCCTCGGTGCGTCCGGGGATCAAGGGAGTCGGCGGCACCGAACCGCTCCTGGCCATGCTCGACGTCATCGAGGCGAAGGCGAGGGCGGCCCGCGGCGACCGGGAAGGCGCCGCCGGGTGCCTGGAGGCGGCCCTCACCACGGCCCGGTCCGCCGGTGCCGACTTCGAGCTGGGCATGGCACTCGAGGCCAAGGGGAGCATCACCGGGGATGCCGAGGCCGCCGACGAGGGCGCCGCCATCCTCGACCGGCTCGGCGTGGTGCGCTCGCCGCTGGCCGAGCCCCTGTCCGTCGCGTGAGGCTCAGGCGACCGCGGACCGCTCGCGGCGGTTCTTGAGCACCTCGAACGCGACCGGCAACAACGAGAGGCCGACGATGCCGAGGATCACGAGCTCGAGGTGGTCCTTCACGAACGGAACGTCCCCCAACAGATAGCCGGCCATCGTCACACCGCCGCCCCACAAGACGCCGCCGATGACGTTCGCGATCACGAACTGGCGCGCCGGCATGCGGGAGATCCCGGCGGCGGGGTTGAGGAAGGTGCGCACGATCGGCACGAAACGAGCGAGGACGACGGCCCGGATCCCGCCCTTGCGGAAGAACTCCTCGGCCCGATCGACGTACTGCCGCTTGAACAGCCGAGAGTCCTCTCTCCGGAAGAGTGCCGGCCCGGCCCGGCGGCCGATGAGATATCCCACCTGGGCGCCGAGGATGGCGGCCACGATGACGCCGGGCACCACGATCCCGAGCTCGAGGTGGAGGGCCGCAGAGGTGCCCGTGGCGCACAACAGACCGGCCGTGAAGAGCAACGAGTCACCGGGAAGGAAGAACCCGATGAGCAGCCCCGTCTCGGCGAACACCACGGCCAGGATGCCGATGGTGCCGAAGGTCGAGATGACCTTGGCGGGATCGAGGAAGTCGAGGGCGGCGACGAGCGGGACGAGCACGGCCGACGACGCTAGACGTGACGCCCCTGTTTGACAGACCAGCCACGGTCTGCGAAAGGTGGAAAAAGGGGAACCCCCCATCGGCCTCGCTGAAACGTCTGGAAGAAGATGCCCAAGTCGCTCGTCATCGTCGAGTCCCCCAACAAGGTGAAGAGCATCAGCGCCTACCTGGGTGCCGACTACGTCGTGAAGGCGTCGGTCGGCCACGTCCGCGACCTCGAGCCGAGGGGCCTCGCCGTCGACGTCGACAACCACTTCAAGCCGACGTACTCCATCTACGACAACAAGAAGAAGGTGATCGCCGAACTGCGGGCCGCGATGAAGGACGCCGACGAGCTCCTCCTCGCAACCGACGAGGACCGCGAAGGTGAGGCCATCTCCTGGCACCTCGTCGAGATCCTGAAGCCCCGCATCCCCGTGAGACGCATGGTCTTCCACGAGATCACGAAATCGGCGATCGAACGGGCCGTCGCCGAGTCCCGCGACATCGACTACCGCTTGGTCGACGCGCAGGAGAGCCGTCGCATCGTCGACCGGTTGTTCGGCTATCCCGTGAGCGAGGTCGTCTGGCGGAAGATCCGCACCGGACTGTCTGCCGGGCGCGTGCAGAGTCCCGCCGTCCGGCTGGTGGTCCAGCGCGAGCGCGAGCGGATGGCGTTCGTCCCGTCGTCCTACTGGTCGCTCGAGGCCGCCTTCGCCGGGACGAGCCCCGACTTCACGGCGGCGCTGACCGCGGTCGACGGCCGGAAGGTGGCGGCAGGAAAGAACGACTTCGACGCCACCGGCGCACCGGCGAAGGCGGACACGCTCGTCCTCGACGAGGACGCCGCCCTCGGGCTGTCGGCCCGCCTCCGTGACGCCAACTTCGCGGTTGGTTCCGTCGAGACCTCGCCGTACCGGTCGCGACCGAAGCCGCCGTTCATCACCTCGACGCTGCAACAGGTCGGCGGCAGCCGGCTTCGCATGAGCGCGCAGCAGGTGATGCGGGTGGCGCAGGGCCTCTACGAGCGCGGCTTCATCACCTACATGCGCACGGACTCGACGACGCTGTCTCAGACGGCCCTCGACGCCGCCCGTTCGCAGATCTCGTCGATGTTCGGGCCGCAGTACGTGCCCGACGCGCCAAGGGCCTACGCGTCGAAGTCGAAGAACGCCCAGGAGGCGCACGAGGCCATCCGCCCCGCCGGCGAGACCTTCCGGTCGCCCGAGGAGGTCGGCAACGAGTTGCGGGGCGCCGACCTCGAGCTCTACCGCCTGATCTGGCAGCGAACGCTGGCGTCGCAGATGCCCGATGCCACGGGCCAGACCGTCCGGGTGCGCATCGCGGCGGCGTCGTCGGCAGGCGAGCAGACGGAGTGGACGACG
>DATLED010000079.1:0-56463 GCA_035525495.1 Acidimicrobiales bacterium | reverse complement strand
AAGGCCGGCGGCACGTGGGGCGGCGACAGGGACGTGCCGGTGCTGGGCGACTTCGACGGCGACGGCGACACCGAGGTGGCCGTGTTCCGCCCCGCGAGCGGCACCTGGCACCTCCGGGGCGACGCCGTCGTGCGCTGGGGCCAGGCCGGCGACGTGCCGGTGCCGGCCGACTACGACGGAGACGGTCGACACCGAGCTGGCCACCTACCGCCCCGCCAACGCCACCTGGTACGTCAAGGACGGCGTGCAGCGGCAGTGGGGCGTGAAGGGCGATGTGCCCGTGCCCGCCGACTACGACGGGGACGGCAAGGCCGACATCGCCGTCTTCAGGCCCACCGAGGGCAGGTGGTACGTCGGGAGCAACGCCGCGGGGGTTGCATGGGGCTCACCCGGCGACGTGCCCGTGCCCGCCGACTACGACGGCGACGGCAACGCCGAGCTAGCCGTCTACCGGCCCACGAACGGAGGGTGGTACCTCCAAGGCCTGTCGGCGGTGACCTTCGGCAGCCGGGGCGACGTCGCCGTGCCCGGCGACTACGACGGCGACCGCCGCTGGGACGTGGCGGTCTACCGACCCAGCAACAGCACGTGGTTCGTGCGCGGCGGGGTCACCACGACCCTGGGCGGGGACGGCGACGTGCCGGTGAACGCCCGGCGCTGACCGGGCGGAGCGACCTAGGCGGCGGAGGCGGCCGACTTGCGGCGCTGGCGGACGATGCGCCGGCGCTCACGCTCGGTCGCACCCCCCCAGATGCCCTCGCGCTCACGCTCGGCGAGCGCGAACTCGAGGCACTCCTCGGCTACGGGGCACACAGCGCAGATCGACTTGGCGATGTCCGCGTCGTCGTCGGACACCGGGTAGAAGATGTCCGTGCTCAGGCCGCGGCAAGCAGCACGCTGACGCCAGGACAGGTCCATCGGGGAGATCACATCCTTGAGTGCGAAAGGCAGGGCCACTCGCGTGCCCTACCCGTGGGGGGGTGCGGTCATTCGACCGTTGGGGGGATTGTTTCCGACTGAGCCGTGCCCTGTCCAAACGCTTCGCCTTGACCTCCCATTCCCTGAGAGGTCAAGGCTCAGGTCCGGGGAGGTCAGGGCTCAGGCGTCAGGGCGCAGGTCGGTGAGCAGCTCGGCGACGGTGTCAGGGGTCAGCTGGGTGCGCTCCCCGTAGGCAGGGTGGTGCAGCGCCAGGGCCACGGGGCCCGAGGCGAACCGCTCGACCTGGTGGGGGGTCAGGGCAAATCGGACGTAGTGCACCGAAGCGGTCACCTCGTCGCGGGTGAGCATGGCGGCGTGATCGGCTTCGGGCTCGGCCATCACGACCTCGACCCCCCTGCCGTCCCCGTCGCCCTCCCCCAGCTCGAGGGCCACCGAGCGCTCGATGCCCACCAGCTTGGGCAGCCACTCCATGAGCTGGTCCTTGGAGGTGAGCTCGATGAAGAGCGTGGCCGAGAGCTGCCCGGGCTCGGGCACGAGCGCGTTGTAGGTGTCGAGCTCGGTCTGGACGGCGTCGTCGGTGAGCATGCGCTCGGCCCGCACCATCTCCTGGACCTGGAAGCGGATCGTCTCGCGGTTCTCGAAGACGAAGGTCAGCAGCGTGCCCACCGAGATCCGCCGTCGCCGCTTGAGCGCGATGACCTCATTCCGGAAGTCTTCGCGCTCGCGCTCGTAGGCCCGCAGGTCGGCGATGTCACTGAGGGTGAGGTGCCGTGTCATGGGAGTGCGATGGCGAGGCAATGGCACTGCAAGATGCAGTGCCATTGCCTCGCCATGGGCTAGCTGAGGTGCTCGAGGCCCTGGCCGAAGCGGCCGGCGTGGCTCTTCTCGGCCCGGGCGAGGGTCTCGAACCACTCGGCGACCTGGTCGAAGCCCTCGTCGCGGGCGGTGCGGGCGAAGCCCGGGTACATCTCGGTGTACTCGTAGGTCTCACCCTCGATGGACGAGCGGAGGTTGTCCTCGGTCGGGCCCACGGCCACGCCGGTGACCGGGTCGCCGACCTCGGCGAGGACGTCGAAGTGCCCGAAGGCGTGTCCGGTCTCGCCCTCGGCGACCGAGCGGAACAGGGCGGCGACGTCCGGGTAGCCCTCGACGTCGGCCTTCTGCGCGAAGTACAGGTAGCGGCGGTTGGCCTGACTCTCGCCGGCGAACGCCTCCTTCAGGTTCTCGTGGGTCTTGGTGCCCTTGAGTTCAGCCATGGGTGGAGCTCCTGCTTTCAGTGGTTGGGCTTTGGGGTGGTCGGGAAGCGGAACAGCGGTCGCAGAGGCCGCGCAGGACGACCTCGGTGGCGTCGACGGTGAAACCTGCGAGCTGATCGCCGGGCACCTGGACGCGGGCGGCGACGTAGACGTCACGCACCTTTCCGCAGCGGGTGCACACGAGGTGGTGGTGACCGTCGGTGTTCGGATCGAACCGGGTACTGCCGGTGCCGAGGTCGAGTGGGTGGATCTCGCCCATCGCCGCCAGGTCGTTCAGCGTCGAATAGACGGTCTTCAGTGAGATCGTGGGCATCTCGGCGCGGGCGACGGCGTACACGGAGTCGGCCGTCGGATGGACGTCGTTGCCGTCGAGCACGCGGAAGATGCACTGCCGCTGGGGCGTGACCTTGAGACCACGGTCCCGGAACAGCACCGTCAGCTCGGCGGGCGACCTCACGTCGCTGACACTAGTTGCTAATCAACAACAGTTGTCAGCTGGGCGAGCCGGGGTTCGCCCGCGCACACGCCGACGACACCGTCCGGATGGCGAAGGCCACCCGACTGATCGACTCGCGGGCCACGTCGTCGACGGGGCGGCGGGCGTACTCCTGCAGGTACCCGACCTCGTCGCGGGCTGCCGCGTAGAGGGGATCGGCGCCGGCGTCGGCGGCAGCCACGAACCAGGGGCGGATGCCGTCGACCACCGGACGCATCGCCGTCGGCACCGGACGCTCCCCGGTCGCCACGCTGCCGGCGAACTGCTGCCATGACGGGCACGCCTGCTGGAGCGCCGTGCGGGCGGCCTGTTCCGCGGCCGGCAGGGTCGTCGGCGGGGTGGGGGGCGGGGGCGGGGGCGGGTCGCCCTGGAGCAGCGCCGACAGCCCGAGGAAGGCGACGACCGCGAGGAGGATGCCGACGCCGAGCCCGACCATCACCCGGACGGTCCGCTTGGCGATCTCCGGCGAACCCTGGTCCACCTTGCCGGGAAACGCATGGGCGAGGAGGTTCTCCGCTGAGTGGCTGCGGTTCTTCCAGCCCGGCCACCGCACGACGATCGTGTCGCCGTTGCGCAGGCGCATGCGCGCCTGACCGCTGATCGCGTCCTCTCGGACGATCGCCTCCTCGACGGCTTCGGCAGTGAGGATGCGGCTCGAAGCGTCCTGGCCGGCCAGCTGGCTCGACGTGACGTTGGACGGGGCGCCGCGCTTGGCGAGAACGAGGTTGCCGTCGTAGGCGACGACGTCGACCTTGCGCCGACCGCCGACACGAGCGGCACGGATGACGCCGATGGGCGCGCCCGGCACGCGTGGCGTCGGAAGGGGCGGTTCGGCCTCCAGGGGGGTCGGGGCGCTGACGGACCGTGCGACCTTGTCGGGACGGTCGCTCAGGTCGAGGATGGCGACGGCCGCCGACACCGAGATCGGCTGGTCCGGCCGGGGAACGACGGGCGGCGCCGAGGGTGGACCAGGCGGACTCGAAGACGGCTCCGGCGACTGGGCATCATCGGCCCCGGAGGCGGCCTCCCGGGTGGCGACGGGCGGCGGCGCCGTCCCCCCGTGGTCGGCGCACACGACGCACTGTCCCGTGGCTCGATTCAGCAACCGTCCGCAGCGCTCACAGATCATGCCGCCGGCACCACCGCGTCCATGGTCAGTTCCATCGGCCGCGGACGACCCCGACTGGAGTGTTCCAGGTGGGGCTCCCACGAAGCGTCCTCCTAGGATGCGGCCCCGTGACCACGACCGACGAGGACCTCCACAAGGGGGTCCATCCAGGCCGCCAGAAGCTCTCGATCTTCATGGCCGTGCTGGTGCTCCTCCCGGGGGTCCTCCTCCGGTTGAGCGGCGCCGAGGCCGCCGAACCGGTCAAAGCGCTCGCGTTCGGCCTCGCCATCGTCGCGTCCGCCTTCCTGCTGGCCTGGGCCGGCGAGGTGGCACAGCTCGACATCTCCGCGGGGTTGTCGATCGCGCTGCTCGCGCTCGTCGGCGTCCTCCCCGAGTATGCCGTGGGGTTCGTCTTCGCGGCGAAGGGCGGACGGGACTTCAGCCGGTTCGGCGCGGCGTGCCAGTCCGGAGCGGACAGGGCCGCCCACCTCGAGTCCAGTTGCACCCTCGCCCTGGCCAACATGACCGGGGCCAACCGGCTGCTCATCGGTGTCGGCTGGAGCATGGTCGTCGCCATCGGCTGGTGGCAGTGGCGCAAGCGCGGCACCAGGAGCAGCGGCATCACCCTCGAGCGGTCGCACTCCGTCGAGCTGTCGTTCCTGACGATCGCCACGATGTACTCGATCACCCTCCCGCTCAAGCGCTCGATCACCCTCATCGACGCCGTCGTCCTCGTCGCCATCTTCGTGGGCTACACGATCCGGATCGCCCGGGCGCCGGCGGAGGAGCCCCACCTCGTCGGTCCGTCGCGCTGGATCGGGGGGTTCCCCGTCGCCCGCCGGCGCCTCACCGTCCTCGTCTTCTTCGTCGTCGCCGCCGGCGTGATCCTCCTGTGCGCGGAGCACTTCGCAGACTCCCTCGTCGCCACCGGACGGTCGTTCCACGTCAGCGACTTCCTCCTCGTCCAGTGGCTGGCGCCGATCGCCTCGGAGGCTCCGGAACTCCTCGTCGCCGGGCTCTTCGCGTGGCGGCTCAACACCGATGCGGGCCTCGGGACGCTGGTGTCCTCGAAGGTCAACCAGTGGACGCTGCTCATCGGCACGCTGCCCGTCGTGTTCGCCTTCTCCTCGCACTCGATGCACGGACTGCCGTTCCTGGCGACGGCACAGGGCGAGGTGCTGCTGACGGCATCGCAGTCCCTGTTCGCCGTCGCCATCCTCGTGAACCTGTCGATCTCGAACAAGGAGGCCTTGATTCTCTTCGGCCTCTTCTGGGCGCAGTTCCTCGTGGGCGCATTCGTACCGGACTCGGCCCACGGCGCAGAGCGCGTCGTCGTCTCGGCGATCTACCTCGTGCTCGCCACGGTCGTGCTCTTCCGCAATCGGAAGATGCTTCGGGGGCTGTTCCACGACGGGTTCCGGGCCCCGTACGCCGAACTGTCCGAGGGATGACCGGCGCCGCCTTCGACCGGACGACCTCGCTGCGCCGGCTCGCCGACGAGACGTTCGACGTCCTCGTCATCGGCGGCGGCATCACCGGGGCCGGGGTGGCCCTCGACGCCGCCAGCCGGGGCCTTCGCGTGGCGCTGGTCGAGCGTGGCGACTTCGCCTCTGGGACGTCCTCGAAGTCGTCGAAGCTCGTGCACGGCGGCCTGCGGTACCTGCAGCAGAAGGAGTACCGCCTCGTCTACGAGAACCTTCACGAGCGCCAGCGCCTCCTCGAGAACGCGCCGCACCTCGTCATCCCGCTGCCGTTCCTGATCCCGCTGTTCGGACGGAGCGGTGGTGTCAACAAGACGGTCGCGAAGGCGTACCGGACGGCGCTGTGGCTCTACGACATCACCGGTGGACTCCGGATCGGGAAGCGCCACAAGAAGGTGTCGAAGGCCGAGGCCCTCCACCACCTGCCGACGCTGAACACCGACCTGCTCGCCGCCGCCTTCCTCTACTACGACGCGCAGGCCGACGACGCCCGGCTCACGCTCACCTTGCTGCGGACGGCCGCCGACCACGGCGCCGTGATCGCCAACCACGCCCCGGTCGTCGAGGTGACGAAGGACGAACGTGGCGCGCAGGTCACGGGCGCCGTGCTGAGCGACGGCACGGTCGTGCGCGCGAAGTGCGTCGTCAACGCCACCGGTGTCTGGGCCGACGACGTGCGGGCGCTCGCCGAGGGCGAGCACCCGGACTCGATCCGTCCGGCCAAGGGGATCCACATCACGGTGCCCGCAGCCAAGCTGCCGTGCGACATCGCCGCCGTGGTCCCCGTGCCGAAGGACCGCCGTTCGATCTTCGTCGTGCCGTGGGGCTCCCACACCTACCTCGGCACGACCGACACCGACTACACCGGCGACCGCGACCGTCCCGAGTGCACGCAGGACGACGTCCGCTACGTCCTCGAAGCCATCAACCGCTTCATCACGTCACCACTCACGGAGGACGACGTCACCGGCACGTGGGCGGGATTGCGTCCCCTGGTGAAGAACGAGGACAAGGCGCGGACCGCTGACCTGTCTCGGCGCCACAAGGTCCTCGTCTCCGAAGAGGGCCTCGTGACGATCACCGGCGGCAAGCTCACCACCTACCGGAAGATGGCACAGGACGCCGTCGACGCGGTCGGCGCGCAGCTGGACCGGAAGCTCAAGCGGAACCACACGACCTCGATGAAGGTGCGGGGGGCGGACGGGCTCGACCACCTGCGCAGAGAGGGCGGTGACCGGCTCGGCCTCGACGACGAGACGTTCCAACACCTGGTGTCGCGCTACGGAACCGACACCCGCACGGTGAGCGCCATGGTGGCCGCCGACCCGACGCTCGGCGAGCCGCTCGTGCCGAAGCTCCCGTACCTCCGGGCCGAGGCCCTCTACGCGGCGCGCTATGAGATGGCGCACACCTTGGAGGACGTGCTGAGCCGCCGGACCCGCGCGCTTCTGCTCGAGCGCGACGGTGCCGCCGCCGCTGCCGGCGACGTCGCACGCTTGATCGCCTCCGAGCTCGGGTGGGACGAGGACGAGCAGCAGCGCCAGGTCGATGCGTTCGTCGCCATCGCCGACCGCGAGCGCATCGCCGCGCAGACGATGCCGGCGGAGCCGGCCCGAACCGTCTAGGAAGGCACCATGGCCGACGAGCGCCGCGTGCCCGTGAACCCGATGCCGCTCGCCGGGTCGGCGACCCGCTTCGCCGACCGCGGCGGCGCACTGGACGGCGGCTTCGTCGACCGACTGCGCGACGTCTGCGGAGCGGTGACCGTCGACGAGGACGCACGCACCGAGGCGGGCCGCGACTGGTGGCCCCTGGCGATGATGTGGGCGCGCGACGGTCAGACGCCCGCGCGCGCCGGGGCCATCGCACGGCCGTCGTCGACCGAAGAGGTCGCCGCCGTCCTCCGCACCGCCAACGACGCCGGCGTCCCGGTGACGGCGATGGCCGGCCGCAGTGGCGTCTGCGGCGCATCGGTCCCCGTGTTCGGCGGCGTCGCGCTCGACCTCACCGGCCTCGACGGCATCGTCGGCGTCGACGATGACTCCCTCCTCTTGGACGTCAAGCCGGGAACGTGGGGTGACACGCTCGAGGACGACCTGCGCACGAGGCACGGCGTCACGCTTGGCCACTGGCCCCAGTCCATCGCCCTGTCGACCGTCGGCGGCTGGGTCGCCTGTCGAAGCGCCGGGCAGTACTCGACGCGCTACGGGAAGATCGAGGACATGGTCATCGGCCTCGAGGTGGCGCTCGCCAGTGGCGAGGTCATCCGCACCGGCGGACGCGCCCCCCGCTCCGCCGTCGGCCCCGACCTGACGCAGCTGTTCGTCGGCAGCGAGGGCACGCTCGGCGTGATCACCGAGGCTCGGTTGCGCGTCCATCCGGTCCCACCGGAGGAGCGCCGGGGCGCCTGGTCGTTCGCCTCGTTCGAAGACGGACTCGAGGTCTGCCGACGGATCCTTCGTCGTGGCGCGACCCCCGCCGTCCTCCGCCTGTACGACCACCGCGAGTCCAAGCGCAGCTTCGATCTCGAGGGCCGCCACGCGCTGATCGTCCTCGACGAGGGCGACGGCGTCCTCGCCGACGCGGTGATGAAGGTGGTCGAGGACGAGTGCCGCAGGGTAGACGGCGTCGAACGCCACGACGACGAGCTCGTCGAGCGATGGGTCCACCACCGCAACGAGGTGAGCGGACTGGCCGACGCCATCAACCGTGACGTCGTCGTCGACACGTGCGAGGTCGCCGCACGGTGGTCCGTGCTACCGGCGCTGTACCGCGATGCGGTGGCGGCCGTGAAGGCGGTGCCCGGCGCCTGGGTCGCGTCGGCGCACCAGTCGCACGCCTACACCGACGGCGCCTGCCTCTACTTCACCTTCGCCGGCCAGCGGGAGGGCGACGGCGGCGCCGAGCAGTTCTACGCGGACGCGTGGGAAGCGGTCACGCGCACGACCCTCGCCCACGGCGGCGCACTCAGCCATCACCACGGGATCGGACTGCACCGCGGCAGGTTCATGGAGGAGGCGCTCGGGTCTGCCTTCCCGACGCTTGCCGCCGTGAAGGCCACCCTCGACCCGAAGGGCATCCTCAACCCTGGCAAGCTCGGCCTCCCCTCTCCCTTCGGCCCCGCGTCCCCCTGGCCTACCTGATGGTGTGCCTCGTCGGAACCACCGCATGAGCGAGGGCATCCTCGTCATCGACGTCGGCACGAGCGGCGTCCGTGCCGCCATGGTCGACGGGCAGGGAAAGGTCGCCCACGTCCACCGTCGCCAGGTCCTTCCGGACACGCCGATGCCGAGCTTCGTCCAGTTCGACGCCAACGTCATGGCCGATGCCGTCCTGGAGGTTGCGCGCGCCGCCATCGCCGATGGAGGCGTGCCCATCGCCGTCGGCATCGCCAACCAGCGGGCCTCGACGATCGTGTGGGATCGCGCCACCGGCGAGCCCGTGGGCCCCGGCGTCGGCTGGCAGGACCTGCGCACCGTCGGCATGTGCCTCACCCTCCAGGCGCAGGGGATCCGCGTGGCGCCGAACGCCTCGGCCACCAAACTCGGGTTCCTCCTCGACATGGCCGACCCGAAGCGCGAGCGCGACCTGTGCTTCGGCACCGTCGACACGTGGGTCGCCTGGACGATCAGCAACGGCCAGGTCCACGCGACGGACGCCACGAACGCCGGCGTCACCGGCCTCCGCACCGGCGACGGCGCGGCGTGGCACCCTCCGATCCTCGAAGCCCTCGACATCCCGGAGTCGGTGCTCCCGACGGTCCACGACAGCGCGGCCGTGGTTGGCCACGCGTCCGCCCTTCCCGGATCGCCGCCGATCGCCGGCATGGCCGGTGACCAGCAGGCGTCGCTCGTCGGGCAGGGATGCGTCCTCCCCGGCCTCGCCAAGATTACGTTCGGCACCGGCGGCATGCTCGACCTGTGCGTCGGCGCGGCGCGGCCCTCATTCGAGACGCGAGGCGGCGGGGGCTGCTTCCCGATCGTCGCTTGGCAGCGCGATGGCCGCATCACGTGGGGCATCGAGGCCGTCATGTTGTCCGCAGGGAGCGCCGTCGAGTGGCTTCGCGACGACCTCGGGCTCATCACCACCAGCGCCGAGTCCGAGGCCGTCGCGGCGGCGTGCGCCACCACCGGCGACGTGTGGTTCGTCCCTGCGCTCCTCGGTCTCGGCACGCCGATGTGGGACTTCGGCGCTCGAGGCACGCTCGTCGGGATGACGAGGGGAACGGGCCGAGCCGAGGTCGTGCGCAGTGTCCTCGAGGGCATCGCCCACCGCGGCGCCGACCTGGTCGAAGCGGCCGAGGAGGACGGGGCCGGCGTGGCCGTCACCTCGCTCCGCGTCGACGGAGGCATGTCCGCGAACGCCGTGTTCACGCAGGCCCTCGCCGACGCCACGCAGCGCAACGTCGAGATCTCCCCGGTGCTGGAGGCGACGACCCTCGGCGCCGCCTACCTCGCCGGGCTCGCCACGGGCGTGTGGCGGGACGAGCACGACCTCGCCGAGCGGTGGTCGCCGCGGGCGGTCGTCGAGCCTCGATCGAAGCCCGACCGCGACCGATGGCGCGCCGCCCGAGACCGGGCCGCCCGCTGGGTCCCGGAGCTCAGCGCCCTCGACTTCTGAGGAGCCGGAGGGCCATGAACACGACGCCCGCCAGCACCGCCAGCTTGACGAGGAAGAAGATCGTCCCGGCGATGATGCCGACGACCTTCAGGCCGACGAGCGCGACGACGACCCCGACGACGACGAGGAGTCCGGTGTCGAGCGTGGCCAGAGCCGAACGACCACGGGACGGTGGGAATTCGGGAAGCCGCGTCATGGCAGCAGCGTAGAACGACGACTACCGCGGTGCGGGGTGGGCGTGCTCCAGGTCCTCGAGGAGCTGCTCGGCTTCGATCCGGCGCTCGTGCGACGGCACGCCGCCCGCGAAGGCATCGGCCTCCAACAGCTCGGCCAACGTCCGAACGCGAGGGTCCGGCAGCACCGACAGAGCGAGGACGTCGGCGTAGCGCGAGGCGCTCTCCCACGCCTTCCGGGATCGGCCTCTCGCGGCGCCGGCCCGTTCGAGGCGAACGAGCTGCTGCGCCGCCCACGGCATCGCGTCCCACTCGCGCCGTCGGCGCCGGCGCTGTGTCGCCATCCACCCGAGCGTGCCGAACGGGATGCCGACGACGACCACGAGCGTCGCCGCATCCGGGAGCCACGACGGGATCGACGGCAGGCGCCCCTTGATGAACCCTGCGAGCCCTGCGCCGGCGGCCGACGAGTACGGGTCGCCGGCGAACGGCACCGACGCCGTCGGGTCGAAGGACTGCCACCCGATGCCGGGGAACCAGACCTCGGCCCACGCATGCGCGTCGCGCGCGCGCACCTCCCAGAGGCCCGTGAAGGGGTTGCGCTCGCCCGGCGTGAAGCCGACGGCGAGGCGGGCGGGGATGCCGAGGCTCCGGAGCATCACGACGAGGGCGGTGCCGATCTGCTCGCAGAACCCCTGCTTGTCGACGAACAGGTACTGCTCGACGGCGTCGGCTCCGGGCGCCAGGCGCGGGATGTCGAGGGTGTAGCGGGTGTTGTCGGCCATCCACTGCTCGAGCGCCCGCACCTTGTCGAGGGTCGTCGGCGCGCCGTCGGTGACCGACGCTGCCAGGTCTGTCACTCGTCCGGGGACGTCCACCGGGAGTTGCGTGTACCGCGCCTGCAGCGCGGGACCGAGCGTCACCGGCAGCCCGTCGCTTTCGCGGAGGAGGTCCGCCGTCACCGGCGTGCGACGGCTGACGACCGTGTACACGGCTCCCCGTGGCAGTTGCACCGCCGTCCGCACCGTCCCGTCCGACAGCTCGAACAACGTTCGGTCGCTGAAGTACACGCGGTCGGGCGCGTAGGCGGCGAAGATCAGGTTCGGTCCGGCCTGCTCCACGAACACGGTCTGCACGAAGTCCGTCCCGGCGTCGAAGATCCCGGCGGCGCGGTCCTCGGGCGCTCCCTGCAGTTGCAGCGGCGCATCGCCGCGCGTCGGCGTCGGCCTGTCGTCGCTCTGGGTCCATGTGCGGCCGTCCCAGAGATCGAACGACTGGCCGCGCCAGAAGTCGGGTCGGCTCGCCTTGACCCGCATCACGAGGGTGCCATCGGGCCGACCTCGGGACCCGGTGTCGAGCTTCTTCGAGAAGCCGAAGTACCCGGATCCCGACGCGTTCGAGGTCCCGGTCGACGACGTCTCGCCGTCACCGGACGGATCGGCGCGGCCGAGGCTGGGGTTGGCGAGACCACCGCGGTTGGGGACCGACACGGCGTTCGGCAGCCTTGCGGGAAAGGCGACCGCCCTGCCCGCACCGGCGGCCGGGACGATGAGGAACATGGCGGCACCGAGCACGGCGACGAGGGCGAGGATCCCCATGATCGGCCGGAGCGACGGCGTACGAGCCCGGCCCCACCGCCCATCGCGCCCGGGCGGTGCATCCGCGCCGAGCAGCTGGGGCAACGATCGGACCTCGGATCGGTGGGCGAGGACGAGGCTCACGACCGTGGCGATGCCCCACACGATCAGGTTGGGACCGAGGGCCGCCGACACCGAGAGCACCCCGGCGACGGCGATGAGGACGAGGCTCGACAGCAACGAGAACAGGAGGTCGCGACGCGCCGGCACGTCGAGGGAGTGGAAGAACTGCACCCACAGGAAGAGCTCGGCCAGCGGGATCTGCACCTCGTTGATGGCGCCCGCCTGCAGGCCGGTGGCCGCTTGCAGGAACCCTCCGAAGGCGAGGAGGACGCCGACGGCGAGCATCGCCTTCAGGAGGTAGCCGTCGCGGTGGCGGGCCCAGTGGGAATAGCCGAACCCTGCCGCGATCCCGAAGGTGGCCGCGATGCGCAACGGCGCACCCCCGACTCCCTGTGCGGTCGTCGCCAACGTCGCCGCCAGCACAGCGACGAGGACCGACGCCCGTAAGGCGATCGACGACTCGGGATCGTGCTTGGCGTTGGCCGTCTTGATCATCCCCATGACACTCACGGCGAGACCACGATCGGGTCGGTGCCACGAGGAGCCGGCGGCAGCGCACCGGCGACGGCCCGCGCCAGCCGCCGGTTCACGTCACCGGGCGAGACCACCGGACCGCTGCGGGGGCCTGCGGCCTCGGCGGTCAGCAGCGTCACCGGCACCCCCGCCGCGATCGCCGCCAGCGCCAGTCCCGCCGCGCGCGACGCCGCCTCCTCGACGGCGGCCTCGGTCCCGTTGCGAAGATCGACGGCGATGCAGAGGACGGGGGCCACCGGGGCCTCGAGCTCCTTCACCATCAGCTCGCCCGCGCGCGCCGTCGCCGGCCAGTGGACGAGTTTGATGGCGTCTCCGGCGACGTACTCGCGCACGGTCTTCACGGCATCCGCGAGGGACGACGCGACGCGGCCGTCATCGGTTCCGCTGTCCTCGCTGCCGCGCGGTGCATCGAGCCTCATCCCCACGGGCATCGGACCGACCTCGAAGGGCCGCGTCAGGTCCACGAGGATCCGCCGCTTCCACCACATGAGTCCGAGTGGCGCCGCCGAGCGGACGTCGAGCTGGACCGACGTGTAGACCCCGCGCCGCAGCGGCACCAGGGGCAGGCGGCCCCGCGCCGGCGTCATGACGCCTGTCCACGGACCCTCGAACCCGAGGAGGATCAGCTTGACCGGACGGGCGCTGCCCCCCCCGTCCACGTCGATCGTGAGCTCAGCGGTGCGGCCCACGGTGCCTTCCCGCGGCGCCTCCACCTCCACCCGAACCCTTCGCAGACCGAACGGTGGCAGGAGGGAAGCGAGGGCGACGACGGCCGCGATCCCCGTGAGGATGACGATCAACCAGCCGGATCCCGTCGTGCGGGCCACACCGAAGAGCGCGAGCGCCACCGCCGCCAGGGACAGGGCCGGGCGTGAGACGTTGGCGGGTCTGGGCACGGGACGCCGGCTCAGCCGCGCGGCACCGGCAGCGAGTCGACGAGCCGGCGGATCAACGCGGAGGCCGCCGGCAGGTCGGTGCCGCCGTTGAGCATCAGCCGGTGTGCGAGCGCGGGCACGGCGACAACTTGGATGTCGTCGGTCGTGACGTAGTTGCGACCGGACAGGGCGCCGTAGGCCTTGGCTGCATGCAGCAGCGTGAGGCTGGCGCGGGCGCTGGCACCGAGCAGGACCTCGGCGTGGTCGCGCGTGGCCGCGCACAGGTCGATGACGTAGTCGGCGAGGGCGGACACGCAGTGCACGGTGCGAACCGCGGCGATGGCGTCGGCCAGCGACTCGGTGTCGCACACCGGACGCAGCCCGTCGAGCGAGCCGGCGCCGCCCGCGCCGAGGAGCAGCTCGCGCTCGGCGGTGCGGTGCGGATGGCCGAGCTCGACGACCAGGCCGAACCGGTCGCGCTGTCCCTCGACGAGCGGGAACGTTCCCGCGTGCTCGACGGGGTTCTGCGTGGCGACGACGAAGAACGGCTCCGGCAGCCCCCACGTCTGGCCGTCGACGGTGACCTGCCGCTCCTCCATGGCCTCGAGGAGGGCGGACTGGGTGCGCGGCGTGGCGCGGTTGATCTCGTCGACGAGGACGATGTTGGCGAACAGCGGACCCGGCCGGAACTCCCACTGCTCGGTGTCCTTGTGGAACACGCTGACGCCGGTCAGCTCGGCGGGGAGCAGGTCGGGCGTTCCCTGGATGCGGCGGAACGTCCCCCCGAGGCTGCGGGCGAGCGCCTTTGCCAGGAGGGTCTTCCCGACGCCGGGCACGTCCTCGAGCAGGAGGTGATGGCCGGACAGGAGCGCCACCAGCGCCAACCGGAGCGCCTCCGGCTTGCCGCGGATCACCTGCGACAGGTTGTCGGCCAGACCCCCCGCCACCCGCGTCACCACGTCCGGCGCGCTGGTCGTCGTGGTCACGGGTTCATTCTCGTCCGATCTGCGGCACTACCTGAGCTCACCCGAAGCTCGGGAGGGTCTGCTCGAGCGCGAGCGTGGGGGCGAACAGGTCGCCGTCGCGCTCGACCCGGGCGAGCACGTCCTCGGCCACGAAGCGCATCGACGCCGGCTCGTCGACGCCGGCCTCGACCTCGTCCCACGTCACCGGCGTGCTGACCGTGGGGTGCTCGCGGGCCCGCAGCGAGTAGACGCCGGAGGTCGTCTTGCTCTCGTCGTTCTGACTCCAGTCCACGAGGATCTTCCCGTGGCGCAGGTCCTTGGCCATGTTCGACACGACGAGGTCGGGGTGCTGGCGTTCGAGCAGCTGCGCCACCGCCAGCGCGAACCCCTTCGTGCCCCCGCGTGGCTCGTCGTAGGTCACCGGCGTGTTGAGGGGGAGGTAGACCTGCAGGCCCTTGCTGCCACTGGTCTTCGGGAACGACTCGAGCCCGAGGTGCTCGAACAGCTCGCGCAGGTGCAGCCCGACCTCGCAGCACTGCCGGATGTCCGCAGGCGCGCCCGGGTCGAGGTCGAACACCACCATCGTCGGCTGCTCCGGCTTCTCGGCGAGCGACAGGCTGGGATGCAGCTCGATGGCGGCGAGGTTGGCGGTCCACACGAGCGCCGCCTGCGAGTCGATGACCGTGAACTCGATTGTCCGCTTGGAGTGCCGGCTCCAGAAGGGCGCCGTCTTCACCCAGTCGGGCCGGTGCTTCGGTGCGTTCTTCTCGAAGAAGAACTTGTCATCGACGCCGTTCGGGTACCGCTTCAACGTCATCGGCCGCCGGTCGTAGTGGGGCACGGCAACGGGCGCGATGCGGGCGTAGTAGTCGATGACCTGACCCTTGGTGAACCCATCGTCGGGGTACAGGACCTTGTCGAGGTTCGACAGCTTGAGCTGGTGCCCGTCGATGTCGACCGTGGTCACGACCGCCTTCCTACCCCGGACCACGAGTCCTGGCGCGGTTCGGCGTCGCAGCGACACGAGCCCGCATCCGGTGCTTCGTCACCTTGGCGACCACACCGGGGCCGTAGATCCCGCGCCCCAGCCGTCGGACCCTTCCCCGAGCGACCTCCCAGCGCAGGGCGTCCGACACCGCCTTTCCCGGACGCCCTTCGACGTCGAAGCCGGCCCGACGGATGCGGGCATCCAGCTCCGCGAGCGGGATCGGCCGCCCGCGGTCGAGGAGCAGGAAGACGAGTGCCGATCGAAGGTCGAGACCGGCAAGGCGTGGCGCGAGCTCCGTGGTGGGTTCCATGCCCGATCGTCGCCCACGGGTGGGACAGCATTTCGGCTGTCGCTGAGACGCGAACCGAAGCGAGTCCTACGCCTCGGCCTTGGACCTCTTGGCTTCCTTGGCGGCAGCAACGCTGGCCTCGAGGGCCGCGAGCAGGTCGACGACCTTCGTCGGCTCCGACTCGGCGGCGCGGGCCACGACGACCTCGCCTGCCGCCTTGGCCTCGATGAGCTCCATGACGCGCGAGCGGTACTCGTCCGTGAACTTGTCCGGCTCGAAGTCGTCCACGGTCAACGAGTCGACGAGCTGTCGGGCCATCTTCAGCTCCCGCTCGGTGACCTCGATGTCGGTGGCGTCGGGGATGTCGAGGTCTGCGGAGTCCACGACTTCGTCGTCGTAGAGCATCGTGTTCAGGACGAGCACGCCGTCGACGACCCGCACTGCACAGAGGTACTGCTTGGTGCGCATGACGAACTTGGCGATCGCGACCTTGTCGCTGTCGTGCAAGGCATCGGCCAGCAGCCGATACGGCTTCGCCGACCGCTCGTCCGGGACGAGGTAGTAGGCGCGCTCGAAGTAGATCGGATCGATCTGGTCGAGGTGGACGAACTCCTCGATGTCGATCGTGTGCGTCGCCTGCGGGTCGAACTCCTCGAGCTCCTTCGGATCGATGACGACGTACTGGTCCGGCCCGATCTCATAGCCCTTCACGATCTCGTCGAAGGGGATCTCGACGTTCTCCACCTCGCAGAAGCGCTTCATGCGGACGCGGGAGTGGTCGGGGCCGTGGAGCTGGTTGAAGCGGACGTCCTTCGGCGACTGCGCGGTGAACAGCTTCACGGGCACGTTCACGAGGCCGAAGCTGATGGATCCGCTCCAGATCGGGCGAGGCATGCGCCCATTGTCGTTCAGGTGGTCGGCTTCTGCTCCAAGTCGGCCACCGCGGGACCTTGGAGGACCTCGCCGTCGATCGTGAAGCGCGACCCGTGGCACGGGCAGTCCCACGACTTCTCGGCCGTGTTGAACGAGACGAGGCAACCGAGGTGGGTGCACACCGGAGACACCGCGTGCAGGACACCTGACTCGTCGCGATAGGCCGCCACCTTGTCCCCGGCGCAGGTCACGATGCCGCCGTCGCCTGGTGCCAGCGTGTCGGCGCTCGGCGGGCGCAGGGAGGACAGCCGGTCCCCGAGGAAGTGCTCGGCGACGTTGGCGTTCTCCTTGTAGAGGTCGCGCGAGGTCAGGGTCGTGCGCTGCCGCGTCGCGTCGAAGACCGGCTTGAAGGAGTTCGTCCGTCCCGTGAGCTCGTCGGCGAGGAGGAGACCGGCGGCCGTGCCGTTCGTCATCCCCCATTTCTTGAACCCCGTGGCGACGGACACCTTCGACCCCGGGAGCTGGCGACCGACGAAGGGCAGTCCGTCGACCGGCGAGTAGTCCTGCGCCGACCAGCGGTGTTCGATGGATGCGACCGCGAAGTGTTCGCGTGCCCAGGACTCGAGGGCGTCGTAGCGACGGGTCGTGTCCTCGTCCTGCCCGACCTTGTGTCCCTCGCCGCCGATGATGACGTACTCGTCGCCGATGGCCGAGCGCACGCTGCGGGTCGGGTCGTCGGCGCCGAGGTACATGCCCTTCGGCGGCGAGGCTCCGTCGTCGAGACGGACGGCGAGGCAGTACGAGCGGGTCGGGTGGCACTTGGCGAAGAACCCGCCGCGATCGAGGAACGGGAGGTGGGTCGCGAGCACCACCTGGTCGCCCTGCAGGGAGAGGCCGTCCTCGGTCCGGACGCTGCACGGCGACCCTTCGTCGACGTCGACGATGCGCGTGTTCTCGTGGATGGTGCCGCCCTTGGCGAGGATGGCGGCGGCGAGACCGAGGCAGTAGTTGCGCGGATGGAACTGCGCCTGGTCGTCGAAGCGCACCGCGCCCTTGACCTCGAACGGCAGCTCGGTCGTATTGGTGAAGCTCGCGGGGAGCCCGAGCCGCTGCGCGACCTCGACCTCCTCGGCGACGTCCTCCAGGGTGACGGTGGACGCCGTGTAGGTGTAGGCGGAGCGGCGGCTGAAGTCACAGTCGATCCGGTGCTCGTCGATCCACGCCGCCACCTGTCCGATGGCGGCCTCGTTGGCCTCGCCGTAGGACCGGGCGACGTCGTCCCCGAAGCTCTTGGCGAGCCCGGCGTACACCAGTCCGTGGAGGGACGAGATCTTGGCCGTCGTGTAGGCGGTGACGCCGCTGCAGATGCGACCGGCCTCGACCACGGTCACCGTGGCGCCCCGCTCGAGCAGGGCCAAGGCGGTGCTCAGGCCGGCGATCCCGGCCCCGACGACGACCACGTCGACCGGTCCGCCCGCCGGCGAAGCGGCGTCGAAGGCGGAGACGGTCGCGCCAGCCGGTGCGGTCGCCACCCAGAGGGAGGGGTTCGTCTCGCGAAGGGAGCCCATGTCCGACGGCCTACCCCGCACACGGAATGACAACGTTGTAATTGTCACAACCTCCTGAGAACATGGAGGCATGACGACCGAGTCCCCCGGCAGCATCGAGACGGCAGCGGCCCGCCTGGCCGCGCTGCTCACGGGCGGCGGCTCGTCCTTGGCCGACCCCGGAGGCGCGTCCGACCTGCAGTTCGAGACCGTCATCGGCCTGCGACCGCTGGCCCGGTCCGACATCGGCCCGCCCGCCGATGTGTGGGCCGTCGACGGTGGGCAGGCGTTGGTGGCCGACGCTCGCTGCCTGCAGCTGCTCGTGACGAGGGCGTCGCGGGTCCGGTTCGTGGCCGGGTCGTGCGTCCTCGAGGAGGAGGGGCCGCTCCGGGCAGCCGTGCTCGGGTTGGGTGAGGGGGCCGCCGCCCGGGCGGCGCTCGAGCTCGACGGCCTGGCGCCCGACTGCGCGGTGGACACGAACCTCTTGCGCGACCGGTGGGAGTGGGACGCGGTCGCGCGGTGCATCGACGACGCCGCTTCTGGCGCGATCGTCCTCGTCGACGGCGACCTGCAACCCGACTGGCGGATCCCGTCGTCCTTCCTGGCCGAGCTGTTGGCTCGGGCCGCCGACCACGGGATCGTGCTGGCGGGCGTGACCAAGCACTCGTCGCTGTCCCGGGGAGGGGCGCCGCTCCTCGGGCAGCTCGAGGTCGAGGCGGCGTCGTTGTTCGGCGAGCGGGCGAGGTGGTGGGCCCCGATCGCCCGGATGCGTTCCGACGTGGGCGAGGGGCTGCAGGTCGTCGCCGCTCGGCTCGACCCCGACGCCCGGTTCGCCTTCCGCATCGACCTGCCGGCGGCGGTCGACGCCGAGATCGTCCTCGGGCAGTTGGCGGCGCTCGCCGACGACGCCGCCTTCCCCGGGTATCCCTATCCGTTGACCGTCGCCGACCGATTGGCGGCGTGCCCGGGGTGGCTGCGCCAGGAGGTCCGCATGCAGCTCGACGACCACTTCGACCGCGCCGGCGTGCCGCCGGAAGTGCGCGAGCGGGCGTTCGCCGACCGCCACGGCCTCATGGAGCGGGCGTGACGCCGCCCTCGCCGAAGGGGCGGCTGTTCGGGAAGAACGTCCTCGAGGGCGAGTTCCGCGCCGCACCGGATGAGGACCTGTTCCTCGGGGAGCTGCTGGTTGGTGTCGACGACGCCACCGGCCGGCGCTACCTGTTCCGGATCGTCGACGTCACCTACGGCACCGAGCACCGTGAGCCGGGGTGGGCGGAGCGGGTCGCCGGCACGCTGCTGGCCGACGACGCCCGCGACGACCCGGGCGCGCACCCCCTGTACGAGTCGGCGCGGCGCACGTACCGCGTCGCCAAGTGCCGGTGCCTCGGCTACGTCACCCCGGACGGGCGCGACTTCCGCAAGCCGAAGAGCCTGCCGACGCAGTTCTCGCGCGTCATCGCACCGGAGACGGCCGACTTCGACTTCCTGCGTGGACGCATGGGCGACCTGCCCGTCGGCCGCCTCCGCAGCGGCGAGTCCGAGGTCGACTTCACCGTCGGCATCCCCGGGGCGTCGCTGGCCACCCACGTCGGCATCTTCGCCACCACGGGCATGGGCAAGTCGAACCTCATGCAGGTGTTGGCCGGTGGCGTGCTGCAGTCGCAGGGGCGCTACGGGCTGCTGCTCGTCGACCCCCACGGCGAGTACCGCACGTCGCTCGCTCTCCACCCGTGGGCCGCCGACCGCCTGCGCACCTACGCCGCGCGGCGGTTGCCGAACACGTCCACGCTCCGCGTCTCGTTGGCCGAGCTGTCCGTCGACGACCTCCGCACCGCGTATGAGTGGACCCGTCCGCAGGAAGAGGCGCTGTTCGAGCTCGAGCGGTTCTACGGGTCGACGGCCGGGGCGGGGTTGGCATGGCTCCTGCCCTTCTCCCAGCTCGACGACCTGGCGCCGTTCCGGGAGATCGACCTCAACGGGCGCGTGGCGCTCAACACGCTGCAGGTCGTGCACCGGCGGGCCCGTCGGATCGTCGAGCTCGAGTGCATCTCCCCGGACGCGAATCTCTCGGTCGGCGGCGCCATCGTGCGCGACCTGATCGAGGGCAAGGTCGTGCTCGTCGACGTGTCCGGGCTCGGGTCGACCGAGGAGGTGCTGGTCGCGTCGTTCCTCGCCCGGCGGGTGATGGACGAGTGGTCCGGCGCCTACCTCGACGACCCCGATCGCCACGAGCGCATGCCGGTGGTGGCGGTCGTCCTCGAGGAGGCGCAGCGGGTGCTGTCGTCGAACCGCGACCGCGAGTCGAACGTGTTCCCTCGCGTGGCCCGGGAGGGCCGGAAGTTCAAGGTCGGGCTGTGCGCCATCACCCAGCAGCCGAAGCTCCTCGACGACGAGCTGCTGAGCCAGTTCAACACCTTCTTCATCCTCGGCCTGGCCGACGAGAAGGACCGCAACATCCTGCGGGGCTCGTCCAAGCAGGACATCTCGGCGTTGGGTCCCGAGATCCAGACGCTGATGCCCGGTGAGTGCCTCATCGCCAACCTCGCCGCGCCCTTCGCCATCCCCGCCAAGGTCGACCTGTGGGCGGATGTGTGCCGCGACGCGCCCCCGCCCCCGGCCGCCCGGGTGACCGCCGCGCCCAACGTCTCCGCGTTGGTGGACTGACATGAAGGTCGTCGCCATCGGCGACGCCCACCTGGGGCGCTCGTACTTGAACGTGGTCGACGCCGCCACCGGCGTGAACCAGCGCGAGCTCGACTTCGAGCGCTCGTTCGAGGCGGCCATCGACCTGGCGCTGGCGCAGGCGCCCGACGTGGTCGTGTGGCTCGGCGACATCTTCGACCATCCCCGCCCGACGTACCGCTCGTACCGCGTGGCACAGCGGGCGCTGGTGAAGATCCGCGAGCACGGCGTGGCCTGCGTCGTCATCACCGGCAACCACGACACGCCCCGCCTCCCGGGCACCGGCAGCCCCTACTCCCCCCTTGCCGACGCCTTCGGCGAGTTCCACTTCGCCCACCGCCTGGCTTACGAGCGCTTCGAGCTGCCTGGGCTCGTCGTCCACGCCGTCCCCCAGATGTTGACGGTCGAGGCGACGCTCGACGCGCTGGGCGAAGCCGACCGGTCCCGCAGCGGCGACAAGACCAACCTGCTCCTCACCCACCCCCGCATCACCACGGTGCAGCCCCGCTACAACGACATCAACGAGATCGAGATCGACGACAACACGTTGCAGTCCGACCTCGTCCTGCTCGGCCACTACCACGTGCACCAGCGGGTCCGGCCGGGCGTCTGGTACGCCGGATCGACCGACTCGTTCACCTTCGCCGACGACCCCGAGGAGGCCAAGGGGATCCTCGTCCTCGACACCGATGCCGGCACGGCGACGCACCTCCCGCTCGTCGGGCAGCGTCCCCTCGTCACCCTCGAGACGGTGCAGGCGCTCGGTCTGTCAGCGGCCGACCTCTCGGAGCTGGTCCTCGCGCGTGCCGCCGACATCCCCGAGGGTGCCGTCGCTCGGCTGTACCTCGACGGGGTCGACCCGGAGGCTTATCGGCTGTTGCACATCGACGCCGTGCGGGAGGCGGCGGCGCAGGCCATGGTGTTCAAGCTCGAGCCGCAGTTCTCGGGCGTCGTCATGAACGTCGAGCTGCCGGACATGGACTCGATGCCCGCCCGCTGGGAGCGGTACGTCGGTGACCAGGACCTGACGGGCTTCGACCGGGAGCGCATCCGCGACCTGGGCAGGCGGTACCTGGCGGAGGCCGTCGAGGTGGCCGACTAGCGGTGCGGATCACCCGGATCTACCTCCGCAACTACCGGGTCTTCGAGCAGGAGCTCGACCTCGCCATGCCTTCCGGGCTCGTCGGCGTCTACGGGGTCAACGGCGGCGGGAAGTCGTCGTTGATCGAGAGCATCCTCTGGACGATCTACGGGCGGTCGCGCACGAAGAACGAGGAGATCCGCACCACCGGAGTGCTGGCGGACTGCATCACGGAGCTCGAGTTCGAGCACGAGGGACACCTGTACCTCGTGCGGCGGACCATCACCGGCATCAACTCGACGGTCAAGGCCGAAGCGTTCGCCGACGGCGCCCAGGTGGCCACGGGGGTCGGCGACGTCAAGAGGTATGTCCACTCGGTGCTCGGGATGGACGACGCCGCCTTCCGGGCGTCGGTGTTCGCGGAACAGAAGCAGGTGGCGGCGTTCTCGCTGAAGCGTCCCGCAGAACGGCGCGACCTCGTCCTGAAGCTGCTGGGGATCACGCCCTTGGACGCGGCGCGGGACCGGGCGCGGGCCGACGCCAAGGTGGCGCGCGACAAGGTCGAGCAGGTCCGGGGGCTGCTGCAGGACGTCGACGATCTGAAGGCGGCGGTCGACCTGGCCGTGGCGTCGGCGGAGGTGGCCGAGGCCGATGCGCGCGCCGAGGAGACGGCCGCGGGATCTGCGGCCGAGCGGGCGGGAGCGGCCCAGGCGGCCTTCTCGTCGCTCGACGAGGTGCGGGTCGAACACGAAGCGTTGCTGCGCGACGGCAAGGCCGTGCGCGCCGAGATCGACGGCGCGAGATCACGGATCGAGGAGAAGGACGCAGAGCTGGCGCGGCTGGCGTCCGACGCCACCCTGCTCGACACCGCGCAGGCTGCCGCCGCGGGCGTCGACGATCTCGAGGCCGAGCTCCGGCGCGTCGAGGCGGTCGTGGTGGCCGAGGCCGCGCTCGGGCGGGTCGACGTGCCGGCGGGCGTCGAGCCGCCCGACGATGCCGGGCTGGAGGCGGCACGAGCAGCCGCCGAGGAGGTACGGGCGGCGCTCGACGGGGTGTCCGGCGAACTGCGCGCGGCTGAAAGCGAGCTGGCGCGGGCCCGGGCGCAGCTCGATCGGTCGGCGTCACTCTCCGCCGACGAGGACTGCCCCGTCTGCGGGCAGGAGCTCGGCGACGCCTTCGCGTCGGTGCAACAACACCGACGGCAGGAGGTCGATGACGCCGAGTCACGACTCGGAAGGTTGGTCGCACGCCGAGACGAGCTGGCGACCTCGGCGAGCAGAGCCGTCGAGGAGCTGCGACTCGTGACCGCCACGCACGCCTCGGCCAGGAAGGCGGCGCAGGCGGCGGAGCAGCAACAGGCTCGGCGCGCTGCCGCCGAGACCACGCTGGCGGAAGCCGTGGCCGCGTTGGGCCGGGCCGTCGTGGCGGGCGAAGCCGACGAGCTGCAGCAGCGGGTATCCGCGGCGCGGGAGGCGGCGGCGCTCGCCAACCAGTTGATCGGGCAGTTGCGAAGGCGCCCGCAGGCGGAGGCCGAGCTCGCCGCCGAACAGGAACGACTCGCCGACGCCGAGGGACGGCGGGCCGTGCTGTTGGAGAAGGTCCGCTCGCTCGGTTTCGACACCGACCGACTGACGACCTTGCGCACGACGCGAGAAGAGGCACGTGTCGCCGCCGAACGGGTCCGGGTGCGCGCCGTCGAGCTACGCAAGTCGGCCGACAAGGCGCAGTACGACGTGTCGCTGGCCCGCACGCGCCTCGCCGACGCCGAGACGCAGCACGCCGCCCTCGCCGAGGAGTCCGACACCTCACGCCACCTCGGCCGACTGTCGGAGCTGTTGAACGCCTTCCGCACGAACGTCGTCGCCACCGTCGGTCCCCGGTTGTCGGCGCAGGCGGCCGAGCTGTTCTCGGAGTTCACCGATGCGGAGTACGACCTGTTGCGGGTCGACCCGGAGACCTACGAGATCCAGATCGTCGACGGCGGCCGCCCGTTCGGGATGGACCGGTTCTCGGGATCGGAGATCGACCTCGCCAACCTGGCGCTGCGGATCGCCATCAGCGAGCACGTCCGGTTCCAGTCCGGCGGCGCGGTGGGACTGCTCGTTCTCGACGAGGTGTTCGGTCCCCTCGACGAGGATCGCAAGGAGCGGATGTTGCTGGCGTTGGAGCGGTTGCGGGCCCGATTCGGTCAGGTTCTCGTCGTCACCCATGCCAACGAGATCAAGGAACAGCTGCCGTCTGCGATCGAGGTCATCAAGCTGCCGGGAAGGCGGGCGACCGCCCGGGTCATCGGCGTCTGAGCAGCGGCGCCAGCTCGTCCTTGATCATGGGACGGGATCCGAAGACGAGCAGGAACATCGCCTCGCGGAGCAGACGTTGGGCGTGATCGTCGGACCGGACGGCGCGGCTGCCGGCATGGACGACGAGCGCGCCCGCGGCTCGGAACGCGAGCTCGGACGTCCGAGCCCGCTCCGCCGCCATCTCATCGGCGTCGGCTGCGTCGATCGCGGCACGTCGTTCGGCGAGCTCGTCGTCGAAGGGTGACCCGCCGAGCAGGGCGCAGCACCGCCGAGCGACACCCAGGGCGAGCGACCCGTTGAGTCGGAGGCTCGCGCCGAGGCTCGCCTCAGGGTCGTAGGGCGTGGTGCCCAACAGCCGCTCGGCGGGCACGACGAGGCCGTCGAAGCCGGCGCGCACCGTGACGCTGGCGTCGAGGGCGGCCAGGCGCTGGCGGGTGATCGACAGCCCGGGTTGCTCGACGGCGTCGATGGCGAGGTTGACGACCGTGTCGCCGGCGGCACCACGGGCGGCGACGTGGAGGACGTCGATGCGGGTCCAGCCGCTGACCCACGGCGCGAACCCGTCGAGTCGCCAGCCGTCGTCGTCGACGGGCGTGGCGGTGAGCACGGGCGTTCCAGGGAGGAGTCCGCCGAACGCGATCCCGCCGCGCCGGTCGCCGCGGCAGATGTCGGGGAGCCAGGCGTCGCGGAGGTGGTCGGGCCCGCCGAGAACGCTGCCGAGGAGACCGAAGTGCTGGATCCAGACGAGCGCCGTCGTCAGGCACCCACCGGCGATCGCCTCGACGGTGCGGGCCATCGACGGGAAGTCGGCGCCGAGGCCGCCGACCTCGGGCGGGGCGAAGATGCCGTAGAGGCCGAGCGACGCCAGGGCGTCGAGGTTGCCGGACGGGACAGCGTCGGCCGCATCGGTGGCGAGAGCCGCGGGGAACAGCACCTCGTCGGCGAGGGCTTCGGCGTCGGCGACGAGGTCCACTCAGATGATCTCTCGGGCGTCGCGATCGGGTAGGGACGGGAAGGGCGCGATCGGGAGCGTCTGGTACCAGTAGGCGACGGTCGAGATGTCGTCCTGCAGTTGGAGATACCGACGGCCGCGGCGCCAGCCGAGGGCCTGCATCGTCACGCGCACGTCCGAGCGGAACCGGACGGGGTCGGTGAGGTGCCACCGGTACAGGCCGAATCGCTGCTGGGATCGATAGGTGCCGTCCGGCCGCAGCACCTGCGGCATGCCGGCATACGGCGTCGTGAACTCGACGTACTGCCCGTCGACATCGAAGTTGTAGGCGCCGCAGAAGTAGTCCTCGGTGCCGGTCCCGCAGATCGTGGGGAACCCCTCGGCGTCGTCCCCGTCCAGAAAGAACTTGAGCTCCCCCTCACCCCACCATCCGCTGTTGTTCACGCCCCAGGCGCAGTACGTCCCGACGTAGTGCCCCCGTCCACGCACGCCGTCCAGAATCGTCACGACATCGCCGATCGGGAGGGGGTTGACGCGCCGGAACTGTGCGCAGAAACGGGCCGCGTCATCCGGCACGTCGCAGAGCGAGTAGTCGATCTGGAAGTAGAGCGTGCGCTCCTCTTGGCTCTCGTTCGTGAGCGTGATGCGGGCGCGGCGCTGGAACGGCATCTCCCAGTAGCAGTTGAAGGCTCTCGCGGGATTGACGCACACGGCGAGCGACGACACCTGCGCGTACTCGTCCCACCCGCAGGCGAAGAAGTCGCCGAGCGGGGATTCGACGGCCGCTTGGGGGTCGTCGTCCCAGTACATGCGCAGGATCTGGTTCCGCCACCCGCCCGTCGGCGTCAGCCAGATGTGCTGGATGGCGCCTGGCCCCTCGATGTCGGCCATCACGTAGGTCTCCCCGGGCCCGATCCGGACAGACGGCGAGATCTTCCAGCCGACGCCGAGGTCGCGTCCCGGGCCGGCGCCCGTGCCCTCGGACGCCCGTCCGCCGCCGCCCCGTTCTCCCGTCGGGTTCTCCGGACTGACCGACCGGCTCTCGGCGTCCGCCAGTCGCCAAAGGGTGGACAGGCCGACACCCAGTCCGTTCCAACCGGGGCCAATCACATCCGCCATCGCGAGATCTTGCCGCGTGCGACACTGGTGGTGCAGTGAGCCGGCCGGGTGACCGCGGCTCGGGCGGCCGTCGTCCTCGTGGCGGCGAACGGACCGGGTCGAGGAAAGTCGGGGCTCCGTAGGGCAGGGTGCTGGCTAACGGCCAGTCGGGGCGACCCGCAGGAAAGTGCCACAGAGAACAGACCGCCGATGGCCGGCCGCAAGACCGGCACAGGTGAGGGTGAAACGGTGCGGTAAGAGCGCACCAGCGCCCGGGGTGACCCGGGTGGCTCGGCAAACCCCACTCGGAGCAAGGCCAAGTCGGGGAAGGGCGGCCCGTCCGACTCCCCAGGTAGGCCGCGTAGATGGATGGTCACCCAATCGGTAGCCCGCAAGGGCCCGGTGGACAGAACCCCGCTTACAGGCCGGCTCACTGCGCTTCACCCGTCTGAGTACAGGTGGCGCTCGTGGCCCGACGCAAGCGCCACATGAACGCCTTTCCACGACCGCGAGCCGGCGCTCAGGACGCCCTACTGCGCGGTCGCCGGTGTGGACGCCTCCCACGCCTCATCGAAGGTCGC
This sequence comes from Acidimicrobiales bacterium, assembly GCA_035525495.1. Taxonomy (GTDB): domain Bacteria; phylum Actinomycetota; class Acidimicrobiia; order Acidimicrobiales; family CADCTF01; genus DATLED01. The sequence goes on along the minus strand of DATLED010000079.1, from coordinate 29,925 downwards.
GGCGCCGAACAGGGCGTCGATGGCCGGACCTTCGAGTGGGCGGGCGAACCGGAATCCCTGGGCGAGGTCGCACCCGAACTCTCGAAGGCGCCGCGCCTGATCGGATCCCTTGACGCCTTCGGCGACGGTCTCCATGTCGAGGGTCCGCGAGAGCTTGATGATCGCTTCGGTGAGCGCGGGCTCCGGCCCGCCCTTCGCCACGCCGTCCACGAACGTCTCGGCGATCTTCACGATGTCGACGGGGAGCTGCTGGAGGTACCCGAGCGACGAGTAGCCGGTCCCGAAGTCATCGATCGCCAGCTGCACACCGATGCCCTTCAACTCGTGAAGTCGCTCGATGACCGCGGCTGAGTTCTTGATCAGGACGCTCTCGGTGAGCTCCAGGATCAGCGCGTTCGCCGGAAACCCCGAGCCTTCGAGCGCGTTGGCGATCGTGTCGACGATGTCTCTCCGGAAGAGCTGCACGGCCGAGAGGTTCACCGAGACGGTGAACGGGTGCTGCGGAAAGCGGCTGCACCACTCCTGACCTTGACGGCAGGCCTCTGCGAGCACCCACGCACCGATGGGAATGATCGCGCCCGTCGCCTCGGCGACCTCCAGGAAGTCCGCCGGCTCGAGGACACCGCGGCTCGGGTGATCCCACCGGAGCAGGGCCTCGACGCCGGCCATCCGCCCGGTGGTCAGCGAGACGACCGGCTGGTAGCGGAGCGCGAGCTCCCCGTTCGACACCGCGAACTGCAAGTCCTGTTCGAGCTCTGCGCGAGCGACTGCGACCGTCTGCATGTCCGACTGGTAGAGCTCGAAGCGACCTCGCCCTCCGACCTTGGCGGCGTACATGGCGACGTCGGCACTCCGCAGGACGGTGTCCAGCGTCGAGCTCGTGTCGTTCAGCGCGATGCCGATGCTGGCGCCGATGGAGACCTCCTTGCCGCGCACGATGAAGGTCGTCGACAACGCCGTCAGGATCCGCTCGGCGAAGCTGACCGCATCGGGCTCTCCATTGATGTCCTCGACGAGGACGGCGAACTCGTCGCCGCCGAACCGCGCCGCGGTGTCGGCGGCGCGCAGGGCGGCTCGAAGCCGGTCTCCCACGGTCGTCAGAAGCTGGTCCCCCGCCGCATGGCCAAGGGTGTCGTTGACGGCCTTGAAGCCGTCCAGATCGAGGAACAGCACGGCCAGGGAGGAGGGTCGCCGCTGCGTGCGAGCGAGCGCGTGGGCCACGCGGTCCTGGAACAGACGTCGGTTCGGTAGTCGCGTGAGGGGATCATGGAGTGCCTGTTCCTCGTTCAGCCTCCACGCGGTGACGCTCGCGATGCTGGCGGCGAGAACGAAGCCGCCGTGGATCAGCGCCCATCGGAAGGGGTGGTCCACCGCCGAGGGGTGGTTGTACACCTCATCGGGCATCAACGTCCCCAGGATCCCGTGGTGGGCGACGACGAATCCGATCGCGAGAAGGAACGGAAGCCAGTCCTGGTAGAGCGTGAGGACGCCGACCATGACGAAGAAGTGGAAATGCATCTCGATGCTGCCCCCGGAGACGTGGACCAGCACCGCCGACGAGGTCACGAGGCCGACGGCGGCAGCCGCCGAGCAGAGGCGGCGATGGCCTTCGAACGCCGCGAGGACGGCGAACGCGGCGACGACCGCCGCGTCCGCGATGGAGTGCGGGACCGAATACCCGCGAGCGAGGCTGAAGATCAGGATGCCCAGGACGTGCAGGCGCAGCACGTTGGTCAGCGTGTGGTGACGGACCCGCCAGACGTCCTCCGGCAGGGTGTGACCCTTCGGCAGCAGGTCCCCGATCGTCCTCGTCCAGCGCCTCACGAAGTCGCCCATAACGGTGCCTTTCGCCGAAAGCCCGCCACTCCAGGCTCAAACAAAACTATCGGATATCCCGGGCACCTTCTTGACCCAGGCTCGGTTGCCTGACCACGTGGCTCCTCATCACGAACTTCACGGGCGATGCCCTCGTCCGCATATCGACTGGCACGGACCCGGTCCCGCCCGCAACGCCGACCACCTGCGCCCAAGGGGGTAGGAACCGTCCCACCATGGCGAAGACGATCGACACCGACGACCTCGCCGACCTGCTCGACCGGAACCCGGACGTCCAGCTCGTCGAGGTCCTCCCATCACCGGAGTACGACGACGAGCACCTGCCGGGTGCCCTCCATCTCCCGCTGACGAAGCTGACTCGACGGGCCGCCACCGAGCAGCTCGATCGGTCGCGTCCCGTCGTGGTCTACTGCTTCGACTTCCAGTGAGACCTCAGCGCTCGGGCCGCGTGTCGGCTCGAACAGCTCGGTTTCGCTGAGGTCCTCGACTACGTCGCCGGCAAGGCGGCGTGGCTGGCCGAGGGCCTGCCCGCCGAGGGTCGCATCGGTGACGGCCAGCGAATCCAGGCGCTCGCGGAGGCGGCCGAGGTGGCCGGGATCACGGTCACGACGACTCCCTTCGGCGTCGTGCTCGACGCCGAGGGCAACGGAGCCGCGCCGACCGTCCGCGCGGGGACGCCGGTGCGAGAGGTCGTCGAGCGGTTCCGGAACGACGAGTCGCCGCAGTGGCTGCTCGTCACCACCGCGAGAGGACGGCTCCTCGGAATGATCCCGCGAGCGCGCCTCCTCGCCATGGCGACGGCCGACGAGCTGCCGTAGCCCCAGGGCATCAGTGTGGCGTGAGGCTGTCCAGGAGCTGGAGGACCTCCGCGGGAAGCCCTCGGACGAGGCCGTCGAGCCCTAACTTCAGCTCCTTCGACCGGCGGACGAGCGTCAAGAGGACCTCGTCGCGGCGCTCGACGGTCAGGCTCCCGCACACGCCGGAGCTCAGCGAGACGGCCGTGGCGGCGTCGGCGAAGGCAACGGACGAGTGCTCGAGCAGCACCTTCAGTCCCTCGGTGAAGAGGCAGCTCTGCGAGTCGATGGTCGACACGAGCGTCTCGATGTCGCCGTCGTCCATCTCCGACCCGTAGGCGAGGAGTGTGCCGGCCGCGCCGGAGAGCACGGCGAGGGAGTTCAGGAGCCCATGGGCGACGATCGCCTCCAGCTCGGTCGTCCCTCCCGTGGCCGCCACGACTTGACCCTTCGACGTCGACGGTTCCGGTTCCTGCTCGATCGCGTCCTAGGGTCGCCACATGCGCTTCAGCATCTGGCCCGCACCCACCCGACCGTGGGCCGAGATCCTCGAGCTCTCGCAGCACTGCGAGGCCACCGGCTGGGACGGGGTCTACTTCGCCGACCACTTCATGCCGAACGGCCCTGATGAGACGCCGCTCGACGGCGACACGATCGAGTGCTGGTCGGTCGTCGCCGCCCTCGCCGCCGCGGTCCCTCGCGTCCGCCTCGCCACCTTGGTCACGAGCGTCACCTACCGGCATCCTGCGGTCCTCGCCAACATCGCCGCCGCCGTCGACAACATCAGTGACGGCCGGTTGCTCCTCGGCATCGGCGCCGGATGGCAACAGAACGAGCACGCGGCGTACGGGCTCGAGCTCGGCTCCATCAAAGAGCGCCTCGACCGGTTCGAGGAGGCCTGCGAGGTCATCAGGTCGCTCTTGCGACGGCCGCGCACGAACGTCGACGGCGCCTACTTCCACCTCGCCGATGCCCCGAACCATCCCGCTCCCGTGCAGGAGAGGCTGCCGATCCTCATCGGCGGTGGCGGTGAGAAGCGCACCATGCGCATCGCCGCCGAGTACGCAGACGAGTGGAACGCGTGGACCACGCCCGAGGTGCTCGCCCACAAGGTCGACGTGCTCCACCGCCATTGCGACGACCTCGCCCGCGACCCCGACGAGATCCAGGTCTCCACGCAGGCGCTCCTGTTCCTGTCCGAGGACGAGTCGTGGTTGAAGGACCGCCGCGCCGCCGGAGGCATCGTCGGCACGCCCGCCGAGGTCACCGAGATCATCGGGCAGTACCGCGACGCCGGCCTCGACGAGCTCATCATCCCCGACTTCACCCTCGGGAACATGACCCGACGCATCGAGACGTGCGACCTCCTGATCGAGCAGATCGCGCCGCACTTCCGCTGATGCCCGCGCGCTACTGGCTGCTCTTCTACGACCTCGTCGACGACTACATCGATCGCCGCACCGCGTTCCGCGCAGAGCACCTCGGCCTCGCCCACGCGTCCCACGAACGCGGCGAGCTCCTCCTCGCGGGCGCTCTCGCGGAGCCACCCGATGGCGCCGTCCTGGTGTTCTCCGGCGACGATGCGTCCTTCGCCGAGGACTTCGCGGCTGGTGACCCTTACGTCCTCAACGGCCTCGTCACATCGTGGCGCGTGCGCGCCTGGACGGTCGTGGTCGGAGCCGACGAGGACGGCGGCGACACCTAGGCTCCGGCCATGCAGGACACCGACAAGCCGCTGATCGAGAGTTGGGCGACCGACTTCGATCACACCCATCCCGATTACGCGGCGAATGCGCCAGAGATCTGGGACGACCTCCGGGAGAGGTGCCCCGTCGCCCACACCGACCGCTTCGGGGGGACGTGGCTGCCGACGCGCCACGCGGATGTCGCCGCCATCGCCCATGACACCGAGCACTTCTCGTCCGAAGGCGTGATCGTCAACGACTGGAAGCCCGAGGGGATCGCACCGGTCGGCTACGCACCTCCGATCACCTCCGACCCGCCGTTCCACGCCGAGGCGCGCCGCCTCCTCCTCCCGGCCTTCTCGCCCAAGGAGATCGCCAAGTGGGAGCCGGCGACCCGCAAGGCGTGCCGCGAGTTGCTCGACGAGATCGTCGCCGGAGGCGCCACCGTCGTCGACGCGGCTGTCCAGTACTCCCAGCACGTCCCGGTGCGGGTCATCGCTGAGATGCTGGGTGTCCCGGCTGAGGACGGCGACAAGTTCCGTCGCTTCATCTCCCGCATCATCGAGACGCCGGGACAGTTCGACGAGGAGAGCTTCGATCCCGACGACACCATGGACAGCTATTTGAGCAAGGTCGTCGAGGATCACCGCGCGAACCCGAAGGACGATCTCGTCGGCTTCCTCATCAACGCCGAGCTCGACGGCGAGCCGCTGTCTGATGAGCACGTCGGCGGCACCGTCGCCCTCCTCCTGATCGCCGGCATCGATACGACGTGGTCCGCCATCGGCGCCAGCCTGTGGCACCTCGCCCAGTCCCCCGGAGATCGGCGACGCCTCGTCGAGGATCCCAACGTCCTGCCCTTCGCCGTCGAGGAGTTCCTTCGCTTCTACGCGCCGGTCACGATGGCCCGGCTCGTGTCCGAGGACGTCGAGATCGGCGGCCGGCTTCTCCACAAGCGGGACTGGGTCCTGCTCCCGTTCCCCGCAGCCAACCGCGACCCGGAAGCCTTCGACGACGCGAACGAGTTCGTCATCGACCGCAAGCGCAACCGGCACGTCGCCTTCGGTCTCGGCATCCACCGCTGTCTCGGCTCGAACCTCGCCCGCATGGAGTTGCAGATCGCCATCGACGAGTGGATGAAGCGCATCCCCGACTTCGAGCTCGCCGATGCCGACCCGTCGGCGGTGCGCTGGTCGGGTGGTCAGGTTCGCGGCCCACGGCAGCTGCCGGTGCGCATCCTCGAGAAGCGGGCGGTGCCGGCCTGATGCGGATCGTGCTCGACAGCACCAGGTGCCAGGGCCACGGCCGCTGCTATGGACTGTCCCCCGAGCTCTTCGACACCGATGACGAGGGCTACGCCGTTCTCAAGGTGACGGGCGACGTGCCCGTCCACCTCGAGGAGGATGCCCGCATCGCGGCGGACAACTGCCCCGAATACGCCATAGCCACCGAGTAGGCGCCTGTCTATGCCTTGACGGCTATATGCCTATAAGGACATACTCGGAGTCGTGACCCTGCCCTTCGACGTGCTCGCCGAGCCTTCGCGCCGCCGGATCCTCGACCTCTTGCGTGACCGCGAGCGGCCGGTGGGTGAGCTCGTTGACGCGCTGGAGCTGAGCCAGCCGGCGGTGTCGAAGCACCTGCGCGTCCTGCGCGACGCGGGGTTCGTCGACGTGCGGGCCGACGCACAACGCCGCCTGTACCGACTGCGCACCGAGCCGCTGCGGACGATCGACGCGTGGCTCTCCCCCTATCGGCGGCTCTGGTCGGACCGGCTGGACGACCTCGAGCGCCACCTCGACGAGATGCCCGACTGACGACGGAGGAACGACATGACGACGACCGACGACCACTACGGACGGCTGGAAGCCGCACCCGACGGCAACGACTGGCAGCTCGTCTTCACGCGCCGCTTCGACCACCCGCGCGAGAAGGTGTGGCGGGCGCTCACCGAGCCGGCCGACGTCTCCGCGTGGTTCCCCGCTGACATCGTCGGCGATCGTGCCGAGGGGGCTTCGCTCCGCTTCGTCTTCCGACACGGCGAGGGCCCGGAGATCCCCGGCGAGCTGCGGATCTTCGACCCCGTGGACGTGCTCGAGTTCTCGTGGGGCGAGGAGGTCATGCGGTTCGAGCTGCAGGCGGTCGATGGCGGGGCGCGGACCGAGCTTCGCTTCGTGAACACGTTCGTCGACATCGGCAAGGCCGCGCGCGACGCCGCGGGTTGGCACACGTGCCTCGACATCCTCTTGGCCCACCTCGACGGGACCGAACCGCCACAGGACGGCTGGCGCGAGGTGCACCCCGGCTACGTGGAGCGCTTCCCCACCGAGGCGGCAACGATCGGTCCGCCGGGGGGCCACAGCTGACCCACAGGTCGTTGCGCACTCCGAGCCCCGGATCGAGCTACCGATGGTGCGCGCCGAGGACTCGCAGCCGGCGCACAGACGGGTCACAGCGTTCACCCAGGCGGCCGACGTTGTCTGGGGGCATGGCTGACACGACGACCTGGCCGCTGCCGGACTCCCCTCCCACGGCGCCGCCGATCGACCCGCAGCCGCAGCCGCCGCTCGTCCGTGCGGCGAGCGCCGTCGATCCGGCTCCGGCCGACACGACGTCGCGGCGACCCCGCTCGGTCACCGCCGTGATCGGTGGGCTCGTCGGCCTCGTCGCGGTGGCCGGTGCCGCGGGCGGGCTCGCCGGCGCTCGCATCGCCGACGACGGCGCCACCCGGACGCCTCCCGCAACGTCGGCGTCGGCATCAACGAAGCCGTTGGTGTCCGCGTCCGGGCCGCCCGCCGCCCTCGACGTGGGCGCCGTCCTCGCCGCCGTCGAAGGCGCGGTCGCCGACATCCAGGCCTCGGGTCCCCGCCAGTCCGGCCAGGGCACGGGCATCGTCTACAGCGCCGAAGGCCTGGTCCTCACGAACAACCACGTCGTCGAAGGGGCGACGACGGTGACGGTCACGACGCCGGGTGACCGCCGGGCCCGCGCCGCCACGGTCGTCGGCACCGACCCCGACAACGACGTCGCCGTCCTCCGCCTGTCGAACCTCGACGGCCTCACCGTCGCCCAGCTCGGCAGCTCGGCGACGACCAAGGTCGGCGAGGACGTCGTCGCCATCGGCAACGCCCTCGCCCTCAGAGGCGACCCCAGCGTGACCCGCGGGATCGTGTCCGCCCTCGACCGAAGCATCGGCGACCTCGACGGACTCATCCAGACCGACGCCGCCATCAACTCCGGCAACTCCGGCGGGCCGCTCGTCAACGCCGCCGGACAGGTCATCGGCATCAACACCGCCATCGCCATCGAGCACAACGCCCAGAACATCGGCTTCGCCATCCCCATCGACATGGCCAAGGCCATCGCCGAGCGCCTGACAGATGGCACCCCGGCGACACCGACCGCCTTCCTCGGCGTCTCGACGATGGACAACACCGCGGGCACGACCGGTGCCACTGTGGCCGAGGTGACCACGGGCAGCCCGGCGGCGGAGGCGGGCGTCCAGCCCGGCGACGTCATCGTCGCCCTCGACGACCAAGCCGTCTCCGGCGCGGCGTCGCTCAGCCGGCTCGTCGGCAGCCGCGAGCCGGGCACCAAGATCGATCTGACCGTCCTCCGCCGGGGCGCCGAGCGCCACCTCGCGGCCGTACTCGGACAGCGCTAGCCCAGGGGGCTCCCACGACTCGCGAGGGCGGACAGCGCCGCCGGCGTGTCGTCGTCCAACACCTCGAGGGCGGCGTCGTAGAGGCCACCCGACGCCGACCGCCAGGCGACGTCCGCTTCGGTCCCGGGCGTCGGCAGGTGCGACGTCAGCAAGAGCCGGGGCCCGTACCCCGCAGCCTCGAGCAGCGCGCCCCGCCCGAGGGCGCGGTAGACGCCGTCCATCCGTGCGAGTCCGCTCGGAGCGACCGTGAAGCCGCCGACGACCTCGACGTACCACCGCCGTCCCGCGGCGTCGCAGGCGACGAGGTCGGCGCTCGTCCCCGTCCGCTTCAGGCGGACGCTCCGTCCGTCGATGGCGAAGCCCGCCTCGACGAGGGTCGACTCCGCCAACGCGGAGATCGCCTTTCCTGCCAGCCGCGCCCGTTGATAGCGGTCATCTTGTCCACGGTCCCCCGCCTCCCCACCGGCGGCGCGGCGGTTGGCGATCGAGACGTACGTGGGATCGGTGTCGAACCCGACACCGATCCGTCCCGTACGAGCCGCGGCGACGAGCGTCGTCCCCGATCCGCAGAACGGGTCGAGCACCACGTCGCCCTCGTAGGTGAAGAGGTGGATGAGCCGCTCCGGGAGCTCGACCGGGAAGGGGGCCGGGTGCGAGACCCGCTTGGCGCTCTCCGGGGCGAAGCGCCACACGTCGATGGTGGCGTCGAGGAACTCGTCGTTGGTGGCCGTCGCCGTCGCCGGACGGCCGTCCTTGCGCCGCTGCGCGGCCGAGCCGGCGCGGTCGAAACGCCCCTTGCTGGCGATCACCACGCGTTCGGTCACGTCGCGCAGGACGGGGTTGGCGGGCGACTTGAACGATCCCCACGCGCACGAGCCCGAGGCGCCCTCCGCCTTGGCCCACACGACCTCGCCCCGCAGGAGCATTCCCAGGTCGTCCTGGAGGATGGACACGACGTCGGCGGCGAGGCTCCGGTACGGCTTGCGTCCCAGGTTGGCCACGTTCACGGCGATGCGCCCGCCGGGCTCGAGCACGCGCACGCACTCCGCGAACACGTCCCGCAGCATCGCGAGGAACTCGAGGTAGCTGCCCGGTATGCCACCCTCGCCGAGCGCCTCCTCGTAGGCCTTCCCGGCGAAGTACGGCGGCGAGGTGACGACCAGCGCGACAGTGGCATCCGGAATCGCCGACAGGTCGCGCGCGTCGCCGAGAAGGCATCCGACGGGGATGGCCGAAGGGTCGCCGAGGGTGGCGTCGGGGCTCAGCGACGGCGGCGTGAAGCGGGCATAGAAGTCACTGGCGTCGTGACTCTCCCGCTTCCCGGCGCCGAAGTTCTGCGTGCGGGTCGCCACCGCCGCAGGCTACCGGCGCCGCGAGCCGGGCCCGGGGACCGAGATGGAGGTCGTCGTCGTCAGGGTTGGTGCGGGGCTCGTGCCGTGAGGTGAGCCACCGAGTTGTACGACGTGAGCGACGGGCCCGTCGCTCCGACGGCGATCCGGCAGATGGCGGCGACGTCGAGGAACATCCGCCACGAGGTGGACGGGCCCACGTCGAGCGCCCACGCCACCGCCGCCTTGATCGGCGAGACGTGACTGACGACGACGATGGTCGACTCCCGCGCCTCCTCCGCGAGGTCGTCGCAGGCGGACCGGACCCGCGCCGCCACCGCCACGAGCGACTCGCCGCCTGGCGGGGCGTACGCCGGGTCGGCGCGCCAGGCGTCCCACCCCGCTGAGGCCAACGATTGCAGCGGCCTCCCGTCCCACTCGCCGTAGTCGAGCTCGATCCACCGTTCGTCGACGTCGACCGGCACCGACGCGTCCAGCCCGAAGGCGTCCGCCGTCTGGCGGGCCCGCAACAGCGGACTGGTCACGACCCGCGCCACGTCGTCCGGAAGGCGGGAGGACGCGGCCTCCGCCTGACGCCGACCGACGTCCGTCAACGGCACGTCGATCCGGCCCTGGAGGCGGCCCTCGGCGTTGACTGCCGTCTGCCCGTGGCGCACCAGGATCAGCACGAGGGCGCCGTCACGCGTGGGGCAGCGGTCCGGGAGCGAGGTCGCGCCCCAGCCGCCCCGTCCGGAAGAACTCGACCCGCCGCTCCGACTCGCCCAGTCGGAAGCGGGACCAGGCCCATGCCAGCGCCGCGGCGCCCGCGAGCTCGAGCACGACCAGCAGTGCCACCGGACGATCGAGGCTCGGCAGGCCCTCGCCGGCGAACGAGCGGCCGAGGAATGGCCACCAGAACGTCACGCTGCGCGCCCAGGTGGCGTCGAGCACGAGATGGCAGAACGTTCCGATCGGCACCGCCAGCAACCGCCGACGCAGGCGACGACGCCCTCGAGTCGCCGACATCACCCCCACCAACAGCACGACACTGCACGTCACCGAGTGCAACACCCGGGGCCCGCCGAGGAACACGTCGACGGCGTCCGGCAACAGCGCGCCCGCCATGACCAGCCGGTAGTCGATCGCGGTGTCCTTGAAGACGGTCCACACCAGGACGAACGACATCCCCGCGAACCACAGGATCACGGCTCGTTGCGCACCAGGATGCGACCGCATTGGTCGCAGTGAACCAACGCGTCGGGAGGCTGGTGCTTGATGCGGTCGAGCTCGGTCGCCGGCAACTTCATCCGGCAACCCATGCACGTCCCGTGTTCGAGGCGGGCGGCACCGATGCCGCCGAGCCGTCCCCTCAGCCGTTCGTACTCGCCCAACAGCTCGCCCGCCACCGCCGATGCCGCCGATGAACGCTGACCCTCCTCGACCGCGATCTCGGCGTCGATCTCCGACTCCGCAGCTGCGATCGCCGCCCACAGCTGCGCCGCCAGCTCGACGAACCCGGCGTCGCGCGCCGCGAGCTCGTCCACTGCGGCATCCAGGGGTTCCCGCTCGTCCATGGCCTCCAGCGCGTGGTCCTCGAGCGTGGACACCCGCGACTTGATCTGTGCGATCTCGTTCGCCATCGCCTGGAGATCCCGCGACGACGACACCTCACCCGAGTACATGCGCTTGTCGATCTCGGCGATGCGGGCCTCGCTCGCGGCGATGTCCTTCTCCAGGTTCGCCTGCCTTGCCGCGACCACGTCACGCGTCGCGATCGCAGTCGCAAGTTCGCCCTCGAGAACCTTGCGCTTGGCCTCGACGTCCTTGAGCTCGGAGCGCTCCGCCAGGTTCGCCCGCTTGTGCCGGAGCTGGTCCAACGCCGTGTCCAGCCCCTGGACGGCGAGAAGGTCCTCGAGCGAGCTCATTCCGAGGCCGGCTCCTCGCCACCGTCGGTCTCCGCGATGGTCGACGTCGTCCCCCCCGTCGACGACGATCGTCGCCGAGCAGTCGTCGCCGTCCCGTTGCCTGACGTGCCGGACTCCTTGCTGAGCTTCACGGACTTGGGCTTGCCGTACTCCGACAGGTCGGGCGCGGGGAACGACGACGCCGGCACGCCCTGCATCGCCTCGGCCATGTACGCGCCCCACACCGTTGCGGGGTACGACCCGCCGGTCACCCTGATGCCGCCGACGTTCTTCATCGGATCGTCCTTTGCCGGGTTGCCCATCCACACGGCCGTCACCAGCTCGCGGGTGTAGCCCACGAACCACGCGTTCCTCCACTCCTGCGACGTCCCTGTCTTCCCGGCGACGATGCGGTCGCGCTGGCGCGCCTTGGTCCCGGTCCCGCCCTCGACGACCTTGCGCAGCACCGACGTGACGGTGCGGGCCACGTTGGCGTCGAGCACGCGCTTGCCCTCGTCCTTTCCTTCCAGCACGACCTTGCCGTTCCGGTCGAGGAGCCGTTCGACGAAGTACGGCTCGTGGCGCAAGCCATCGTTGGCGAAGGTGCCGTACACCGAGGCCATCTGGATCGGCCACGCCTCCTTGGCGCCGAGGCTGATGGACGGCCCGTACTTCCCGTCCTCGGGGATCGGGATCCCGAGTCGACGGGCCATCGCCGCCACCTTGTCCATCGACTTGAAGGGGTCGTCGTCCAACGCGAGACCGAGGCGGACGAACGCACAGTTGAGCGACTTCATCGTCGCCTGCGAGATCGGGCCGTTCGAGCCCTTGGACCCCTCGTAGTTGCCTGGCTCGTACGGGTTGGGCTCGACGCCCTTGATGCTGACCCGGCACGGCTCGGAGCCGGAGATGGTGTCGCTGGGACCGATCCCCTCCTCGAAGGCGGCGGCGAGCACGACCGGCTTGAACGACGAACCCGGTTGGCGACCGAACCCGTTTCCGCCGCGTCCCGTCGCCAGGTTGTACTGCGCCGTCTCGAAGTCCTTGCCGGCGACCATGGCCCGGACGGCGCCGGACCCGGGCTCGAGGGAGATCAGCGCGGCGTTGAAGCGACCCTTCGTGTCGGGGATCTTGGCGTCCATCTGCCGGCGGGCGATCGCTTGGAGCTTCGGGTCGTAGGTCGTCTCGATGCGCAGGCCGCCCTTGAAGATGGCGTTGTACCGCTCGGTACGGGTCTCGCCGAGGCGGGGGTCGTCGAGCAGCCGCTGTTCGACCTCTTCCACGAAGTAGTCGTTGTCGCCCTTCGGGGGCGTCACCGTCTTGGACGGGATGGGCACCTGCTTGTACAGCGCCGCCTGCTCCGCCGTGATGTGCCGGCGGACGACCATGCGGTCGAGGGCCATGTCGCGGCGCTTCGTCGCCAGGTCCGGCCGCTTGAAGGTGTCGTACAGCGAGGGGTTGCGGATGGCGCCGGCGAGCAGTGCGCCCTGCTCGACTGTCAAGTCCTTGGCCTGCTCGCCCCAGTAGGTCTCGGCGGCGGCCTGGACGCCGTACGCACCGTTCCCGAGGTACACGGTGTTGAGGTAGCGCTCGAGGATCTGGTCCTTCGTCATCTGCTGCTCGAGGCGCAATGCCAGGACAGCCTCCTTGGCCTTGCGACCGATGTCCCGCTCGGGCGTCAGCAGCGACTGCTTCACGAGCTGCTGGGTGATGGTCGAGCCGCCCTGGGACACGCCGCCGGCCTTCGCGTTGGCCACCGCCGCCCGGAGGATCGAGCGGACATTGACGCCGCTGTGGTCGTAGAAGCCGTCGTCCTCGACGTCGAGGATGGCCTGGATCACGTGCGGCGGCACCTGATCGAGCGTGACCGGGGACCGGTTCTCCTCGCGGTGCAACACCGCGAGGACGCCGCCGTCGCGGTCGTACACCACGCTCCTTTGCGAGAGCTCGTTGAGCTCGAGGGCGGCCGGGAGCTTCTCGCTCTGGCCGCCGTTGGCGATGGCGCGAGCCGGACGCGACAGCAACAACAGGCCGAGGAGCACACCGAGGGCCGCGAGGAAGAGGGTCAGGAAGTACTTCGGGAGCACGCGCACGACGGCCGAACGCTACCCGGCGCACGCATCGTGGTAAGCGCTGTTGGGTACGTTGCGGACGTGACCCCGTCGCGCACCGACCTCCTCCTCGCCGGGCGGTACCGACTCGGTTCCCTCCTCGGCACCGGCGGGATGGCCGAGGTGTACGACGCGGTCGACGAACGCCTCGACCGTCCCGTGGCGGTGAAGCTCCTGCGTCCGGAGATGGCGGCGCGCGACGACGTCCGGGTGCGCTTCGAGGCTGAGGCCCGCAGCGCGGCGCGCCTCGTCCACCCGAACGTCGTCGGCGTGTTCGACTCCGGGGAAGACGACGACGGCGCGCTGCCCTACCTCATCATGGAGCGCCTCCCCGGCGAGTCCCTTGCCGACCGCATGGAGGCCGCCGGTGACGAGCCGCTCGACCACGAGTGGGTGCTCCGGGTCGGCGGCGACGTGTTGATGGCGCTCGGTGCCGCTCATGCTGCGGGGCTCGTCCATCGCGACGTGAAGCCTGCGAACGTGCTCCTCGCCACCGACGGTTGCGCCAAGGTCGCCGACTTCGGCATCGCCAAGAGCCTCGAGGTGGCGGCCGCGGCCGACCTGACCTCGACGAACCAGCTCGTGGGGACGCCCGCCTACGTGGCGCCCGAGCGGATCCTGGGTGAGCCCGCGTCGCTCCGGTCCGACCTCTACGCCGTGGGCGTGCTGCTCTACGAGGCGCTCGCCGGCCGCAAGCCGTTTCGCGGCGATACGCCGGTGGCGACCGCCTACGCCATCCAGCACCAGACGCCGACGTCGCTCGCCGAGCTCCGGCCGGACCTCGCCCCCGAAGTCGTCGCCGCCGTCGAGCGGGCGATGGACCGCGACCCTGCGCGGCGCTTCGCCTCCGCCGCCGAGATGGCGACGGCGCTGGGACTCACCGGCTCGGCCCTGACAGGGCTCCCTGCGGATGCCACCATCCTGTCGGCGCCATCACCCGCCGCCGACGAGACCCAGGTGTTGCCGGTGGGTGACGCCGTCCCGGTCGCCTCCCCGGTCGGCCCCACCACGACTGCTCCGACCTGGCCCGGCCTGCTCGAGGACCGACGGCGATTGGCGCTCGTCGCCGTCGCCTGCCTGGTGGTGGCGCTCGTCCTCTTCGCCCTCGCCGCTGCCAACGACGGCGGCGGGGATGCGAAGGGCGGCGACGGTGATCGGGCGGCGCTGGTGTCGGACCTCCGTCATGCGGGCGACGACCTCGACGCCGAGGACGGCGATCAATCCGGCGAGGCCGCCGGCGCCGTGTCGAAGCTGGCCGATGCCGTCGACGACGGCGGCGGCGCTCCCGAGGCGACAGCCCTGCTCGCCCAACTGTCGGCGTGGCGAGACACCGCGGGCCTCACCGCCGCCGCCGCCGACGGTCTCGCCACGATCGTGCGCCGCGTCCCCGGCGTCGACGGCGGCGCCTACGCCCCGCCGACGACAGCCGCTCCCCCGCCGCCGTCGACGACCGCCGCCCCGGCCACCGCGCCGCCGGCCCCGCGGAAGGCCAGGGGGAAGGGCAAGGACGACTAGCCAGACGGTTCCCGACCGTCGAGGACCTCGATGACCGCCTCCCGGGCGTCGAGCAGCGCGTCGCTCACCTGACGAAGGCGTTCGGCGTCGAGGTGGTGGCGGCGGGCCGCCGAGAGCACGTCGGTCGCGAACGATTCGAGGTCCGACCGCAACGAACGCAGCACGTCCTTGAGCTCGCTGCGACCATCGCGATCCCGATCTCGATCGCGGACCCGGTCGACGCGGTCCACCCTCACGACCTCCCGTGTCGCCCGGCGCTCCTCCCGCTTCACGTCCCGTACGGCGTCCTTGAGCTCACGGCGGATGTCCCGCACGCTCGACCGCACCTCGTCCCGGATCTCGGTGGCGAGGGCCCGGGCCGAGTGGACCGCCTCGGCGGCGACGGCCACGATCTCCTCGCGCCGATCGGCCAGCTCCGCCTGTCCGGCGGAAGTCAACCGGTAGACCTTCCGTCCATCGACGAGGTCGTGCTCGACGAGCCCGTCGTCCTCGAGCGCGGCCAGGCGTGGGTAGATCGTCCCCGCCGATGGCGTGTACATCCCCATGAACCGGTCCTCCAGGAGCCGGATGAGCTCGTAGCCGTGCCGGGGTTCGTCGTCGAGGAGGAGCAGCAGGTACAGCCGGAGGCCTCCATGGGCGAAGACGCGGCTCATGCGTCCGCCGACGCGGTCGCCCGGCGCAGGACGGTGACGTCGCCCGACGTCGTCCGCACCGAGAGCCGCCGACCACCCTCGCCGATGCGTCCGGAAAGTCGACGCTTCGACGAGTCGAGGACGTCGGGATAGCCCGACTCGAGCCGTCCGCTGACGGTGACGGCCTCGAGGTCGACGTCGGCGTCGGCTGGGAGCCGGACGGCCACGTCGCCCGAGACGGTCGTGCACTCGACGGCGTCGGGCACCTCGTCGAAGTCCAAGGTGAGCTCGCCGGACACGGCCCGTGCGGTGACCTCGGCGGGCGCGCCGCCGCTGATCGTGACGTCTCCCGACACGGCGTTGGCCCGTACCGTCCCGTCGACGCCCTGCACGTCGATGTCGCCCGACACCGTCCGTAGCCCGACCTCGCCGTCGAGGCCGGTCGCGGTGATGCGACCGGAGACGGTCGTGAGCGACGTCACCGACCGGATCCCACCGACGAACACGTCGCCGCTGACCGTTCGCACGCGCGTCTCCGTGCCCTCGGGGACGATGACGCTCACGTTCGCCCGCACGCCCATCTCGCCGGACAGGAGCCGAGTGATGCTCCGGAGCGGTTGGTGCTCCACCACGAGCACGCCGTCGTGCACGTCGACCCCGACCGGCGGTCCGCGGAGGACCTCGACCTCGAGCCTCACGCTCGTGGCCTCGCGGCCCCCGGCCGTCACGGACACCTCGCCGGCGACGATGCGGACATCGACCTCGGCGATCTCTTCCAGCTCGAGGTCGAGCCGGTCCCCCTCGTGGTGCGTCATGAAGTCACGATATATCGCGTCTGGGACCACGTCGACCGGTCGGAGGTCACAGGGAATGATGATGGCGTGACCTCGACACCCGTCGACGCCCTGTCGCGCATCGCCTACCTCCTCGAACGCGGCCGCGAACCGAGCTACCGGGTCAAGGCGTTTCGCAACGCGGCGTCGGCCATCCGCGACCTCAGCGACGAGGAGCTCACCGAGCGGGCGCTCGCGCAGAAACTGCGCGAGCTGCCCGGCGTGGGCGAGGTGACGGAGCGGGTGATCCTCGAGACGTTGGCGGGCGAGCGCTCGAGCTACCTCGTTCGCCTCGAGGAGGAACAGACCGGAGCAGTGGCCACCGGCGGCGAGGCCATCCGCACGGCGCTGCGCGGCGACTGCCACACGCACTCCGACTGGTCCGACGGCGGCAGTCCGATCCTCGAGATGGCGGAGACGGCGCGCTCCCTCGGCCACGAGTACCTGGTCCTGACTGACCACTCGGGACGGCTCAAGGTGGCGAAGGGCCTCGACCGGGAGCGGCTCATGCGGCAGCTCGAAGTGGTGGCCTCGCTGAACGAGGCGCTGGCGCCGTTCCGCATCCTCACCGGGATGGAGGTCGACATCCTCGAGGACGGGTCACTCGACATGGGCGACGAGGTCCTCTCGCAGCTCGACGTCGTGGTCGGCTCGCTGCACTCGAAGCTCCGGATGGAGGAGCCGGCGCAGACCCGCCGGATGGTGAGGGCGCTCGCCGACCCGAATCTCGACATCCTCGGTCACTGCACCGGCCGGCTGGTCGTCGGACGCGGTCGGCCGGAGTCGACGTTCGACCCGGAACTCGTGTTCGAGGCGGCGCTCCGCTTCGAC
Source organism: Acidimicrobiales bacterium (assembly GCA_035525495.1). Taxonomy (GTDB): domain Bacteria; phylum Actinomycetota; class Acidimicrobiia; order Acidimicrobiales; family CADCTF01; genus DATLED01. The sequence goes on along the minus strand of DATLED010000079.1, from coordinate 12,792 downwards.
AAGGCCGTCGAGATCAACAGTCGACCAGAGCGGCTGGATCCGCCGCGGCGGCTCCTCCGGATGGTCGTCGAGCGCGGCTGCCGCGTCTCCATCGACACCGATGCCCACGCGCCCGGTCAGCTCGACTGGTTGCCCTACGGGTGCTCGCGCGCGGCGGAGTGCGGGGTCCCCGTCGACCGCATCGTCAACACGATGGACGCCGACGGCCTGCTGGCCTGGACCTCCTCGCACGATTAGCGGTCGTTCGTTGCGGGAACACGTCGTCCGGAACGAACAACCCCCTTCGGAAGGACCGCACCATGGGCATCGGCGTCAGCATCTTCCTGCTCGCACTGGGGGCCATCCTGGCCTTCGCCGTGGACGTCACGACATCCGGCATCGACATCAACACCGTCGGCGTCATCTTGATGGTCGTCGGTGCCATCGGCCTGGCGACGAGCTTCCTGTTCTGGGATCGCATGGGCTTCGGATCGACGCCGAGCCGACGCACCGTGCGCCGCGACTACGTCGACGACGGTGTCGTCGTCGCCACGCCGCGGGCTGCGGTGCGGGAGCGCACCGTCGTCCGCGACGAGGTCATCTGACCGTCAGCTGGAACCGAGCTCCCGAGGGTCCCTTCGGTCCTCGGGGGCCCGCTTCGTCCTGATCCCGAAGTCCGCCGCGAGACGGCGAGCCTGTTCGCCGGCCTTGCGGCCGATCGTGCTCTCGGTGATCCGTACGAGCTGCTCGAGCAGGACCCTGGTCGCCTCCACGCCGATCGCGAGCTCCGCCACCCGCTGCGTCACCACGCCGATCGGAGCCGCCTCCAGCGCCTGCACCACGACGGCCCGCACCTCGTCCACGACCTCCTTCGTGCCCGAACCGCTCTCGTCGACGGCTTGGACGAACGCCTCCTCCAGCCGCGCCAGGCGGGCGTTGAACGCATCCAACCCTGACCGCACGACCCCCTCGACGTGGTCGAGTCGTCCCTCGACGCCACCGAGCACCTCGGTCAGCGAGACGAGCACCGGCTGCAGGCCGTCAATGGTCATAGCGAGGTGGGCGAGGTTCGGGGGCGGTCCGGACGCCGCCGGAGGGTCCGTCGTCATCGTCGGGAGGATACCGACGCGGTGGGCGCCCGGCTCCGACGACCCTAGGAGTCGCCCCCCGCGGCTTTCCGCGCCCGCGCGTTCTGGCTCCGCTCGAGCAGGTGCGCGGGCACGCGGCTTGCTGCGCCACTCGCGGCGCCGGCGGCGCCTTCCCCGGATGCCGAAGGCGCCGCGGGGGCGGCCTCCGCCTTGGGCCGCAGCGCCTCCTCGGCGCGACGCTTCTTGAACTCCTCGTAGTCGCCTTCACGGACGAGGTCCGACGCCGATACCGAACCGACCCAGTGACCGTTGTCGAACTGCACCCAGTAGCGGGCCCACGTCAGCCCGTTCGCCACCTTGACCACGCCGTGGGTCCCCTCGGGGACGTCCCGGATGTCGCGGGTCAACGTCACCCGCTCGCGCGCCTTGAGAGCGGACCCGGGGGTGTCGCGGCTGGTTGCCATCGGCGGGACGATACTCGCCAGCACCAACGGTCCCCCAACCCGCCCGCTGTAGCGTGCGGGGCAATCATGGCGCTGAAACCCGAGCCCCGACGGGTCGCCGGCCAGGCTGTCGTCGAGCCCCACAACAGCCTCCTCGTCGGACTGGTGCAGACGGCGCGACCCCGCCAGTGGATCAAGAACGTCCTCCTCCTGGCCGCACCGTTCGGCGCCGGTGTCATCACCCACGCCGACGCGCTCGCACGAACCGCCATCGCCTTCGTGCTGTTCTGCGTCGCCGCCAGCGGCGCGTACTTCCTCAACGACGCCGCGGACATCGGGGCCGACCGCGCCCATGAGCGCAAGCAACACCGTCCCGTCGCCTCCGGCCTCGTCCCCGTCCCCCTGGCGCAGGTCATCGGCGCGGCCGCGCTCGTCGTCGCCATCGCGTCGGGCTTCCTGCTCGTCAACGACGAGTTCGGCATCGCCATCGCGAGCTACGTCGCCGTCACCCTCGCGTATACGTTCTGGCTCAAGCACGAGCCGGTGCTCGACCTCGCCGGTGTCGCCGCCGGGTTCCTGATCCGGGCCATCGCCGGCGGCGTCGCCGCCGAAGTGTGGATCAGCCAGTGGTTCATCATCGTCGTGGGGTTCTCGAGCCTGTTCATCGTCACCGGCAAGCGCAGCGCGGAACACCTCGAGCTCGGCGACGCACGCGGCGACCACCGCATCACGTTGTCCACGTACTCCGAGACGTTTCTGCGCTTCGTCCGCGGCGCCGCCACTGCAGCCGCCTTCACCGCCTACTGCGTGTGGGCCTTCGAGAAGGGCCAGGGCACGAACGGCGCGCTGTGGTTCGAGCTGAGCATCATCCCGTTCGTCGCCGCGATGCTCCGCTACGCGCTGATGCTCGAGCAGGGCCACGGGGGGGCGCCAGAGGAGGTGTTCCTCCGCGACAGGACGCTCCAGGCGCTCGGGCTCGTGTGGGCCGGGTTCTTCGCCGCCGGCATCTATGGCTGAAGCCACCCGACGACGCGTCGCCGCCTTCGACTTCGACGGGACACTCGTGCCGGGCGACAGCCTGGTCCCGTTCCTCTGGCGGGTTGCCGGTCACCGTCGCTTCGTCCGCGCCGCCCTCCGACACGGCGCCCGCGTCCTGCTGGCGACGGGACCGCGCATCGGGAGTCGCGACAGAGCCAAGGCCGCGTTCCTCCGAACGGCCCTCGCCGGACTCGACGCCGACTCGGTCTCGACGGCGGGACGGACCTACGCCGAGGAGCTGGCGGCCCGCGTCGACCCCGCGGCCCGCCATCGAGTCGAGTGGCATCGCGCGAGGGGCGACGAGGTCGTCATGGTCTCGGCGTCCCTCCACGTGTACCTGGCGCCGTTCGCCCGCCTCGTCGGCTTCGACGAGGTCATCGCCACCCGCCTGTCCGTCGGTCCGGACGGCCGCCTCACGGGAGGGCTCGAGGGCGCCAACGTCCGCGCCCAGGAGAAGGTCGATCGGCTGCGGCGCTGGCTGAGCAGCGAGTCGTGCGAGCTCTGGGCCTACGGCGACAGCTCGGGCGACCGGGAGCTGCTCGCGATCGCAGACCACGGGTTCTACGTCCCTCGCCGAGGCTTTTCCGGTCTGGGCCTGCCGGCCTGAACGTGCCGGCCTTCGCCCTCCTCGTGCGGCCCGCCGCCAACCGCGTCTTCGGAGGCCGCGCCGCCGCGCTGCTGGCGTCGGAGCTCAGGGTCGTCGATCGACTGGCCCTCGGGGCCTTCCTCGAGTCCGTCGCGGTCGAACGCCTCGCGGGCGTCGAGTACCTCACGTTCGCCGGCGAGCTCGACGACGACCGGCGGCGCGTCGTCGCCAGCCTGTCGTCGTCGTTCGCGTTGTACGAGCGTGTCGACGACGGACTCCTCCGGCCCCTCGAGACCGCATCGCTCGATCGCTACGACGACGACCTCGTGACGACGCAGCGCTACGTCGGCAAGACGAACGAGACGTTCACACGCCTGCTCCTCGACGTCGCCATGGCGGCGTCGGGCTCGTTCGCTGCCGGCCTGCGCGTGCTCGATCCGCTCTGCGGACGGGGAACGACGCTGAACCATGCCCTGCAACTCGGCGCCGACGCCCTGGGGATCGACGTCGACGCCAAGGACACGCACGCGTACGCCGTCTTCCTCGAGCAATGGTTGCAAGAGAAGCGGATCAAGCACCAGGTCGACGCGAGCGCAGGCCGCAAGCGGTTCCGAGTCACGATCGGCCGCAAGGGCGCGGTCGGCGCACAGGACCGACAGCTGATCGACGTGGCCACGAGCGACACGACCGACGCCGCCAGGCTCTTCGGGCGCGAGACCGTGGACGTCGTCGTCGCCGACCTCCCCTACGGCGTGCAGCACGGCTCGCGCACCGGGACAGCGCTCTCCCGCAACCCCGCCGATCTTCTCGCCGACGCCCTCCCCGCCTGGCACTCGGTGTTGCGCGCCGGTGGAGGGATGGCGCTGTCCTGGAACACCCGCGTGCTCCCCCGGTCGGAGGTCGTGGCGCGGATCGTCGACGCCGGTTTCCAGCTGCCGGACCTCGGGGCGGACGTCGACTTCGCCCATCGTGTCGACCGGACGATCACCCGCGATGTCGTCGTGGCCCGCCGCTAGAGCGAAGAACGAGTCCAGGTCTCCCGCTCGAAGCGGTACGGGTCCTCGACGACCTTGGACGTCGCGTCGAAGACCTTGCCGGCGCGTCGCGACACGTCGTAGGCCGGCCACCCCGGATCGCCGTCGGCGATGAAGCCGACGAAGGCGCCGTGCATGGCATCGGCGAGTTCCTGGGGCGCGCCCTCTCCCGTCACCTCGCGAGCACCGGCGGCCGCGAGATTGTCGAAGGCGAACGGGATGTCGAGACAGTGGACCGACCCGAATTGCGGGAGCAGCGACCGCCACTCGAAGGCGTACAGCCACGCGTCGCCGCCGCCCTTGGCCCACGCCCCGACGAGCCGGTCCGACGGCGACTTGAACCGCGAGTCGGTGACGGCCTGACCGTAGAGCCACCAGTTCTCGGCGTCGGGGAGAACGGCGCGGTAGGCCGCCGCCGTCGCTTCGCCGTCGACGCCCATGCGTCCGAGCCGGCGTACGAGGCGCTCGTCGTCCATCTTCCCGGCGAGACCGCGCATGGCGGCGTTGAACTCCTCGGCCGTCGCGCCCGCCATGACCTTCACGTCGGGATCGACGAGCAATCCCGCCTTCGGGATCACGTCGTCGTCGACGACGGGACCGAAGCCGATGCGGACCGGCTCACCGGCCCCGGCCACGCGCGTCGCGGCCGCGTCCTGGACGTCGACGAGCTGCTCGGGATCGACGGACGCGAGCCCCCGCAACGTCGGATCGACGCCGAGCTCGTCGGCGACGGCCCGCGTGAGGCCGATGGTGTCGGCTGCCGCGTCGGTCGGCACCCTCGACCCACTCATGCAGATGGCCGCGCGGAACAGGCCCTTGGCGGCGGGCATGCACAGGAGCGTGGAGCAGGCGACGCCGCCGGCGGACTGTCCGGCGATCGTGACCTTGGTGGGGTCACCACCGAAGGCGGCGATGTTCTCCCGGACCCACGTGAGCGCCGCGACCCAGTCGAGCACGGCGCGGTTGGACGGCGCCCCGTCGAGGACGAGGAATCCCTCGGCGCCGAGGCGGTAGTTGATGCTGACGGTCACCACCCCGTGCGCCGCGAACGGCTCGCCGCGGTACCAGGTGCTGGCGTTGCAGCCGGCGGTGAACCCTCCGCCGTGGATCCAGAACAGGACGGGCAGCGCATCGCCGGGACCCGACCCGCTCGGCGTGAACACGTTGAGGTTGAGGCAGTCGTCACCTGGCGTCACCGGCTCGGGAACGAGGGTGAACTGCCGGTGCGGCTGCGGTGCGGTGGCCCCGTAGGCGAGAGCGTCGCGAATCCCTTCCCACGAATTCGGTGGCGCGGGCGCCTGGAAACGTCGGGCGCCGAAAGGCGGTGCTGCGTACGGGATGTTCAGGAAGACGTGCGCCCCCCGCTCGCTGCTCCCGCGCACCGCACCCGACGTCGTCTGCACCACTGGTCCCATCGGCGAGACGCTACGGGTCTCAGCCGGTCGTGCGCTCAGCGCATGCGGAAGTAGCGCGACATCGGACCGGATCCGGGACACGCGAGGTTCGGGTCGAACTGGCCCGGTAGCAGCTGGACGAGCACCGCCGGCCCGCCGCCGAAGCCGCGCTCGCGGCAGTACAGGTCGACCGAGCCGAGGCCGTCGGCGCCGGCGCTCCACACCGGCAGGCCCAGCTGCTCACCCCCCGTGATCTTGTTGTACTGATATGGCGTGGAGTAGACGCCGACGCCGATGCCAGCCTCGGCGGCGGCATCGACAGCACCCCGGAGCACCACGGCGTTGAAGGTCGGCTCGGGGTACCAGTAGTTCAGCTGCTCGACGTCGAGCCAGACGAAGGGGGCATCGACGCCTTGGTCCTTCGCGTAGTCGAGGCTGTCGCGGATGGCGTTGAGACCGAAGTTGTACGCGACGCAGGCAAGGGCGCCGGGGGCGCAGTCGGGCTGGCGATCGCTCGTCGCGCCCTTGGCCAACTCGTCCTGCCCACGAGGGAAGTGGACGTTCACATAGATGCCCGCCGCACCCGAGTCCCGGGCCCAACGCCACTGCTCGGCGAGACACTTGTTGTGCTTGAAGGCGCGCCCACCGTTGACGCCCACGATGGCGTAGCTGTAGTCGCCCCCGGGCAGCATCCCGCCGCACTGCGGATAGGAGATGTCCCACCCGAACTTCCCGTCGAGCGGTGCGTCCTTGGCGGCTTTCGCCGACCTGGCCGAGACCTTCCCCCTGCCGGGAGAAGCGGCGGGCGCGACCGCCGCGGTCGGTGCCTGCCCGTCGGCGGCGACGGGATGGGCCGCGGCGGCAACGCTCACGGTCGGGACCGCGTCGGCCGCCACCGCGGGCGCCGGCTCGGGTGGCTGATCGTGCCCGATGGCGGCGGCGATCGCCTTGAAGCGGCCGCCGGCGGTGACCGGAGCGCCGAGGAACGGAGCCGACCCGTAGCTGAACACGCCGCCGTCGCCCGAGAGGAGCCAATAGCCCGTGCCCTCGGGATCGAGGGCCATGTCGACGATCGGACGACTCAGGTGCTCGCCGATCGCCGCCCCGTGGAACACCGCGTCTCCGAAGGTGAAGACGCCGCCATCGGCAGCCACGAGGTAGTAGCCGGCGCCGCTCGGGGTCGGGACGAGATCGACGATCTTGGCGTTGACCTGCTGGTCCCCGAGCGATCCGAAGAAGGGGGCGTTGCCGAAGGCGAACACGCCGCCGTCGGAGGTCACGAGCCAGTACCCGTCCCCGGCGCCGGTTCGAGCCAGCGACACGACCTTGGCCGGGAGGCCGATCTCGGGCCCCGAGCCGAGGTAGGCGGCGTCTCCAAAGCCGAACACTCCCCCGTCGGAGGCGACGAGCCAGTACCCCTTGCCGGTCGGGGTGGACACCAGGCCGACGATCGGCTCGGCACTCGCGCCGGCGGCCGACCCCAGAAAAGGAGCGTCGCCGAAGGCAAAGACCCCGCCGTCGGCACTGGCCACCCAATACCCGTCGCTGCCGGAGCCGTCCGGGTGGGCGATGCCGACGCTGGGGGATGCCGACTCACCGGCCGCCGAACCTTCGAATCTCACCCATCCGTGGGTGGAGACGCCGCCGTCCGTGCTGAGGATGCGATAGCCCGGGCCGCTGGTGGGCGCCGCGACGGCGGCGGGGGCAGCCTCCGCCGCGGTCGTGGGAGCCGGCACCTGGGTCGTCGCCGCGGCCGCCGCGGTCGTCGCCGTCGGCGTCGGGCCCTGGCCATTCGTGACGTCCACGATCGTCCCGACGAAGGCCGACAGGGCGAGCACGGCGAGCGCGACGACGGGCAGTCGCCGCCACCACCCGGAGGTGGGGAGGACGTCCGGAACGAGCTCGGGCGCGACGAAGAAGGCGTGTTCCACGGGTTCGACCGGCCTCCGGACCGGCGTGCGCCGTCCGGGGAGGACGGGCTGTTCACGCTATCGGCACCATTCGCCCGATTCTCAAACAACGCGGCGTGGCCATCTTTGGTTATGGCCAGTCACCTGCCCGTCGGTCCCTCACATTTCCGGCGCGCCGCTCGTTCTGGGTGGGCTCGACGACCTGTGCCGTCGTTCAGCCCACCCAGAACGGGGACTGGCAGGTTCGAGCCGCGTACCGACGTGCCGTTCGGCAGCGTGAGCCGCAGTCCTGGCCCGTTGAAGCCCGGCGTTCGGCAGAACCGTCGGCATGGAGCGTCGTGCGGAAGCCAGTCCATGCCATCGAGCCCGGCTCTCCGGGAAAGTCCAGGTCAAACCGTGGTGGGCGCTGAGGGACTCGAACCCCCGACCCCCTCCTTGTAAAAGAGGTGCTCTAACCAGCTGAGCTAAGCGCCCGGAGGAACCATTCTGGCCGCGCTGGCCCAGCCTGTCGCTCGGGCCGCATGGCCGGGCCTGGGGACGGGAGCTCGCTGAACGTCACTCCCGTCCCCGGACCGGATCCCTCCGGAGCTGTGGTCGGCATCACGCCGACTGCGCCACCTGGGGGTTCTTGGGCGGGCGCCCTCGCTTGCGCTTCTGGGCGAGGATCTTCCCGTTGAAGAAGAGCTGGCCGCCCCACACCCCCCACGGCTCCCTTCGAGCCATGGCGCCCTCGAGGCAGGGCTCCTGAACCGGGCAGAGCTCGCAGATCAGCTTCGCCCGGGCAATGTCATCGATCTGCTCGGAGAAGAACAGCGCCGTCATCGTCGCCGCTCCGTCCTGGCAGCGGGCCAGCGACCAGTTGATCGCCAACCCCTCGTCCACTCTGTCGACCTTCCACTCGGCGAGTGACATCTCGCCTCCCCCTATCTTTCTTTGAGCCGGGAGTTGTCCTGGGAACACGAATCGGAGAAAACAAAAAGGCCGCCGGCTTGTGCCGGCGGCCTCTGGGCCTTCGAAGAGCGTTGCGCTGACTCAGTCAGCGCCGCCTCCTCGACCCTCGGGCCGCCCCTTGGTGCCGTTGAACACACGGGTGCCGTAGGAACCGACGTGGTTCTCCGTGGCATCGATGTGTGCAGCGGGCATGGCCGGGGATGCGCACGCGTGCGCGCTGAGACCGGCCTCGCCCTGCGGCTTGGTGGCGATCCAGCGGTTCAGCACTCGCGCGTTTCCTTCCGTGAACGTGCACCGGGGAACTTCCCGGGCACGGACATCCGACCACGACTGGTGCACAGCCGTCAATCGATTTTCCTGACGGCAGCGTCACGAGCGGCCAGGAGCTGTTCGAGCAGGTCCGATGTCGCCGCCGCGACGGGTGTCCGACGGGCCTCGTGTTCCCGCACGACCAGGTCACGGCCCAGTGCGTCGACGCACACTGCGCCGGCCTCCGCGCACACGAGGGAGCCGCCGAGATAGTCCCAGGGACCATGGGCCGAGTGCCTCCACGTGCAGTCCACGAAGGCGTCGAGCAGGCCGGCGGCCACGCAGCACAGGTCGAGCGCGGAGGCTCCCAGCGCCCGGTACTGCTTCCAGCCCAGGTGCGACGGCGGGTACCCGCTGAGCCCGACGACCGCCCGTCCGAGCTCCGTCTCCCCGCTCGGCACGATCGCCCGCCCGTCCATGAACGCCCCGCCGCCCCGCACCGCCGAGAAGCGGGTGCCCGTGGCCAGGTTGACGACGAGGGCCGCCAGGGGGCCATCCGCGTCGACGGCGCAGAGGCTGGTGGCGAACCAGGGGATGCCGCGGGCGGCGTTGGTCGAGCCGTCCACCGGGTCGAGGACGATGACCACCTCCCGATCGGCGTCGGTGAGGCCAGATTCCTCGCTGAGCACGCCGAAGCCGGCGCGGTCGAGGATCGTGAGCGCCACCTCGTCCGCGGCCAGGTCGCTGAAGTACTGGCTGGCCTTGGCGGTCCCCGCGAGGCCCCAGTCCTCGAGCCCGTCGAGCACCGCCTTGATGCTGGCGACGACCTCGTCGAACACAGTCAGGACCTGGGCACCGTCGATCGATGTCACAGGGCGAAACTACCGTCGGCTCCGTGCCCCTTCGCCCGGCGTCGATCGATGACCTCGATGAGATCATCGCCCTCATCCGCGAGCTCGCCGAGTACGAGCACGCAGGCGGCGAGGTGCAGCTCGAGCGGGACGTGCTGGCGGCGCACCTGTTCGGCGACTCCCCTGCAGCAGCGGTGGTGCTCGCCATCGACGGCGGCGCCGTCGCGGGGATGGCGCTGTCCTACACGACCTTCTCCACCTGGCTCGGGCGACCAGGCATCTGGTTGGAGGACCTCTTCGTCCGTCCCGAGTACCGGGGGAGAGGCCACGGCTCCGCCCTGTTGCAGCACCTGCGCACGTCGACGGACGGGCGGGTCGAGTGGGCCGTCCTCGACTGGAACACGCCGTCCATCGAGTTCTACGAAGCCCTCGGCGCCCGTCCGGTCCCCGGCTGGACGCGCTACCGCTGGATATAGCCTCCGACCGCAATGGCCGTCATCGACACCGCCGGATACGTGGCCGAGCTCAAGGACCACGCCACCGACCACGGCTTCCACGTGCACGACGAGCGCCACTTCGTCGAGACGTACTCGCTGCGCCAGGCCTGGGAGGTCGACCTCCATCCCGAGGAGGGCTGTGGGGGTCCCCTCGACCTGCACCTGGCCCTCGAGGTCGACCCCCGAGTCCTGCTCGCCTTCGAGGACCTGGTCGTCAACCTGCCGGACGAGGACGACCCGCCCGACGAGTTCCACTTCCCGCTCACGTTCACCTGGGCGCTGCCGCCGCTGCCCGCCGGCCCCGATCTGTTGCAGCTGGCGCTGGCGCTCAGCGGCATCGGCGGCGTCGACCTGCCGCTCGAGGTGTCCGGCATCGACGCCTTCCCATCGGCGACCGACGCGCCCGAGCGGCGGATCACGATCCTGGCGAAGCAACAGGTCTCGCTGTCGCGGGTGCTCGCCGGCGAAGAGCTGCTGTGCGACGTGTTCGATCGGTGCCTCGCCGTCAGCCAGTACCTGCTGGAGCAGGCGCCGCTCTGGCTCGCCGATTGAGGGTTGTCGTTGGATTCGGCAGGGTAACGCCGAGGTTGACCGCAGGAACGCGGGCGGGCCGTACATCGGACTGGTCATGACCACGTACTTCCTCGAGCCTCCCGGACAGCTGCTCGACGCCGCCAAGCAAGCGGCCGTCGACGCCGTCTCGTCGTACGGGCAGTTGAACCGGTACACGATCGGCATCGCCGTCCAGGCAGCGGCCGCCGTGCTGCGAACCGACATGCACCCGCCCTCCAGCCGCCTCCACGCCGACACCTGGGACGTGGTCTCGGCGGAGGTGTCTCCCCGGCTGCAACTTCTCGAGTCGGTGGCCGACGCCGCCCGTCGAGCGCACACCTCGACCGCGCACGAGACGGCCGAGGCGTGCTCGCTCTGCGCCGCCCTCCGCCAGCTCGAGCACGCCTCCTGACCGCCGGGCGCGACATCGGGACCGCCGGGTGTCCGTGGACGATGCTGCGGACGTCCGCCAGCCTCAGCCCCCGGACACCGCCGGCAGGATCGTCACCACCGCCCCTTCGGCGATCGCGTCGCCCAGAGACCTGACGCGGTCCTCGCCCACGTACACGTGGACGTGGCGGCGGATCCCACCCTGCTCATCCCGGATCCGGCGGCCGACGAGCGGGTAGCGCGACTCGAGGAAGTCGAGGACGGCGCCCACGGTGAGGGGGCCGCCATCGGGCTCGACGTCGATCGTGGCGTGACCCTCGGCGTACTCGCGCAGCTGTGCCGGGAGCCGGACCGTCGTCACGCCACGACGGCACGGACGCACAGGACGTCGGGGAGGTACTCCGCCTCCCTCGTCCATCGCTCTCCCTCATCGGCCGAGGCGAAGACGTGGCCGGACCGCGTCCCGAACCACAGCCCGAGCGGGTTGGCGCCGTCGCTGCAGAAGCCGTCCCGGAGCACCGTCAGGTAAGCGTCCTGCTGGGGGAGACCGTTCCCGAGGGCATCCCAGGACCTTCCGGCGTCGGTGGTCCGGTAGACGCGGGCCTTGCCTTCGGGGACGCACCGTCCCAGGTCGTAGTCGAGCGGGATGACGTAGGCCGTGTCCGGCTTGTGAGGGTGGGTCACGATCGGGAAGCCGAAGTCGGAAGGGACGCCATCGGCGATGCTCGTCCAGGTATCGCCACGATCCGCGCTGCGATAGAGCCCGCCGTGGTTCTGGAGGAACAGGACGTCCGGGTTGCCGGCGTCGCGGTCGACCTTGTGCACGCACTGGCCGAACTCGGACTCCTCCTCGGGACCGACGGCGCTGGCGACGCCCTTGTTGCGGGCGACCCACGTCTCGCCGCCGTCGTCGCTGCGGTAGACACCGCCGGTCGAGATGGCGACGTGGATCCTCTTCTCATCGCGAGGGTCGAGGAGGATCGTGTGGAGGCCGAGGCCGCCGCCGCCGGGGAACCACTGTGGGCGGTGCTCGTGGTTCCAGAGCCCCTCGACGAGGGCGAACCTGCCCCCGCCGTCGGTGCTCTTGAACAGGGCCGCCGGCTCGGTCCCGGCGTAGACGTCGCCGCTCGGGGCGATGAGGAGCTGCCACACCTGGACGACCGACGCCGGCTTCGTCTCGTTGCGCCCGTGGTCGGTCCACTCGAGACCGGGCGGGAAGGCGATGGCGCGCTCGTCGTGCTCGGTCCACGTGTGGCCGAAGTCCTCCGAGAGGCGAAGCGTCGGGCCCCAGTGCTCGCTCACGCTGGCGGCGACGACCTTGCCGCCGCCGTTCATCGCAACCGCCGGGAAGCGCTCGCCCGGGAAGACCGGGCCCCGCTGCTCCCCGTCCTCCAGGAAGAACAGACCCTTCGCCGTACCGATCGCCGCTCGTCTCGCCATCGTCGGATCGTATGCAGGAACTCGTGGGCCCGGCTGGGATCGAACCAGCGACCCAAGGATTATGAGTCCCCTGCTCTGACCACTGAGCTACGGGCCCTTGGCTCCGGGGGCGAGACTTGAACTCGCAACATTTTGATTAACAGTCAAACGCTCTGCCGATTGAGCTACCCCGGATTACGGCGCCGAAGATAGCAGTGCCCTGCAGAGTCCCATCACGCCCCGGTGCGTGCGAGCGCACGAATAGGTCACGCGGCAGCACCCGTGCTCGTGCTTGTTGTGGCGGATCGACGCATCCGGCGCCGCCCGATAGGCCTTCGTGAACTGGGCGCGCGGAATGCCGGTGACGCTCGACCAATGCACTTCGGCGGCGTCGAGGTCGAGCCCTTGATG
>DATLED010000005.1:0-91586 GCA_035525495.1 Acidimicrobiales bacterium | reverse complement strand
GACTTCGCCGAGGCCAAGCACTCGACGAAGTGGGTGGAGGACACCCTCGACCTGTCGACGATCAGCGCGCCGGCACCGGTCGCCCCGGCGGCCGACGGCGACGAGGGCGAGGCCCTGCCCAAGGTCCAGCGCGACGTCGACGTCGAGGTGGACGGTCGCCGCTTCAAGGTCAAGGTCTGGGTGCCCGACGTCGGTCCCGCCGTGATCTCGGGCGGCGCCGGTGGTGGCGGCCGTGCCGGTGCGCCGGCGGGTCGCAGCCGTCCCCGTCCGGGCGGTGCCGGTGGAGGCGGCGCGGCGGCGGGCAGCGGGAACGTCATGGTCCCGATGCAGGGCACGATCGTGAAGGTCCTCGTCAAGGAGGGCGACACCGTCGAGGTCGGTCAGGCCATCTGCATCCTCGAGGCCATGAAGATGGAGAACAACGTCCTCGCCGAGAAGGCCGGCACCGTCAAGGAGATCAAGGTGCAGCCGGGCCAGGCGGTCGGCGCCGGCGACACCGTCGCGATCATCGACTGAACGCAGAGCCGGCATCGAGTAGTAGACCGGACGGCATGCCGTCCATTGACGCGAAGTCTGCTGCGCAGGAGCTGGTCGACGCACGGGGCGATGCCCTCGTCGACCTGAGCCACCGGATCCACGCCAACCCCGAGCTGAAGTTCGAGGAGGAACGGAGCGCGGCGTGGTGCGCCGAGCCGTTGGCCGAAGCGGGGTTCGACGTCGAGAGTGGTGTGGCAGACCTCCCGACCGCGTTCGTCGCCACCACCGGAACCGGCCCGCTGGTCATCAGCATCTGCGCCGAGTACGACGCGCTCCCCGGCGTCGGGCACGCGTGCGGCCACAACATCATCGCGGCGTCGGCCGTCGGCGCCGCCCTGTCCCTCGCGCCCCTCGCCGACGACCTCGGCATCACCGTCAAGGTGATGGGCACGCCGGCGGAGGAGGGCGGAGGCGGCAAGATCCTCATGCTCGAGCGCGGCGTGTTCGACGGCGTCCACGCGGCGATGATGGTGCACCCCTCGCCCACCGAGATGGACCACATGCCCTGCCTCGCGGTGGCCCACGTCGACGTCCACTACACCGGCAAGGAGGCCCACGCGTCCGCCTTTCCGGAGCTCGGGGTCAACGCTGCCGACGCGCTGACGATCGCGCAGACGGCGATCGGGCTCCTCCGCCAGCACATCCCGCGCGCGGCGCGCATCCACGGCATCGTGACGAACGGCGGTGACGCGCCCAACATCGTCCCTGCCCACACCGTCGGCAAGTGGTACATCCGCGAGCGCACCCTCGACCTCCTGGCCGAGCTGCAGCCTCGCGTCGAGCGCTGCTTCGAGGCGGGCGCCCTCGCCACCGGCTGCGAGTACCGTCTCGAGCCGCAGAGCCCCCTCTATTCGGAGATGCGCGACGACATCGACCTGCGCAACCTCTATCGCGCCAACGCCGAGGGACTCGGTCGCCGCTTCCCCGACCTCGGCGGCGTCCTCGACAGGATGTCGGGTTCCACGGACATGGCGAACATCTCCCTCGCCATCCCGACGATCCATCCGATGCTCGGGCTCGACTGCTTCCCGGTGTCGAACCACCAGCCGGAGTTCGCCTCGTTCTGCGCGACGCCGACCGCGGACAAGGCGATGCGGGACGGAGCCGTGGCCATGGCATGGACGGCGATCGACGCCGCCTCGAACGGCACCGTTCGCGAGCGGCTACTCGCAGGAGCGCGTTGACCCGTCGCTGAAATCGAGCCCCGAGACCGGACGGTACGTCGTCGTGTACCCGCCCGGTCGCAGGTCGAGCTCGACGACGCCGAAGCCCCTCGCTTGCGCGGCCGCACTGCCGGGCTCTCGCGACGCGATCGGGTAGAGGCTGCGCCCGCCGGTGCCGGCGACGATCTGGACGATCCCCTCCTTCGGAGCGAACCGTTCGAAGTGGTGGTCGTGGCCGGACAGGACGAGGTCGGCGCCGTGCTGCGCCAGCAGCTGCCAGAACGGCTCGTACGTGTCGTCGCTGTGGTGCAGCCCCGACGACCAGCGCGGGTGGTGCCACGCGGCGACGATGCACTCGGACGTGGTCGCGTCGAGGTCGGCGCGAAGCCACTCGTACTGCCGCGAGCCAGGCCCGCACCCGCCAACGGCGGCGCACACGGAGTTCAGGACGACGACGTGCCAACTCGAGGGGACGTCGAAGCTGTACCACCCGTCAGGTCCGTGGGCGGCGGCGCCGAAGTACCCGAAGTAGCCCTTCGCCTTGCCACCGGCGTACTCGTGGTTGCCGGGCACGGGGCGGGTGATGGCCTTGAACCGTCCCCACGTCGCGTCGTACGACGCCGAGAAGTCGGCCACCTTGCCGAGCTCGTACTGCAGGTCGCCGAGTGGCAGGACGACGTCCGGGTGCAGCCCGTCGACGAGCGCGGCGGTCGCCGCCATCCGGCACTCGCCCGGCGTGACCGGCTTGCCTGGCACGCAGGCGATGTCGCCGGCAGCGACGATCCGCGTCACCACCGGCGCGGCAGTCGTCGTCGTCGGCACGGCGACCGTCGACGTCGTCGAGGTGTTGGACTCGACCGACGTGTCGTCGGGCTCGGCCGAGCAGCCGGCAACCAGGAGCAGCAGAGCGGCGATCGCCGCGACCACCGGCGTCGGGAGCGCCAGCGGGCAGCCGGCGTGAGCGGAGGCAGCCTCACCGCCGGAGCGAACCGCCAACTCGGCTCAATCCGCGGCGTCGGCGAGGGCCTCGGCCAGAGCGGGGTGGACGAGCAGCGACTCGCTGATGTCGCTCACCTTGAGGTTGGCGGTGACGGCCAGCGCCAGAACGGAGATGAGCTCGGCGGCGTTGCGTCCGACGATCGAGCCACCGAGCACCACGCCCGTGGCGGGATCCGAGAGGATCTTCACGAACCCACGCGTGTCCCCTTCGATGTGCGCCTTGGCCGACGATGCCAGCGGCACCTTGGTCACCCGGATCTTGCGACCGATGGCGAAGGCCTCCGCCTCGGCCAGACCGACGTCGGCGATCTCGGGCTCGGTGAAGATCGCGGACGCCGCCTTGTCGTAATCGAGGTGACGGTGCTCCCGGGTGTGGAGGCCCATCACGTGCTCGGCCACCTTGCGTCCCTGGATCGATGCGACCGACGACAGCGGTAGCTTCCCGGACAGATCCCCCGCCGCGTAGATGTGCTTCACGTTGGACTGGCAGTGCTGGTTGATCGGGACGTACCCGCCGTCGGTCTCGACCCCCGCAGCCTCGAGGCCGAGGGCCTCGGAGTTCGGTACGGCGCCGATCGCCAACAGCGCGTGCGATCCCCGGGCGACCCGTCCGTCGTCGCACCGCACGACGACCTCGGTTCCCTCGCGCTCGATCGCCGTCGCGCGGGCGCCCTTGAACAGCTTGACGCCACGGGCGATGAAGTCCTCCTCGAGCACCGACGCCACCTCGGCATCGCGCCCCGGCAGGACCTGTTGGCGCGACACGATCAGCGTCACCTGGCAACCGAAGCTCGCGAACATGTGGACGAACTCGACGCCCGTCACCCCCGAACCCACCACGATGAGGTGCGACGGCAGCTCGGCCGGCGGATAGGCGTCGCGGGTCAACAGGATGCGCTCGCCATCGGGCGCGCACCAGTCGGGGACGCGGGGACGGGACCCCGTGCACACGAGGACGGCCTCGGCCTCGAAGCGGTGGACGGCGCCCGTCTCGTCGGTCGCCTCGACGGTGTGCGGGCCGCTGAGGCGGCCCGTCCCCCGCACGATGCGCACGCCCTGGCTCTCCAACAGCGAGAGCACCGAGCGGTTCAGCCGGTCCTCGATGCCCGCGATTCGGGCCTTGAGCGACTCGAAGTCGAGCTCGGCCTCGAGCTTGGCCAGGCCCATCACGCCCGCCCGCCGCGCCTCGGCCATGGCGCCGCCGGTGGCGATCATGGCCTTCGACGGGATGCAGTCCCAGAGGTGGGCGGCGCCGCCGACGACGTCGCGTTCGATCAGCGTGACGTCGGCGCCGAGCCGAGCCGCGTGGGTCGCCGCCGTGTGCCCGGCCGGGCCCCCCCCGATGATCACGAACCGAACCGCCATGTCTTCATTCTCGCTCTGCGGCGCCGCCCGCGGTCGGCGTCGGGAATTCCAGCGAGCAGCCGACGGCCGAGCGGCAAGGCCTCGGCCCGGAGGGCGGCGCCGCAGAGCGAGGCCGAAAAAACGCCGTCTAGTGCCCTTGACAGCAGGCCTCGCGCGTGTCTACATCACTGGACATGACCCTCGACGAGGACGTCCTCCGGGACGTCGAAGCCGCCCGCGAACGCCTCGAGCACCTCGAGGACGCCGCCTACGAGGCCCGCGCGGCCTTTCAACAGGCGATCCGTCGCCTCCACGCCACCGGCGGCTCGCTGCGGGAGATCGCCACCGCCCTGGGCATGAGCCACCAACGGGTCCACCAGATCATCGGAACCGAAGGAATCGTCGAGGTGGAGCCCTCGGCGGTCACCGACGTCAGCGCGCTGCCCCCGTCATCGACGTCGACCTCGGTCGCCGTCACCGCAGCGGAGGACGCGTGCTCCTTCTGCGGTGCGCCCAGACGCGAGCTCGACAAGCTCCTCGCCGGGCCCGGCCCGGTCTTCATCTGTGGCGGTTGCGTCGGGGCCGCCAACCTCGCCGTCCAGCACCGCCGCGCCAAGGGCATGCGCACCGTCCCCGTCGACGACGACGCCACGTGCTCGTTCTGTACGAACGCGTCGGCCGTCGGCGGCGTGATGGCCGAGGCCGACCCCGCCGGCGCCCCCCGCATCTGCGCCCGATGCACCGAGACATGCCGGCGACTGATGACCGGCGACGACCCTCCGAAGACGATGGCCCGCCGCTCCACGAAGGTCCGCTGCTCGTTCTGCAACGTGAGCCAGACCGACACCAAGAAGCTCATCGCCGGTCCGGGCGTCTACATCTGTGGCGGCTGCGTCGGCGCGGCGGCCGAGGTCGTGGCCAGTGCGACACCGTGCAAGGGCCCGCGCCAGGTCGTGCTTCGTCCCGCGGCGAGCGAGCCCCACGGGTGCGGGTTCTGCGGGAAGAACCCGGGTCAGGTCGCGCAGGTCGTCAAGGGCGGACGGACCCGCATCTGCGACGAATGCATCCAGCTCTGTGTCGACATCATCCAGGAGGTGGGGTGAGCGCGACCGCCACGAGGGTGACGTCGTCCTGGAACCGGCCGGCGCCGAAGTCGTCGAGCTCCCTGCGGCAGGCGGCGATGACCTCCTCTGGTGACCGCCCGCGCATGCGGGTCACGACCTCGAACAGCCGGGCCGACCCGAACTCCTCTCCCGCCGCCGAGCGGGCCTCGATCAAGCCGTCGGTGTAGGCCACGAGGACGGTGTCGGGGTGGAGGCGTGCCATCCGCGTCTCCCACCGGGCCCGAAGCGGGCCGAGCAACGGACCGGTCGGGAGCAGCGACAGGATCGTCTCGGGCTGGGCCAGCAGCACCGCGGGATGGCCGGCGTTGGCGTACAGCATGCGACTCCGGTCGACCTCCAGGATCGTCAGGAAGATCGTGGCGAAGCGCTCGCCGGTGTCGCCGAGGCGATCGGCCACCCACCCCAGCGCCTCTCCCGGCTGCGAGAAGATGCCGACGGCCGAGACCAGCAGGTCCTTGAGCCGGAGGGCGAAGAGCCCGGCGTCGGCGCCGTGCCCGGAGATGTCGGCGACGACCATGCCCACGCGTCCGTCGTCGAGTGTCCAGATGTCGAACCAGTCGCCGGCGAGGACACCCTCGGCGGGAAGGAAGAGCGAGTCGAGACGCAGCGTCGGCGGCACCTGCACCACCGCGCGGAGGACGTCTCGCAGGCCGACGACGAGTGGCGCCTGCTGCGCCAGCGCCTCGTTGGCCCGGCGCATCTCGTCGAGCTCCGTGAGGATCCGCATGCGCATCGCCTCGACGTCGTCCGCCAGCACCACGACCTCGCGGGGCCCGACCGCCGAGACGGACTCGTCGAGGTGTCCTTCGGCGACGCGGCGGACCGCGTCCTTCAGGCGATCGACCGGCGCGATCACCCATCTCTCGAGGGCGAGCAGCACGAGGCCGAGGATCACCATCGCCGACACCGCGGCGCCGATGAGCAGCCGGAGCAGACGCATCTCCTCGACCATCAGCCGCGCCTCGACGACGGCCGTCTCGCGGGTGAGAATCTCGTCGACGTCGTCCACCTCGGCCTGGAAGGACTCGAAGCGATCGCGCCCGACGTCCAGCACCGTCGTCGCCGCCTGGTCGGGCTCGCCGCGGTCCATGGCGGCGATCTCGACCTCGGCGGCGTCGTGGATCCACCTGTCGTGCGCGTTCGCCGCTTCATCGAGCGCACGGAGCAGCGCCGGATCGTCGGCGAGGTAGCGGCGCAGCTCGACCTCGGCGAGGGCCGCGGACTTCGTGCCCGCCTCGAACGGTTCGAGGAAGGACCGGTCGTTCGTGATGACGTAGCCGCGCTCTCCCCGCTGCTGTTCTCGGACGCCTTCCTCGAAGCGCGACAGCGCCTGGATCGCAGGGATGAGGACGCCGCGCTCGTGGTCGACGGTGTCGCGAAGCGCGAGCACGATCGAGGCGGACAGCCCGATGAGGAGCGCCACACCGAGTCCGGCGAACGTCGCGATGGCGAGGACCCGCGTCCGGAGCGACGCCGGGAGGGTTTCGCGCCTCGAGTCCTGCTCAGCCAGGTTGGTACACCCCGAACTCGTTCCGGAGCACGTCGCTGACCTCGCCGAGAGTCGCCATCCCCCGGAGGGCGTCCTTCATCGGGTACAGGACGTTGTCGCTCCCCCTCGCCGCGGTGGCCAGCTCGGACAGCGCCCTGTCGACGGCCGGCTGGTCGCGCTCGCCCCGGACCTTCTGGGTCCGCTCCGCCTGACGGCGCTGCGACTCGGGATCGATCGGGAAGACGTCGGCCGGCTCGGGCGCATCGTCGACGTACTGGTTGACACCCACGACGACCTTGTCCCCGCGGTCGACCGAGCGCGTGAAGTCGTACGCCGCCTGCGTGATCTCGTCCTGCATGAAGCCCGCTTCGATGGCGGCGACGGCACCGCCCATGGCGTCGATCTTCTCGAGGTACTGCCACGCCGCCTTCTCGATCTCGTCGGTGAGGCTCTCGACGAAGTAGCTGCCGGCGAGCGGGTCGACGGTCTCGGTGACGCCCGACTCGCTGGCGATCACCTGCTGGGTGCGGAGGGCGAGCTTGGCCGCCTTCGGCGTGGGGAGACCGAGGGCCTCGTCGTACCCGTTGGTGTGGAGGCTCTGCGTTCCGCCCAGCACGGCGGCGAGGGCTTGGATGGTCACCCGCATGAGGTTGTTCTCGGGCTGCTGGGCGGTGAGCGTGCTGCCCCCGGTCTGGGTGTGGAACCGGAGGAGCTTGGACTTCTCGGACTTGGCCGCGAACCGGTCCGTCATGATGCGGGCCCACATGCGTCGGCTCGCCCGGAACTTGGCGACCTCCTCGAAGAAGTTGTTGTGGGCGTTCCAGAAGAAGCTCAAGCGGGGAGCGAACTCGTCGACGTCGAGGCCGGCTTCGATGGCGGCGGCGACGTAGGCGATGCCGTTGGCGAGGGTGAAGGCGATCTCCTGGACGGCGGTGCTGCCGGCCTCGCGGATGTGGTACCCGGAGATGGAGATCGTGTTCCACTGCGGCAGGTGCTGCTGGCAGTAGCCGAAGATGTCGGTGATGATCCGCATCGAGGGCCGAGGCGGGTAGATGTAGGTGCCGCGCGCCACGTACTCCTTGAGGATGTCGTTCTGGATCGTGCCGCTGAGCTTGGTGGCGTCGACGCCCTGCTCCTCGGCGACCAGTTGGTACAGCAGCAGGAGGATCGCCGACGTGGCGTTGATCGTCATCGACGTGCTGATGGTGTCGAGGGGCAGGTCGGCGAGCAGCAGGCGCATGTCGGCAAGGGAGTCGATGGCCACACCGACCTTGCCGATCTCCCCCTCGGCTCGGGGGTGGTCGCTGTCGTAGCCCATCTGCGTGGGGAGGTCGAAGGCACAGGAGAGGCCCGTGCTCCCCGAGGCGAGGAGCATCTTCCACCGCTCGTTGGTCGCCTCGGCGGTGCCGAATCCGCTGTACTGGCGCATCGTCCAGGGACGGCCCCGGTACATGTTCGGGTAGACGCCGCGCGTGTAGGGGAACTTGCCCGGCTCACCGAGCTGGGCGTCGTAGTCCCAGCCGTGGTCGGTCAGGTCGCTCGGGTGGTACGTCGGCTTGATCTCGATGCCCGAGTCGGTCGTGCGGCGATCTGGTTCGGCGGCGCCCATGCTCAGAGCGTACGTCCGACCTCCGGCGGGGCCGCCAGTCGGCGCAGCTCCTCGTAGGGCGGAACATCGGTGACGTTCCCGCCCGCGTCGAAGGCGACGCGCTCGACGATCCGATCGAAGCCGTCGAGGTCCATGCGGATGAAGTCGACAGCGGTGTCCGTGTCGTGGAAGTTCCGCTTGTACCAGCAGCCGTACGGGTTGTAGTTCACGCAGATCTTGGGCTTCCGCGGTGTGCCGTGGACGGTGCAGCGATGACTTCCATCTTCGGCCAGGAGACGGCAGGGGTTGGTGGTCGCCAGCTGCCAACCGCCGGCCTCGTCCACGAGGAGCTCGACGCCCTCGTGGGCCACGAGATAGCGGAGGCGGTCGAGGGCGCCGAAGGTCTCCGGCGCCTCCTGGGGCACGATCACCAGGCGACAGCACGGGGCCGAGCAGTCCTCGCACGGATTGTGTTCTGCGAACGCAGAGAAGTTGCGACCGAGGAAGGCGACCGGGCTCTCGCTCACCAGCGACGGTCCTTGATCTCCTCGTCGGTCTCCGTCTGAGAGCTCATGGACTTGACCATGCCCTTCACGTCGAAGCCGTCGACCGCCATGGGGCCGCCGGCATCCTTCCAGGACGACCCGGACCTCGTGCCGCCGCCGCTCTTGCCGCCGGCACCGCCCTTGCCTGCGGCCGAGCCCTTGACGTCCTTGAAGTCCTTGAAGCCCTTGGCGCCCTTGAGGTCGTTGGCGCCGCCACCGCCCTTCCCGCCGCCTCCGCCCTTGCCGTCATAGCCCTTGGCGCCCTTGGCGCCCTTGAGGTCGTTGGCGCCGCCACCGCCCTTCCCGCCGCCTCCGTCCTTCCCGTCGTAGCCCTTGGCGCCCTGGGGACTGCTGCGACCACCCATGACGCCGGAGGCCTTGCGGTCACCGCCCTTGCCGCGGAAGGCATTGGCGCGGAAGGGCTTGGCGCCGAAGGCCTGGCGTTCGACGAGCTCCTCCCAAGCTGAGCGCTGGACGAACCCGGTGACGGCGGCGTTGCCGGCCGAGCGCTGGAGGTCGAGGACGTGCTGCTCCTTGGCCGAGGCACCGACGTGGCCTCCCGCGGCACCGTCGCCCTCCTCGGACGTTCGACGTTGCACACCCCAGAGACCTTCGCCGTCCCGCCGGCGTCCTCGCACGCTCCCACCGTACGACGATCGCGGGACCGCCGCTCGCCCCGCTCCGTCCGAACTCGTCCCGGCCTTCAGCTCCTGGGGTGGGGCATGCACAGCTCGTCGTATTCGGCGATGACGATCTCCCCGGCGTTGGGGCCGCACGCCGGGCAGTCGGGGTCACGGGGCACCTTGAACGTCCGGAACGACTCCTCCAGCGCGTCATACGCCATCAGCCGACCCGACAGCGAGTCGCCCAATCCGAGCAGCAGCTTGATCGCCTCCATCGCCTGGATCGACCCGATGATCCCTGGGAGCACGCCGAGGACACCGGCCTCGGCGCACGACGGCGCCATCTCGGCCGGCGGCGGCTCGGGCAGCAGGCAGCGATAGCACGGCCCCTGATACGGGTGGAACACCGACGCCTGTCCTTCGAACCGGAAGATGGCGCCGTAGACGACGGGGATCTTCTTGATCAGCGACGCATCGTTGACCAGGTACCGGGTCGGGAAGTTGTCGGTCCCGTCGACGATCACGTCGTAGCCGTCGATGATGTCGAGCACGTTGTCGGCGCCGAGCCGCACGTCGTAGGTCACGACGTCGACGTCCGGGTTGATGAGCGTCAGCGTCTTCTTGGCCGAGTCGACCTTGCGATCACCGATCCGGTCCATGTTGTGGAGGATCTGGCGCTGCAGGTTGGACTCGTCGACGACGTCCATGTCGATGATCCCGATCGTGCCGACGCCGGCCGCCGCCAGGTACAGCGCTGCCGGCGAACCAAGCCCGCCGGCGCCCAACAGCAGCACCCGCGACTCCAGCAGCTTCTGCTGCCCGGCCTCGCCGACCTCGGGCAGGAGCAGGTGGCGCTGGTAGCGATTGCGCTGCTCGGGCGTGAGCGTCCGGGGCACCGACCAGGAGCGCCCCTCGTTCTTCCACTTGTTGAACCCGCCGACCACCGACACCACGTCCTCGTAGCCGAGCTGTCCGAGCGTCTCGGCCGCGAACGCCGAACGGGTCCCCCCGGCGCAGTAGATGACGACCGGCGCCGACTTGTCCGTGACCTTGGACTCGACCTGGCTCTCGAGGTGACCACGGGGGATGTGGATGGCGCCGGGCACCGCGCCCTGGTCGTACTCGTCGGGCTCGCGCACGTCGAGCAGCACCGTCTCCGGACGATCGAGCGCGGACTCCATCTCGGCGGTGTCGACCTCGCGGATGCGGGCCTTGGTCTGATTCAGGAGCTCACGGAACGACGCCATATCGAACAAAACCCTACCGGAGGGGTCAGGATTCCCGAAAGCCGTGTCTTCGGTTCGCTGCGCCGAAGAAGCTGGCTCCGCTCACCTGCCGGGCTGCTCGCTGACGCTCCGACGCCGGCCCTTGGTCAGGTTGGGGTCTTTCCGAGATCCTTACGCTGGCGTCATGGAGTTCCAGGACGTCGTGAACCGTCGCCGCATGGTCCGCAACTTCGAGGTCGATCGGCCGATCCCGCCCGACGTCCTCGACCGGATCCTCACCAACGCGCTCCACGCGCCTTCCGCCGGGTTCAGCCAGGGATGGGCGTTCCTCGTCCTCGACAACCCCGCCGACGTCGAGCGCTTCTGGACGACGACGTGGGCCGACGGCGACCGCGCCGCCTTCCGCTGGCAGGGCCTGTTCCACGCGCCCGTCCTCGTCGTCCCGCTGTCGCACAAGCAGGCCTACCTCGACCGCTACGCCGAGCCCGACAAGGGCGTCGTCGACAAGCGGGAGTCGTTC
Source organism: Acidimicrobiales bacterium (assembly GCA_035525495.1). GTDB lineage: Bacteria > Actinomycetota > Acidimicrobiia > Acidimicrobiales > CADCTF01 > DATLED01. Next base: position 80,428 of record DATLED010000005.1, on the reverse strand, counting down.
TGGCCCGTTCCCTACTGGGACATCGACACCGGCATGGCGAGCCTGCTCATGCTGCTGACGGCCGTCGACGCCGGACTGGGTGCGCTGTTCTTCGGGATCTTCCCCACCCACATCCCGGCCTTCCGGGCCGCCTTCGACGTGCCCGACGCCTACACCCCCATCGGCGCCATCGCCCTCGGGCACCGGGCGCCGGACGAAGCGTCGCCGTCGCTCAAGCGGGGGCGGCGTCCTCTCGACGAGGTCGTCCACCGCGGACGATTTCGGGCAGCACCTCGCTGATCGAGCCGCGCACGACGGCGTCGGCACTCGGGTCGAACGGCGTCGGGTCGGCGTTGACGATCACCAACGCGGCGCCGTGGTGGAGCGCGATCGGGATCACGCCGGCGGCGGGATAGACCCCGAGGGTCGAGCCGACGGCGAGGACGAGGTCGGCGCGGTGCGCCGCCTGCTCGGCGCGCGAGAGATCGTCGAGGACGATCTGCTGGCCGAAGCTGATCGTCGCCGATTTGAGGATGCCGCCACACGTTCGGCACGCGGGGTCGTCTTCGCCGCGACGCACCCGCTCCAGGGCCCGCTCCATCGGCGCCCGTTCGTCGCAGCTCATGCACACGACCGTCCGGGCGTTCCCGTGGATCTCGACGATCTTCGACGGGTGGTTGCCGGCGAGGTGGTGCAGGCCGTCGATGTTCTGGGTGATGAGGGTGTCGAGCTTGCCGCGCTGCTCGAGCTCCACGAGGGCGAGGTGCCCGGGGTTCGGCTGCGCGTCCCAGATCGGGCTGCCGAGCCGATGCTGCCACGAGAGTCGCCGCACCTCCGGATCGTTGAGGTAGTAGCTGATGTCGCTGATGCGCTCGGCTTTCGGGTTCTTCGTCCAGAGACCGTTCGGCCCCCGGTAGTCGGCGATCCCGCTGTCGGTGGACATGCCCGCGCCGGCGAGCACGACGACGCGGTCGGAGCGGCCGACGAGGTCGGCGGCGACGGCGACGGCGTCGTCGGGGATCATGATTCGATTGTCGCGCTCGTCGTGCCCGGGTCGATCGTCCCGACGCGGGGGTCGATGCGGCGCCCGGCGACGACGGCCAGCGCCGTGGCCACGACGGTGGCGACGAGGACGGGATGGGCGTCGGCGATGCCGGAGACGTCCGTGGCGCTGATGGCGACGCTGGCGGTGATGCTGCCGACGTAGCGGCTGGCGGAGAACAGCCCGGCCGCCGATCCGGAGACCTCCTGGCGGACCGACTCGAGGGCCGCCGCCTGGAGGCTGGCGCCCGACAAGCCCATGCCCACGCCCATCACGAGGGGGCCGCCGACGACGAGCGCGGTGCGGGCCGTCCCGAGAGCGAGGATCACACAGCCCACGAAGAGGACGGCGAGGCCGAGCAGGATCGGGACCGTCCGGCGGCGACGATCGCCGAGCAACCCGCCGAGGGGTCCCAGGACCAGCATCCCGACGGTGAGACCCGACGTGGCCAGCCCGACGCCGGCGCCCGCCCATCCCTTGTCGGCGAGCAGCAACGGCAGGACGAGCAGGACGGTGTAGAGCGCGTAGTTGCTCGTCGCCTGCGTGATGCACGACGCCCGGAACGAACGCGAGCCGAGGAGCTCGAGCGACAGCCGTCTCGGTCGTTCGTCGGCAACGGCCTCGGCGACCCCGCGCTTCGCGGACGTGCGCGCCAGGAGCGCGAGGGCGAGGGCGGCCAGCGGGAGGTTGACAGCGAAGATGCCCCGCCACCCGACGCTGTCGGCGAGGAACCCGCCGAGCACCGGCCCGAGCGCCGCGCCCACGCCGACCCCGGTGCCGACGATCCCGAAGGTGCGGCCCCGCCGTCCCGGGGCCACCGTCGCCCGGAGCAGCGCCTGCGTGTTGGGGCTGAGGGCGGCACCGAACAGGGCCTGCGCGCACCGCCCGACGAGCAGCACCGCGAAGGTCGGCGAGAAGGCGGCGCCGACGGAGGCGATCCCGAATCCGACGGTGGCGACGGCGAGGACGCGGCGCGTCCCGAACCGGTCGCCGATCCGTCCTGCCACCGGCTGGCAGACGAGCATCGCCACCAGGTAGGCGGTGACGAGGACGGCGGCGCGACCGCGCCCGACGTGGAGGTCGTCGGCGATCGTGCGCAGCGCCACCGCCAACATCGTCGAGTTGAGTGGGATGAGGGCGCCCGTCACCACCGCGAGCGCGAGGGCGCGGCGCTCCTCCGGATGAGCGGCTACCAGGACACCTCGCCGTTCGTCCCGTCGACGGTCACCAGGGTCCCCTCGGCGATCATCGAGGTCGCCCGCTGCGTCCCGACGACCGCCGGGATCCCGAACTCGCGCGCCGTGATGGCGGCGTGGCCGAGGAGCCCGCCGTGGTCGGTGACGACCGCAGCCGCGCAGGCCATCGCCAGGTTGAACGCCTCGGTCGTGGTGATGGTCACGATGACGTCGCCGTCCCCGACGCGTTCGAGGTCGTCGATGCTGTGGACGATGCGGGCGGTGCCGGCGTGGCGCCCGGGGCTGGCGGCGACGCCGTGCAGCTTGCGGTGATCGTCGGCCTGCTCGTCGGGCGCCTTCATCGAGGCGGACGTCGCGAGGAGCGCTCGCGTCGTGCGAGCCATCGCCGGCGGGAACAGCTCGATCGGGGGAGGGGGCGAGGGCGGATCGCCGAGGACGGGCGGTATCTCGTCGATGCCGTGGGTGAGGCGGAAGCGGGCCCGGGCGCGCAGCTCCTCGGACGTCGGTGCGGCCGGATGGTCGTCCAACAGGGCGACGAGCTCGTCGACACTCGCGTCGACGGCCAGCTCCGACGACGCCAGCAGTCCGATGCTGGCGAGTCGGGACCCGGCGGCGAGCATGGCGCGGCGCATGATCCCGAGGGCGGTGGCGTCGCTGTAGATGCCGCGCTCGTCGCGCAGGCGGTAGGTCAGTCGGGCTTCCGCGAGGCGCTCGTCGAAGGCGTCGCGGTGCTCGGGCGGGATCCGGTCCCGCACGGCCGACGGGTCCGGCTCCGGCGGTTCAGCCGCTGCGCGGGCGTGGCGGAGGCTTGACAGGAGGACGGCCGGTCGTTCGATGGCGCGCGGCTGATTGACGTCGAAGCCGTCGAGGATGCGGTGTCCGACGAGGGTGAGCCAGTCGTGGACGGCCTCGGCGGTCGGCGGGTCCACCTGCTGCTCGCTGCGAAGGGCGTCGAGGAGCTCGGCGGGGTCGGCGGCGTCGTCGTCCAGCAGTGTCGTGGCTCGGGTGTCCGCAGCGATGGCGTCGAGAACGGCGCGCCGCTCCGGGCACTCGCCGCGCGAGATGGGAGAGGCGCCCGCGAGCAGCGCCATGACCTCGGGCGCAGCGACCGAACCCCCCGTCCACTCGAGGACCGATGCCAGGAGATCGCCGAGCGGGATCATGGCCGCGCCGTTGAAGCGGTGGTGTTGCACGATCATGGCGACGGTGTGGTCGTGGCAGTCCCGGAGGTGCCGGATCAGCTCGGTGGTGACGATGGCGTCGACGTCGACCTCGGCGAGCTCACGATGGCGGGCGATCGCTGCCGGCTTCGCCTCGTCGTCCCACCGCTGGAGGTCGAGGCGCCAGCGCCTGGTGGCCAGCGCTTCCTCCGCCGCGGCGGCGCGGGCGCCGAGCTCGGCAGGATCGACCGGGACCACCTGGCCGTAGGAGAACCCGTTGACGAACTGCGCGCGCATGCCCTCGGCGGGGATCCCGTAGCCGGCGAACGTTTCGCGGAATCCTTCCCACAGGGCGCCGGGCATGACGTCGGCGTGGAACTTGGTGTACGGGTACGGGAAGTGGCCCTTGTCGACGGTCCAGCTCCCCGGCCCTGGTGGTTCGAAGACCAGCTCCACCTGCTCGTCCTGCGTCTGCTGGTCGTGCTCCGCCGTCTCCGCCATGGCCCGCCCCCCGTTGGTCACCCGTTCTTCACGGGCTGTTGCTCAGTGTGGCCGGTCGTGCGCCGCGATGCCGCCAGAGCTTCCTGGCCGCTCCACCTCGTCGGCAGAGGACTCGGTGGTCAACACGTCCGCACGATGAGGACGGTGCAGGGGGCGTGGTGGGCCACCTTGTTCGGCACGCTGCCGAGGAGGAAGCGGGCCACCCCGCCCATGCCGCGATTGCCCACGACGATGACGTCGGCCTTGGCCGTCTCGGCCACGTCGAGGATGGCCGAAGCGGCGTCGCCCGGCCAGACGTAGGTGTCGACCTCGACCCCCTCGGCCCGAACCTTGGCGGCGGCTTCGTCGACCACACCCTGGGCCTCGCCCCTCGGGTCGATGAGCCCGGTGAGGTTGGCGGACACCACCTCCGGGGCCAGGTACATGCTCTCGAGCGTCTTGTAGGCGGAGACCACGTGCAGACGGGCCGCGGGACCGCAGAGCTGGGCGAGCTCGACCGCCTTGCGCACTGCCTCGCTCGCCGTCTCCGACCCATCCGTGCCCACCACGATCGATTCGAACATGAGCCCAGCCTCCCGCGTCCGTTTCGCGAAGTCTGTCAGCGGGACGACACTCGGGCAACGACGGTCCGGGATGTCGGGCCGTCGCCGACTCGGGTCACCACGTGACCGTCCCGGTCGTGCCGTCGACCCGCAGCCAGTCGCCGTCGCTGATCAGATGGGTGGCGCCTCCCGTCCCGACCACCGCCGGGATGCCGTACTCCCGGGCCAGGATGGCGGCGTGGGAGAGCAGGCCCCCCTGGTCGGTGACCACGGCCGAGGCGAGCGAAAGCGCGAGGTTGAAGGACTCGGCGGTCGTGATGGCCACCAGGACGTCCCCCTCCTCGAAACGGGCCAGGTCGTCGGTCTGGTGCACCACCCGGGCTCGACCCTCGTGCACGCCGGGGTGGGCGGGGATGCCTTCCAACCGTCCCTTGTCGGATGACGTCGATGCCGGCGGCCCCATGTTGGCCATGAACGTGAACATCGCCCGCGTGATCCGACCCATCGCGGGCGGCAGCATCTCCAAGGGCGGGGGCGGCGACGGCGGATCGCCCAGCAACGGTGGGGCATCGGCGATGGTGCGGGAGGTCCGGTACTGCCGCCGGCGGTCGAGCTCGCCGGCGTCGGGCCCCGCTCCCCCGGTGAGCAACGCCTGCAACTCGCCGACCGTCGCATCGACCGCGAGCTCGGCATCGGCGACGAGGCCGGACTCGACCAGCCGGCGTCCCGCGGCCAGCATGGCCTGGCGCATCAGGCCGATGGCGCCGATCTCGCTGTAGATGCCGCGCTCGTCCCGCAGCCGGTACGTCGCGAGCGCCTCGGCGTAACGGAGGTCGAACTCCTCCACGTCGTCTGGCGCCACGTGGCCCCTCACCTCGGCCAGCCGACCACTGACGTCGACCGTTGGCTGCTGGCCGCGCGACGACCTGAGGGCGGAGACGAGCACGGCCGGGCGCTCGATGGCGCAGGGGTATTGGACGTCGAACCCATCGAGCAGTCGATGGCCGACCAGAGCGAGCCACTCGCGCACGGCGGCCGCCGTCGCCGGCGCGACCCCGCCACCCTGGAGCTGCTCGAGGACCTCCTCCGGCGGGGCCGACGAAGCGAGCATCCGCTCGGCCGCCTCGTCGTCGTCGATGGCGGCGACGGCGGCCCGCACCTCGGGACAGTCGCCCCGGGAGACGGGGGAGGCGCCCGCGAAGAGCTGCAGCAGCGTGCTCGCCGGGAGCCCGGTGGCCTCCTCGGTGAAGGCCAGGAAGTCGCCGAGCGGGACGATGGCCGCACCGTTGAAGTAGTGGTGTTGGGTCAGCATGGCCGACCAGTGGTCGCGGCAGGCGTCGAGGTGCTGCACGAGGTCGTCGATCGTCACCTCGTCGAGATCGACCGCTGCCAGTCGGCGGTGCAGCCGGATGGCCTCGGGCTTGAGCTCGGTGTCCCAACGCGCCAGATCCTGTCGCCAGCGCTTCGTGGCCAGGGCCTCCTCGGCCGTCTGCGCCCGAACGCCGAACTCCGACGGGTCGATCGGCGCCATCTGGCCGTACGAGAACCCGTTCACGGTCGCTGCCAGGAACGCCTTCAGCGGCAGTCCGTAGCGCTCGAGCGTCTGGGCGAACCCGGCTCCGAGTGCCGGCGGCACGATCTCCTGGGCGGAGCGGGTCACCGGCTTCGGCGTGTGGATCGTGTCCAACTGCCACGATCCCGGCCCGGGCGGCTCGAAGCCGAGCGGTTCGGTGTCCGGACGCTCGATGGTGGTCATTGCCCGCCTCCTCGGCACGCCGGCTCCCGCAGCCGTTCACCTGCCGTTCACGCAGTATGCACGAGCCGGTCGCCGGCCGCTCGGGGAGCCGGCGCCGGCGCTCAGCGCACCCGCAGCTCCCCGTCCGAGGCAACCTCTCGCCGCTCCAGGGCCCATCGGGTGGATTCGTGGGCGATCGACGGGTGGTAGTCGAGCCGCCAGAGCTGGCGCTCGGTCTCGTCGGCGTCGAGGCCGGTCTCGAGATAGGTCAGCGCCAGCTGGCGGGCGCGGCGGCGCATCGTCTCGAGCGGTGGCGTCCGGAGCTGCTGCTCCTGCCATTGCAGGTGGGCCGTCTGGAGCAGCTCGGGCAACCGCGTCACCTGGCGTCGGTTGAGCGGCGGGACACGACGGCGCACCAGCAGCGTCGCGTCGTCCTCGAGCTCGGCCAGCTCGAACTGCACGAGGCGGGCGAGGCTGCGCATGAACGGGGAGTGCCGTCCGCCCTTGTCGCCGAGGCCGAGGCGTCGCGCCGTGACGGCGAGCTCGAGGTCGACGCCGTCGGGCGACGCCTCGAGGGAGGTGACGAGATGGCGCAGGAGGAACGTCGTCGACGGGCCGAGCACGCCGAGCCAGAAGCTCTCGACGTAGGGCGAGCACGGGTGGTGGCCGAGGGCGTCGATGACCTGGTCGGGCCAGGGCAGGACGGTGAGGGTGTCGAGAGGGACGAGGACGGGTGCCGAGCGCATGCGGGAGCCTCCACGCATCGTGGGAGTGATCGATCGGGGGAAGTGCCGAAGAACACGGAGCTACGACTTCCAATGTCTTTCATGTTGTATCAGCCCACTCCCGACGCGCGCAACCCCACGCCACGGACGCACCGCCTTCCCCGGAACTAGGTTCGCCGCGCGTGGAGGTGGAGGTCATCGTCGAGATCCCCAAGGGGTCGCGCAACAAGTACGAGATCGACCACGCCACCGGAGAGCCCTGGCTCGACCGCACGCTCTTCACGGCGACGATGTATCCGGCCGACTACGGCTTCTTCCCCCACACGCTCGGGGAGGACGGCGATCCGCTCGACGCGATGGTCCTCCTCGACGAGCCGACGTTCCCCGGCTGCCACGTCCTCGCCCGCCCCGTCGGCGTCTTCTGGATGAGCGACGAAGCGGGGCCGGACGCGAAGGTGCTCACCGTGCCCCATACGGATCCGCGCTGGCAGAACGTCGAGGACCTCGGCGACCTGCAGCCCCACCTGCTCGACGAGATCGCCCACTTCTTCGAGGTGTACAAGGCGCTCGAGCCCGGCAAGGGCACCGAGATCAGCGACTGGCAGGGACGGGTCGAAGCCGAAGCGGCGGTCCAGGCGGCACGCGACCGCTACGTCCCGCCGTCGTCACCCGCCGCCCACTGACGCCGAGCGGACGCGACCGCGTCGCCGGCGGTCGGCGACGGCGAAGACGACCCGGCCGAGGGCGACGACGACCGTGACGATCACCAGCGCGGGCCGCGCCGGCCACCCGACCCGACCGCTGCCCGCCCCCGAGGCCACGACGGCGAGGCCGCCGAGGCCGGCGTTGCGCACGAGCTCGATCGTCGACAACGGACGGGCATCACCCCGGGAGGCGCCGCCGCCGAAGCAGGCGCATGGGACGGTCGAGCCCGCGACGATGGCGCGGACGATCACGATCGAGAACGCCGCCAACAGCGCCAGCGCCATCCACGACGCGGGCGATGGCGCCACGACGAGGCCCGCGGCGACCCCGAGCTCGATCAACGGCAGGCCGCGAGCCAACGCGGTGGGTACCGGCAGCAGCAATCCCCGGAACGACGCCGCCGTCTCCGCCTGAGTCCGCAGCTTCGTGACCGCCGCCCACGCGAACACCGCCGCGAGCACGATTGCCGCCGCCTGCGCCACGTCCGTCATCGGCACGCGTCCGACCCCGGCTCCGGATCGACCGCTGGCACCGGTTCGGTCAGCGGCCGGCCGCCGCCGACGTGCGCCCGGGCTTGCGGTAGGAACCGACGAGCTCGAGGAGCGTGCGGACGCCGAACCCGGTCCCACCCTTGGCGAGGTAGCCGTCCTCACCGTCTGACCGGAACGCCGGCCCGGCGATGTCGAGGTGCACCCACGGACGATCGCCGACGAACTCCTGGAGGAACAGCCCAGCCGACAGCGTCCCCGCCGCACCGGCCGCGCCGATGTTCTTGATGTCGGCGACGTCGGAGTCGATGTGCTTGCGGTAGCGCTTCGGGAGCGGAAGCTCCCAGGTCGGCTCGCCGGCCCGTTCGCTCGCGGCGGACACCTGGGCGATGAGGTCGGCGTCGTTGCCCATGAGTCCGGCGATCTCGCGTCCGAGAGCGACGATGCATGCGCCGGTCAGCGTCGCCAGGTCGATGATGGCGTCGGGCTTGGACTCGACGGCGAGGGACAACGCATCGGCGAGGACGAGCCGACCCTCGGCGTCGGTGTTCAGCACCTCGACCGTCTTGCCGTTGCGGATCTTCAACACGTCACCGGGCTTGATCGCCTTGCCGCTCGGAAGGTTCTCGGTGCACGCCGCCAACCCGACGACACGGACCTTGGGCGCGATCGCCGGCATCGCCGACATGGCGGAGATCACGGCCGCGGCGCCGCCCATGTCGCACTTCATCGTCATCATCCCCTCGCCGGACTTCAACGAGAGACCGCCGGAGTCGAAGGTGATGCCCTTGCCGACGAGGACGATCGTGGCCTTCGCCCCCGGCGGGTCGTAGGCGAGCTCGATGAGGCGCGGCGGCTCGTCGGATCCGGCGGCGACCCCACCGAGCCCGCCGAGGCCCTCGCTGGCGATGGCGATCTCGTCCATGACGTTGATGACGAGGCCGTTCTCCTCCGCGACCTGGCGAGCGACCGCCTCGAGATGCCGCGGTGTCATGTCGCGCGCGGGCGCGTTCACGAGGTCGCGGCACAGCACGACGGCGGCGCCGATCCGCGCGCCGCGGTCGAGGCCCTTCTGCACGACAGCACCGCCGCTGCGCCCGACGACGGTGACGGTCTCGGTGGCCGACGGCTTGGTCGTCGACTTGTAGGTCGTGAACTGGTGGGCGCCGAGGACGATGCCCTCGGCCAAGGCCTGGGCCGCCTTGCCCCGGTCCATCGCCGCGGGCGTGGCGTCGAGCAGCGCCACCGCGACCGAGGCCGCCTTCCACGCGCCCTTGGCGACGGCGGCACCGGCGCGCCGGAACGCGTCGAGGTCGAGCTCGTCGGGATCACCGAGCCCGACAGCGAGGATCGTGGTGCCGTCGTCGGCGAGCAGGGGCTGGGTCTGCCCGAGCTTCCCCTCGAAGTCACGGCCCTCGAGGAACGGCAGGTCGAGCTCGACCTGGCTGCCGGCGGGAACGACCCGTCCCGCCAACACGGGGACGGCGAGCACGGCGGCATCGCCGGGGACGTCGCGGGAGCTGGTGAAGGTGATCGGCATGCCTACTGCTCCTTCGGCTTGGCGGGGACGGCGCCGCCCTCCTGCCACCGGGCCATGGCCCACAACAGGCTGGAGAGGCGATTGAGGTACGGGATCACGGACGAGTCCGCGGCCGCGACGGACAGCGAACGGCGCTCGGCTCGGCGGATGACGGTTCGGGCGACCTCGAGGAGGGCCGACACACGGTTCTGGCCGGGGAGGACGAACTCGCTCGGCATCGTGAACCGCTGCGACAGCTCGTCGGTCTTGGCCTCGACGGCGGCGAGCATCCGCGGCGTGACGAGCGTGACGCCGGCCTCGAGCTTGCGGCGGTTGTCGGGCAACGTGGCCAGCTCGGCCATGAGGACGTAGAGGTCGCGCTCCAGGTGCAACAGGAGCTCGTCGAGCTCGCTCCCCGGGTCGGCTTCGGCCCTCGCCAGCCCGAGAAAGGCCTGCGCCTCGTCGACGGCGCCGTAGGCCTCGGGTGGATCCGCATCCTTCCGGACGCGGCCACCGAAGTACAGACCGGTCATGCCGTCGTCACCCTTGCGGGTGTAGAAGCTCACGCCACCGACACTACGTGCGGCCCCCGCTCCGTGAGGCCGGCGTCGGGAGCGCCAGCGAGCATCCGGAGCGCGGGTGGAGTCAGCTTCACCGGCGGAGCCCGCCATCGACGAGGCGTCCGGCCTGGATTTCGATCGTGCGGGTGACGGCGACCGCGTCGAGGAGCCGGCGGTCGTGGGTGACGAGCAGCAGCGTCCCTTCGTAGCCGTCGAGGGCCCGTTCGAGCTCCTCGATGGCCGCGAGGTCGAGGTGGTTGGTGGGTTCGTCCAACACGAGGCAGTTGACGCCCGTCGCCATCAGCGTCGCCAGCGTCGCCCGGCTCCGCTCGCCTGGCGACAGCCGGCCGCCGGGGCGGTCGACGTGCTCGGACGTCAGTCCGAACTTGGCGAGCAGCGACCGGGCTTCGCTGAGCTCGGGGAGGTTCGCCGCTTCCATGAACGTGGCCAGCACGGGCCCGTCCCCGGCGAACAGCCCGCGCGCCTGGTCCATCGTCCCGACCTTCACCCCCGGACCGAGGAAGCGCTCCCCGCTCGCCAGGGGCAGCTCCCCCAGCAGCGTCTTGAGGAGTGTCGTCTTGCCGCCGCCGTTCGGGCCGACGATCGCCAGCCGCTCCTGCCACGCGATCTCGAGGTCGATCGGTCCCAGCGTGAACGCGCCCCGCTGCACCACCGCTCCGCGGAGCCGGGCCACGACGTCGCCACTCCGGGCGTCCGGCGCGAACTGCAACTGGAGACGCCATCCCTCCCACGGCTTCTCGACGCTCTCGAGGTTGGCCAGCGCCTTCTCGCTGATGCGCACCTTCGACGCCTGCTTCTCCGTCCGGTTGATGCGGAAGTCCCGCGCCATCTTGTCGCGGTCCCCCTTCTTCTTCTCCTTGTTGACCCCGCTGACGGCCCACTGGCGCTGTTCCTTGATGCGGTCGGTCAGCCGGCTCCGCTCGGCCTTGTAGCGATCGAACGCCTCGTACTGCTGCGAGCGCGCGAGCTCACGTTGCGAGACGTAGTCGCTCCATCCGCCCGCGTACTCGACGGCGCGGTGGCTCTCTTCCTGGAGCTCGAGGACGCGGGTCACCGTCCGGTCGAGGAAGGCGCGGTCGTGAGAGACGACGATGACGCCGCCCGGCAGCCCGTCGAGAAAGCGCTCGAGGCGATCGAGGCCGGCGAAGTCGAGGTTGTTCGTCGGCTCGTCGAGGAGGAAGACATCGAAGCGGGACAGCAGGATCGCCGCCAACGCGGCGCGCGCCTGTTGCCCACCGGACAGGTCGGTCATCGGGACGTCGAGGCGGTCCGCCGGGAGGCCGACGTCGGCGCACACCTCCCCGGCCCGCGCTTCGAAGTCGTCGCCGCCCAGGACCATGAACCGCTCGAGCGCCTCGGTGTACGGCTCGATGGCGTCGGTGGGATCGGTCCCGAGCAGCGAGGTCCAGTGCTCGAGCTCGCCCTCGGCGGCGGCGACGCCGGTGCGGCGGGCCAGATAGTGCCGCAACGTCTCCTCGGGTGCCGCCTCGACCTCTTGCGGGAGCCAGCCGACCTCGAGCGTGCGGGGCGTGCGTTCGACGATCCCCTCGTCCGGTTCCTCGAGACCGGCCAGGATCCGCAGCAGCGTCGACTTCCCGATGCCGTTGGGTCCGACGAGACCGATGCGGCTGCGGGGCCCGACGCTGACGTCGACCTCGGTGAGCACCACGGACGTCCCGTACGACTTGGAGATCCGTCTCGCGGTCAACACTTCGGGCTCCGTCGCGACGCGGCGCCGCAGAACGAGGGCAACAACACGTTCGCAAACCGTAGAGGGGTTGGGGCGGCACCCCCGTAGACTTTCGGCATGCCCAGCACCTTCCTCGAGGCCGCCCGCGAGCGCGTCGTCGTCTACGACGGCGCCTTCGGGACCTACATGCAGGGCAAGGACCTCGGCGCCGACGACTTCGGCGGTGCGGCGCTCGAGGGTTGCAACGAGATGCTCGTTCTGACGAGGCCCGATCTCGTCGCCGAGATGCACGACGCCTTCTTCGCCGTCGGGGTGGACGTGGTCGAGACGGCGACGTTCGGCGCCTTCGCGGTCCCTTTGAACGAGTACGGGCTCGGCGACCGCGCCCACGAGATCAACGTCGCCGCGGCCCGCATCGCCCGCGAGGTCGCGTCCGGCTATCCGGGCCGGTGGGTGTCGGGCTCGATGGGGCCGGGGACGAAGATGCCGACGCTGCGCCACATCTCGTTCGCCGACCTGCGCGACGCGTACGAGGTGCAGGCCCGAGGCCTGATCGAGGGCGGCGTCGACGTCCTCCTCGTGGAGACGCAGTACGACCTGCTCGGCGCCAAGGCGGGGATCATCGCCTGCCGCCGCGCGATGTCGGCCGTCGGCCGAGAGGTCCCGATCCAGGTCCAGGTGACGATGGAGAACACCGGGCGGATGCTCGTCGGGACCGAGATCTCCGCCGCTTGCACGGCCCTGCTCGCCATGCGTCCCGACGTCATCGGCGTGAACTGCGCGACCGGTCCACGCGAGATGAGCGAGCACCTCCGGCACCTGGCCTCGCACTCGACGCTGCCGGTGGCGTGCCTGCCCAACGCGGGTCTCCCGACGGTGGTCGAGGGAAAGATGCACTACGACCTCACGCCCGACCAGCTCGCCGAGTTCCACGCCCGCTTCATCACCGAGCTCGGCGTGTCGGTCGTCGGCGGGTGCTGCGGGACCACCCCGGAGCACCTGGCTGTCGTCGTCGAGCGGTGCCGCGACCTGACGCCGGGAGAGCGCTCGCCCTCCGATGATCCCGGACTGGCGTCGTTGTACTCCCACACGTCGTACGACCAGACGCCGTCGTACCTCGCGGTCGGCGAACGGACGAACGCCAACGGTTCCAGGAAGTTCCGCGAGCTGATGCTCGACGAGGAGTGGGACGCGTGCGTGCGCATGGCGCAGGACGCGGTCGGCGAGGGCTCGCACGTCGTCGACCTCTGCGTCGACTACGTGGGCGAGGACGGCGTCCGGGCGATGGACGAGCTGGCCTCACGATTCGCCACCCAGGTGACGATCCCGGTGATGCTCGACTCGACCGAGGCTCCGGTGATCGAGGCGGGGCTGCAGTGGATCGGCGGCAAAGCGGTCCTGAACTCGGTCAACCTCGAGGACGGCGCGGGTCCGGGCACGCGACTCGACCGCTTCCTCTCGATGGCGCGGGACTACGGCGCCGCCGTCGTGTGCACGTGCATCGACGAGCAGGGCCAGGCGCGTGACGCCGAGTGGAAGCTGCGGGCGGCTCGCCAGATCTACGAGCTCGCGGTGAGCGACTACGGGATCGCCCCGGAGGATCTCTTGTTCGATCCGCTCGCGCTCACGTTGGCAACGGGTATCGAGGAGTCGCGGCGGGACGGCATCGAGACGCTCGAGGGGATCAGGGCGATCAAGGCGTCGCTGCCGGGAGCCAAGACGATCCTCGGACTGTCGAACATCTCCTTCGGCCTCTCGCCCGCGGCTCGCCACGTCCTGAACTCGGTCTACCTGCACGAGTGCCAGGAAGCAGGCCTCGACGCCGCGATCGTCCACGCCGCCCGCATCCTGCCGCTGAACCGCATCGATCCCGAGCACGTGAAGATCTGTCTCGACCTCATCTACGACCGGCGCGACCCAGCCACCGGGTACGACCCGTTGCAGGAGCTGTTGCGGGCCTTCGAAGGCGTGTCATCGGCCGCGGTGTCGACGAAGGAGGACCGGTCGGGGTGGCCGGTCGAGGAGCGGCTGAAGCAGCGGATCATCGACGGAGATCGCGAAGGGCTCGACGACGACCTGGCGGAGGCCTTGGCATCCGGCCGCACGGCGCTGTCCGTCGTCAACGACGACCTGCTGTCCGGGATGAAGGTCGTCGGCGAGCTGTTCGGGTCGGGGCAGATGCAGCTTCCGTTCGTGCTGCAGTCCGCCGAGACGATGAAGGCGGCCGTTCGGTATCTCGAGCCGCACATGGAGAAGGCCGACCAAGGCGGCAAGGGCACGCTGGTGCTGGCCACGGTGAAGGGTGACGTCCACGACATCGGCAAGAACCTCGTCGACATCATCCTGACGAACAACGGCTACACGGTGCACAACCTCGGCATCAAGGTCGCGGTGACCGAGATGATCGAGAAGGCCTTGGAGGTCGGTGCCGACGCCATCGGGATGTCGGGGCTGTTGGTGAAGTCGACGCTGATCATGCGAGAGAACCTCGAGGAGCTCAACGCTCGGGCGTTGTCGGCGGAGGTGCCGGTGCTGTTGGGCGGCGCGGCGTTGACGCGGACCTACGTCGAGCGCGATCTGCGGACGGTGTACGAGGGCCGGGTCTTCTACGGCAAGGACGCGTTCGAGGGGTTGCGGACGATGGACCGGCTGATGGAGCTGAAGAAGTCCGGCGAGGTCGACGCCGCCTTCGGGCGGGCGATCGCCGAGTCGGACCGCATGTCGCGTGCCGATCGCGTCGCCACCGAGCGGGCAGCCATCGACCCGGCCACGTTGCCGTTCCGGTCGCCCGAGGTGGCGCTCGACGCGCTCGTCTTCGAGCCGCCGTTCCTCGGCACCAAGGTCGTGAAGGGTGTGTCGATGGACGACATCGCGTCATACCTGAACGAGACCGCGCTGTTCCGGACGCAATGGGGATTCCGGCCCGACAAGGCTCGAGGCGAGTCCGACGGCGACTTCAAGGTCCGCATCCGCTCGGTGCTCCGCGAGCAGCTGGCGGCGGCGCGTGCTTCGGGAGTGTTGGTGCCCCAGGTCGTCTACGGCTACTTCGCCGTCGGCTCCGACGGCGACGACCTGGTCGTGTTCTCCGACGCGAGCCGCTCGGTCGAGTCGTGCCGGTTCACGTACCCCCGCCAGATCGTCGAGCCGTACCTGTGCATCGCCGACTTCTTCCGTCCCGCTGAGGGTGAGGCCGTCGACTACGCGGCGTTCCACATCGTGACGATGGGCGAGGCGGTGACCGAGGCGGCGGCGGCGTTCAAGGAGGCCGACCGGTACCAGGACTACCTGTTCCTGCACGGGCTCGGTGTCGAGATGACCGAGGCGCTCGCCGAGCTCTGGCATCGGCGCATCCGGGAGGAGTGGGGGTTCGCCTCCGAGGATGGGCCGTCGTTGTCCGGCCTGTTCAAGCAGCAGTATCGGGGTGGCCGCTACTCGTGGGGCTACCCGGCCTGCCCCGACCTCGAGGACAACGAGAAGGTCGCCACGCTGTTGGACGCGGCCCGCATCGGCGTCGAGGTGTCAGAGGAGACGTCGTACCAGTACCACCCGGAGCAGACGACCTCCGCCATCATCGTCCCCCACCCCCAGGCCAAGTACTTCGTCGCGTAGTTCTCGGTCCCGCTCTGCGCCGTGGGGCCCTCCGCCGTCGAGGTCAGCCGGACAGGACGGCTCTCGCCACCAGGTCGGTGCCGAAGGCGGTGAGGATCGCCAGGTAGAGCAGACCGGTCGCCGCCATCACGGCGGAGTAAGCGCGCTCCTTCAGCGCGGCGGCGGTGACGAGCGTCAGCACGATCGTCGTCACCGCGCAGGCGATCCAGAACCAACCGAGCAAGCCTCCGTAGCCGTCGTCGACCGTTCCCGAGAGCACCGAGAGCATCCCGGTCGGCAGCAGCAGCGCCGCCACCTCGAACGGCCAGATCAAGGCGAGCCAGCGGTTGAGCTCGTTGAGCGGCCCACGGGCGAGGCCCGGTTGCACGAGGTACCAGTGCCCCAACAGCATCGCGTCGGTCACGGCGCCCAGGAAGGCGGCGCCGACCGACGTCCGCAGCACGGCCACGACCACTTCGCCCGCATCGGCCGCCGCGCCCGCCGAGGCCACGCCGGCGGCGACCAGTCCGACGGCGCCGACCGCCGGCGCGACCAGGTCCATCCAGGGCGGGAACTCGGTGGCCTCGACGTCACGCGCGAGCACCTTCCTGTCGATCCCGGTCATGGCGGCCACCCGCGCCGAACGCCGCTCCTCGACCTCACGCTGGCCCCGCACGCCGGCGCGCCGGCGAACGACCGAGACGGCCAGGGCCACCGCCGACGCCACCACGACCCCGACGGCGGCCACATCGCGCACGACCACGGCGTCGCCGATCCGCCCCGCCGCCACGGCGCCGATCGCCAACACGCCGAACACGCCCCGCAGCAGCCAGCCATACCCGAGCCCGACCTCGCGCCGCCGGGTCGTCACCCAGAGGAACAGCAGTCCGCCGACGGCCCACTGCAACAACACGGTGGCGGCGTCGAGGCGGATCATGCGCCGACAACCCTGTCAGATGTTTCTGGGTGTGTTCGTCGACCGGTGCGGTCGTCGCGCACGCCCAGAACAGGAAGGCGGTCCGTCAGAGCAGGCCGACGACGCCGGCACCATCCACCTGCAAGGCGGTGCCGCTGACGAACCTGGCCGGCTCCGAGCAGAGGAAGGCCACGACGGACCCGAAGTCGGCGGGATCGCCGAGGCGTCCCTGGAAGGCGCCACTGGCGACGAGGGCCTTCATCCGGTCGGTGTCGTGCGAACCGGGGCAGGCGAGGTTCACGGTGATGCCGTCACCGATGAGGTCCTGAGCCGCGGTCTTGGCCCACGCCCAGAGTCCGGTTCGGGCCGTGTTCGACATCGCGAGCGTCGGGATGGGCTGCTTGATCGACGACGACGTGATGAAGCAGATGCGACCCCATCCGGAGCGTCGCATGTGCGGAACTGCTTCCCTGGCCAGGCGAACCGACGTCGTCAGGTTGGCGTTGATGGCCGAGGCGATGTCGTCGTCGGTGGCGTCGAGGGCGCGGCCGGGCGCCGGCCCGCCTGCGTTGCCGACGACGATGTCGATCGACCCGAAGTGCTCGACGGTCGAGGCGACCAGCCGCGCCGGGGCCTCGGGCTCGGTGACGTCGTCGACGATGGCGAAGACGTCGCCGCCGAGGTCTTCGATGTCCTGCGCGGTGGCGCTCAGCGCCTCCTCGCCCCGAGCGGTGATGACGACCTTGCACCCTTCCCGGGCGAGGGCGATGGCGCTCGCTCGTCCGAGTCCCTTCGACGATGCGGTGACGAGGGCGACGCGTCCGTCGATGCCGAGATCCACCTCAGGCCTCGACGACGTGCAGGTCGTGGTCGGCGGTGTTCAGGGCATCGGGACCCGATGCGTCGGCGACGACGATGTCCTCGATGCGGGCGCCGAACCTTCCGGCGAGGTAGATGCCGGGCTCGATGGAGAAGGCGTGACCGACCTCGAGGGGCTCGGTGTTGCCGGAGACGAGGTAGGGGTCCTCGTGCTCCTCGAGGCCGATGCCGTGGCCGGTGCGGTGGATGAAGTGCTCGCCGTAGCCGGCATCGGTGATCCGGCCGCGGGCGGCGGCATCGACGGCCTCGCACGTCGTGCCGATGGTGGCCGCGGCGACGGCCGCGGCCTGCGCGCCCTGGAGGACGTCGTAGAGCTCGCGGAACTCCTGGGGCGGCTCGCCGGTGAAGATCGTGCGGGTGATGTCCGAGCAGTAGCCGTCCATCGTGCCGCCGAAGTCGCAGACGATCGCCTCGCCCGCGTTGATCGTGCGGTCGCCGGGCTCGTGGTGGGGGCTGGCGGCGTTGGGTCCGCTCCCGACGATGGCGAAGTTGACCTTGTCGTGGCCCTCGGCCCGCAGACGCCGACCGAGGTCGGCGCTGACCTGCGCCTCGGTCCGTCCGATGAGGCGGATGTCGCCGGCGAGGAGTTGGGCAGCGACGCGGTCGGCCGCCTGCGCGGCGGCGCGCAGCGCGGCGATCTCGGCGTCGTCCTTTACGGCTCGGAGCGGCGAGGTCACGAGGCTGCTGCGGTGCCATGTGGCGCCTTGGATCTCGTGCTGGAGGCCGATGAGGAACGTGGCCCACGCCCGGTCGCTGATGGCGAGGCTGCGGCGGTGGCCGACGAGTCCGGCGACGATGGCGACGGGGTCGTCGGTCTCGTCCCACGGACGGACCGTGAACACATCGGGCTGCTCCTCGACCCGGGGCGCCTCGAGCCGCGGGACGACGAGGGTCGCCTGGTCGCCGTCCTCGGTGACGACGAGCATCGTGAGTCTTTCGAGAGGCATGGCCCCGTATCCGGTGAGCCACGGCAGGTCTGCGCCGAGGCTGAGGAGGAGGGCATCGACACCGACCTTGGCCATGCGGTTGCGGACCCGTTCGAGCCGTTCGGCGGTCATGCGGTCAGGCTACGGGAGCGAGGCGGCCTGCTTGGCGTGGTAGCTGGAGCGCGTCAGGGGCGAGGACTGGACGTGGCGGAATCCCATGGCCTCGCCCACGATGCGCATCGACTCGAACTCGTCGGGGGTCCACCAGCGGGCGACGGGGAGGTGGTTGGCGGTCGGGCGGAGGTACTGGCCGATGGTGACGATGTCGACCCCGACGGATCGGAGGTCCGCCAGCGCGGACACGACCTCGGCCTCGGTCTCGCCCATCCCGACGATGATCCCCGACTTCACGACGAGGCGGGCTTCGGCCGCTCGGCCGAGCACCGAGAGGGAGCGTGCGTAGGAGGCCGACGGCCGGACGGCCCGTTGCAACCGGGCGACGGTCTCCACGTTGTGGTTCAACACGTCGGGCCGGGCATCGAAGATCGTCGCCAACGACGCGGCGTCGCCCTTGCAGTCCGGGATCAGCACCTCGACGGCACACCCCGGACGGCGGCGGCGGATGGCGGCGATCGTCTCGACGAACGCCGCCGCACCCCCGTCCGCGAGGTCGTCCCGCGCGACGGCGGTGACGACGGCGTGGTCCAACGCCATCGAACACACGGCCTCCGCGACCCGCTGGGGCTCGGTCGCGTCCAACGCCGTCGGGTGGCGGGTGTCCACGAGGCAGAACCCGCAGGCGCGCGTGCACCGCTCGCCGTTGATCATGAACGTCGCCGTGCCGTCGTTCCAGCAGTCGTGGATGTTCGGGCAGCCCGCCTCTTCGCAGACGGTGACGAGTCCGCCGGTCCGCATGGTCCGCTGCAACGACCGGTACTCCGGACCCATGTTCGCCTTGACGCGCAACCACTCCGGCTTGCGCTCGCTGATCGCCAGCGACGTTGTCGCATCGACCCCCGCCGACGCCAGCCGCCCCAGCAGCCGCACCGGTGCCCCTCCCGCGCCCTGGCCGCGCGAGAAAGGCGAAAGGTCCTCGGGACGAACGTGCCAGGCGACGTCGGCCCGATCGACACCGTCGGCCCCCCACCGCACCGAAGCACGCGCGGCGACGGCATCGACGACCTCGTGCATGGTGACGTCCACGCCCTCGGCGGCCAGCGACGTCACGGCCTTGTCCGGGATCCCGCACGGGACGATGTGGCCGAACATCGACAGGTCCGGATCGACGTTGAGCGCGAACCCGTGCATCGAGCGACCACGCGACAGCCGCACGCCGATGGCGCAGATCTTGCGCCCGCCGATCCAGACGCCGGGATAGCCGTCGAGCCGGCCGGCGCCCGGCAGTCCGACGTCGGCGAGCGCGTCGATGACGAGCTGCTCGACGTCGTGGACGTAGCGCGGTGTCGCCTCCGGACCCATCGGCACGGACACGATCGGGTACCCGACGAGCTGCCCCGGGCCGTGGTAGGTGACGTCGCCTCCGCGGTCCGTCTTGATGAGCTCGGCACCGACCGACGCGGGATCGACGAGGACGTGCTCGCCCTTCGCCCGCACGCCCAACGTGTAGACGTGCGGGTGCTCGAGCAGCAGCAGGTGGTCGTCGGGCGACCGCTGGAACAACGCTCGCTGCAGCGCGTGCGCGTCGGCGTACCGGACGCGCCCGAGCCAGCGGATCCGCAGCGTCACCTGATCAACTCAGCTCGGAGGTCCAGTCGCGGGTCTCGAGGATCTCCTTCAGGCGGGCCAGGAACGCAGATGCGTACGCGCCGTCGTAAGCCCGGTGATCGAAGGAGATGGCGAGGTTGCCGACCGGGTGGACGGCGAGGCCGTAGCCACCACCGGGAAGGGCGATGGCGACGGGCCGCGGCTTCACGCCGTCCGTCGACAGGATGGCCACCTGCGGCTGGTTGATGATCGGGCCGGTGATCAGGGTGCCGTAGCCGCCGGCGTTGGTGATGGTGAACGTGCCGCCGGCGATCTCGTCGGCACCGAGTTTCTTCGCCTTGGCGCGGCGGCCGAGGTCGGCGATCTCGCGTGCAAGCGCCCGCAAGCGCTTCGTCTCGGCGTCGTGCACGACCGGCACGATCAACCCCTGGTAGTCCATGTCGACGGCGATGCCGAGGTTGACGTAGCGATGCACGATGAGCTCGTCGTTGCCGACACTGGCGTTCACGTGAGGGAACTCGCGGATGGCGTCGACGAGGGCCCGCGCGATGAACGGGAGGTACGTGAGGCTCGTCCCCTCCTCCGTCCTGAACTGCTCCTTGGCGGCAGTGCGGACCTTGTCGACGTTCTCGTAGTCGACCTCGATCACCACGAGGGTGTGGGCCGACGTGCCGAGGCTGCGCACCATGTGCTCGGCGGTGCGACGCCGGATGTTGCTGAAGGGAACCACCTCGTCCCGCTCGCCCGGCTTCACGGCGGCGGCCGCGGGTGCCGGCTTCACGGCGGCGGCCGCGGGCGCCGGCGTCGGCGTCGGGAGCGGCGAAGCGGATGCCGGCGCCCCGGGGACCGGGGCGTCGTCCGTCCTGGCCGCCGCTGAGGTTGCCGCGCCGTCGTCGATGACGGCGAGGACGTCGGCGCGAGTGATGCGTCCGCCGGCGCCGGTGCCGGCGAGCGACGCGACGTCGAGGTCGTGCTCGGCGATGAGCCTGCGCACGACCGGCGACAGCACGCGTCCCCGCTCGTTGCCGCTCCCGTCCCCGTTGGCTGCGGGCGCGTCGGCGTCGTCGAGCGGCGCGGGCGCGAGCGGCGCGGGCGCGGGCGGCGCGGGCGGCGCGCTCGGCACGTCCGAGCCTGCGGCAGGCTCAGGATCGCCCCCGGCGCCACCGTCGGGGGCGCCGTCGGCGGCGGGCCTCTCGCCGGCGATCTCCGTTCCCCCGGCCACGGCCCCGGTCCCGTCGACGTCGTCTTCGGCACCGGCGTCGCCGCCGCCTCCGGAGGGCGGCGCATCGGCCACGACCGCGAGCACGGCGCCGACCTCGGCCGTCTCCCCCTCGGGCACCTTGATCTCGGTCAGGAACCCCGAGACCGGTGATGGCACCTCGCTGTCGACCTTGTCGGTCGACACCTCGTAGATAACCTCGTCCTCCTCGATCCGATCACCGACGTTCTTCAACCACTTGGTGATCGTTCCCTCGGTGACGGTCTCGCCGAGCTGCGGCATCGTGATGTCAGCCATGACCGGCCCTACCTGGCCACGGGATTTCGGCCCCGGGACGCATGGACACGTCGAGGATCATCGGATCGTGCCTCTCTTCTCGATGAGCAGCAGGCCGGAATCCGTGGCCAGGTTCGGTCGATCATCAGGTATGGAGTCCTCTCCCCGTGAGGGCCAGCACCGTCTCGCCGAAGACCTCGGAGAGCGTCGGGTGGGGCTGGATGAACGCCGCCACCTCGTCGACGGTGGCTTCCCAGTTGACGGCCAGGTACCCCTGGCCCAGTTGCTCGGTGACCCACGGCCCCACCATGTGGACCCCGAGGATGACCCCCGCGCGACCGTCCCCATCCTTGGCGGCGATCACCTTCACCAGCCCCTCCGGCTCGCCCAGGATCAGCGCGCGGCCGTTGCCGATGAACGGGTCCTTCTTGACGACGACCTCGTACCCGGCCTCCACTGCCGCCTCCTCGGACAGGCCCGCGAACGCGACCTCGGGATGGGAGTAGATGCACCAGGGCACCTTGGTGTAGTCGATCGGCAACGGCGACTCGCCGAGGATCGTCTTGATGACGTTGATGCCCTCGGCGAACCCGACGTGCGCCAGCGCCGGATGGACACCGCTGGCGATCGAAACGACGTCCCCCACGGCGAACACGCCGTCGGCCGCGGTTCGCATGGCGCCATCGACCGGCAGGTAGCCGCGCTCGTCGACCTCGACGCCGGTGCCGTCCAGCAGCAGTCCGTCCGTCAGCGGCTTCCGCCCCACGGACACGACGATGACGTCGACGGTCACCGACTCGCCCTCGCCGAACTCGACGGTCGTTCCGGTGTCGCCCGGCGTGTGGCCCTTGACCTGGACGCCGGTGCGGATGTCGATGCCCCGCTTCTTGAACGACTTCACGACGACGTCCGCCACCTCCCGATCACAGCCGGGGAGCACCTTGGGCATCGCCTCGAGGATCGTCACCTTGACGCCGAGGTCGGCCATCGTCGAGGCGAACTCGCAACCGATGGCGCCGCCGCCGATGACGACCGCCGTCGCCGGCAGCTTGTCGAGCATCAGGAACTCGTCCGAGGTCAGCACGTAGCGGCCGTCGAGGTCGAAGCCGGGGATCGTCTTCGGGACGGACCCCGCCGCGAGCACGAGGTGCTTGCCCTTGAGCTCGGTGCCGTCGCTGACCTTGACGGTGTGCCCGGGCGCCAACTGGCCCGTCCCGTGGACGGTCGTGATCTTGCGCCGCTTCATCAGGCCCTCGAGCCCCCTCCAGAGCCCGTCGACGACCTTCTGCTTGCGGGCCTGGCTGACCGAGAAGTCGATCGTGGGCGCCTCGGCGCTGATACCGAACTCCTTGGACCCGCTCACGTGTCGGTACACGCTGGCCGTCTCGAGGAACTCCTTGGCCGGGATGCAGCCGCGGTGGAGGCACGTGCCCCCGACCTTGTCCTTCTCGACGACGGCGATGTTGAGGCCGGCACCGGCGCCGTAGAGCGCAGCGGCGTAGCCCCCGGGGCCGCCTCCGATGACGACCACGTCGAACTCTTCTGCCATGCGACGGAGCCTACGCGGCCTACCGCGCGACGAGAACCTGTGCGGCGAAGGCCACCAGGATCGCCACCCCGCACACCAGCGCAGCGATGATCAACTTGTAGGTCTTCACCCCGCCGAACCTACCGCCGCATCGTGGGTCAGGGTTGGGGGGGCGCTTCTGGGGCGGCGAGGGGGAAGTGGCAGGCGACGAAGTGGTCGTCCTCGCCGGGGATGGCGCGCATGATCGGCTCCTCCGCGGCGCAGCGCTCCTGCGCCCGGGGGCAGCGGGTGCGGAAGCGGCACCCCGACGGCGGGTCGATCGGCGAGGGCAGCTCGCCCTTCAACCCCGCCGCCGACGGACGGACCTCGGGGTTCGGTTCGGGGATCGATGCCAGCAGCGCCGCCGTGTACGGGTGGTGCGGCGAGTCGTAGAGATCGTCCGCCGGGGCGACCTCGCACAGCTTCCCGAGGTACATCACCGCGACGCGGTCCGAGATGTTCTTCACGACGGCGAGGTCGTGGGCGATGAACACGAGCGTCAGCTGGTAGCGGACCTTCATGTCCTCGAGCAGGTTCAGGATCTGCGCCTGCACGGACACGTCGAGGGCGGACACCGGCTCGTCGCAGATGATCACCTTTGGCTCGAGCACCAGCGACCGCGCGATCGAGATGCGCTGGCACTGGCCGCCGGAGAACTGATGGGCGCGCCGGTCGCCGACGGTCTCGGGATCCATGCCGACGGCCTCGAGCACCTCGGTGACCTTCGACCGGTCGCCGCCCCAGATCTCGAGGGGCTCGCCGACGATGTCCTTGATCTTGCGACGCGGGTTCAGCGACGAGATCGGGTCCTGGAAGATCATCTGCAGCCGCGTGCGGGTGCGGCGCAGCTCCTCGCCCTCGAGCTTCACGAGGTCCTTGCCCTCGAAGAGCACCTGGCCGGACGTCGGCGACGGCAGCTGCATGATCGCCCGGCCCGTCGTGGACTTGCCACAGCCGGACTCGCCGACGAGGCCCAGCGTCTCCCCCTCGACGAGGTCGAGACTGATGCCGGAGACGGCGTTGACCTTCTTGCCGCCGCCCGCCGGGAACTCGACGACGAGGTCTTCGACGCGGAGGAGTGCGTTGGCGCGCAGGTGCGCCGAACCGGTGCCGGCCATGGGGTCAGTTGTTCTCCAGAGCTTCGAGGACGTCGGGCGGGATGGCGTCGACCACGGGGTTGTCCTGACCCGGGACCTTGCCCTCGCGGATGTTCTTCTTCAGGGCTTCCATGCCCTCGGGAGTCCCCACGGGGAACCAGCAGCGGTACTCGTGGCCGGGATCGGACGCCGCCAGCAGCGGCGGCTCCTCCTCGCGGCACCTGTCCTGGACGTAGGGGCAGCGCGCTGCGAACTTGCAGCCCACGGGAAGGTTCACGAGGTCGGGCGGGCGGCCACCGATGGCCTGCAAGCGGGTGTGGCTCGGGTTCGTGACCCGCGGGATCGACTTCAGCAGGGCCTCGGTGTACGGATGCTTCATGTCGTGGAAGAGGTCGTAGGTCTGCGCCTTCTCGACGACGCGACCCGCGTACATCACGATGATCTCGTCGGTGCGGCCGGCGACGACGCCGAGGTCGTGGGTGACGAGGACCATGGCCATGAACCGCTCCCGCTGTTGCTTCTGCAGGAGGTCGAGGATCTGGGCCTGGACGGTCACGTCGAGGGCCGTCGTCGGCTCGTCCGCCATCAGCAGGCGCGGGCCGCAGGCCAACGCGATGGCGATCGTCACCCGCTGGCGCATGCCACCGGACAGCTCGTGCGGGTACTGGTTGAGCCGGCGGATCGGCTCCGGGATGCCGACCGACGTGAGCAGCGCGATCGCCGCCTGCTTGGCGTCGCCCCTCGACATGTGGAGGTGGTGCTGCAGACCTTCGGTGATCTGGCGCCCGATCTTCACGACCGGGTTGAGCGAGGTCATCGGGTCCTGGAAGACCATCGCCACCTCCTCGCCCCAGATGTCGCGCATCTCACGTGGCGGCAGCGTCAGGAGGTTCTTGTCGTCGAAGAGCACCTTGCCCGTCGGGTGGAACGTCGTCGACCGCGGCAGCAGGCCCATGATCGAGCGCGACAGCACGGTCTTGCCCGAGCCGGACTCGCCGACGATGCCGATCGTCTTCCCGCGATCGAGGTCGAAGCTGACGCCGTCGACGGCTTTGACGGTGCCGCGCGGCGTGCGGAAGTAGGTCCGCAGGTCCTGCACATCGAGCAGCGCCGCCTCCCCGGGCGGACGGCTGTCGTCCGGTTGTTGCATCGACTCGACCGTCCGGCGGTGGCGACGGGCGTCGCGACGGGCGGCGGTCACCGTGCCTCCTGTGCCGATGACTCGCTCGCGAGCTCGCTCATAGCGACGACTCGCGCACGTCGAACTGCTGGCGGAGCTTGTCCCCGACGTAGTTGATCGACAGCACGGTGAGGAACATGGCCAGCGACGGGATCAGCGCGAGGTGCGGCGCCCGCCGGATGTGGATCTTGCCGGCGGCGATCATCGAGCCCCACGTGGCGGTCGGGAACTTCACCGACAGGCCGAGGAAGGCGAGGGACCCCTCGACCACGATCACCGCGCCGAGAGCGACGAGACCGAAGGCGGCGATCGGGAGGGCGACGTTCGGGAGCAGCTCCTTGAACAGGATCCGCCGGTTCGTCGCGCCCATCGCCCGCGCCGCCAGCACGTACTCCCGCTGCGAGACGGCGAGCGTCGTCGCTCGGGCGACCCGGGTGTAGAGCGGGATGGCGAGGAACCCGACCACGAAGGCGATCGTCGGGAGGCTCTGGCCGACGTAGGCCACGAGCGCAAGCAGCAGCACCAGCGCCGGGAACGCCAGCACGACGTCGACGATCGACATGACGATGCGCTCGTACCACCCGCGGAAGAAGCCGACGGTGAGGCCGAGGAACCCCCCGGCCACCGACCCGAGGATGACGGCGGTGAGCGAGACGATCAACGACACGCGGGCCCCGAAGACGAGGCGGGCGAGGATGTCGCGGCCGAGGTCGTCGGACCCGAGGATCCCGCCGGGGCCCGGGGGCTGGAGCCGGATGAGGATGTCCTGGGCGTTGGGGTCCTTCACCGGCAGGAGGTTGGCGAAGAGCGCGCAGAACACCACGAGGCCGAGCCAGAACACCGCGAGCCAGTAGAAGACCCGGGGGCGCTTCTTCTTGGCGGCCGGGATCGAGACCCCCGCCGAAGCCGTGTCGACGGCCAGCGCGCCGCTGGCGTTGACGATCTCGGGTTCGGTCGGGCGATCGGGGTTGGCCGGCGAGTCGGAGTCGGCGTCAGGCGGCGCTTGAGCCACGGCGGATCCTGGGGTCGAGGACGCTGTAGAGGAGGTCGACAGCGAAGTTGGCGAAGACGGTGGCGAGGGCAAGGAACAGCACGACGCCCTGCACCATCACGAGGTCGCGCTGGGTGATCGAGTCGAACAGGAGCCGTCCTACCCCAGGGAGGGCGAAGAACTGCTCGACGATGACAGCGCCCCCGACGATCCCGCCGATCTGGAGACCGACGAGGGTGAGCAACGAGAACGAGGAGGGGCGGAGCGCGTGGCGGAACAGGATGCGCCACGTGGGCAGGCCCTTGGCCCGGGCCATCGAGACGAAGTCCTCCTGCAGCGTCGCGATCATGTCGCTGCGCAGGAGACGCGTGTAGGTCGCGAGCGACCCGATGCCGAGGGCGGTCGCGGGGAGGACGACCCGGCGCAGGTTCTGCACGGGGTCGTCGGTCAACCGCGTCCATCCGGTGGCTGGGAAGAGACCAAGGTAGACGGCGAAGACGTACAACAGGATGAGCGCGACCATGAAGTTCGGCACCGAGAGCAACCCGAAGCTGGCCGTCGAGATGCCGCGGTCGACCGCGGTGTTGGCGCGATAGGCGCTGAGCACGCCGAGGGGCACCGCCGCCAACAGCGCCACGATCAGCGAGACGAGGCCGATCTCGAGCGTGACGGGCAGGCGCTCACGGATGGCCTCGAGCACGGGTTGGCGGGTCCGGTAGGACCGGCCGAAGTCGCCGTGGGAGATGTCACCCAGGTAGCTGAGGTAGCGAATCGGCAACGGCCGGTCGAGGCCGAGGTCGTGGCGCACCGCCTCGATCGCCTCCTGCGAGGGATTGTCGCTCCCGAGGACCTGGAGCGCCGGGTCCCCCGGCAGGAGGCTCGTGAGGAAGAAGGTCAGAGCGGAAACGAGGAGGACGGTCGGCACCAACGTGACGAGCTTGCGCAGGATCTGACGCATGGTGCCGACCGGACTCCAATTCCTCGAGGTGCAGTGACGTTCTAGCTGTGGGAAGGGGTGGCTACTTGCCGACCCAGACCTGGCCAAACCGGACCACGGCCTGCTCGAACTTCCCCTTGGCCTTGCCGTCGGGGAACTTCCAGGTGGTGAGGCCCTTGTAGGTCGGCTTGGCGTACACCGAAGCCGCCGTGGAGCCCGTCCAGGTGTGCGGGACGTCCTCGTCGAAGATCAGGCCGATCTTCTCGTAGGCGTCGTAGCGGGTCTTGAAGTCGTCGCTCTCGCGAGCGGTCTTCAGGAGGGCCTGGACCTCGGGGTTGTTGTAGTTGGTGACGTTGGCGGCGTTGCCGTCAGGGACGCCGTACTGGTTGAAGAGGACGCCGTCCGGGTCACCCTGGCCACCGAGGCGCCAGCAGTTGATCATGTAGTCGGCGTCGGTGTACGGCGGCTTGCCCACGGCGTTGTTGATGTGGGTGGCCTGCTCGACCTGCTTGAGCTCGACCTCGAAGCCGACCTTGCTCTCCATCTGCTGGACGGCCTGCGCGTAGGCGATGAGCGTGGGGTCCGGCGGGCAGTTGAACTGGATGTGCACCGGATCGCCTGGCTTCTTGCCGTCCGACCGGGCGGGATCGGCCTTGTAGGCGTCGAGCAGCTTCTTGGCTTCGGTCGGGTTGTTCTGCTTGTAGCCCTTGGCGACCTTCTCCGAGTACCACGGCGAGTCCTTCGAGAAGAACTGGCTCGACGCCGGCGTGATGCCCTTGCCGCCGAGGACCTCGACCAGCTGGTCCTGGTTCTGTGCGAAGGCGAAGGCCTGGCGGACGCGCTTGTCGTCGACCGGCGGACGCTTCACGTTGAAGATCGACGAGCCGGAGTTGTTGCCGACGAACTCGTAGCGCTTGATGGCGTCGCCCTGCTCGCGGGCGCGGCCCACGTACTCCTGCCGGAGGGTGAAGCCCACGTCGATCTCACCCGTGCTCAGCGACGCGAGGCGAGCGTCCTCGTCCGGGATCGGCTTGACGATCACGGAGTCGAGGTACGGAAGATCCTTCTGCCAGTAGTTCGGGTTCTTCTCGAGGGTGAGCTTGGAGTCGCGTTCCCACGACTTGAAGACGAACGGGCCGGTGCCGACGGGGTTCGACGACACGTCCTTGCCCTTGGCGGCGGCGTTGGCCGGCGAGAACGGCATGCCCGCCGTGCCGGTCAACAGCTCCGGGAAGGGGCCGTAGGGCGCCGAGAGCGTGTACTTGACGGTGAGCGGGTCGACGACCTCCATGCCGGAGACCGGCTTCAACGCCGAGGCGCAGCGGGAGGCGTCGGCCTTGTTGGCGTCGAAGTTCGACTTCAGCGCGGCGGAGTCCAGCGGCGTCCCGTCGTGGAACTTGACGTTCGAGCGCAGCTTCAGCGTCCACGACAGCTTGTCCGCCGAAGGGGTCAGAGACTCGGCCAGCCAGGGCTGGACCTTGCCGTCGTCGGCGCGAGCCATCAGCTGGTCGTAGACCGCCAGGAACACCATGGTCCCGGACTCCGACGGTGAGTCGACGCACGGCTGCCAACCGGCGGTCTCGGCTTCGACTCCGATGGTCATCGTGCCGCCGGGCGTCGGGGTGCCCTCGCGATCGGCGCTCTCGTCGGGCTTGACGATGCCGCCTTCGCCGCTGTCGCTCGCATTCTTGTCCTTCCCACCACCGCATGCCGCGGCGACGAGAGAGACCAGGGCAAGGACCACCAGCAGCTTCGCCAGCGGAGACCCTTGCGTTCGGGTTCCGGAACTCACAGATGCATCTCCTGGGCTTCGACGGGCCGGCCCCTGCGGAACGGTCCCGGAGTTGTGACGCCAGTCACAACTCGCCGGCACTCTACCCCCTTCATTACGGTTCGATTGCGATCGCAGGGGCCCGCTCGGCGTGGTTCAGCGCGGAACCGGCCAGGAGGGCGACGCCGACCCACGCGAGGTCGGCGGCCCGCTCGACGTTGACCGGCCAGGCGAAGTCGGGGGGGTACCCGTAGCGGTGCTGCTGGAAGGCGACGTACGCGCCGGCCGCGGCAAGGGTGGCCGCCGCGCCGAGGGCCACCAGCCACCGGGCGGCCACGACGACGACGGCGAGCAGCGTGACTGCGGCGGCGACGGTCCCGACGACCGGACCCGCGGCGCTGCCGAACACGACGAGCACGACGAGCGGCGCCCACGGGTGGGGACGCGGCGGCGGCGCCAGCTCCGGCGCCCGGCACCGCTCGCCCAACGCGGAGCGCACGACGGGATCTCGCCGGGAACGCCCAAGCGGGCGGGTGCCGGAGCGGAGGAAGCTGACGAGGAGGAGCAACAGGCAGAACAGGAGGCCAGTGGCGGAGACGGCCAAGCCCACCCAGACCCGCTCCTGCGGCGTCCAGCGGAGGCGCACCTCGAGCGCTTCGCCGTTCGCGTCGATGCGCCAGGCGTTCGCGTAGCCGTCGACGAGCGCCGGTGGACCGAGGTCCTTTCCGGCGACCGTCGCGTGCCAGCCGACGCTGTGGCTCTGGCCGAGCACGAGCCAGAAGGGCTGCCGGCCACCGGCGGCGACCGCGACGTCGAAGCCGGTGCGACCGACGGTCTCGACACCGAGGCGCGGCGGGTCGGCGGGCACCGACGCGGTCGTCGCCGCCGTCGTCGGCTCGGAACGGAGGACGAGCCGGTCGACGTCGATGCCCGTGGCCGTCCCGTGCGCCGTGCGGACCTCGTGATCCCCGACGGCGAGGTCGAGTCCCCCAGACACCCCGCACGCCTCGATCCGGAGGGGACTGCGGGATGCGGCGGCCAGCACCTCTCCGCGGAGGCGCACCGGGAACGGTCGCCCGTCGACGGTCACGAGGTCGTCGCGACACGGGAGGTCGAGGGCCGTCGTCGGCGACGGGGCGGAGACCCGCAGGTTCGGCAAGCCGAGCTCGGCGATGGCGACCGGCAGGTCGAGCGGGTCGCCGCTGAAGAAGTCCGGGGTCGTGACGCGACGTACGTCCTCGATGGTCACACGCACGCGCCGACCGGTGACCGGCTCGAAGGTCGCCGACACGGTCGCGGTCGCACCGCGCCTCGACGCGTCGTCGGCGATCGCGGGCAGCTCGACGAAGCGCGCGTCCTCGTCATCGACCTCGATGCGGATGCGCTTCGGGACGGAGTGGCGGCCGTCGGCGACGACCTGCAGGTCGAGGTGGTCGTAGGTCTGCGATGTCGGCGACTCGACCTCGAGCCAGTGCCCGACCTGGTCGAGGAGCCCGGGGCTCCACGCCGTGCCCGGATCGCCGTCGATGGCCGCCGAGGCGCGGGCGTCCAGGTCGCCGGGGAGGCGCGCGTCCGACCGCGCGATCGGTCCCGTGACCCCGAGGAACCGGTCGATGGCGTCGTCGGCGGTCGTCGCTGCGAGGCGCGCCGATCCTTCGAGGACGAACGGACGGGGCGACGTCAGCTCGAACGTACGCACCAGCGACGGCTCCTCGTCGGTGCGGGCAGGGTCGGCGGGGTTGCTGCGTTGGCGCGTCAGCACGACCGACAGCGGATGGGCGGCGGCGCGTGCACCCGCCCGCGCCAGCAGGTCCGTCGGGAGCCGCACGACCTCGTCGACGTGGACGTCGCCGACGCGCAGCTCGGCGATGCCGACGCCGCTCTGACCGTCGTACTTCGGACGGCGGCCGACGTTGGTCTCGAGCACCTCGACCTCGATGGAGCGGAAGCGCCGTGACGCGAAGGTGACCTGCTGGCCGGCGGCCGTGAGCGACGCCGGGCCGAGGTCGACGTCCACGGGATGGCCGCCGTCGAAGCGAAGCGTCACCTTGGTGATGACGCGGTTGCGCGGGCCGGTGAGGGGCTGCACGATCGTCACCGCGGAGGCCTCGACGGGCGCGGTGAGGTCGACCCGGAGCCTCTCACCCGCGACGTCGGCGAAGGCGCCGACCCGCCACGCAGTGGACACATCCCCGTCGAGGGCGTTGGCCGGCCGGTCCTCCGGCGTGTACGAGACGGGGTTGCCGTACCGCGTGGCCCGCACGGCGCGGACGCCGCGCAGCTGCACCACCGTCTGGTCCGCGGTGGTCTGCTTCGGGAAGACCTCGAGGCGGGCGTCGGTCGGGTCGTCTCGCAGCGGCGCGTGATCGGCGGGCTCGGTGTAACCGGTGTTCTCGCGCACGGTCCCCCACCGACGGGCCCGTTTGCGGTTGGTGTCGGTGAGGACGAGCTGACCAGAGTCCGAGAGGGCGCTGTCCCACGCCGACGTCGACGTGAGCGAGGCGGCGTAACGGATGGGGCCCGCGCCGTCGAGGAGGCCCGCGGCAGCGAGGTCGACCAAGCCCTCACCGTCACCGGCGACGAGGAGGCTGCGACCGGCGGGCGCGGCGCCCACGATCCTCGGGACGCTGTGGATCGGGAAGTCGACGACTGGAGGGGGGTCGGCGATGGCGGCCGCTACGGCGAGCTCGAGCTCGTCGACCCGCGGCACCGGTCCTGCGGGGTGGGTCGCAGACGGGGGGCCGAACGCGGTCGGCTCGCCGACACCCTCGGGCCGCGGCGTGAGCTGATCGAGGAGGACGCGTGGCCGCGGCGTGCGGTAGCGCTCGAAGAGGAGGTCGTTGCGCAGGACGACGTCGCCGGCGCGCATCAGGCGAGCGATCGGTGCCAACGCGGACGGTTCGAACACGCCCTCCTGCAGCCGACGGTCGAAGGCGTTGAGGAGATCGGGCGTGCCCGGGGTGCCGTAGGGGATGAGCTCGCGGGCGACGTACGGCCGGTCCATGAGGTACGGCGTGATCGGGTCGATGGTGTTGCCCCAGCGGTACGACGCGAAGTCGGCCCCGGGGAGCTCGAGGACGCGCGTCGAGTCGCCGGCGGCGTCGAGGTGGTCCGCGGCCTCCTGCCAGTACGGCGGGAGGAGCTCGGGGCGACTGATGTGCTCGCCGACCGCGAGGTCGCCGGAGAAGAGCGGCGGCAGCCCCGCGAGCACGAGCGCCGACGCCGCCAATGAAGCCACTGCTCCCGCGACCGGGAACCGCCGCGCGAGGGCCGTGAGCGAGGCGCCGAGCAGGAGCGCCATCCCGAGGGCGACGAGTGGGACGGCCCGCGGCGTGCTCCGCAGTGCGAGGCCGACGGTCGAGGTCGACGCCAGTGCCTTGAAGGCCGCTCCGAGGGGTGGGGGGTCGTCGTACGGATGGGCGCCGACGGCGATGACGGTACCGACGACGACGAGCGAGATGGCGTACGCCCGATGGCGCCATCGCAGGACCGCGGCGCCGGCGAGGGCGAGGCAGGGGACGGCGAAGCCGACGAGGATCAGCCAGACCTGCTGCGTGTATTGGACGGCCGGTTCGATCCAAGGTCCGAGCTTGTCGTTGCCGTAGAAGAACCAGTAGCCGAGGCCGCGCAGCACCTCCGACGACAGCGACGTGCGCGCGACTGTCTCGATCGTCTCGGTGTAGCGGAGGATCGGGATGCCGTAGCCGCCCTGGACCGCGAGCCCGATGACCCACCAGACCGACAGCAGTGCCGTCAGCCCGCCGATCCTGAGCGCGGTCGCGCTGGCACGACCGATGCCGACGTCTCGCCAGGCGAATCCGATCCACAGGACCGGCCCGAGTCCGGCGAACACGAGCGCCGTGGCGTTCACCCCCCCGACGCAGAGCACGACGAGGGCGAAGAGCGCGGGGTGGCGCCAGCCGCCGCGGCGCAGCGCGCGATCGGTGAGGCCCACCATCCACGGCAGCGCCGCCCACGGCAGCAGGATCACCGAGATCCGCGCCGAGTAGTCGAGGAGGTACGGGCTCAGCATGTAGGCGAGCGCCGCGACGACGATCGCCGAGCCTCGCCACGCGAGCGTCCGCCCGAGGAACAGCACGCCCGCGCCGGCGGCGAAGATCACCGTCGCCAACCAGAGGCGCTGCGCGACCCAGTCCGCCGCGGAGAGCTCGTCGAGGACCCAGTACCAGGGGCCCATCGGGAACAAGTAGCCGATCGTCTGGTGGGTCAGCGTGCCCATGCCGACGTCGGGGTCCCACATGAACGCCGCTCTCGAGAGGAGCTTGGAAGGGTCGAGGTAGAGGTAGCTCTTCGTGTCGGCACCGACGATGCCGGGCCGGGACCGGAGGATCGGGACGTAGGTCAGCACCGCCAGGAGGACGTGGGCCGCGATCGACCCGCGTCGCGTCATCGACGGCGTGTGCGGCGATCCGCCTCGGCAGCCAGGACCTCGAACGCCCGCCGCGCCGTCGCGTCCCACGTCAGGGCCTTGCTCCGTTCGAACGCCGCCTCGGCGAGCGATTTGCGCAGCACCTCGTCGCCGAGGACGAGGTCGATCTTGCCTGCCAGGTCGACGACGTCACCCGCGTCGGCGAGCAGCCCGGTCTCGCCGTCGACGAGCGCGTCCTCGTGGCCGGCGATCCGGGTGGCGACCGCGGGCGTCCCGCACGCCGCCGCCTCGGTCACCGTCATCCCCCACCCCTCGCGCAAGGAGCTGCTGGCGACGAGCCACGACCGGCGATAGAGGTCGATCACCTCTTCGTCGTCGAGGCGGCCGGGCATCGAGACCCACGCCGTCGCGCCGAGGCGCTTCACGAGCTCCTCGAGCGCTTGGCGCTCATAACCCTCGCCGGCAATCACCAGCTCGACGCCAGGGTGGTGCGCGTGCACTCGCGCCATCGCCTCGATGAGCATGTCGTAGCGCTTCACGGGGACGAGTCGGCCGACCGCGCAGACGAGCGGTTGCTCGGCGCGCCGACCGCCCGGGGTGAAGCGGGCGTCGATGCCGGGCCGGACGACGGTGACCTTCTCGTCGGCGAAGCCGAGGTCGCGGACGAGCTCACGCTTGGAGGACTCGGACAGCGTCACGATCGGCGTCCGCCGGTAGATCGGCGGCGCGAGGCGGGACTCGAGGAGCTCGCCGGCACGCGCCAGCCGCTCGTTCTCCGGCATGACCATGCGCCACATCTCGGCGTGGACGTGGTGGAGGAACACGATGGACGGCTTGCGACCCGTCCACAACGGCGAGAAGAAGGGGACGCCGTTCCAGATCTCGACGACCGCGTCCCAAGGCCCGAGCCTGCCCGCGAGCTCGCTCAGCACCGAGCGGGGGAAGACGAGGTACCGCCCGGCCTTGCGGACGACCCGGTAGCCGTCACGTTCGACCCTCGTGGCACGACCTTGCGCGTAGGACGTGCGGAGCGTCACGTCGAGCCCGGCGCCGGCCCATCGCTTGGCGATCTCGTGGGCATGGACCTCGGATCCCCCGGCCTCGACATCCTCGAGGTCGCGCCACGCCAGCAGGTGCACGCGCCGGAGCCCGGATGCGGCGACGAGGGGGGCGAGACCCGGTTCCAAGCGCCGTATCCTACGGCCGTGCCTGCGTCGGACTTCACCACCACGTTGGGGGCCGTGGCCTCCGTCGAGGGATGGATGACGGACGCGCAAGCGCGGCGGTTGTGGGACGCCTCGTCGGCCTTGCGCCCGCCCGCCACCATCGTCGAGATCGGCAGCTTCCAGGGCCGGTCGACGATCGTGCTGGCGACGGCGGCCGCGCCCGGGGTCGAGGTCGTCGCCATCGACCCGCATGCCGGCAACGACCGCGGCCCGCAGGAGCTCGAGGGGTTCGCGGATGCCGCGCGGGGCGACCACGACGCGTTCGTCGCCAACCTCGAAGCGGCGGGCGTGCGCCATCGGGTCCGACACCTGCGCGCGTTCTCGTCCGACGCGCTGGCCGACGTGGCCGGCGAGATCGACGTCCTCTACATCGACGGCGCCCATCGGTACCGGCCCGCGCTCGAGGACATCCGCCGTTGGGGCGAGCGCGTGCGGGACGGCGGGACGCTGTTGGTCCACGATTCGTTCAGCTCGGTCGGCGTGACCCTCGCCATCCTGTCGTCGTTGTTGCTCGACGGCCGCTTCACCTACGTCGGCCGCTCCGCCTCGCTGGCCGAGTACCGTCGCAACCCGCCGCTGAGCCGCCGCGGGAACGCCGGACGGCAGCTGGCGCAGCTGCCCTGGTTCGCCCGCAACGTCGTCCTGAAGGCTCTGATCGTCACCAAGCTCCGCAAAGGCGACTGGCCCTACTGACCTACTTCGTGCGGCGGCGCAACTGCGGGAGCAAGCGGTCGCGGATGCCCCACCAGGTCACGAGGAGCATCTCTTCGCTCATGACCGCCGGGGACATCTTCGAAGCGCCCCGGATGCGGTCGGTGAAGACGATCGGGACCTCGTCCAGCGCACGCGACTGCCGCGAAACCCGGTAGGCCGTCTCGATCTGGAACCCGTACCCCTTGGCCCGGGTCGAGAACACGTCGATGGCCTTCAACGTGTCGGCCCGGTATGCCCGGAATCCCGCGGTGGCGTCGTGGATCGACAGGCCCAACACGAAGCAGGCGTAGCGGTTCCCATAGCGAGACATGGCCCGGCGGTACCACGCCCAATGCGGCACGGACCCGCCCGGGACGTAGCGCGATCCGATGACGAGGTCGGCGCCCCGGTCGAGCTTCTCGAGAAGCCGGGGGATGTCGGCGGCGGCGTGCGACAGGTCGGCGTCCATCTGCATCAGGACCTCGTAGCCGCGCTCGAAGCCGATCCGGAACCCGTGCCGATACGCGTTGCCGAGGCCGTCCTTGCGTGCCCGGACGACGACGTCGATCTGGCCGAGGTCGGCAGCGACCGAACGGGCGATGTCCGCGGTTCCGTCGGGACTGTTGTCGTCCACCACGAGGACGTCGACGTGGGGCGCCGCCGCGCGGACCCGACGGAGGGCTTCGTCGATGTTCAACGCCTCCTCGTACGTCGGGAGGACGATCAGGGTCCGTTCCACCCGGGAACGCTACCGGCAGCGCGTATAGAGCTCGTAGAGCCCGCGACCGAACAGTCCCGTCCCGAACGAGCCGACCCGACAGAAGTCTCGGGACAGAACCTGGTTCGGCGTCGCGGGGCCGAACTCGCGCGAGGCGTTCGGCTCGACCCAGTCGTCGCGAACCGACGAGAGGATGACGACGTCCGCCGCCGCGAGGTCGTCGGCGAGGCCCGAGTGCTCGCCGTTGGCGACCCCCGGATCCATTTCGATGTAGCGCGTCGCCGGCGGCAGGTCCGGCAGGAGGTAGTAGAGGAAGGCCTCGCTGTAGGGCGTCTTGCGGAGATCGCCCGTCCCGACGAACAGCGTGTCGCCCGTTCGGGCGACGCCGTCGATCGCCGCCAACAGGTCGCGCACGGCCACCACCGCGTCGCCACGGCCGTAGTAGAAGACCCGGTCCCCACGGCGCATCGCGCCCGACTCGATCCGTCGGGCTCCCGCGCTCTTGGCGACGTCGTCGACGTAGGTCCGCAGCGTGAAGTGGGGCACCAGGGCGACCATCACGAGGAACGGCGTGAGCACGGAGACGACCCGGTTCCGGAGGATCGCGACGAGCGCTGCGGGGAGCAGCCCGAAGGGCACGCAGCTCACCCATGCGAGGTGCGTCGAGTCGGCGCGCTGCAACGCCTGCGGCAGGAGGCCGACCGAGAACAGCGCGACCGCCAGCAGCCGGCGATCGGCAGTGCCCTCGCGTCGCAGCAAGGCGAGGCCGGCGATGACGAGCGCGGCGTTGGCGGCGAGGAGCAGCGCCAGCCACAAGCTCAGCTGCGCGGGTGATGGCGGCGCCGGCAAGCCCCACGGCGGCTCGTTCAACAGTCCGGCTCGCTGGAGGAACCCGTCGAAGTGCCCCCACGACGGCGGCAGCGGCAGCGTTCGTCCGCCCCGCAACTCGAAGACCGGTTCGATGAGCAGGCCCCGGACCACGGCGGCCGGACCCGCCATCGCCAGGTGCACGAGGTAAGGCGACACGCCACCGGCGGCGCCGCCGAGGTAGCGGATCCGCTGGTGCCGCGTGGGGAGTCCCCGGAGCACGACGAGACCCGACAGCGCGACCGCGACGACGAGGTCGGGGCGATAGAGCAGGGCCGTTCCCGCCAACAACCCGCTGGCGACGACGGCGCCCCGGCGTTCCGACCGGGCGAGGACGACCGACCACAGCCCGAGGGCGACAGCGCCCACCCATGCCAGCGCCGTCAACCCGATCGGCGGGACGACGACGATGGCGGTGACCACCCCGCCGGCGGCGGCCAACCACCGGCCCCAGGGCTTGACCGCCGCGTACACGCCGAGCGCCACCCCGACGAGTTGGAGGAAACCCACCGCCCGCTCGACCGACAACAGCGTCCCGAAGATCTTGAAGGCCGCCGCCAGCACCCAGAGCCCGCCCGGTCCGTAGAGGTGCAGGAAGTCGCGGTTCGGGATCCGACCGTGGAGGACGAGCTCGGGGAAGACGAGCATGAAGCCTTCCTCCATCGGAGGTCCGGGCAGCCGCCAGAGCGCCGGCAACGGGAGCAGGCAGGCCAGCAGGACGACCCCGGGCGCGGCCAGTCGGCGGGCGTTGCCGGGCTTCACCGGCGGGAAGTTACCTCCCCACCCAGCCACTATCGTCGCCGCCCATGCTCGACTTCGAGCGCGAGCTCGTCGCGGCGCTGTCGTCCTCCTCGGAGCCCCGGTTGCGGGCCGGCATCGCCTCGTTCGTGGAGGGCAGCCTCGACGACATGCCGGAGTTCCTCCGCCTCGGCGTCGTCGTCGAGTCGATCGCCTTCTCGGCCTTCGCCAAGGTGCGGCGGCGGTCGATGTCGGCGCTGATCGAGATGCTCGAGTCGAGCCCGATCTCCCTCATCCGCCAGTACGTCCGCTTGTTCCGATCGCTGGTGCTGTTCGCCGAACAGGAGCTGACGACCTCGTGAGCCGGCGCAGCACCGACGTGCTCGTCATCGGGTCAGGCGCGGGAGGAGCCACGACGGCCGCGACGTTGGCCGCCGCGGGCAAGGAGGTCCTCGTCGTCGAGGAGGGCCCTTGGGTCGACCCCGATGCCATCGAGCCCTTCTCGATGGAGGAGATGGTCACCAAGTATCGCCACCATGGCTCCTCGGCGGCTCTCGGGGCACCGCCGATCGCCTACGCCGAGGGAAGATGCGTCGGCGGCAGCACCGAGGTGAACAGCGGGCTGTGGCACCGACTGCCCGACGACCTCGTCGAGGAGTGGGCCAGGACCTACGACATCGACGAGTTCTCCCCGGATGCGCTGGCCCGCTACGCCGCGCGGGTCGAGGCGTCGCAGTGCGTCGCCAAAATCCCGGGCGAGCCACCGTTGTCGTCATCGCTCCTGCAACGGGGTGCGTCGAAGCTCGGCTGGCGATCCGTCGAGTTCCCGCGCGTCTTCCGCTATGACGACGGGACGCTGCCCGGCGTCAAGCAGACGATGTGCCGGACACAGATCCCCCGCGCCGTCGAGGCGGGAGCCACGGTGCTGCCGGACTGTCGCGTGACGCGTCTCAGGAAGGCGGCCGGACGAGTCACCGGCGCCGAGTGTGTGCTCGGCGACGGCCGGCCCCTGACGATCGATGCCGATGCCGTGTTCGTTTGCGGCGGCGCGGTGCAGTCGCCGGCGCTCCTCCAGCGCAGCGGCATCCGGCGGCGGATCGGCGGCGGCCTGAAGCTCCACCCGACGATCAAGATCGCGGCGCGGTTCCCCCATCCCGTCGACCACGACAGCGTGCCCATGCACCGCATCGTCGAGTTCGCACCGAACCTCACGATCGGCGGGTCCGCCAGCCGGCGCGGCCACGTCGCCCTCGCCCTCGCCGACTCCGCGGAGCCCCATGACGAGGCTCTCGCCGAGTGGGAGAACGTCTCGGTGTACTACGCCGCCATCCGCAGCGAGGCCTCCGGCCGGGTGCAGGCCGTCCCCTGGCTGCGGTCGCCGGTCGTCACCTACCGGCTCACCGATGGCGACATGAGCCGCCTGGCGCGGGGGCTCGTCCATCTCGGCGAGCTGCTCTTCGCGGCGGGCGCGACCGAGCTGTACCCGTCGGTCGAGGGTGGGGGCGTCGTGCACCGGCCGGACGAGCTCGTGCGTTGGTGGGACGCGGTCGACCGCACGCGCACGAACCTCATGACCGTGCACCTCACGTCGTCGATCCGCATGGGGAACGACGCGTCGAGGACCGGCACCGACAGCTTCGGCGCCGTCCACGGATTCTCGAACCTCCGCGTCAACGACGCGTCGTTGTTGCCCGACGCGCCGGGCGTCAACCCGCAGGCGGGTGTGATGACGATCGCGCTGCGCAACGCCGAGCACTTCCTCGCATGAGCCAAGCGACGTCGAGCGCCGTCGTCACCGGCGCGTCAGGGTGGCTCGGTCAGAACCTCGTCCGGGCCCTCGTCGCCGAGGGGCGCGATCGAATCCGGTGCCTCGTCAACGACGCCGATGAGGCACCGAGGCTCGAGCTCGCAGGCGTGTCGGTGGAGGCCGTCATCGGCGACGTCCGCGACCCCGACGCCCTCGATCGCCTCTTCGACGGTATGACGGGCGCGACGGTGTTCCACGCCGCCGCCGTCATCCATCCCCGCAAGCACCCGCGCGAGCTCTACGACGTCAACGTCGGCGGGACGCAGCTCGCCTTGGACCGCGCCCGCCGCGCCGGCGCCGGGCGGTTCCTCCACGTCTCGTCGAACTCGCCCTTCGGTGCCAACCCGACGAACGACCACCGCTTCACCGAGAACTCGCCGTACGACCCGTACCTCGCGTACGGGCGCTCGAAGCTCGAGGCCGAGATGCTCGTGCGCCGTAGCCACGTGCGGGGGGACGTCGAGGCCGTCATCCTCCGGCCGCCCTGGTTCTACGGGCCGTTCCAACCGGCCCGCCAGACGCAGTGGCTGGCGACGGTTCGCCGCGGTCGCTTCCCGCTCGTCGGGGACGGGACCAACCGCCGGTCGATGGTGTTCACCGGCAACCTCGTGCACGGCCTGTTGCGGGCGGAGGTCGCCGACGCCGCGCTCGGCAACGCCTATTGGATCGCGGACGCGGAGCCCTACGTCATGCGCGAGGTGTTCGAGACCGTTCGCCACGCCTTCGAGCTCGAGTGCCTCCCCGTGTCGGGACGCACCCAGCCTCGCCTCCCGCGCTTGGCCGGAGTGGTCGCCGAGAAGGCGGACACGGTGCTGCAGGCCGTGGGCGTCTACGTCCAACCGCTGCACGTCCTCGGCGAGCTCAAGGACACGATCGCCTGTGACATCGAGAGCGCGCGCCGCGACCTCGGGTACGACCCGCCGACGGCGCTGCTCGAGGGCATGCGGATGTCGATCCGCTGGTGCCTCGAGCGCGGGCGGCGACTGTGAGTCGGACGATCCTGGTGACGGGCGGCGCCGGCTACTTCGGGACGGTCCTCGTCGACCGCGCCCTCGCCCGAGGCGACACCGTCAAGGTGCTCGACCTCCATGCGCCAGAACCGCGCGACGAACCCGTCGAGGCCATCGTCGCCGACGTGCGCGACCGCGACGCCGTCCATGACGCGTGCAAGGGCGTGGACGTCGTCCTCCACAACGTCGCCCACGTCCCGCTGGCCAAGGACCGCGACCTGTTCGAATCGGTGAACGTGCTCGGCACGGCCAACGTGCTGCTGGCGGCTCGTGATGCGGACGTGGCCAAGGTCGTGCACACCTCCTCGAGCGCCATCTTCGGCGTGCCCGACGCCAACCCGGTCGCGGAGGACACGCCCGGCAAGCCGCTCGAGGCCTACGGGCGGGCGAAGCTGGAGGCCGAGGTCCTCTGCCGCGAGGCCGCAGCCGCGGGACTCGACGTCACCGTCGTCCGGCCGCGAACGATCCTCGGCCACGGTCGCCTCGGGATCATGGCGATCCTCTTCGAGTTCGTGGCCGAGGGCGCGCCAGTGTTCGTCCTCGGCGGCGGCGCCAACACCTACCAGTTCGTCCACGCCGACGACCTGGCCGACGCGTGCCTGCTCGCCGGGGACCGACCCGGCGCCACCACCTACAACATCGGCGCCACGCAGTTCGGCACGATGCGACAGCTGCTGGAGGCGCTCGTCGATCACGCCGGCACCGGGTCGATGGTGCGATCGCTCCCGGCGTCGCCGGCCAAGGTCGCGATGCGGACGCTGTCCAGGCTCGGCCAGGTGCCGTTCGCCCCGTACCACTGGCTGATGTACGCCGAGTCCCTCTGGTTCGACACGTCGAAGGCGCAGAGCGAGCTCGGCTGGACGCCGGTGCACAGCAACGCGTCGGCGCTCATCGAATCCTACGAGTGGTTCCTCCGCCATCGGTCCGAGATCGCGGGCGCCACCGGTTCGCACCACCAGTCGCCCGTCCGCCTCGGGCTGCTGGGGGTGCTGAAGCGGCTGGGATAGTGCGCACCGCCGCGCCGACGCACCAGGAACGGCACACCTCGTTGCTCGTCCTCGCCGCGTGCTTGGCCGCTCTCGTCGTCCCGCTGCTCATCGGCCTCGCGGCCCTTCGACGACCGCCGTGGTTCCCGGTGCTCGATCTGGCGATGACCGAGTTGAGGGTCCGCGACGTCGGCACGGCGCACACGCCACTGATCGGGCTCCCCGGTCGCATCGGACGGACGCTCGCCGACCAGGGCAGCCACCCCGGGCCGCTGAGCTTCTACCTCCTCGCGCCCGCGTACCGGCTGTTCGGGAAGTCGGCGTGGGCCCTGCAGGCGGGGACGATCGTCCTCCACTCGGTGGCCATGGGCGCGAGCCTGGTGATCGCCCGCCGTCGAGGGGGGACGGCGTTGGTCCTCGGCGTCGCCGCCATGCTCGCCGTCCTCACCCGCGGGTACGGGCTGACGACGCTGACCGAACCTTGGAACCCCTACATGCCGTTGCTGTGGTGGGTGGTGTTCCTCCTGGCGCTGTGGTCGGTCGTGATCGGCGACGTGAGGCTGCTTCCCGTTGCGGTGTTCGCGGGATCGTTCTGTGCGCAGACCCACGTGCCCTACGTCGCCACGACCGCGGGACTCGGCGTCCTCGCCCTCTCGGCCGCCGCGTTCCACTGGTGGCGCGACCCCGGACGGCGCCGCGAGGTCCTCGCGTGGACGGCTCTCGCACTGATCCTCGGACTGGTGCTGTGGACGCCGCCCTTGATCGATCAGGTCACGTCGGAGCGCGGCAACCTGACGAAGTTGGCCGAGCACTTCAGCAACCCCCCCGAGGAACCGGTGGGGGTGCGCAAGGGCGTCGAGCTGGCGCTGCTCCACCTCGACGTCGCCAGCCTGGCGTCGGGCCGACACGACACCACCGGGTCGCTGGTCACGGCGACGGCGGAGCCCGAAGGGTCGGTCGTTCCCGGGCTGGCGCTCCTCGTCGTCTGGCTGGCGTCGTCCGGGCTGGCGCTGCGGATGCGACGCCGGACCGACTCGGCCCCCGTCCTCGGGCTCCACGTCGTCGTCGCGGCAGGACTCCTGATGGGTGCCGTGTCGATGAGCCGGATCTTCGGCGACCTCTGGTACTACCTGATGCTCTGGGCGTGGGGCGTCACGGCCCTGCTGGTTGTCGCCGTCGTCTGGACGGTCGTCCTGGCCTTCGGCGATCGGATCCGAAGCGACGCCCGCCTGCCCCGCCTCGCCGCCTCTGCCCTCGCCGCCACCGTCGTCGTCTCCGCGATCCTCTTCGCCGTCGACGCCACCGCCGCGCGACCGCCGGCGCCGCGCCTGTCCTCGACCCTCGGCGCGGTCACCGGCCCGACGGCGAGCGCACTGCGCGCTGGTGTAGGAGCCGCC
This sequence comes from Acidimicrobiales bacterium, assembly GCA_035525495.1. Lineage (GTDB taxonomy): Bacteria > Actinomycetota > Acidimicrobiia > Acidimicrobiales > CADCTF01 > DATLED01. The sequence continues at coordinate 37,661 of DATLED010000005.1, read as the reverse complement.
GACGGCGTCGGGGGGCGCTACGTCATCACGTGGGAGGATGCCCTCCACATCGGATCGGAGGCCTACGGACTCGTCAACGAGCTCGAGCGGCGGGGGTTCACCGTCGGCATGACCTCCGGTCTCGTGGTGCCGAACACCAAGTACCGGACGATCGATCCGGCGACCGCCACCGCCGAGGTCCACTTCGCCACAGGGCCCTACATCGACGAGTACCGCCAGCGGCCCGACACCGTCGAGGTCGTCGACGTCGAGCCGAGGACGCCCGCCGAGATCCGGCGCTTCGAGGCGTTGCGGGGACGCGCCATCCGACAGCTGCAGGCGGAGGGGCTCGACGACATCGTCCCGCTGGTGGACCGCAACCTCTTCGGCGCGTCGATCCAACGACGGGTTCCGTCGAGGACGCGGCGCCTGCTGGCGGAGATGCTCGACCTCGGATTGCCGACGGCCGTCTTCATCGCGCGGCCCGGCACGACGCCCTCGTGACGTCACGCCGCCGCGAGCTCGCGCCCGTCGCCGTCGCCGCGCTGGCCGCGACCGCGCCGTTCGCCGTCGCCACCCTCCGGGCCATCCGGCGGGGCTGGTACCCGATCGGCGACAACGCCTTCTTCGCGCTGCGGGCCCGCGACGTCCTGACCGAGCATCACCCGTTGCTCGGGACCTGGACGTCGGCGTCGCTCAGCGTCGGCACCGACCTGAACAACCCCGGTCCACTGCTTTTCGACCTCCTGGCGATGCCCGCGAAGATCGATCCTGCGGCGGGCGTCGCCGTCGGCGTCGGAGCGCTCAACGTCGCCGCCATCGCCGTCATCGCCTTCCTGGCCTGGCGACGCGCCGGGGCCCTCGGTGCCGCGTGGTCTATGGCGTCGGCGGCCGCGTTGGCGTGGACACTCGGGAGCGAGCTCCTCTTCGATCCGTGGCAGCCGCACGCGCTGCTCTTCCCGTTCCTGGCCTTCGTGTTCGCCGTCTGGTCGATGGTCGACGGTGACTCGTGGGCACTTCCGATCGCGGTGGGACTGGCGAGCCTCGTCGTCCAGAGCCACCTCAGCTACGCCGTCCTCGTCCCCCTCCTGTCGCTCGTCGGCGTCGTGGGTCTGGCGGCGGCGGCGCGGCGGCGCCGACCCCGGGGATCCCGGACGCTCGTCGGGCCGATCCTGGTCGCCTTCGGCGTGGGGGCGGCGTGTTGGCTGCAACCGCTGGTCGACCAGGTGCGGGGCGAGGGCAACCTCGTGACGTTGGCGACGCACGCGTCGTCGGGCGCGACGAAGATCGGTCCGGGGCTGGCCACCCGCCTGGCGGCGTGGGTGCTGTCGCTCCCACCGTTCTGGGGCCGGCCGTCGATGGCACGAGCGCTCTACGTCCCCGGGCCAGAGCCGCTGCCGGGCCGGGCGGTCGCCGCGGCCTCGCTCGTCCTCGTCGTCGTCGCGCTGGTGGCCGCCATCGTGTGGAGGCGTGCCCTCAAGGACCGCGCGGCGGTCAGTGCGCTCACGGTCGCGGTCGCCGGGGTCGTGGGCTCATGGGTGACGACGGCCATGCTCCCTGTCGGGATCCTCGGCATCGTCCCCCACCAGTTCAAGTGGCTGTGGCCGGTCGGGATCTTCGCCACGTTCGCTCTCGCCGTCGCCGTCCTCCCCCGTGTCCCGATGGCGGCGTGGGCGGGGACGCTCGTAGCCGTCGTGCTCGGCGTCCTGGCGATGCCGACGTGGAACGCCCACAGCGGACCGAGCGCCGACGCGGCGTCGATCCCGACAGCCCGCGCCCTCGTCGACGGCATGCGGCTGGACAGCGTCCACGAAGTCCTCTTCGATCCCCGTGGGCTTCGCTTCGCCGAGCCCTACAGCACGGTCGTGCTGCTCGAGCTGCAACGGCGCGGCATCGAGTTCCGGGTGAACGACGAGGTCCTCGCGCGACAAGTCGGTACGTCTCGGCTGGTCGACGACGCCAGTCCGCTGCCCCGTCTCGTCGAACGCGAGGGCGACGCCGCCTTCGCGCCTCCGGCCGGCGCGACGGTCGTGTCCCGGGTGCGCGCCCTTTCGACGGCCGAGAAGGCCGAGCTCGACTCGCTCGAGGACGAGGTGGCCGGTTACATCGCGGAGCACGGCCTTCCGCTGAACGAGCGGGGTCGCCGCGTGCAGCGGGACAACGGGCTCCCGGCGCTGCGATCCGCCGGACCCGTGCTGCGCGATCCGGGCGCGCTGCTCGGCACCGCCGAGCTCATTCGCATCGTCCGCAGCGACCTCGCGCCCATCGACCCCTCGTGGCGCGAGCGCTTCGCCAGATACGCCGAGCTGCGCGAGGGCTGGAACGTGCGCACGGTCGCCCTCTTCCTGGTGCCGCCCGCGTGACGGCACCGGCGCTGGCTCTCGTCGTCCCGCTGTTCGACGAGGAGGTGCGCTTGGCCGAGTACGGGAAGCTGCTCGTCGAGTTCATCGCCGCCCGTCCGAGCGGCAGCGAGCTCGTCTTCGTCGACGACGGCAGCACCGACTCGACCTGCGCGCGGGTGGAGGAGCTCATCGCTGCCAGTGGCGATCTGGCCGTCCGCCTGTTGCGACGACCGCACGAGGGAAAGGGCGCGGCTCTGGCCGCAGGGTTGGCGACGACGAGGGCGCCATACGCCGGCTTCTGCGACCTCGACCTGTCGACGCCGCTCGACCACTTCGAGAAGGTCGTCGACGCGGCCGTGTCCGCGCCGGTCCTCGCCATCGGGTCGCGCGACCTGAAGGCGTCGACGGTGCTCCAGCGCGAGAGCCGCCTGCGGGAGGCGCTCGGGCGCACGTACAACCGTCTGCTGCAGGCGACGGTGACGCCGGGGATCGTGGACACGCAGTGCGGAGCCAAGGTGGCGGCGCGGGGCGTGTGGGAGCGCGTCCTCCCGCACTGCCGCCAGCGCGGGTTCGCGTGGGATGCGGAACTGGTCGCCGTCGCCCTCGCCCTTGGTATCGGCGTGCGCGAGGTGCCGATCGAGTGGCGGCACGACGACCGTTCCAAGATCCGGGTCGGCCGCGATGGAGTAGCGATGGTGCTCGAGACACGACGCATCTGGTCCAGCGCTCGGCGGGCAGCCACCGGTCCGGCCAGCTCGATCGCACCTGCGGATGGCGTGTTCGAGGGGCAGCACGCCGACGAGCTGATCGACGCCGACCGGACGCACTGGTGGTTCCGGGGGAAGGCCGCGCTCGTAGCGACGGCACTGGCGCGGACGGGCGGGGCGCGCGGATTCCTCGCCGACGTCGGCGCCGGCGCCGGCGGCGTCACGGCCATGCTCGGATGGGACGTCGATCGCGTCGCCGTCCTCGAGGCCGGCCAGACGCTCGTGCACCACGCCCGCCACGGCAACGGCATGCCGGCGGTGCGCGCCGCGGTCGCGCCGGTGCCGCTGGCCGACGCATCGGTGGACGTGATCTGCCTCCTCGACGTCATCGAGCACCTTCCCGACCCGTCGGCGGCATTGACGGAGGCGGCGCGGGTGCTGCGGGGTGACGGGCGCCTCGTCGTCAACGTCCCCGCGCACGCGTGGCTGTGGTCCTCGGCCGACGTGCACCTCGGCCACCACCGCCGCTACGACCGGCGGATGCTCCGTCGGCAACTGGCGGCGGCCGGGTTCGAGCCGGTGCTGCTGAGCCACGTCTTCGCCTGGCTCGTCCCGCCGGTCTGGGTGGAGCGGCGGTGGCGCCGCCGCGACACGCCGGCGTTGGGGCTCGACCGCTCCGGGTTCGTGGTGGACCGGACGGCGATGGTGCTGACGACGGCCGAGCGACTGCTGCTCGGGAGGGTGTCGGTACCGGTAGGCACCTCCCTGCTCTGCGTCGCCCGGCCTACGAGGCCGTCTTCTCCTCGTGGTACTCCTCTTCCACGTTGACCTCCCACGTGTCGTGGGAGGCACCGAAGATGTTCTCGACCGAGAGCATGGCCGTCAGCATCGAGTGGTCCTGGTTGTTGTACTTGTGCATTCCGTTTCGACCGACGGGATGGACGTTCGGCGCATGCTCCTCGAGCCAGATGCGCATGACCTGCAGGTGGTCCTTGTAGTGCTCGTCGTACACGGGATACGCCTTCGGCATGCGCACGACGTACCCGGTCTCGACCCTGCCGCGGTCGACGAGACCGAGCTCGTCGAGCTCGCGCTCGCCCAGCGCCACGAGGTCGTCGTCGGCCATCGTCCACAGGTCGTCGCCCTCGTCGACGAAGTACTCGAGGCCGAGGCACGTCCGACCTTCCTTGATGAGGTACGGCGACCACGAACCGAAGTTCTGGATGCGCCCGACCTTGACGCCGGGGTCGTGGATGTAGATCCAGTTGTCCGGGAACGAGTAGTTCTCGGGCACCACGAGAGCGATCGTCAGGAAGTCGCGGAACTCGAGCGATCCCGCGGCGGCGACGACGTCGGCCGGAGGGGGCGGGTCCATGATCGCCAGCAGCTGCGAGAAGGGCATCGACGAGATCACGTGATCGCAGGAATAGGTCGTGGTGGCGCCTCCCGACGTCGCCGTCACCTCGACGGCCTTGCCGCCCTCGTGTCGGATGCTCGTCACCCGTGACTGCATCACGACCTTGGTGCCCGCGGCCTCGACGAGCTCGCGGCAGCGCTCCCACATCATCCCCGGTCCGTACTTGGGGTACTGGAACTCGTCGATGAGGCTGGTGATCTGGTCCTTCCTGTGCTTGGGCTTCGGCTTCAAGGCGGACGTGAGCGCGTTGAGGATCGTGAGGTTCTTGATGCGCTGCGCCGCGAAGTCGGCGGAGATCTCGCTCGCCGGGCGGCCCCAGAGCTTCTCGTTGTAGCTCTTGAAGAAGTGCATGTAGAGGCGGTGGCCGAAGCGGGCGCTGATCCATCCTTCGAGAAAGCGCTGGTCCTTCGGTGGGCGGATGCGGGCCCAGGCGTAGGACATCATGCAGAACAGGGCCTCGACCGGACCGAGGTTGACGAAGGCGTTGATCGGCTTGAGCGGGTAGTCGTAGTACTTGCCCTTGTAGAACATCCGGCTCATGCGGGGTCGCTGGAGGAAGTCCTCGGGCGAGAGGATCTCGTGCCACAGGTCCTCGACGGCCTGGACCTTGGTGAAGAAGCGGTGTCCGCCGATGTCGAAGCGCCATCCGTCCCGCTCCGCGGTGCGGCTGATGCCGCCGACGACGGTGTCGGACTCGAGGACGGTCGACGACACGCCCCGCTTGCTCAACTGATACGCCGCCGTCAGCCCCGCCGGCCCGGCCCCGATGATCAGGACCTCCGGCCTGCCACCCCCAGGGCGCGCCGCTTCCTCGACACGTTCCACGCGCCGCAGTCTGTCAGGGGACGTACGCGCCGAGAAAAGCGAGGGTGGCGTAGGTCGTGAGCCCGCAGGCTGCCAGCACGAGCGCCGCCCGTTCGAGCCACGCCGGGCGGAGGATGCCGGCCAACGCAAGGACGAGCGGGAAGGCGCTGAGCCCGTAGCGCTCCAGCGAGTCGAGGTTGCCGGCGGACAGCGCCGCCAGCAGCACGGCGCCGGCAAAGGCGCCGTACGACGCGGGCCACCGCCGGAAGGTGACCACGAGCAGCACGAGGAATCCCACGGCCCAGGGGAAGTGCAGCCCGGAACCGAGGTCGGCGCCGTCGAGCAGCTGGTGCGCCGCTTCCACGAGGCGGGTCACCGGGTTCTCGAACCCACCCCGCCGGTCGAAGTCCTGCTGGAGCTTCAGCGGCCGCAGCGGGTCCCCTTGCGCCACCCACGACCACGTCAGGTACGTCAAACCGCCGAGGCCGGGCGCCACGGCCGCGGCCAGCCGAGCCAGGCGCTCGCGGGCGCGCACGCGACCGAGATCCCGCATGGCTTCGATCAGCGCCGGCACCACCAACAGCACCCCCAGCGGACGGCTCAGCCCGGCGAGCGCCCCCGCCGCCACGGCCCATCCCCACCGACGACGACGTAGGGCAAGGAACATGGCGATCGAGAAGAAGATCAGTAGCGACTCGGCGTACCCCATCGCGAGCACGAATGCCGGCGGGAGGAGGGCGAGGAACCACGCCGCCCGCGAGGCGACGGCCCGGTCGCCGCCCGTCTCGAACCGCGCCAACCGTTCGATCAGGATCCCCGCCCCCAGGGCGGCGGCGTTGACGACGACGAGCAACGCCAGGCGCGCGCCGAGCACCGGGTCCAGCACCTTCGCCAACAACGGGAGGAGCGGAAAGAAGCGCATCGACTCCCACGGGAGGTGGTGGTAGCCCGAGTCGATGATCCGCAGGTACCACGAGGCGTCCCACCCGACGAGGCCCGACGGCGGCCGACCGGACGGGTCCTCGGCGCCCAGGTTCGTGACCAGGTAGCGGGTCAGCGCCAACGCTCCGAGCACCGCCGCTCGCGCCGCCGCCCAGCTCACGACGCCAGGGCTCGACGCCAGCCCCACCGCACGAGCCGGCCATGAGTCGTGATCGAGCCCGCCCGCCGACCGAAGGCGACGGAATGCGCCCGAAGACGGATCCTCCTTCCGGACCGCCGGATTCGACCGCACCGTGATCGTCACGACGACGTCGCCGCCGGGTGCATCCAGAGCACGTGGCGCTCGAACACCGACTTGTCCGGCTCGAGCAGCTGCCGGTTGCCGGGACGGGCGTTCCCGAGGGTGTCGTTGATCCGCTCGCACTGCTTGTCGAGGGTCCGGTACCCCGGCATCCACACGTACCAGATGGTCCGCCCGCGGGATCGTTCGAGGAGGCGCTGCCCGAAGGCAACGGGATCCGCTGCAGCCATGCGCGTGGCGTAATCGACCCAGTCGACGATGTGCGGGTCGCCCATGTCCGGGAACGTCGCCTCGTCGAAGGTGTCGGGGAGCACGCGGGTCACGTCGGGGCCGAGCTGGTCCGGGCAGTAGGCCACGAGATCGCCCGGCTTCCCGCCCCCGGCGAGGATGGCGGCCACCACGGCATCGGCCGACGTGCGCCGGGAGACGACGTTGCGGACGCCGCCGGCGAGCCCGAGCAACGAGGCGACGACGAGCACCCCGGCGACGATGCGGCGGTCCGCCAGCGCGCGTAGCCCGTAGGCGGCCACGACGATGATCAGCGGGAAGGCGACGGACGTGTAGCGGCTGGCGAAGGCGCTGGAAGTCGCCGTTCCCAGCCCGACGGCCACGAGGAGGGTCGTCGCCGCGATCACGGCCTCGCCCCGCACCCCCGGCCGCGTCCGCACGTCGAGCTCGACGCGCCGAGCGTCGACGGCCCGACCGAACAGTGCCAGCAACGTGAGTGCGGCGAGCAGTCCGGCGAGGGCCTGGCCCTCGGCGAAGGGCCCGCCGCCGATATCGACCAACGTCGTGAAGGCGACCTCGACCGGCCCGGGCGCGCTCCCCCACGGCGTTCCGGTGTGCGCGCGCTGGTACAGGAAGTGCGGCAACCACGGACCGAACAGCACGACGCTGCCGACACCGATCGCGATCAGCACGCGCACGACGGCCCGTCGGTCGAGCGACCCCCGCCGAGCCGCCAACACCAGGACGGCTCCGGTGCACGTGAGGAGGTAGATCGACCAGTAGTGGGTGAGCAGGAGCAACCCACCGACGCCGGCGACGCCACCGAGCCACCCGATCGTCGGCCGCTCGAGCGCGTTGGCGACGAACAGCCACCCGGCGCCGACGAGCAGCGCGACGAGCGAGTACATCCGCGCCTCGGTGGCGTACCGCACGGCGAAGGGCGACGTCGCCAGCAGGACGAGCGCGCCGACGCCGACGATCGGACCGCCGACGCGACGCCCGCACCGGTAGAGCACGGGAAGCGTCGCCACCCCGAACACCGCGGACAGCAGTCGAACCGCCTGGTTCCCCGTCCCGAAGATCGAGATCCAGCCGTGGAGGAGGGCGTAGTACAGGGGCGGCGCACCGTCTCGGCGCAACGCCTCGGTGAGGTGGCCGAGCGGGACGTTCGCGAGGTTGACGGTGAGCGCCTCGTCGAGCCAGAGCTCCGACCGGGTGGAGGTCCGGAGGACGATGCCGGCGAGGCTCGCCACCGCCACCGCCCCGATGGCCGCCCGCGACAGCGGCGGCGACGCGGCCACCCCGTCCGTGGCCGCGCCGGACGCGACTGCACCCTGCCCTGGGGCGCGTGTGACGACGGGCGCAGCAGCCATGCGGCTTCGAACGCTACTGGCACTACCCTCTCGACCAGCGCAGGGGAGCTCGTGCGGATGGGCTGAGAGGTGGGTGCGACCCACGACCCGGAGTGACCGACCCGGTAATGCGGGTGGAGGGAGACGCAGATGCCAGACACGGTGGTACCGGACACGCTCACGATCGCCGGCCGGGACTTCGGGTCGCGGCTGTTCCTCGGCACGGGCAAGTTCCCGTCGAACGCCGCGCTGCGGGACGCCATCGTCGCCAGCGGCACCGAGCTCGTCACCGTCGCCCTCCGCCGGGTCGACCTCACGACGCCTGCCCGCTCCGGCGGCTCAAGTGCGAGCGGCCTCGGGAGCGCCAACGAGCAGCCGCCACCTGAGCGGAGCGGCAGTTCGGCGGAGAAAACCGAAGACCCGGACTCCGACATCCTCGACGCCATCGACGCCGACCGCGTCTTGTTGCTGACGAACACGTCCGGCGCCGTCGACGCCGAGGAGGCGGTGCGCCTCGCCCGGCTCGCGCGATCGGCGGGCCTTCCCGAGTGGATCAAGCTCGAGGTGACCCCGGACCCGCGGTACCTCCTGCCCGACCCGATCGAGACGCTGAAGGGCGCCGAGGTGCTCGTGCGTGAAGGCTTCACCGTCCTGCCCTACTGCAGCGCAGACCCGGTGCTCTGCAAGCACCTCGAGGAGGTCGGGTGCGCGACGGTCATGCCACTGGGGTCGTGGATCGGCTCGAACCAGGGACTGCGGACGAAGGCGGCGCTCGAGATCATCGTCGAGCAGTCGCTCGTGCCGGTCGTGGTCGACGCCGGCATCGGCGCGCCGAGCCAGGCTGCAGAGGCGATGGAGCTTGGCGCCGACGCCGTGCTGGTGAACACGGCCATCGGGACGGCCGGCGATCCTGCGGCGATGGCCGGTGCCTTCCGGCTGGCCGTCGAGGCCGGACGGGCCGGCTTCCGCGCCGGGCTCGCCGGCGTGCGCCGGGAGGCGGCGGCGTCGTCGCCGCTCACGGGTTTCCTCTCCTCGTGACGACGTCGGTGCCCGTCGAGCTCGAGTCGCGGCCGACGTCGGTCCCGCCGGGGACGGCGGCCGCGGATCTCGTCGGCACGGACCTCGGCGCCCTTCGTGGACTCGTCGACACCGCCACCGACGCCGACGTGTCGCGTGCCCTGGAGCGGATGGGGCGGCGCGACCTCCGTGACTTCGCGGCGTTGCTCTCGCCCGCGGCTGCGGTCCGCGTCGAGGACCTCGCGCGGGCGGCGCACGAGACGACCGTCCGACGCTTCGGTCGCACCATCCACCTGTTCGCGCCGCTGTACCTCTCGAACGAGTGCGTGTCGTCGTGCACCTATTGCGGGTTCGCCGCCGAGAACGAGATCGCCCGCCGCACGCTCGATCCCCAGGAGGTGCTGACCGAAGCGCTCGAGCTCCGGTCGCGTGGCTTCCGCCACCTCCTCCTCGTCGCCGGTGAGCACGCGCGGATCGTCAGCAAGGACTACCTCGTCGAGTGCGTCCGAGTGCTGGCGCCCCACGTCCCGTCCCTTGCCGTCGAGGTACAGGTGTGGGACACGGCGACGTACCGCCGGCTCGTCGACGCAGGGTGCGAAGGGCTCGTGGTCTACCAGGAGACCTACGACCGCTCGACCTACGCCGCCGTGCACCTCAAGGGCAAGAAGCGCAACTACGACTGGCGACTCGGTGCTGCGGATCGCGGCGCCGAAGCGGGGATGCGCAAGGTCGGGATCGGCGCGCTCCTCGGGTTGCACGACGACTGGCGCACCGAGGCGCTGGCGCTGGCGACGCACGCCCGAGCTCTGGTGCATCGGTGGTGGCGATGCGAGGTGTCCGTGTCGTTGCCGCGGCTCCGCCCGGCGGCGGGTGGCTTCGAGCCGGCCGACCCCGTGGGCGACCGTGCGTTCGTCCAGCTGTTGTGCGCGCTGCGGCTGCTGCTGCCCGACCTCGCCATCTCGCTGTCGACGCGGGAGCCGCCTGCGCTGCGCGACGCCCTGCTGCGCTTGGGCGTGACGCACCTGTCGGCCGGCTCGCACACCGAGCCTGGTGGGTATGCGTCGCCGAGCGACGCCGAGCCGCAGTTCGAGATCAGCGACACCCGCTCCCCGGCCGAGATGGCGGCGGTGCTGCGCGACGCGGGGTATGACCCGGTGTGGAAGGACTGGGAACGGGTCTGACGTCGTCGGCTTCGGCGGAGACCCGAGCGAAGGGAGCCGGGGTACCGGGGGTCCTTCTCGAGAGGGTGGCTACTCCTCGCCCGCTTCGATCCCCCCACCCGGGAAGTGGTACCAGCGGGGCTCACCGGGCGGCTTCATGCCGATCAGCAGGACCCGGTCCTCGTCGACCACGACCGCACCCGCTCGGGGATACACGAACAGGCGCATCGGCCGAGCGTAGAGGTCAGCCGGTCCTCGACGACTCGAGCCGGCCCATGCGGCTCACCTGCTCGCCGGTCGACGCCCCCGGCTGCACCGGCACCTCGGTCACGACCCGCACGGTGCCCACCTTCTTCTCCCACAAGACGACGTTGACCACGGCCGAGTAGATGATCAGCCGCCCGAAGAAGAACAGCCACGCCAACAGCGCGAACACCACGCCGAGCGTGCCGTAGAGCTGCGACGACGACGCCACCATCCGTGGCACGTAGAAGGCGCCTATCGCCTTCAGCGCCTCGAGTCCGACGGCCGCGAACAATGCGCCAGGCAGCACGGCTCGCCACGGGATGCGCGTGTTCGGGAGGATCTTCGACGTCCACAGCCACAGCCCGAAGTTCACGACCAACGCCAGCCCGATCCCGAGCGGGGCGAAGTAGCCCGGCAGCCAACGCAGCATCGTCGTCAACGCGGCCGCGCCCACGAAGAGGACCGCCGCACCCGCCAGCCAGAGGATCCCGACCGCCTTGTCCTTCAGGCCGCGCTCCTCGACCTGCCACACCTGGTTGTAGCCGTACTGCAGCGCGTTGACGAGGCCGAGCCCGGACCAGAACAGCGAGAGGAGACCGACCACCGACGCCGCCTTCTTCGACTCCCGCGCCGCGGACACCGCGTCCTGCACGGCCGACGCGGCGTCGCCGTTGAGACCGAGCTCGCCGATCACCCGCCCGGCGATGTCGGTCCCGTCGCCGGCCAGGAACCCGACGACGGCCACGACCACGAGCAACAGGGGGAACAGGGACACGAAGGCTTGGAACGTCACCGAGGCCGCGAGGTTGTTGCCGTGCAGGTCGCCGTAGCGCTCCTGCACCTCGAGCGCCCGCAACAAAGGCGGAAACCGCTCCGCCGCCCGGAGGATCTTCGCCCTGATCCCGGTGGGTGGTGCGGGCTCCTCGGCGGGGCGGATCGGCACCACGGGTGCAGTGTCGGCCGGCGGGTGACCATCCACCTGCGTCCGGAGCCGGCGACCTGCGGCGACGCCGGCACCGGCGATCAGGGCCACCGCCGCGACACCGACGCCGAGGGCGTCGTCGAGTCCGCTCTTCGGCGGCGCCCCCTTTCCCTGCTTCCTGGCTCTGGCCATGAACGGGGACCTACCCCGCGTCGGTCATCACTGGAACCCGGGCAGGCGGGCCTTGATCATCCGGGCGATCGCCCCGCCACCGCGGATCGGCTCGAACCGGTCGGAGGCGGCGGTGAGCCGGTGGTCGTCGTCGTCGGTCAGCTCGAGGTCGGCCGCGGCGGCGTTGGCCTCGAGCTGCGAGACGCTGCTGGCGCCGGGGATGGCCACGACGTTCGGCCTCCGGATGACCCAGGCCAGTGCGACCTGAGCGGGCGTCGCCGAGTGCGAGACCGCGATCTCCTTCAACGCCGTCAGCAGCGGCTGGGCGCGCTCGATGTTCTCGGGCAGGAACAGGCTGTTGGACGACCGGACGCCACCCGGCGTGTTCGTTCCGTCATAGCGGGCCGAGAGGAAGCCTTGCGCCAACGGGCTGTAGGCGATGACCAGACGATCGTTCTGCTGCGCCCACGGGACGAGCTCGCGATCGGGCTTGCGGGTGACGAGGCTGTACTGCACCTGGTTCGACAGCACACGTCCGCCGAGCGCCGCCTCCGCCTCCTGCCACTTGGTCAGCGAGAAGTTGCTGACCCCGACGTTCTGGACGAGGCCGGTTCGCTGCAGGCGCTGCATGCCCGCCATCGGTTGCGCCATCGGCACGACCGGGTTCGGCCAATGGACCTGGTAGAGGTCGATGCGGTCGACTCCGAGCCGGTCGGCGCTGGCGACGCCCCGCTGCTGGACGATCGACGACAGCGGAAGGACCGGGAACACCTTCGTCGCCAGGAACGCGTCCGCGCGTCGCTCGGCGATGGCCTTGCCGACGATCCGCTCCGACCGGCCGAAGGCGTAGATCTCGGCGGTGTCGATGAGGTTGATGCCGAGATCGAGGGCGCGTTGGGTGATGTCGACCGCCGTCCCCTCGGCGTAGGCGTCGCCATAGCCCCACTCCCGCGACCCGAACTGCCACGTCCCCAATCCGATTGCGGACAGGCGGACTCCACCGACCTCGACGAACTTCATGTCACGACCCTAGGGGCCTCGATCGTGAACGTCCCTTCGATCACCACCGCCACGAGGCCGTCGTCGGTCTCCGCGCGGTGCCGCTCGCCCGACGACCAGTGCGCCGCCTGGCCTCGCGCGATGGCGCGCCGGACGCCGTCGCCCCCGGCCACCCAGCCGGCGCCGTCCACGACACAGAAGAGCTGGTCGGCCACAGCAGGGTGCTCCCCGACCACGCCGCCGGCGGGCAGGTGCAACACCACCGTGCGGGCCCCTCCGTCGTGACGAACGAGCGGCGAGAGGATGAAGTCACTCCCGAACCGGTCGATGTGATGGCCGGCATCGACGTCGAACGAGCGCAGTTCCACGAGGAGGACGATCGCGCAAGCGCCGCGGGTACGTTCGGACGATGGATCCCCGCAGGCTGCCCGACGCCATCGAATCCGCTTCCTTCCTCGACGCCCCCGCCGATGCGTTGATGCAAGCGGTGTCGAAGGCGATCCCGTCGGGACCGCTCAAGGACGTCGTGTCGGGCACCTGGCTCGGCCACCCACTCCACCCTGCCCTCACCGACCTGCCGATCGGGTTCTGGACGAGTGCGTGGATCCTCGACCTCATCGGTGGCCGGCGGTCGGCGAACGCGGCCCGCATGCTCGTCGGGCTCGGAATCGCGTCGGCGATCCCCACCGCGGTCAGCGGCGCGTCCGACTGGGCGGACACCGCCGAGCCCGAGAAGCGCGTCGGCCTCGTCCACGCCACCGCCAACTCGATCGCGCTCGCCTGCTATGTGGTGTCCTTCGTGCACCGCGTCCGAGGGCGCCGCGCCAAAGGCGTCGTTTGGGGCTGGTTCGGTGCAGGTGCCGCCACGGTCGGCGGCGCCCTCGGCGGGCACCTGGTCGACGCGCTCGGCATCGGCGTCGACAACACGGCCTTCGACCCTGGTCCCCGCGACTGGACGGCCGCCGGCTCGGCCGCCGAGCTCCGGGAAGGCCGGCCCGTCACGTTCTCGACCGGCGGAGTCGACGTGCTCGTCGTCCGTGAGGGGGACCGCCTCCTCGCCCTCGCCGACCGCTGCACCCACCGCGGCGGGCGGCTGCACGAGGGTGACGTCGTCGTCGGCTGCGTCGAGTGCCCCTGGCACCAGAGCCGCTTCCGCCTCGAGGACGGCGAGGTCGCGCAGGGCCCCGCGACGCGGCCCCAGCCCCGCTACGAGGCGCGGGTCCTCGACGGCGTCGTCGAGGTCCGCCGCCGATGACGCAGGCGCCGGCGCAGCGCGTCGGCGAGCGCAAGGCGCTGGCGGTCGGCCTCGTCCTCACGATCACGACGATCGCTTTCGAGAACCTCGGCGTCGCCACCGCCATGCCGGTGGTGGCCAGGGACCTCGGCGACCTGTCGCTCTACGGGTGGACGTTCACGGCGCCGCTGCTGGCGTCGCTGATCGGCATCGTCGTCGCGGGACGAGCGGTCGACCGTCTCGGCCCGGGCCGCCCCTTCGCCATCGGCCTCGCCCTGTTCACCGTCGGCCTGTCGATCGCCGGCGCAGCGCCGTCGATGGAGGTGCTCGTCGCTGGCCGGTTCGTCCAAGGCCTCGGCACGGGCGTGATCCCGCCCGTCGCCTACGCCGCCATCGGACGGGCGTTCGTGGACCGGGCGAGGGCGACGATGTTCGCGTTGCTGTCGACGGCGTGGGTGCTCCCGGGGGTGATCGGCCCTGCCGTGTCGGGCACGATCGCCGAGGAAGTCGGGTGGCGCTGGGTGTTCGCCGCCATCCTTCCCCTGGTCCCCCTGAACGCGTTGCTGGCGATCCCGCCGCTCCTCCGCCTCGGCGCGCCGACGAGCGACCACCCGATCGACGACGCCGACGATCGATCGCGGGTGCCGCTGGCGGCGCGGCTCGCCGTCGGCGTCGGACTGGTCGTCGCAGGCCTCGGCTGGCGCTCGTTGCTCGCAATCCCGGTCGTCGCCGGTGGTCTCGCCATCGCCGCCGAACCGGTCCGGCGCCTCCTCCCGCCAGGCACGGTGCGCGCCGCCGAGGGACTGCCCGCCGCGATCGCGGCGCGCGGCTTGCAGACGTTCGCCTTCTTCGGCGCCCAGGCGTTCCTCCCGCTGGCCCTCGAGGACGTGCGCGGCCAACGTGCCGCCGCCGCCGGCGTCCTGCTCACGGCGGCGACGCTCGCATGGACCGCCGGTGCCTGGTTGCAGGAGCGCCGCGGCCACCTCCGCGGTCGGGCGCAGTTCGTGCGCACCGGGTTCGCGTGCCTCGTCGCCGGTTCGGCGGTGTCGGCGGCGGTGCTCGTGGACGCCGTCCCCATCCCACTCGCCGCCCTGGGCTGGACCATCGCCGGACTCGGCATGGGCCTGTCCTACAGCGGACTGTCGCTGATCCTGCTGGCCGCGGCGCCCGCGGGACGCGAGGGCAGCGCCACCTCCGCGCTGCAGCTCTCCGACGTGCTCGGGATGGCGGTGGGCACCGGCCTCGGCGGCGCCGCCGTGGCCTTCGGCGAGCGGGCCGGGGCCAGCCCTCGACCTGGGATCGCCGTCGCCTTCGGCCTCGCCCTCGGCGCCGGCGCCATGGCCTGCCTCGCGGCCCGTCGACTGCCAAAGGAACCGAATCCCCCGGTTCTGGGTGGGTTCAACGACCTCGACGGTCGCTGAGACCACCCAGAACGACCGGGCCGCGCTCAGGTCACTTGGGCTGGAAGCGGATGCCTCCGTCGACGCGGATCGTCTGCATGTTCATGTAGGTGTTCGTGATGAGCTCGACGGCCATGGTGGCGAACTCGTCCGCAGTGCCGAGGCGGTCAGGGAAGAGCACGTCGCGCTTGAGGTTCGCCTTGAAATCCTCCGACGCCTTCCCCTGGCCGTAGATGGGCGTGTCGATCAGGCCGGGGGCGATGCAGTTGACCCGGACGCCGACTACGGCGAGGTCGCGAGCCATGGGGTGGACCATGCCGATGACGCCACCCTTGGACGCGGAGTAGCTCACCTGCCCGATCTGGCCCTCGAGGCCGGCGACGGAGGAGACGGTGACGATGGCCCCGCGGTGGTTGTCGTCGTCGGCGGGCTCGGTTCGGCTCATGGCGGTGGCGGCCAGGCGGACGCAGTTGAACGTCCCGACGAGGTTGATCTCGATGACGCGACGGAACAGGTCGAGGTTGTGGGCCGAGTCGTACGACGCGTCGCGCCCGATCGTACGGGTCGCCATGCCGATGCCTGCAGCGGTCACGAGGCTGCGCAGCGGGCCCATCTCGAGCGCGGTGTCGCACGCCTGGATGACCTGCTCGGGGTTGGTGACGTCGCACTGGACGAAGACGCCACCGACCTCGCCGGCCACGTTGCGGTCGTCCTTCAGGTCGGCGATGACGACCTTCGCGCCGCGCGAGGCGAGCAGTCGGGCGGTGGCTTCACCGAGGCCGGAGCCCCCACCGGTGACGATCGAAGAGGTGCCGTTGAGGTCGAGTGCCATGGCCGAGGAACCTATTCGTCCGGATCGGCGGCTGTCACACCGGGGCTAGACATCCCGGATGCGCCGAGACGTGCCGCCCTGGCTGCCCGGCCTGTCCTGGTACCACCTGCACGCGCTGCGGGCGTCGGGCGCCGCGGACGTCAACCCCGATGTCTCGGCGTCGCAGCCCAGCGGCCATGCGCTCCGCCTGATCCTCGACCGGCTGGACCACGTCGCCGCCCTGGGATGCGGCGGCATCCTCCTCACGCCGGTGACGGTGTCGTCGACCCACGGCTACGACACGGTCGACCCGTTCCGCATCGACCAGCGCCTCGGCGACGACGACGACTTCGACGCGCTCGTCGCCGGGTGTCGAGCGCGCGGGCTGCGCCTCGTCCTCGACGGCGTCCTCAACCACGTCGGCCGCGCCTTCCCCCGGTTCGTCGATGTCCTGGAACGCAGGAACGCGTCTTCGTCAGTCGACTGGTTCTGCATCGACTGGGACGCCGCTGGACACGGCGACGACGGGTTCGGCTACCGCGACTTCGAGGGCCATCCTGAGCTCGTCGCCCTGAACCACCACTCGTCGGAGGTCCTCGACTGGGCGGCCGACGTCTGCCTCCACTGGTTGCAGCGTGGAGCCGATGGGTGGCGCTTCGACGTGGCCTACGCCCTCCCACGCCCGTTCCTCGCCGACGTGAGCCGCCGCGTGCTCGGCGCCCACCACGACGCCTTCCTCTTCGGCGAGATGATCCACGGCGACTACGCCGGGTTCGTCGCCGAATCCGGGCTCCACTCGGTGACGCAGTACGAGCTGCACAAGGCCTGTTGGAGCGCGTGCAACGACCGCAACCTCTTCGAGCTCGCCTGGGCGCTGCGCCGCCACGCCGAGATGGCGACGACGTTCGTCCCGGTCACGTTCGGCGGCAATCACGACGTCACCCGCCTGGCGTCACGTCTCGAAGACCGGCGCCATCTCGAGGTCGTGCTCACTGCGCTGTTCGTCCTGCCGGGGACGGTGTGCGTCTACTACGGCGACGAGTGGGGCGCGCTGGGCGAGAAGAGCGACGGAGCCGGCGGCGACGACGCCATCCGCCCTCGGTTGGACGATCTCCGCCGCGATGTCGACCTCGAGGACGTCCACCGCCGGCTGATCGCGTTCCGGCGCGACCGTCCCTGGTTGACCGACGGCGTGCTCGAGATCGGCGCCGTGGCCAACGAGCGCCTGGAGGTCGTCGTGACGGGCGAGTCCGGTCGGCGGAGCATCGCGGCGACGCTCGACCTGACCGGCGCCGAACGCCCCAGCCCTCCGGCCACGGCCGTGGGCTGGGCTGCCGTCGACGGGCTTCGAGGCGTCTGGGAACGCGCCTGACCGCCAGCGGTCGGTACGGTTCGCGCATGCGCGTCGTCCTCGTCACCGGGAGCTCCAGCGGATTCGGCCTCCTCACCGCAGTGGAGCTGGCGAGGCGAGGCGACCGGGTGTTCGCCTCGATGCGCGATCCCTCGCGAGCCGGTGCGCTCCGGTCCGCTCTCGAGGACGCCGGCGCGGAGATCGCCGCCCGGGTCGAGGTCGTGCAACTGGACGTCCTCGATGAGGCATCGATCCGGGCTGCCGTCGCCCACGTCGAGGATGTCGCCGGAGGAATCGACGTGGTCGTGAACAACGCCGGCGTGGCCTCCGGCTCCGCCGTCGAGGAGCTCACCGCCGAGTCGCTCTCGTCGGTGTTCGACACCAATGTCTTCGGGACGCTCCGCGTGATCCAGGCCGTCCTCCCCGCGATGCGAGCGCGTGGCGCCGGACACGTCGTGAACGTCACGTCGATGGCGGCGTTCCTGGCCCCACCGTTCATGGGCGCCTACGCCGCCAGCAAGCATGCCGTCGACGCCCTCGGCGAGGCTCTGGCCGCGGAGGTGGCGCCATTCGGCATTCATGTGACGAATGTGGCGCCCGGCGCGTACGACACGCCGATGATCGCGGGGGTCGACGACGTCCGCAACGCCATCGAGCCCTCGTCGCCGTACGCGGAGCGCCTGCGGACGATGCTCGACCGCCACGCCGCGATGATGCGCCAGAGCGACGACCCCGGTGAGGTGGCCACCGCCATCGCCGACGCCGTCGACGCCGACCCGCCGCCGGCGCGCGTGGTCGTCCCGGCGTCGTCTGCAGGCATGGTCGCGGCGCGCGGGTCGATGCCCCCGGAGAAGCTGCGGGGCCTCCTCGCCAAGTCCTACGGGGTCTGAGCAGGGGCCGTCGCACCCGCCGCAACGGACAGGACGCGGCGATGCCGGGAGCTGGGGAGGCGGTGGCCCGGGTGGCGGGCGGCTGACGCAGGTACCTTTCTCGCATGGATGCCACAGAGACGGTGACGGCCTACGGCGAATCGTGGAACGAACCCGACGAGGCCAGGCGCCGCCAGCTCCTCGAATCGGCATGGGCGGACGACGGGTCGTACTGCGATCCCACGGCGTCGGTGTCGGGCCGGGAGGCGCTGCTGTCGCACATCGCCGGCTTCCGGGAGATGTTCCCGGGCGCGCGCATCGAACCGACGTCCGGCGTCGAGGAGCACAACGGGTGGGCGCGGTTCGCGTGGGCCATGGTCGACGGGTCTGGCGCGACGACGATCGAGGGGTTCGACGTCTGCGAGCTCGCCGCCGATGGACGGCTGCAGCGGATCGTCGGGTTCTTCGGGCCGTTCCCGCCGAAGCCGGAGTGACTGCGACCGTCGGGAAGGACGAGCTCCGTCGCCTGCACGACGCCGAGAACGCCGACTTCTCGGCGTACCTCCACTCGCTCGCGGACGCCGATTGGGAGCAGCCCTCGTTGTGCGAGGGGTGGCGGGTGCGGGACGTCGTCGGGCACATCCTCGACGGCAACGAGCTGCGTCTCCTGACGTTGCCGGTGCGACTCGCCCGCTACGGCTTCTCGTCCGACAAGTCCGGCCGTGCCTACTCGACCGCCCGCGCCGAGGGGCGCACGCCGGCGCAGCTCCTCGCCGACTTCGACGGGCGTGACGCGTGGGCCGGGACGTGCAAGGTCTTTCCTGCCCGTGTCGTCCTGTTGGATCGCCTCGTGCACCACCAGGACATCCGCCGCGCCCTCGGCCATCACCGTGTCGTCCCGGAGGACCGGCTGCTGGCGACGCTCGATGGCGCGCCCGGACTCGGGAACGTGCTCGGCGCCAAGAAGCGGTCGACGGGGTTCTCGTTCCGCGCCGAGGACGTGCCGTGGAGTTGGGGCACCGGGCCGCTCGTCGAGGGTCCGGGCGAGGCGATCCTGATGTCGCTCCTCGGCCGGCGACAGCCGCTCGCCGAGCTTCGCGGCGACGGTGCCGAGGCCTTTGCCGCCCGGGTCCGAGACACGCAACCGACGACCGCCTGACGACCATGAGCGACGGAGAGCGCAACGTGCTCGGGGGCGATCTGGCGCCGTGTGGGATCGATCCGGTCACGGGCTTCTACCGCGACGGTGCGTGCAGGACCGGGCCCGACGATCGCGGCAGCCACACCATCTGCGCGGTGGTGACCGCGGAGTTCCTCGAGCACCAGCGAGCGATCGGGAACGACCTGTCGACGCCGATGCCCGCGTACGGCTTTCCCGGCCTCGTGCCCGGCGACCGGTGGTGCGTCACGGCCGTGAACTGGCTCCGCGCCTACCGCGACGGCACGGCCGCGCCCGTCGTGCTGGCATCGACGAACGCCCGGGTGCTCGACCTCGTCCCTCTCGACGCACTGGAGGAGCATGCCGTCGACGTGCCCGACGACCTCACCGGGATCGACGGAAGTGCCAGATGACCAGCGCCGGGGTGGCCCACGCCACCCGGGTCGCCTCCGGGACGATGGGGATGAGTGACCACGGCCAGTCCGCCCACTCGCCGATCCCGACGTCCTGCATCGGTCCCCCGGCGCGGGCGTCGGTCGACGGCAGGCGAGGTTCCTCGCACCGCCGCACGTCGAGTCCGACATCGAGTGCCGCGCGGAGGTAGTCGCCTGGCGTGTGGAGGTGGGTCGCCACGAGGCCGGGTTCACCCGCCGGACCGATCGCCTTCACGACCGAGCCCCGGAACACCAGGTCGTGGTGGACGTCGGAGATGACGAGGTCCCCACCGGGCCGGAGGACGCGGGCGAACTCGGTCATCGCCGTCGGGAGCGACGCGACGTGGGAGAGCGCCAACCCGCAGACCACGAGGTCCACGGACGCATCCTCGACGGGAAGGGCGGTGACGTCACCGAGGCGGAACTCCGCCTCGGGGATCTGCGTCCGCGCGACGGCGAGCATCTCCGGCGAGGCGTCGACGCCGATGACCTGGTGGCCGCGCGCCACCAAGGAGGCGGCGAAGCGACCGGTCCCACACGCGGCGTCGAGCGCCTGGCCCGATCGGAGGCCGTCGAGGACGCCGTGCACGATCGGCTCGTCGATCTCGAAGAGCGTGTTGCGGGGCTCGTCGTCGTACGTGCGTGCCCAGTCCCGGTATCCGGCGGCGACGTCGGCGCGCGCGACCTCCACGCCGGCATGGGTGGACAGGTCCTCCCGGGCGAGCAGGCGCCGGACCTCGTCGAGGCGCTCCTCGACGAACGCGCGGTCGTGATCACCGGCCCAGGCCCGCAACAGGGCAAGGCCTTCGAGACCGAGCAGGTAGGCGAGGGGGTGCTGGTAGATCACGGAAGGACCGTACCGATGACAGGATCACGCCCCGCATGCATTTCTCCCGACGACCTTGAGCCGCGTCTTCGACGCCATCGCCCCGACGCGGTTGGGTCGCCCGTTCCGGTGGCTGCTCGCCTCGTCGTGGGTGAGCAACCTCGGCGACGGCATCGGTCTCGCGGCCGGCCCGTTGCTCGTCGCCTCGAAGACGCACGACCCGTTCGTGGTGGCGCTCGCGGTCGTGCTGCAACGCATTCCGTGGCTGCTCTTCGGCCTGCTGGCCGGCGTCGTCGCCGACCGCTTCGACCGCAGGAGGATCGTGCTCGCGGTCCACACCGCACGCGCCCTCATCCTCATCGTCGTGGCGGCAACGATCGCCGCCGACGGCGTCGGGATCGTCGTCGTGCTCATCGCCCTGTTCCTGCTCGGGACGGCGGAGACGTTCGCCGACACGACCACCGCCACGCTGCTGCCGATGGTCGTCGGCAAGGCCGACCTCGGCATCGGCAACGCCCGGATCATGGCGGGGTTCGTCACCGTCAACCAGCTCGCCGGGCCGCCCATGGGCGCGGCGATGTTCGCGACGGCCCCCATCACGCCCTTTCTCGCCGAGGCGGTGCTGATGCTTGCGAGCGCCGTGCTCTCTTGGCGGATCATCTTGCCCGCCCACGGACGAGACGCGTCCGAACCTTCCAGGATCCGGCGCGAGATCGCCGACGGTTGGCGCTGGCTGTGGAACAACCCGGCGGTGCGGACGCTGGCCATCACGATCGTCACGTTCAACGTGGCCTTCGGCGCCGCCTGGTCCGTCCTCGTGCTCTATGCCATCGAGCGGCTCCACGCCGGCGAGGTCGGATTCGGGTTGTTGACGACGGCGACGGCCTGCGGCGGCGTCGCCGCGACCGGTCTGTACGGAAGGCTGGCGAAGCGGGTCAGCCTCGGCAACCTCATGCGGGCCGGCCTCATCATCGAGACCGTGACCCACCTCGCACTCGCGCTGACGACCTCGACGCCCATCGCCCTGGTCATCATGTTCGTGTTCGGGGCGCACGCCTTCGTGTGGGGGACGACGTCGACGAGCATCCGCCAGCGGGCGGTGCCGACGGAGCTGCAGGGACGGGTCAGCAGCGTGTACCTGATCGGCGTGCAGGGCGGCATCGTCGCCGGCGGCGCCGTCGGGGGCGTCGTGGCCGGTGCCCTGGGGGTGACGGCTCCGTTCTGGTTCGCGTTCGTCGGCTCGGCGGTGTTGGTCGTCCTGTTGTGGCGTCAGCTGACCCTGATCGCCCACGACGGCGAACAGGCGGCGTGACGGGCGGCATGACGGGTGCGGCTCGTTCGTGGAACTGCTCGTGGCTCGGGGCCACCGTGATCGTCAGGCCACGGGCAGCAGGGAAAGCATCTCCAGCACGTCGTCGGCCGTCGCCGGGCGGGCGATGTACCAACCCTGCACGGTGTCGCACCCGATGCTCCGCAGCTGGGAGAGCTGCGCCGCCGTCTCGACGCCCTCGGCGACGACGCGCATCCCGATCGCGTGGGCGAGCTCGACCGTGCCGGTGACGATCGCCAGTTCCTTGGCGCCTTCGGCGATGTCGGCGATGAAGGAGCGGTCGATCTTCAGGACCTCGACCGGCAGCCGGTGCAGGTAGCTCAACGCCGAGTAACCGGTCCCGAAGTCGTCGAGCGCGAGGTGGATCCCCTGCTTGCGGAGGCCCTCGATGTTCGAACGCACCTCGACGGTGTCGTGCAGGAGCGCAGACTCCGTGATCTCGAGGCACAGGGCATTCGCGGGGACGCCGTGTTGGTCGAGCGTCGCCCGGACCTCCGCCACGAGCCCGGGGTTCGACATCTGATGCGTCGAGACGTTGACGGCCATCTGGAACGAGGGATCGAGCAGACCAGGCGAACGACGCCACTCCGCCAGCTGCCGACAGGCCTCGTCCAGGACCCAGGCGCCGATCTCCCGGATGTAGCCCGTCTCCTCGGCCACGCCGATGAACTCCATCGGCGGCACGAGCCCTCGCGTCGGGTGCTGCCACCGGACGAGTGCCTCGACCCCGGTGATCACCTGGTCGGTCGTCCTCACCGTCGGCTGGTAGTGCAGGCGGAGCTGGCCGCGGCCGATCGCGTGGCGGAGATCGCTCTCGATCTCCAAGCGGTCGACGATCCCGGCGCGCATGTCGTGGTCGAAGAGCTCGGTCTTGGCGCGACCGCCGTCCTTGGCCCGGTACATCGCCGCGTCCGCATCGCGGATCAGTGTCACCGGCAGCCAGTCGTCGCCCTCGGCGACGGCGACCCCGACGCTCGCGGTGACGAAGACGTCCTGCCCGGACAGGAAGAACGGGGCCCGCAGCGCGTCGGCGATCCGGTCGGCGACCTCGACTGCGTTCGCCTCGTCGACGAGACCCTCGCAGACGACGACGAAATCGTCGCCGCCGAAGCGAGTGGCCAGGTCCTCGTCGCGGAGGACGCTGCAGATGCGGCGGCCGGCAGCGACGAGGAGCTGGTCGCCGATGTCGTGCCCGAGCGAGTCGTTGATGACCTTGAACCGGTCGAGATCCATGAACAGCACCCCGACCTTCGTGCCGTCGCGTCCGCTGCGCTCGCGGGCGGACTCGAGGCGGTCGAGCAGCACGGTCCGGTTCGGGAGGCCCGTCAGGTGGTCGTGCAGCGCCATGTCGCGCATCCCGTCGAACAGCCGGGCGTTGCGGAGCGCGGCGCTGACGTTGTTGGCGAACATGGAGAACACCTGACGCTCGCGGCGCCCGAAGCGCACCCGACCGCGGAAGCCGATCCGCAGGGTGCCGGAGCACTCGCCGTGGACGAGGAGCGGCGCCACGAGGCACGAGGCGAGGCCCGCCTCCACCATCTCGGCGCGGGTGGCCACCGGTGCATCATCCACCTGGAGATCGAAGGGCTCACGGTCCGACAGGGCGCGACCCCAGAACGTGCCGGCGACGATGAAGGGGTCGCCCTTCGCGCGGCGCACCTCGGGGTCGTCGTGGGTCCACACCGCGTGCTCGCCGACTCCGTCGTGGACCACCAACACGTCGACCGCCTCGGCGGCGAAGATCGCCGCCGTCCGCTCGAGCACCAACGACACCAGGCCGGCGCCGTCGACCTCCAAGAGGTCGCGTGACGCCATGAGCAGCGCCTCCCAGGTATCGCGGTCCTGGGTCGCCTTGAGATAGTTCCGGTACAGGAGCCAGAGCAGGCCGAGGAGCAACGGGAACGGGATGAGCAGGGCCGGCTGGACGACCGCGGTCGCGACCACGAGCACGCCGGCGGCGATGTTCCCCGCGCCGACCAACGCGTTCAAGGCCAGGTCGCGACGATGGATGTCGACCACGCGCACACCCTGCGACCACGCCACGGCCAGCGAGACGAGCAATGTCGTCACCAGGAAGTAGCACGTCGCACCGGCGGCGAGCCCCAACCACGTCGACGGGCGGGCGAGGACCTGACGGTCGGTGCCCACCCCCAGAGCGGTGGCGACGAGGCGGGCGACGGCGAGGCCGATCGTGCACGACCCGGCGTTGAACGCGATCTTGACCAGCGGTCGACGACGGATCAGGTGGGCGACGGCGACCGCGGGGGGGCACACGAGCAGTGCCCATGGCCATCCGACCGCCGCCAGGGCGACGACGCACGCGGTCTCGGCCCACGTGAAGGCCCGGTGGTCGTGGCCGACGCGCACCTCGAACAGCGCGTGCTCGCCGAGGAAGAACACCCCCGCCGCCAGCACGACACGCCACGGCTCCGGCGCCGCGCCCCCATCGACGCCGACCACACCGGCGACGACGAGCGCCACCGCTGCCGCGAGGACCGCGCCCACGAACGTCCGCACCCGACCAGGCAGGGCGGAGGCCGTCACCGGACGGACCGGGCCTCGCGTGGACGGGGCTCGGAGGACTCACCCGGGAAGTGCTGCGTCCATCCCGGATGCGGTCCCCAGAAGGCGCTAAGGAATCCGGTCTCGTCGATGGTCTCGTACTCGGCGGTCGTCCACGCGGTGTTCGTCCACGAGTTCCCCGTCCAGCTGTTGCCCGTCCACGAGTTCCCCGTCCAGCTGTTGCCCGTCCACGAGTTGCCCGTCCAGGAGTTGCCCGTCCACGTCCCACCGGTCCAGGAGTTCCCCGTCCATGTCGCGTTGGTCCAGGAGTTCCCCGTCCAGCTGTTGCCGGTCCACGAGTTGCCCGTCCAGCTGTTGCCCGTCCACGAGTTGCCCGTCCAGCTGTTGCCCGTCCAGGAGTTCCCGTCCCACGGCACGCACTTGTCGGTGATCTCGCCCTTGATGAGGTCGAGGGTCCCGTCCATGAAGCAGTCCGTCGTGACGTTGCGACCGCCCCGGCTGGCCTCGATGGACCCGAGACCGGTGGCACGCGACGTCTGTTGAACGACGGCGCCGGCATCCGCGGTGAGCGCCCGAGCGAGGTCGAGTCGGCCCGCGCCCTGCAGCGAGGCGGCCGTGTTCGCGATCGGCGAGGCCGACCGCTTGAACGCCGTCTTCACCTGATCTGGCGAGTACGCCGGCCGCTGCGCGACGAGGAGCGCTGACAGTCCCGATGCCACGGCGGCGGATTCCGAGCTGCCGCTGCCCTTGATGTAGCTGGGAGGCTGCAGTGACTTGGGATTCTCCGCCTCCACCGCCGATCCGAAGGAACGGGTCGCGACGAGCGAGCGGCCCGGGGCGACGACGTCCGGCTTGGCGAGGCCCTGTGCCGTCGGCCCTCGGGAGCTCCAGCCGGGAACCGCGTCGTCGGCAGGGTCCGTGTTCTGCCCGTCGTTGTAGGCGCCCACCGTCAGCACCATGGGGTCATCGGCCGGCTTCGTGATCGTGCCGGCCGTCGGGCCGGAGTTCCCGCCGGCCACGACGACCGTGATGCCCTGCTGCCAGAGGCGCTCGACCGCGTAGTTGAGCGGGTCCACCGACGGGTCCTGAGTCGACGGGACGCCCCACGAGAGGTTGAGGACCCGGATGTTGAACTGGTCCTTGTAGGCCGACACCCAGTGCATCGCCTGGAGGACCGTCGACACGTCCGTCACACCGTTGCGTCCGGCGACCTTGACCGAGACGAGCGTGGCCTTCGGCGCAACCCCGGTGAAGGCACCGCCGCTCCGGTTGGCGGAGTCCGCCCCGCTCCCGCCGATGATGCCCGCCATCACCGTGCCGTGGCCGTAGGTGTCCGTCGTCGTGCCCTCGCCCGAGAGGTCGGGGCCGAAGACGAGACGACCGGTGAAGTCGTTCATCGACGAGATGCCCGTGTCGATGACGGCCACGCCGATGCCGGCACCGAGGTTGCCGCTGGTCCAGGAGCTCGTCGCCCCGCTGACCTTGGCGAAGCTCGACGCCGTGGTCGAGTCGTCGTAGGTGAGCTCCTCGAACTGCACGCGGCGATCGGCGGTCACGGCGCGGACCCCGGGCGTCGCCTCGAGCGTGGCGACGCCATCGGCCGGAACGGTCGCAGCGAACCCGTCCACCAGGGGCAGCGGGCGATCGACGGTACCGCCGATCCGTTCGACGGCCCGCGCGACCGAGCTCACGCCGGCGGCCGTCGCCTGGACGATCACCCGGACCGGAGAAGCCATCGCAGGCGTCGACGCGGCTGCGCCGGGGACGGATGCTCCGGTAGGACCGACGTGGGCCAGGAGCACCACCGTCACCGCGAGGGCGAGGGCGAGCACCCGATGGCGCCGCCCGTCCTCGGTCACCATCGTTCGAGTCACTGCCACCCCTCTTGTCGACTGCACGCGTTCATTAGGACACGCGGGGCGTTCGGATGGCCATAGACCAGACGGACGGTTTGACCCAATCCGACGAGCCCCTCTCGGGCCCCCGATCGGACTAGTCCCCGGTGCGGCGACGACGGGATTCGACGAAGATGGAGGCATGGCGACACCGGAGGCGACCGAGGCATCCCGGCTCATCGACGAGCGGATCAAGGACGTGGACGACTGGCGGGGCACGACCTTGGCCCGAGTCCGAGCACTCATCCACGAGGCGGTACCGAACGTCGTCGAGGAGTGGAAGTGGGTCAAGCCGTCGAGCCCCGGGACGGCCGTGTGGGCCCACGACGGCGGCATCTGCACCGGGGAGATCTACAAGCAGGTCGTGAAGCTGACCTTCTTCAAGGGCGCGTCGCTGAAGGACCCGGCCGGGCTGTTCAACTCGAGTCTCGAGGGCAAGGTTCGACGGGCGATCGACCTTCGCGAGGGCGAGAAGATCGACGAGCGTTCGTTCAAAGCGCTGGTCCGGGAGGCGGCGGCGGCGAACCAGGCAAGTGGGAGGACGAAGAAGAAGGCGAAGGCGTAACCCGCCCCCGCCAAGCGCCGGTGGCCGAAGGCGCGGCCCCCGACGACCACACCCGTCTCACTCGACCAGGATGCGGAACGCGTTCCCGTCCGGGTCGCTCAGGTGGACGACGTCCCCGCCCTGTCCATCGTCGATGCGGGTGGCGCCGAGAGCGACGAGGCGATCGACCTCGCCGTCGGCGGTGGCCACGAGCTCGAGGACGAGGCGGTTCGACTCCCGTCGGGACGGGTCGGGTGTACCGCCGAACGTGATGAACAGGCCCGTGCCACTCGCGGGACGGATCGCCGTCTCGTCGTCCTGGTCCCACACGAGGGGCCAGCCGAGCACCTCGCTCCAGAACACGCCGGCGGCCCGGGACCCGTCCGACGAGAGCGATCCGAGGAGTCCGCCGTCGTCGACGAAGCGGTTGCCGGGCTCGAGGACGCAGAACTCGTTGTCCTCGGGGTCGGCCAACACGACGTGGGCCGCGTCGGGCCCCTGGCCGATGTCGAGGTGCCGAGCTCCGAGGCCGACCAGGCGGGCGACCGTTGCCTGCTGGTGCTCGAGCGACCTGGTGGCCAGGTCGAAATGCGTCCAGTTCGCCGACGTCTTGGCCCCGGATGACCCCACGAACTCGAGCCGGCGCAACTCACCGTCGCCTCCCGCGGCCACCGACCGTCCGCCTTCGTGTTCGAGGAAGGACCACTCGAGCGCGTCGGCCCAGAACCGGGCGAGGCCGGCGGGGTCGGCCGCTTCGAACACCAGCGACCGGAGTCGGGCCACGGCGGCGACGTTACGGGGTCGGGTGGCGCCCGTCCGTCCCGGGCGTGCGCGGAGCCAGCGAGCGCGCTGGGAAGAACTGCACTTCGATCGCCATCGGCAGGAGATGGCGGAACCGGAAGCTGGGGTGGCCATCGACGGGCCGGTCGACGGGATCGGGAGACGCACCCCGCGCTCGCACGTCCTCCCAGATCTCCCGGACCGCCTCGTCCGATTCGACGAGCACACCGAAGTGCTCGTAGGTGACGTCCGTGGCGGCGTCCGTCTCGCGCATGTTGAGGTATGCCTGGGGAGCGACGGCGATGGTCAGCCGCTCCGCCGAGCTCAGCTCCTCGAGCTCCCGCCAGCCGAAGACCCCTCCGTAGAACGAGAGGACTTCGGACCGGAACGTCGGCGTCAGCGTTCCCGGGCGGACCGCCATCGCCACGTGCGTCAGCCCTCGGGTCTTCACTGGTGCCTCCTCATGGGTGTCACCAGCCCTCGGTCCCGTCCCAACTCCACACCGGGAGGGCGAGGTCGCTCGGGACCTCCTCGCGTGTGGACCACCGGTGGTTCAGCATCGCCGTCGCCCAAGTGAACCAGGCGATGAGCTGGAATCGCAGACGCCCGTCGCTCGGGATTTCGGCGTCATCGAGGGCGAGGACGAAGGCGGCGACGGCGCGACCGTCCATCTGTTCATGGGGCCCGTTGCCGCTGTGGACCGCCACGACGTGGGAGTAGCCGGCGATCGTCGACGTGTATGCAGCGGGGCCGCCGAGCTGCTCGGACCAGTACGCGGCCAGGCGCTCCGTGTGCTCGGGGTGAACTCCACCCGCGAAGGCATGCCCGAGGATCGGGTCGGCCAGGCAACGGCGGTGCCATGCAGCGGCAAGCGCGAGCAGGGCCTCCGCGCCACCCATCACCTCGAAGATCGTGGGCTCCACGGCGCCGACCGTAGGCGAGCCACGCTTCGTTCGCTCGGAGTCCTCGGTGTCTCAGGCGCTCGCGAGATACGCCTGGTGGAGGCGGGCGTAGGCGCCACTGGTTTCGAGGAGCTCGCGGTGCCTTCCCCGCTCGACGATGCGTCCCGCGTCGACGACGAGGATCTCGTCGGCGGCGGCCACCGTCGACAGGCGGTGCGCGATCACGAGGCGGGCGGTATCGGCGAAGATCTCGGTGAGGGCGGTGGTGAGCGCCACTTCGGTGATGTTGTCGAGGTGGGCCGTCGCTTCGTCGAGGACGACGACGCTCGGTCGGCGCAGGATGGCCCTCGCGATCGCGATGCGTTGGCGCTCGCCACCGGACAGCCGGGCGCCGCGCTCACCGGCGATCGTGTTGTACCCCGCGGGGAGATCGTGAATTCGCTCGTGTATCTGCGCCGCCTTGCAGGCTGCGACGAGTTCCTTCTCCGACACCTCTCCGAGCCCGAACGCGATGTTCGCCCGGATGGTGTCGTGGAACAGGTGCGCGTCCTGCGTGACGAACGCGACGCTGGGTCGGGGCACTTCAGGTCCGCTGTCCACGGGGACGCCGTCGATGAGGACGTGTCCGCGGTCGGGGCGGTAGAGACCGGCCGCGAGTGAGGCGATCGTGCTCTTGCCGGAACCGGTCGCGCCCACCAGGGCGACGATCGAGCCGCGAGGAGCGGTGAAGTCGATGTCCACGAGCGCGAAGCCACCGTCTTCGCCTGGCTCGGCGCGGTTGCCGAGGCTGGGAAGGATGACGCTGCTCGCGTCCGGGTACTCGAACGACACCTGGGTGAACTCGATCCCCCGCGCGATCCGAGGAATGGAGTCGTTGTCGGAGATGAGCGAGGGGCGGCGGCGGCCGGGTTCGAACTCGAGAACCTCGAACACCCGCTCCATGGCGGCCAGGGAGCGGGAGATGTCCATCCGGCTGGTCGCGAGCACGGACATGGGTTGCTGCACGATGCCGACGTAGAAGAGGAGCAGCACGAGGGTCGCCAGACTCAGCTGTCCACGAGTCACCAGGTAGCCACCCCCGGCCAGCGCGCCAGCGGCCGCGATCGCCGTGATGGTGGAGATCACTGCGTCGAGGTTCATGAGTCGGAACCGGATGTTGATGAGGCAGTCCCGCAGCTTCCCGGCAACGGAAACGAACGCGCTGAGCTCCTCCTCGGGGTTGCCATAGAGCTTGACCACGGTGGCGCCGGAGACGTTGAGCCGCTGCTCGGCCCTGATGTGCAGCTGCGACGACAGTTGGAAACTGTTGTACGCACGCGCCTGGGCCGCGCGCGTCTCCCGACGAATCAACCACGCGGAAGGCGCAGCCAGAACGAAGATGACGAGCAGCCGCGGGTTCACGAACGCAAGGACGATGAAGGCTCCGAGGAGCGTCAAGACACTGCGCATCACGGCGACGGCATTCGAGGAGAGGAGGTTCTCGGCGGCGTTCACCTCGTTCGTGATGCGGTTCAGGAGGGCGCCGGTGTTGGCCCGCGCGAAGAACGACAGTGGCATCCGCTGGAACTTGTCGTAGAGCGCAGCCTGGAGGTCGGCGATGAGCCCGTAGCCGAGGCGGAGGCTTTGTCGTGCGAGGACGACGTTCAAGCCGCCGTTCGTGATCCCGACTGCGGCGACGAGGCCCGCCCAGCGCAGCACCTCGGCCATCGGATCCGGCCGCGTGACGAGGAGCTCGAGCACGCGGCGGTACAGGAACGGCATCGCCAACGGCAGCGCCGTCGTCACCACGACGAGACCGAAGACCCCGAGCAGCAGCCGAAGGTTCGGGCGAAGGAAGAACCCGAGGTGGCGCTTCACCTCGGGGCGTCGGAGGAACGCCGTCAGACCGCTGTGGGCTTGGAGCATCGAGAACATCCGTGCGGACTCCCCCCAGGTCGAAGAGTCGCACTCTCGCACAGGCACCTTCGCATGTCCCGGGCATATGCTCCCGCACGTCCACCGATGCGAACGAGAGGCGGGAGTCTTCAATGTCGCAGGTCATCGACCGTGACGTGCTCGAGGAACTGGCGAGCGTGCCGCGGGACCAGTTGGCCACCGCGCTCGCCGAGGAGGATCCGCAGGTCGTCATCGACGCCGTCGCGCGCCGGTTCGCCGCCCGGCTCGACGCCAAGCGATTGGCGAAGTCGGGGATCGTCATCCAGGAGATCTGCCACACGAACGACGACGTCGTGTCGACGTACATCACCTGGTCGAAGAGCGGCTTCGAGTTGAGCCCGACCTACGCCGGCACGCGCCGTCCGACGCGCATGGAGTGGCAGCGGCTCAGCGACGCCGTGCACTACGAGCTCGACCGCATCACGCTGCAAGGGGTTGCGCTGGTGGAGCGCTTCAGCATGGCGGGCACCCCGGAGGAGATCGAGACGATCTTCGACGCAGAAGCGGTCGGTGATCGGGTCGGGCACGTCATTCGGAGCCTCTGGGCGAGCAGGAACCTCCCAGATCGGCAGCGGGAGAAGGCGCTGCGCGGTGTCGACATCGGGGCGCTGCTGCTCGAGCAGCAGCGGGCGATGAACGAGGCGTTGCGCATCTTCAATCTGCTTCCCGAACTTGCCGGCCGTGTGATCGAGTTCCGTATCGACGACGGCGACACGACACATGTCGTCCAGTCGATCTACGAGGCCGACGGCGCGCGGGAGGTTCCTGGCGAGACGGTCGAACGTCACGCGCTCCTGCACTTCCAGCGACCGGTCGACTTCGCCCACTGGATCAACGGCAAGACCAACGTGCCGGCCATCGCGATGGAGGGTCACCTCAAGGTCGACGGCGACTTCCACCTCCTCGAGATCCTTGCCCGCCTCCCGGAGCCGTTCGATCCCACGGAGCGCTGGGGCACCCTGTAGCGACGTGCGGGATGGGGCTCGCGACGCGCCGTTCTCTTGTGGTCGTGCCCGACGTGATCGGCGTCGACCTGTCCCTCGGCCATGCGACTCGGGCATCGTCGCGAGGCACAACCCTGGCGGTCGCGTCAGCCCGGGCGCTCCCCTTCGCAACCGGCCCGGTCGGCGGGTTGTGGTCGATGTCAACGTTGATGCACGTTCCTGCGGTGTCGATCGACGCAGCGATGCGCGAGATCGCGCGAGTGCTCGCTCCCGGGGGATCCGTCGCCATCGGCGTGTGGGCCGGTCCGGACGTAGAGCAGTTCTCCGACGCCCGACATGACCCGTCTGGGCCTCGGCGGCTCTTCAGTCGGCGCGCTCTGAGGAGCGGTGGCGATCGCTACTCGAAGTCGTCGGCCGGATCGACGACTTCGAGGTCTGGCAGGACGCCGACGCCTCCGACGACTTCATGTATCACCTGGCGTTCGCGACAGCTCACCATTTGAGCTTGTCCATCCGCCTGTCGCATCCGCAGCTCTGACGTCTGGCAGCGTGGCCTCTTCCGGGATCCGGTCCAGCGAGCGGAGCGCCGCCCTGCTCGACTCGACCTCGAATGGTGGCGGGGTCACTTCTTGGCGCGGCCAGCGAGGAGATCGTCCTTTGAGAAGCGTTCGATTGCCATGCCCCACGCCGGCCGCTTCAGCGGAGCACCTCACCGAGTTGGTCGCGTTCGGTGACCCCAAGCTTGGTGAATGCGCGGTACAGGTGGCCCTCGACGGTGCGGAGCGAAACGACGAGGCGGTCGGCGATGGACCGGTTCGACAGCCCGAGGGCGGCGAGCTGCACGACCTCCAGCTCGCGACGCGTGAGCTCGGCACGCGACGTCGCGTCCGCCAGCGCCGGCGTGCGGACGTGCCCCGCTGTCGGGCCGCATGCCGACAGCGCGGTGTCCCGGTGGCGCGCGGATGAGGCGGCCCGACTGCGGAGACCCGCCCGCTCGTGGGCACGCGCCGCCTCCGACCACGCCTCGGCGGCGTGCAGGCGCGCCCCCATGGCGTCGAAGGCCACGGCCGCGGCCTCGAGCGCGGCCCCGTCGCCGCTTTGCAGGCCCTCGAGGTGCAGGGCGATGGGCTCGGGCCAGCGTCCGTCCACGAGACCGACGACGTCGGCCAACCGGCGTCCGGCCCGAGCGCCGCCCCCTAGGCGGACGGCGTCGTGGAGCGACTGCAGTTCGAGGGCGTGCTGCCCCTCGAGGTTCTGCAGGTCGGCGAGCGCGAGCAACTCGTCGACTGCCCGCGTCACCTCCCCCCCGAGGGCGCTGACCCAGGCGCGCGCCCGCGCCGCGTCGCCGTCGAAGGCGAGCGACGACACGTCCAGACGCATGGCGTCCGCGGCAAGTTGCTCGGCGGCGACCTGGTTGCCCTGCAGTGCCAGGGCCTCGGCCCGCAGGCTGACGGCCCACCGACCGAGGCCTCCGAGGTCGTCGTCCGGCGAGCCCGAGATGGCGTCGGCGAGGTGGACGGCGGCGGCGTCGACGTTGCCCCGGAGCAGCTCGACGCGTCCGGCAAGCAGCCCGACCATCGATGCCGCGCCGGGGCTCTCGGTCTGTGCGGCGGCAAGCTGGCCGACGGCCGCGACCAGGTTCCCGGCCTGATCGAGACGCCCCGCGAGCAGAAGGGCGATCGCCTGCGCGTTCACGACCCAGGCGGGTCCCATGGGGAGCTCGGCCTGCAGCGCGAGCGCGTGGGGAAGGAGGGCCTCAGCCAGCGTCAGCGCGTCGTCGGTCCGGCCGGCGAGGGCGCGGCCCTGGCCTGCGCTGGTGACCAGTCGCAGCCGGACGCGGGGATCGTCGTGCATGGCGAGCAGCCGCTCGGCGCGCTCGGTGCCCTCGCGCGAGCGACCGCGGGTGAAGAGGTGCTGGATCTCGTGGCCTTCGATGATGGCGGCCCAGACCGGATCCGCCACCTGTGCTCGCGCCGCCCGCAACACGTCGAGGCCGGCGTCGTGGTCACGGACGTGGGTCAGGAGCATGTGGAGGTTCCACGCCGTGTGGGCGATGACCGCGTCGTCGACGGCGAGGGCCAACGCCTGCTCGAGCACGGTCCTGGCCTCCTCGAAGCGGTGCTGGAATCCGAGGGCGCGGCCAAGCAGCAGGGCGACCTCGGCGCGGTCGCTGGCCGAGCCGCGACCAAGGCGTTCCGCCAGCGCGGCGTCGCCGACCGTCAGGGCCCGCTCGCCGGCGTCGACCAACAATGCCGGGGGCACCGATGCTCCCGCGTCAAGGAGAAGCGTGGCCTGCCGAAGGACGTCGTTGCGGCGCCGACGGGGCCAGTCACCCAACGCCTCGGCGACGACGGCGCGTACGCGGGATCGCTCCTCGATCGGCAGGTCGTCGTGGAGCACCTCGCCGAGCAACGGGTGAGCGAGGCGCACCTCAACGCGGTCCCCGTCCTGCACGACCTTGATCAGGACGCGCCGTTCGAGTCCGTCGAGGTCGACGTCCGGCGCCAACCGGCGCAGCAGCGCCACCTCGAGCGGCTCGGCGGCTGACAAGAGGACCAGGAGCGCCCTTTCGTCGTCGGTGATCGAGCCGAGCCGACGCCCGATGGCGTCGCGCAGCCGGCGGCCCCACGGCGCGCGCGACGGCGCGGCCCACCGCCAGGTGCCGTCGACGAACCGCAAGCTGCCCGCCTGGAGGGCGTCGCGCACGAGCTCGCCGAGCAGGAGGGGGTTCCCGTCACTGGCCCGGTGGAGAGCGTCGAGGGTGGGCTGGTCGGGCTCGGCGTCGTTGGTGTCCTGGAGCAGCTCGTGGATGACCGCGGCGGACTCGGCCTGGCTCAGGTTGAGCAGGTCGAGTCGGGCGGCGTGGGCGTCGGTCCAGAGGGCGGCGAGGGGCGAGGCGACGGGCTCGCCCGACCGCACAGTGAGGAGGATCGGCACGACCCGTGCGAGCACGAGGTGGTGCACGAGCAGGGCCGAGAGGTCGTCGAGAAGGTGGGCGTCGTCCACCACCAAAAGCCGAGTCGGGTGCGACGCGACCTCTCGGATCGCGCCACTGATCACGGTGGCCGACAAGGGGGCAGCGTCGCCGAGCGTCGGGTCGTCGGCGCCGACGGCCGGGAGCAGCCGGGCAACAGCGCCGAAAGGAAGCGTCCGGGTGCCCGACGTCCCCGCCATCCAGACGACGTCGCGGTCCGACGCGCGCCACGCCGCCACCAGCTCCTGCGCCAACCGCGTCTTGCCCACGCCCGCCTGACCACCGAGCACGAGGACGCCGGGCGCTCGTGCACCGAGGATGTCGAGCGCCGTGGCCGTTTCCGCCGCGCGACCGATGAATGCGCTGCCCGCCGTCACGGACGCAACGTTACGGCCGGGCGTTCTCCCCGGCGCACACAAGCGCTTCGGCCAGCTTCGCCCGAGCGACCACCACCAGGAGGGGCACGGCGCTGACGTCCACGCCGACCATGGCCGCGACGTCGCCGTCGGCGGCGCCCCCGTCGATGGCGTCGAGCACCACGACGTAGCGGGGGGGCAGAGCTGCCCGTGCCGCCCGTTGACGCTCGGTGTCCTCGTCCATGCCGAGGACCGTACGGGTGACCGACGGACACCACACGCGTACCGACTACGCGAAAAACGCGTAGTGGCTACGCGGGGCGTCGCCCGGTCCGGTCCGTACGGTCCGGCGTGGCGGGCGATCGGCGCCCTGACGGATGCGTACGAGGAGACGACAGATGCGTAGGACCTTTCTGATCATGGCCGCGGCCTTCGGCGGGCTGTTGACGCTGCTGGCCGGCACCGGCGTGTTCGCCGCCTTGAGCGACACGGCGAGGAGCGGCACCAACTCGGTGACGTCGGGGGCGCTGGCGCCCTCGGCCGACCTGCAGCTGGGCACCGCCACCTGGGACAACACCAATGGTGGCTACACGTGCGCTGCGTTCTCGGACAATCTCTCGAGCCCTCTCATCTCCGTCCAGGACGTCGCCCCCGGCTTCTGGGGCGCGCACACGGCCTTCTGCGTGCGCAACATCGGCAGCCGGTCGGTCTCGGTTTCTGCGCTGTCCGACGAGCTCGTCGATCTCGACACCGCCTGCACCGGCGACGAAGCGCTCACGGACGCGACCTGTGGGAACCAGCAGGTGGGCGAGCTCTCGGGCGTGCTCCGGGTCGGGTACTCGATCGTCGACTGCGCGACCGGCAACGGCGGCGGGAACTACCCGATCCTGCGGGACAACGCGACGACGCCGCATTCACTCGGCACGCTGGCACCGAACCAGACGATCTGCGTCCCGACGGGGATCATGTACCGCGGGGATACCGACCCCACGGCGGCCCAGAACGCGCAGAGCGACGGGGTGACGTGGCGATACAAGATCACCGGCCAGGCGTGAGGTTGCGACACAACAAGTCGTGGCGGGGACGGATCGTCCCCGCCACGGTGATCGCCTCGATCGTGGTGCTGGCGGGCGCCACGGGCGGGGCGGTCTGGTCGGCGTGGTCGTCCGGATGGCGGGTCCGGACGATCGCGACGGCCAGCATGGCCCCCCGTTACCCGGTGGGGACCCTCGTCCTCGTGGAGGCGGTTACGGCACCTTCGGAGGTGGTCGAGGGTACGGTCCTCGTCTTCACCGACCCCGCCGACCGGGGCCGCACCATCGCGCATCGGGTCGTGGGCACGGTGACGACGGCGGCGGGGGGCACGGCGTGGCAGACGAAGGGTGATGCCAACGGCGACGTGGACCCCTACCCGGTCCACCTCGGCGACGTACAGGGTCGGGTGCGGCTGTTGTCGCCGGCCCTCGGGTCGGCGGTGTCGACGGCCCAAAAGCCCGGTGCGCCCGCCGTGCTCGTCGGGCTCCCGTTGTTGCTGCTTGCCTTGTCGGAGGCGGTCGAGCGCGAGCGACGCCGGCGTCGGCGTCGGCGGATCAGCGTCGCGGCGGGCTCGGTGGCGGCAGCGGCGTGAGCATGAGCGGGGCGTGGTGGCGGCGGACGGTCGTCATCGTGGCGGTCGCGGTGGCGGTGCCGGTCGTGGCGACGGGGACCGCCGCCGGCGACGATGCCGACACGGCGAAGCCGGACCTGAAGGTCGCGGTGCGATCGCCGTCGGGAACCTGCGGTCCGTACGCCGACGACCTTCCCGTGCTCGTGGCCCGATCGAACGTCGCGCCTGGCGGGACCGTCGCGGACGTCGGGATCTGCGTCACCAACCGGGGCCGGCCGGCGCGGGTCGACCTCTTCGTCCGTGAGCTCGTCGACCTCGACGTGGCGTGCTCCCCGGACGAAGCGTCGGTCGACGCGACGTGCGGCTCGAACGGGCGCGGTGAGCTGAGCCCGGCGCTGGCCCAGGGCGTGGGCGTCTCGGCATCGTGCTCGCCCCAGCCCGCGGTCGACGAGGGGTCCGTCCGTGCGCTCCCGTCACTGTCGGCGGCGCCGGTGCGGATCGCCGATCGGCTCCGGAACCGCGATGTGGTCTGCGTGCGCCTGCTGCTCCGGTTCGCGCCGGCGGCCGACGACCTCGGCCGGGTGCAGTCGGACCGCACGACGTGGCGCTACCTGCTGGCGGCGGACGACCGCTAGAAGTTAGCTAGCGCCCTCGCTCCCATCGGTTGGGCGCGCGCCGCGACCCTGAGACCAACGGAGAAGATCGGTGCCGCCACGTCGGGAGGACTTGGAGGATCCGGGGCCAGCAGTCGTCGAGGGCCGCGAAGTCGGCGTGCCAGGATCCCCCGAGGTCGTCGTCGACCCCGGTGATGCGATGACAACTGTGGGTGACCGTGAGCGGCCCGGGAACGAACCCGGTCCCGACGCGGTGGCCGGCTCCCGAGTAGGCGAGGTGAGTGACGCGACGACCGTTGACTCGGCGACGTTCCTCGGCGATGTTCGCGAGCGCGGTGGACGGCGACATGCCGTCGTCGCGCCCAGACACGAGGAACGCGTCGCCGGCGATGCGCTCGACGGCGATCGTCGCCAAGGCGACGGCGGCCGAATCGGCCAGCGCCTCCTCGGAGAGGTCGGTCGAGCGAATGGGCCCGATTGCGGTCCGCGAGGCGAGCGTGTCCATCGGGGCGCGGCACGTGCGGCACAGGATCGTCTGCGAGGGACCAGGACGACCTTCGACTCCGTTTGGGCGCGCTCAGTTCGGC
>DATLED010000039.1:0-38971 GCA_035525495.1 Acidimicrobiales bacterium | reverse complement strand
TCTAGGGTCATCCCACCCCCGTCACCACTATTTCTTCCCCGCCCACCAGCCCGGGCCACCGACTCCGGTTCTGCCCCCGCCGAAATGGCCTTCTCCCGAGCGATCGTGCGCTCGAAGTTGGCCTTGGCCATCGCGTCCATGCCAAACGTCGAGAAGAGCTTCTTGAGAATGGCGTACGGAGGCAGGTCGCCGTGCTCGAGCTCCTCGACGTGCGGCTTGATCTCCTTCTCCACGAACTGCCGGATGGCGTCGCGGATCATCACCTGTTCGTCGCTCCACTCGATCATGGGGCGAAGCTACTTCCCGACGTCGCGGGGTAGGAGTCTGCTCATGGAGACGGAGAACCAGGTGCCCAAGGGCGGCGACACCCAATCGTTGGCCGGCAAGGTCAAGGAGGTCGCCGGGTGGGCGACCGGCGACCGCGACGTCGAGGCCGCGGGACGGGCGGATGGCGAGGACGACGCCTCGTCGGTCGAGGAGGTCGCCGAGGACGTGCGGGTCGAGCACGGAGACAAGGGCGTGATCTCCGCCGTCTGATGGACGTCGATTCGTCCAGAGCCCGTAGCATCGGAGGGTGGCTGACAACGCGCGCGTCCGGCTGGTCCTCTGGGTGGCGACGGCGGTCGTCCTCGTCGCCGCGCTGATCGCCGTCCCGGTCGTCGGCGACGACGACGCGCAGGTGCGCACGGTCGCGGGTCGGTCTGTCGACACGGCGCCCGCCGCCGACCCCGCGTCTTCGCCTCAAGCGGCCGGAGACGGCGTCGGCGCGGCGTCGAGTCCGTCCACGTCCGAGGCGTCCGGCCCGGCCACTTCCACGCCGACCACGGTGGCCCGCGCCGCCACGGCCCCTCCGTCGGCGCCCCCGTCCACCGCCGCGCCTGCCGCGGGCACCGCCGCCTCGGCACCGCCCGAGGACCTCGGGTCGCCGCAGGATCCGGGACCGGCGGTTCCGCCTCGGCCCGGCAGGTACCGGTACAAGGTGAGCGACGGCGACGGCACGCGGGACGCGACGACCACGATCACGGATACGGGGTCGACGCCGTCCGAGCGGCGTCAGCTCGTGGCGACCCGCGGCGAGGGACTCGACACCGACAGCGACACGGCTTGGAGGGCCGACGGCGTCTTCGTCCTGTCGACCGTCGTGAGCTTCGGGCCGAACAAGGGCAACTGCGACTGGACCCCCGACACCATGCAGCTCCGACTCCCGATCGCCAAGGGGTCGACGTGGGACTCATCGAGCACGTGCTCGATGACCGGCTTCGGGACGACGCCCATCCCCCTCAACCGCAGGGTCACCGGCAAGGTGCTCGAGCTCCGGCGCGTTCGGGTGGCCGGCCAGGTCGTCGACGTGTGGGCGATCGAGGGGACCGAGCACCTCGACGGTGGCGGGCAGTCGGGCGA
This sequence comes from Acidimicrobiales bacterium, assembly GCA_035525495.1. Taxonomy (GTDB): domain Bacteria; phylum Actinomycetota; class Acidimicrobiia; order Acidimicrobiales; family CADCTF01; genus DATLED01. The sequence goes on along the minus strand of DATLED010000039.1, from coordinate 37,570 downwards.
CCTCGCAGGCACCGTGCTGTTCTCGCCCAAGCACGGGATCGTGGTGTCGTCCTCGGGCAAGGGGACGTCGTCCAAAGGCACCTTCGAGTACCACAGGGACGTCCAGAACCTCGACCCCGAGTAGGACCTCGTTAGCGGCGGCCGATGCCCCGCAGACCGCCCCAGGCGAGCTCGGCGATGCGGGCCGCGAGAGCGTCGGGTTCGACCGGCGGCGTCGCTTGGCGGAGGACGCCCTCGGCCATGCCGACGATGGCGGCGGCGAGGGTGCGCCGATGGTCGTCGTCGACATCGGCGTCGATCAGGGCGGCGACGGCCTCCGCGATCGATTCCTCGACCCGCTTGACGGCGTCGGCGAACTCGGGGTCACGCCGTGCTCCGCTGCCGAACAGCAACGGGAACGCCTGCGGCCTCTCGGTCATGAAGCCGACGTAGGCGGCGAACCCCGCCTCGACCTGGCGACGTGGTCCGTCGGCGCCCGCGGTCGCCTTGGCGATGGCCTCCATCAGCCGGCTGCCGACGTCGTCGAGGAGCTCCAGGTACAGCTTCCGCTTGGAGCGGAAGTGCTGGTAGAGCACGGGCTTGGTGACGCCGGCGGCCTCGGCGATGTCCTCCATCGAGGTGGCGTGGAACCCGCCGGAGGCGAAGCGCTCCAGGGCCACGTCGAGCAGCTGGCGCCGGCGGCGGGCGGCCGGGAGGCGAGGGGACGGCGACGGCGTGCTCATCGGTCAGCACGGTAACAACCCACCCATCGAACCGGCCCGGGATGACCGATTTGCGCGTTGGGGAAGGGAGATCGTCGCGAACGGCGAAAGGACAGGTCGTGACCACTCGGCCTCCCAAGCAGGAGCCACCCCGCAGCGCCCGGCGACCTCCGGAGCCGCTGCGTCCCGAGCCGGCGCGCAAGCCGGGCGTCACCCTGCTTGCGGCCAAGGCCCGTCGAAAGCGCTATCGCATCTACTAGCCAGAACGGCTGGTGGGGTCAGTAGACGATGACGGAGCGGGCGACCTCGCCCGCCTTCATCGCGTCGAAGGCGCCGTTGACGTCGTCGATCGAGATCTCGCGAGAGATCAGCTCGTCCAGCTTCAGTTCGCCCTTCTTGTAGAGCTCGAGCAGCTTCGGCACCTCGGTGTGCACGTTCGACGAGCCGTACCAGCAGCCCTTCACCGTCTTGGCCGTGTAGATGAACGAGAACGCCGGGTTGACGTTGAGCATCACGTCCATGCGGGGTACGCCGACGAGGATCGTCTCGCCACCACGGCGGGTCATGTTCATGGCCTGCTCGATGGTCGGACCGAGGCCGATGACCTCGAACACGACGTCGGCGCCGCGCTCGCTCGTCAGCGACTGCACCTTGGCGACGGGGTTGCCGTCACCGGCGTTGACGAAGTCGGTGGCACCGAACTCCTTGGCCAGCTGCAGCTTCGACTCGACCATGTCGATGGCGATGATCTGGTCGGCACCGGCGATGCGGGCGCCCTGGATCACGTTGAGGCCGACGCCGCCGCAGCCGATGACGGCGACCGTGTCGCCTTTTTGGATGTCGGCCGTGTTGATGGCCGCGCCGACACCGGTCTGCACGCCGCAGCCGAGCAGCGCAGCGATCTTCAGCGGGACGTCCTTGTCGATCTTCACGGCGCTGATGGACGGGACGACGGTCAGCTCGGAGAACGTGCCGCATCCGGCCATCTGCGACAGCGGCGACCCGCCGGACGACAGGCGCTTGGTGCCGTCGAGCATCCCGCCCATGTTGAGCTTGCCGCTCTCCTCACACATGAATCCCTGGCCCCGCTTGCAGAAGTAGCACTCCTGGCACTCGGGCACGAAGGTCAGCACGACGTGGTCGCCGACCTCGAAGCCGGTGACGCCGTCGCCGACCTCCTCGACCACGCCGGCACCCTCGTGGCCGAGGACCATCGGCGGCGGCAGCGGGATCGTGCCGTTCTGGACGGACAGGTCGGAGTGGCACACGCCCGAAGCGGCGATGCGGACCTTCAGCTCCCCGGCCTTGGGTGCGGCGACCTCGATGTCGTCGCGGATCTCGAGCGGCTGGTCGAGTCCGACGTGGACGGCGGCCTTGGTCATGTGGTGGTTCCCCCTGGGAGACGTGATTCGCTGCGAACGGTCAAGTGCAGCCCGATCGTTCCACATTCGACCGGCGTCGCGCCTACCCGAGCCGCTCCCGGTCCTCCCGAGCGGCCGCCTTCACCGCATAGCCGAGGACGATGGCGGGGGCGAGCGTCACCGTGCAAGACGCCAGGGCCGCGATGACGACGGTCCCCCAGGTCGCGTAGCTGGTCGCCAGACCCGCGAAGAACCCGGCGATGGCCACCAGGAGGAACAGATACCCGATCCGCTTGCCATTCGTCGCCAGCCGCGCCAGTTGCGCCCGCCGCGCCAGGACAGGATCTTCGCTCACCATTGCCTCCAGGGCTTCGCCCGGGCCGGCGGGCCGTTCGCTTCGCTCACAGGATCCGCTCTAGCACGGCGGTGAGCTCGTCGGGCAAGAGGTCCAGGCCGAACGACGACCGAGCGATCGCCTCGTTGTGGTCGAGCATCCCGTCGTCGGGATCCTGCAGGAACGCCGCCAGCGGAGCCGCGTCTGCGGCGTCGAACCACCGGAAGCCGAGCGGCTCGAGGTCGGCGACGAGCACCGGATAGCGCCGGACCGCCAATGGCCGCCGGGCCAGCGCCGACTCGATCACGGGGTTGCCGAACCCCTCGACGAGCGACGGGAAGGCGACAGCGTCGCAGGCCGCGTACGCCTCCGGCATGGACGCGGCCGGGCCATGAACGACCGGGCACGAGGCGGCCGCCAGGACGGGGTCGAGCTCGTATCCGTCTTCGGCGTCACCCGTCAGCCAGTACGTCGCCCGGAGCGACTCGGCGAGGCGGATCGCCGCGGGCACGTCCTTGCGGAGGATGGCCCGCACGGGGTGCAACAGCACGAGCCCGTCGTCGGCGCGCTCCACCGGAGGCGACCAACCGTCGAGCGGGAAGCGGTTCGGCAGCACCATGGCCTCGATGCCCCGCGCCGCCAGCTCGGCGGCGCTCGGCGAGCTCACCGCGACGTGCGCCCAGCGTCGATCATCGGGCACCTCGTAGCCGAGGGTGGCGTACTGCGGGCGCTGCGACGCGAGGTCGTGGTGGTGCAGGACCGCCGGCCTTCCGCGCAGCACCGACGAGACGACGTCGGCGGCGGCCATGTTCATCGGGAGCGAGAGCAGGTTCTCGACGATCACGACGTCGACATCGCCGATCGCGTCCTCGACCTGGCGCGGGTTGAGCCACGCGGCCCCGCTCCTCCCCAACCCGGCGATGAGGACGTCGGCCACGCCCTCGCCGGCGACCGTCCGCACGGCGAAGCCGAGCTCCCCCAGGGCCCAGGCCCACTTCGCAGCTTCGACCGAGACGCCGTCCCTCCCGCCCAATCGGAAGGAGACGAGGGCCGCGGCGCGGCTCAGCGCAGTTGCGACAGGCGCCGATTGGTGGCGTCGAGCACCGACCGGGCGACGGCGTCGAACTCGCCGGCCGAGCGCACGACCGCCGAACCGGAGATCACCTCTTCGTAGGGCGCGACGACGACCACGATCGTTGCCACGGCCACCGACCGGTCGCCGAGGCGGATGATGCTGGCGGTCTCGACGTCGGCGCGCACAGCGGCCGGCTCGAGGTGGCGCAACGCCGAGACCGTCGCCTGCGCGACCAGACGGAGCACGGTGCTCGTGGCCACGAGTCCCTCGGCGGTGCCGGTCGAGCGCTGCTCGCCACGGGTCAGGACGACGCGGGCCGTGCACTGCAGGCCGTTGCGATCGGCGGTGACCCCGTGGACGTTGATGCGGAGGGCGCCGAGGGCCCCGTTCAGGTCGGCGTCGTCGGTGTCGGGTCCGGTGATCGAGCTGGACGCGACGGCGTCGAGCTGGACGACGGACACGATCCGGCGGTCGAGGTCGAGGCCGAAGGTGGCCATGGCGACCGACTGCACGTCCCGAACGATCTGCTTGGCGTGCTTGGTCGGCAGCGAGAGGATGTGGACCTCGACGATGCGGCCCCCGGCCTCGGAGACGAGGCGGGCCGCCGTCACCTCCGGGATCCGGACGAGCGCCCGCTCGACCGCATCGAGATCGACCCCGTCGCCGCGAGTCCCCGTCCCGTCCACTCCGGTAGCCGTCATCACCCTCACGGTACCGGCGCGGACGGCGCCCCGCGGTGCCGTTGTGCGGAAAGTGATTCCTGAGGAAAGCGTGAACGCCGTTGACATTGGGGCTAGTGAGGTCTTACGGTCGTTCCGCACTCGGCGTACCCACGCGGCGTGCTCGCACGTGGCCTGTTCGGGCTACGGGCGGCGTGATCCTTGACAACCGAGCAAGTGGGAGACAGCAGGGGCTGCGCATCGGCGTGCCTGAACCCAGCGGAGCGGATCCGACCCCGACCTAGCGGACACGGGGCGAACGATCTCATCGAGGGGAGGTGCATTCCATGAAGAAGAGCAAGTTCATCGTCCGCGTCGCCGCCGTGGCCACCAGCCTCGTCGGCCTGTTGTTGGCCGGCGGCGCCGGATTCGGCGTTCGCTGAGCCATTCGTACCGCTTCCGTGAGCGGGCCTCTGCCGCCTCTCCCTTGCCCGGTGTCATCCGATCGGTCGCACGAACCGCGGGAACGGAGTGACGTGTCGTTGAGGAGTCCACTGGAGGGACCCCGAGTGCTGGCCGCCGCGTACGCGTCCGCGGCGATCGGCGCTGTCGCCGTCGCCGTCGTGGCGGGGCGGCCGGGCGACGACTGGCCCGCGCCGCTCACCCTGGCGTTCTTCGTGGCGTTGATCCTGTGGGCCAAGCAGGGCGCCGTGCTGTTGCCGTCGAACATCGACGTGAGTCCGAGCTTCATGGTGGTGATGGCGGCGATCGCCGCCTTCGACGGCCGGGGACTCGTCCTCGGTGCCGCCGTGGTCGGGTGCTGCAGCGGGCTGACGCTCACGACGCTCCGCGAACGGCGCATCGCCGCGCTGGTCGTCAACTGCAGCCAGTACGCACTCTCGGGCATCGGCGCGGCCGCCACCTACGGGTTCGCCGCCGAGCAGGAGGTCCCGACGATCGCCCGGGTCCTCGCCACCGGCATCGCCTTCGGCGCCCTCAATGTCGGCCTCGTCCTCCCGGCGACGCGCGTGCTGTCCGGCACGGCATGGCGCCGCGTCTGGGCGGACATGCGACCGGCGCTCGCGAACTACCTCGCATTCGGCCTCCTCGGCACGTTCGTCGGCCAGCTCTACTCGACGCTCGGACCGCTTGCCGTGCTGCTCCTCCTGGCGCCGGTCGTGATCGCGCGACAGACCTTCTCGTCGTTCCTCGAGCTGTCGATCGCCCACGAAGCGACGATCCGCGTGTTCCTCCGCGCCATCGAAGCCAAGGACACCTACACGGCGCGCCACACGCAGCGCGTGTGCCGATACAGCCTCCTGATGGGGGAGCGACTCGGGTTCTCGCACCAACGGCTCGAGCACCTCCGCCAGTCCGCGCTGATGCACGACATCGGGAAGCTGGCCGTGCCGAAGCACCTGTTGAACAAGCCGGGCAAGCTCACCGACGACGAGTTCGAGCGGGTGCAACGCCACGCCCACGTCTGCATCGACATCCTCGGGCTCGTCGATTTCCTGAAGCCGATGACGGCCGCCGCCGCCGGGCACCACGCCCGCTTCGACGGAGGTGGATACGGCGGCACGGGCGAGCGGCCACTGGAGGCCTACATCGTGGCCGTCGCCGACGCCTTCGACGCCATGACCTCCACCCGGTCGTACCGGCGGGCGCTGCCGATGGAGGTCGCCTTCGGGGAGCTGCAGAACAAGTCGGGTTCGCAGTTCCACCCCGAGTGCGTCACCGCCCTCATCGATGCCATCACCGAGCGGGGCGAGCACCACGGGATGGGCCACGAGGACGACATCGTCGAGTTCGACGTGGCGCCGCCGTCCGCAGGCGTCGGCTCCGCGGGCCTCGGTGACCGGGTGCTGGCGGAGGCCGGCGCGTGATGCGGCGCGCCGTCACCACCGACGCGTGGCTCGAGGTCGACCTCCTCGGGGGCGGGAGGCTGCCGCTCGGCTACGCCGTACTGGTCGCCGGCATCGTGCTCCTCGAACCGGCTGGAGCGATGCTCGCGACGGCGGCGGCCGTCGCGCTGGCGTCAGTGCACCCCGAGCGGTGGAAGATGGTCCGCACGGTCGCCATGGGTGGGTCGCTCGGGTGCGCCGGCAGCTGGGCGTACGGCACCGTCGGCCTCTCACCGTCGGAGCCGGACCTGGCGATGCTCGTGCACGTCGCCGTCGTCGGCGCGTTGTTCCTGTCCGCCGACGCGATCGTCGAGCGCCGGCACCTGCGAAGCGTGGCACCGCTGTACCTGACGTTGTGGTGCGCAGCGACGCTCCTGGCCATCGCCTCCCGCCAGAGCGCCGCGCTCGCGCTCGTCGCCGCCGTCCCGCTGCTGGTGACGAAGTACTCCTACGGCCGTTTCGCCGACATCCGCAGGACGTACGCGCAGACGACGCGGGCGCTGAGCCTGCTGCCCGAGGTGGCGGGCCTCACGCCGTTGGGCCACGGCGAGCGGACCGCCGTGTATGCCGCCGCGCTCGCCAACGACCTCGGGTTCGACCTCCACGCCGTCGACCGCATCGCCACCGCCGCGCGGCTCCACCACATCGGGCACATCTCGCTGCACGAGCCCGAGGTGCGGAAGGGCCCGCTCGACGGTGACGAGCTGCGACGCGTGAGCGGCGAGCTGCTGCGTGAGACGGGATTCCTCGACGACGTTGCCGCGCTCGTCGAGCAGTGCCAGGACCAAGGCCCGCCGGCGTCGGAGCTCGACGCGGCCGCCGTTCGGGTGTGCAGTCACCTCGACGACCTCCTCGAGGCCGGGGTCGGCGATGCCTTCGCCGCCCTCGTCGGCCACCACCCCTCCGGCGTCGAGCGGACCGCCGCCATCGCCCTTCTGGGTCTGCACGACCGATACCCGGAACTCGTCGACGACGCTCGTGCGGCGAGTCGCATCCTGACGCTCGTCGCCGCCGGCGACGCCGGTCACGGCGTCGAGGCCGACCCCTCCCACGACTGTCGCTGAGACGGACGCGCGCGTCGGCACAACAGGTTGGCGAGGACGGTGGCGACGCCGACGCTCATCCCCAGGTCGCCGAACGACAGCACCTCGCCGACGCCCGGCACGGGCACGATGTCGCCGAGGAACGTCAAGCGATCGCCACTGTCCTCGAGATGGCGTTTGGCCCCGAAGTCGAGTTGCGCGACCTCGCCGCGTTGGACGATGCCGGCGGCGACGATGGCATCGCTCCGCACGGGCATTCCGCCATTGACGCCGATGACGACGAGGTTCAGAGCGATCCCGACGAGGACGACGCCCATTCCGGCGTGGTTGAGGTTGGCGGCGCAGAACGCCAGCAGCAGCACGTAGCTCAGAAGGATCACGGCCACGGCACGGCCGCCGGTGAAGGCCGCCGCGCCCTGGACGACGACGCCGAGGATCAGCATCGGCCACACGCGGAAGGCGGTGTCCCCGAGGTTGGCGAGGCGCCCGCCGCGCAGGCGTCCGACGACGAGGCCGACGACGATGGCGACGGCGATGAACACGGAACGAAACGGTAGGGCCCCCGCGGCGCGGACTCTGGGATCGGTAGCGTCGCCGTCCGTGGGACCAACGACCGAGGTGCTGTCCACCGTCGCCGACGGCGTCGCCCGCATCACCGTCAACCGGCCGGAGCGCCGCAACGCGCTGTCGTGGTCGGTGATCGCCGACCTGCGGTCCGCCCTCGCCGAGGCGAAGGCGGACGACGCCGTACGCGTCGTCGTGCTCACGGGCGCCGGTGAGAAGGCGTTCTGTGCGGGCGCCGATCTCGGTGGGATGGCGGAGGGTGCCGGCTTCCTCGAGCTGCACGAGGGGCGGGGCGGGCTCGCCGACCTGTTTCTCGAGCTCTACGCGCTCGGAAAGCCGACGATCGCCCGCGTGTTCGGGTACGCCCTCGCGGGCGGCATGGGCCTCGCGCTGGCCTGCGATCTCGTCATCGCGGCGGACGACGCGCAGTTCGGCACGCCCGAGATCGACGTCGGCCTGTGGCCGTACATGATCACGGTTCCGCTGATGCGCTCGATGCCCCCCAAGAAGGCGCTCGAGCTGATGCTCACCGGCCGGCGGGTCGGCGCTGCCGAGGCCAGTCGCATCGGCTTCGTCAACCGGGTCGTCCCGGTCAACGAGCTCGACGCCGCCGTGAACGAACTGGCGGCGACCCTGGCGTCGAAGTCGCCCGCCATCGTGAAGCTGGGGCGCGACTCGTTCTACGAGGTGTGGGACCGCGACGCCGCCGACGCGCTGTCCCATCTGCACCCCTTGCTCACGTTGACGACGCTGACCGAGGACGCGAAGGAGGGGCTGGCGGCGTTCGCCGAGAAGCGGGCGCCCCGGTGGAAGGGGCGCTAGCACCACCCTCCGGGATGCTGGGTGCCACCCGTGTGCGTCGGTGCACGTGGGCGCACGCTGGGACCATGAGCACCACCATCGATCCCGCGGCTCCGCCGCCGACGGGAGGATCGACGCGCGGATGTGGCGCGACGTCCTGCGCGGTGCCGCCCGCGGGCAGCTTCTCCAGGTCGCCTTCATGCTCGCGATCACCCTCGCCTTCGAGCGACGCTTCGACCCGATGCCGGTCGTGATCGGCCTGGTCGTCGCCGTCGGCGTCATCTGGCTCGCCCGGAGCTCGGGACGCGGCGCCGTGATCTACGCCGGGATCGTCAGCCTGCTGCTCTTCCTCATGGTCGCGATGTTCGGAGGCTTCGCCGTCCTTGCCCGGCCCCAGAGCACGTTCGAGCTCATCCTCTTCGGCGGCCTCCTCGTGGTCACCGTGCTCGGCCTCGTCGCCACCGTCGGTGCACTGCGCCGTGCCGGTGGACGGGCCGCGGCGGTCTCGCCGAGGATCGCCGGCGGGCTGATCGCGGCGCTCGTGGTGGTCGGGGTTGCCGCTGGTGTGCTCAGCGGGTCGGCGACGCGCATGTCCGGGGACCTCGTCCTCCACTTGCGCCAGTACGAGTTCACCTCCACCGAGCTGACCGCACGGCCCGGCAAGGTCGCGGTCTTCATCGAGAACGAGGACGTCGCCTCGCACGACTTCACGATCAAGGGCGTGATGCACACGTCGTTGCCGGGGCAGAAGGCCGGACGCGCCCTCTTCGAGGTCGAGACCGGCAGCTACCGCTTCTACTGCTCGCTCCATCCCGACATGGAGGGCACACTGAAGGTCTCGTGAAGATCCGCATCGGCTACGGCCTGGGTACCGGTGGAAGTGCGAGCGGGGCCGACGGCTTCGCGTCGATGGTCGACGCGCTCGAGGCCAACCGCTTCGACTCGCTGTGGTTGAGCGAGCGCGTCACCGGTGGTGCCGTGGATCCCATCGTCGGGCTGTCGGTCGCCGCGGGTCGGACGAAGAAGCTGAAGCTCGGGTTCTCGGTGCTGGTGCTTCCCGGTCGCAACCCGGCCCTGCTGGCCAAGGAGCTGGCGTCGCTCGACCACCTCTCCAACGGCCGGTTGCTCCCGGCGTTCGGTCTCGGTGTCGCCGACGGCGCGGAGCAGCAGGCGTTCGGAGTCGAGCGGACCGAACGGGCGCGGCGCTTCGACGAGGCACTCCCGCTCCTGCGTCGACTGTGGTCGGAGGACAGCGTCGACCACGACGGGACGTTCTTCACCTACAAGGGGCTGACCGTTCGGCCGAAGCCGGTGCAGTCGCCGCTCGAGGTGTGGCTCGGCGGCCGAGCGCCCTCGGAGCTTCGGCGCGTGGGGCGGCTGGGCGACGGGTGGCTCCCGTCGTTCACGTCGCCCTCGGAAGCGGCCGCTGGGCGGGCGGTCGTCGAGGAGGCTGCCGCGGCGGCCGGTCGGGCGGTCGACGGCGAGCACTGGGGCGCGCTCGTGATCTACACGCGAGATCAGGAGTTGCCCGAGCGGTTGTCGTCGCTGCTGCGGACGCGCAACCCCGACGCCGATCCCGGCGACATCGTCCCCGCCGGGCTGCCCGCCCTGCGGGCCCACCTCGAGCGGTTCTGCGAGGTCGGCTTCTCGAAGTTCGTGCTCGTGCGGGCCGGCGAGCCGGGTTCTTGGGAGGACGAGCTCGGGGAGGTCGCGTCCGAGGTCCTGACCCTCCAAGCCTGATCGTTTTGTCAGCGGGATCCCGCCGAGGACGGCGGGATCCGGCTGACAAAACGATTCAGTGCAGGCGCTTGCGGGCGTCGGCGAGGAGGCCGAGCTCCTCGCGGTCGTGGGTGACCTTGGCGAGCACGCGCAGTCGCTCGGACCAGTCCGCACGCCGGGCCGCGTCGAGGCCACGTTCCTCGTCGAGCTCGAGCAGCCGGAGCTGCAGCTCGACCTCGGTGTAGCGGCACACGACCACCGGGAGGCGTTCGGCCTTGGCGGACGGGTAATCGGTGTCATCGACGAGTTCGTGCGGCTCGAGCTTGAACAGCCCTGCGAGCAGGGCGACCGTGCGCTCGCCTGGCGTCGACGCGATTCCGGTGGCCTCCAGGTGGCTCACCGCTACCCGCGAGATGGCGAGGCGTTCGGCGAGCTCCTGTTGGGTCCATCCTCTGCCGGCGCGCAGCGCGGCGATCCGTTGTCCGAGGTTGGGCACCGCTCCAGTGTGCCAAGTGGGTTGGCAGACACGCGCATCGGTGACCTGTAGAACGTCTCCATGCCCAAGCGCGCGCTCATCACCGGCATCACCGGCCAGGACGGTTCGTACCTCGCCGAGCTCCTGCTCGAGGAGGGGTACGAGGTCATCGGGATGTTCCGCCGGGCGAGCGCCATGAACTTCGACCGGATCACGCCGATCCAGGACAGCGTCGAGCTCGTCCCCGGCGACCTCCATGACGAGGCGTCGCTGATCAACGTGTTGCGGGAGACCCGTCCGGACGAGGACTACAACCTCGCCGCGCAGTCCTTCGTGCAGACGTCGTTCACGCAGCCGGTGTTGACCGGCGAGACGACGGCACTCGGTGTGACCCGCCTGCTCGACGCCATCCGCATCGTCGACCCGGAGATCCGCTTCTACCAAGCGTCATCGTCCGAGATGTTCGGCAAGGTCGTCGAGGTGCCGCAGAAGGAGAGCACGCCGCTCTACCCCCGGTCTCCGTACGGCGTGGCCAAGGTCTACGGCCACTGGATCACGATCAACTACCGCGAGAGCTACGGCCTCCACGCCTCGAGCGGGATGCTCTTCAACCACGAGTCGCCCCGCCGCGGCATCGAGTTCGTGACCCGCAAGATCACCCACGCCGTGGCCCGCATCAAGCTCGGCCTGCAGGACCAGCTGGCGCTCGGCAACCTCGACGCGCAGCGGGACTGGGGTTTCGCCGGCGACTCCGTCCGCGCCATGTGGCTGATGCTGCAGCAGGACCAGCCGGACGACTACGTGATCGCGACGGGCGAGACGCACGAGGTGCGCGAGTTCTGCCAGCTTGCGTTCGCGCACGTCGGGCTGAACTACGAGGACCACGTCGTGCTCGACGAGCGCTTCATGCGTCCCGCCGAGGTCGACCTGCTGGTCGGCGACCCGACCAAGGCGAAGACCGTTCTCGGGTGGGAGCTCGAGGTGTCGTTCGCCCAGCTCGTCCAGATGATGGTGGAGGCCGATCTCGAGCTCGTCGAGCGCCAGCAGCAGGGATTTCTCGGTTCGCTGCGCCGATGAGGCCGGCTCCACTCACGTGCCGGCTGCTCGCTGGCGCTCCCGACGCCGGCCTTCGGGTCAGTGGGGTGACTACAGCAGGCCGCGGCGACTGCCGGAGAGCAGCCCGCGGCGGCGACCGCCGGTGAGCACGCCGCGACGGCGCCCCCCGAGCAGGCCGGGCCGCTGACGGCTGCTCACGAGGTACACGAGTCCGGCGGCTGCGAGCACCGCAGCCACGAAGGACAGGCCCGTGCCGAGCCCGAGTGCTCGCGTGATGAACCCGCCGATCAGCGACCCCGCGATGCCGAGCAGGATCGTCATGCCGATGCCCATCGGGTTGCGGCCGGGGACGGCGAGGCGGCCGAGAGCGCCGATGACGAGACCGGAGACGAGGAGGGCGAAGAGGTAGCTGAGCACGCTCGGTATCGTGCCCAGCGCCATGACCTTCGCAACCCGATGATCGAGCTCGAGCAGCGCGACGACCGGGTCGCCGTCGTCACGCTGAACCGGCCCGAGAAGCGCAACGCGGTCGACACCCAGGCGTGCATCGACCTCGCGGCCGCGGTGGACGACGCCGTCGGCTCGGGGGCACGCGCCCTCGTCCTGCGCGGTGCCGGCACGAACTTCTGCTCCGGCGCCGACCTCACCGGCGTCGAGTCCGACGGATTCGTCGCCACCCTGTACCGCACGCTCGACGCGTTGCGGGACGTCCCCATCTGCACGATCGCCGCCGTCCACGGTGCCGCGCTCGGAGCAGGGACGCAGCTGGCGATCGCGTGTGACCTCCGGGTCGTGGCCCCCGACGCCCGCTTCGGCATCCCCGCGGCCAAGCTCGGACTGATGACCGATCACTGGACGGCGCAGCGCCTGTCGCTCCTGGCCGGTCCAGGTCCGGCGCGGGCCGTCCTGTTGGCATGCGAGGAGCTCGACGCCGACGCGTCCGTCCGGCTCGGCCTGGCCAATCGCGCGGGCGATCTGGAGGCCGCCGTCGGGTGGGCGAGCGACATCGCGGCACTCGCGCCCCTGACGATCGCCGGCCACAAGCTCGCGCTCAATCGCCTCGAGCCCAAGCCCCACGATCCTGAGGTGGAAGAAGCCTTCCGCCGCGCCTGGGCCTCGGAGGATCTCGTCGAGGGCCAGCGCGCCCGCGCCGAACGGCGCAAGCCCGACTTCCGGGGCCGATGACCGCCACCCCAGCCGCTTTGGGGTTGCTCTTGCGTGTCCGACACGCAAATACCTCCCCAAAACGATGGAGGAAGCGGTGATGGGGACGTTCCTCCTGGCGTTCGCCGGCGGGATGCTGTCGTTCCTGTCGCCGTGCGTGCTGCCGCTCGTCCCGGGCTACCTGTCGCTGATGTCGGGCGTGAGCATCACCGAGCTTTCCGTCGCCCCCGACGCCGGGACGACGCGCAGGGTGCTGCGATCCACGCTCCTGTTCGTTGCCGGCTTCACCGTCGTCTTCACCTTGCTCGGCGCAGGTGCCAGCGCCGTCGGCCAGACGTTGTTGCTCCACCAGCGCGTCCTCAACCGCGTCGCGGGCGCCGTGACCATCGCGATGGGACTGTTCATCGCCGGCGTCCTCGTTCCGGCGGGGATGCAGCGGGAGCGCCGCTTCCACGTCCTCCCTGAGTCCCTCGGCGTCTACGCCCCGCCCCTCATGGGGATGACGTTCGCGTTCGGCTGGACGCCGTGCATCGGACCGATCCTGTCCGTGGTGCTCTCGACGGCGGCCACGCAGTCCACCCTCGGACGCGGGGTCGGTCTGCTCGTCGTCTACTCGCTCGGCCTCGGCGTGCCCTTCGTCGCCGCCGGCCTCGGGCTCGGCCGCCTCACCCGCCTCTTCGGGTGGGTGAAGCGCCACTTCCGCGTCCTCAACCTGGTGTCGGGCGCGTTCCTCGTCGGCTTCGGCCTGCTGCTCTTCACGGACAACCTCACCGAGGTGTCCGGGTTGCTCCGGCGCTTCCTCGAGGACCACGGCCTCGAGCGCCTCGCCAACATCTGAGCGTCACCCCGGGTCGGGTCTCTCGTCAGACGTTGGCGGGGAGCAGCCTGGCGAAGTTCTCGAAGAACACGAACAGCACGACGACGAACACCGGCACGCCCATGGCGTATGCCGTCAGGCGCCCCCACCGCTTCGACAGCAGCCACGTGACCAGCCAGACGAACGCCGCCAACAGCCCCCAGAGGATCGCCGGCAGCTTGGCCGTGTTCTCTCCCGAGACACTGGCTTCATCGTCCGCGAGCGAGGGTGCGTTCGCCGGCGGTGTCGGTCCGCCGTCGGGGATCAGCGTCCGTGCCGGCGCCGGTGCCGGATTCTCGGTCAGCTCGGCCACGACCACCATGCGCTGGGCCGCGCTGAAGCGGGGGTTGCACGTCGTCAGCGTCAACAGGTTCTCGTCGGACGGGTCGAGCACCTCGTTCTGCGTCGGCTTGACGACCTTCTGCTCGCGCATCTTGTAGGTGAACTCGCCCTGCCGCGTGGTGACCTGGATCAGATCGCCCGGCTGGAGCTCGTCGAGGCGGAAGAACGGGGCGCCGTAGGTCGTGCGGTGCCCGGCGACGGCGGCGTTGCCGGGCTGTCCGGGCAGCGGCGTCGACGGGTAGTGGCCCGGGCCTTGCTTGAGCGCGCTCACGCCGACGCCCTCGACGACCGCCTTCTCGACCCCGATCTTCGGGATGCGGATGATGGCGACGGCCTCACCCGTCGGCGTGGGCGGCGCCGGCGACAGCGTGGTCGTGGGATCGCCGGCCACCGTCGAACTGGTCGTGGACGTCGTCGTGGGGGCCTCGAGCACATCGAGGAAATCCGAACGGAGGCGGTCCTGGCTCCGGGACTCGGCCAGCCCGGTGCCCCACAGCTGGTACGCGACGAACGCCAGGATGAGCACACCGGCGGCGATGCAGGTGCGGCCGATGCCGGCGACGATCCTTCGGACGTCCATGTGGAGCCGAAAGCTACCGCTGCTCGGGCGGGGGGCGGCCGCGTTGGCGAGGCGTCGTGCTGCTTGGTCATACCGAGGACCCGCCCCATACGATGGAACCCGTCCCATGGCGCCTGCCGTCCGCTTGTCCCGAGCCGTCGTCCTGCTCGGCCGGTTCCCCGCCCTCGCCGGTGCCGACCTCCTCGTCGAGCGAGGGGAGATCGTCCACCTGTCCGGGCCGAACGGAGCCGGCAAGAGCACGCTGCTCCGCGCCTGTGCCGGGCTGTTGCGGGTCGTCGACGGCGACGCCGAAGTCCTTGGACACGATCTCCGCGAGGACCGCCGCCGCCTCCGTCGCTCCGTCGGTCTTCTCGGCCACGACTCGTTCCTCTACGAGGAGCTGACCGTCGTCGACAACCTCCGCTTCGCCGTGCGGGCCGCCGGCGTCGGGACCGACGCGGTCGCACCCGCGCTCGCCCGCCTCGGCCTCGACGGCCGGCTCCGTGACGTCACCGTCGCCCGCCTCTCCGCCGGCCAACGTCGCCGCGCCGCCCTCGCCCTGCTCGTCGCCCGCAGGCCTGAGCTGTGGCTCCTCGACGAGCCCCACGCCGGACTCGACGCCTCCGCGCGCGACCTCGTCGACGACCTCGTGCGCGAGGCCGCAGCGATGGGCGCGACCGTGCTCTTCGCGTCGCACGAGCTCGATCGCGCCAACGCCATCGCGCGGCGGCAGCTGACGGTCGTCGGCGGACAGGTCCACGAGACGCAGCCCCATCGCCTGGTGCCCGCGCATGCTTAGGGACGCCGCCCTCGTCGCGGGCAAGGACCTCCGCATCGAGGTCCGGTCACGCGTCATGGCCAACCAGATCGCGCCGTTCGCCGTGCTCGTGCTCGTGCTGTTCGCCTTCGCCCTCGAGCCCGACCGCGGCATCCTGACGCGTGCAGCGGCTGGGCTCTTCTGGCTCGCCGTCACCTTCAGCGCCCTCCTGGCCATCCAGCGCAGCTTCGCCATCGAATCCGCCGACGGTGGCCGCGACGGGCTCAGGCTCAGCGGCCTCGACCCCGCCGGCGTCTTCTTCGGCAAGGCGGCCGCTGTCGCCGCCGAGCTCCTCGCCCTCGAGGTGCTCCTCGGCCTCGGTGTCGTCCTCCTCTACGACACCGAGCTCGAGGGCGCGGCGCTGCTCGCCATCACGTGCGTGGCCGCGACGGCGGGACTCTCCGCCGCTGGCACCGTCTACGGCGTGCTCGCGGGGGGCGTCCGCGTTCGGGAGACGCTCCTGCCGCTGCTGTTGTTGCCGGTCGTCGCGCCCGTCGTCCTCGCGGCGACGCGCGCGTCGGAGGCGGCGCTCGGACAGGCGGCCGCCGACGGCTGGCCGTGGGTGCGACTGCTCGGCGTCTTCGCCGTCGTGTACGCGGCCGTCGGCGCCCTCGCCTTCGGTCCGTTGCTGGAGGACGCATGACGCCGCGTGCCCGTCTCCTCGACGGGCTCCTCGGGATCGCCGCCTCTGTCACGTTGGCGACGACGCTGATCCTCGGGCTCCGCCTCCCGCCGACGGCCGAGCAGGAGGACTACTCCCGCCTCATCGCCATCCACCCGGCGATCGCGTGGACGGCGTATCTGGCGTTCGGTGTGATGGCGATCGCCAGTGCGCTGTGGTTGATCCCCGCGACCCGCGGGCGCGTATGCGACCGCATCGCGGCGGCGTCCGCAGAGGTCGGCGTCGTGTTCACGGCGTTGATGCTCGTCACCGGTTCGATCTGGGGCCGCCCGACGTGGGGTGTCTGGTGGGTCTGGGACGCGCGGCTCACCTTGTCGGCGCTGATGCTGGCGCTGCTCCTCGGCTACCTCGCGCTGCGGCGCGTGTCCGTCGATGTGGAGCGGCGGTCGCTCGTCAGCGCCGTCACCGCCCTCGCCGCCGTCGTGGTGATCCCCATCAACCACTTCGCAGTGACGTGGTGGCGGACGCTGCACCAAGGGCGCTCCCTCGCCAACGTGTCGCCGGGCAGCACCCTCGACGGGGAGTACATCGCCGTCATGCTCGTCGGGTTCGTCGCCATGACGCTCGCGTACGGCTGGCTGCTGCTGCGTCGCTACCGCATCGAAGCGCTCGCCGAGGCCGCCGCCGACGAGGGCCTCGCCGCCGCCATCGTCGAGCGCCGCCGCGAGGGGCTCGACGGCGGAGAGGCGTTCGCCTGATGTCGTACGTCTACGCCGGGTACGGCCTCACGCTGGTGACGCTCGTTGGGTACGCGCTGCGGCTCGTCCTGCGCGATCGCGCGCTGCGCAAGCGATGACCGCGACCGCGCCCGCGCCCCGCGTCCGACCGGCGGCACCCGCCGCGACGAAGTGGCGCGTCGCCGCCGTGCTCGTCGTGATCGCTGCCGCCATCGGGTTCCTCGTGTTCAAGGGCCTCGGCGATGCCACCGTCTACTTCCGCACCGCCGACGAAGCGGTGGCCGAGAAGTCCGAGCTCGGCGACCACCGGTTCCGCGTCGAGGGAGCGGTCGTCACGGACTCGGTCCACGAGACGGACGGCGGCGTGCGCTTCGACATCATCAGCGCCGGCGTCGTCGTGCCGGTCCTGCACCGCGGCGACCCACCCGAGCTGTTCAAGCCCGGCATCCCCGTGGTGCTCGAGGGGCACTGGGACGGCGACGTCTACGCCAGTGACCGCATCATGGTCAAGCACACGTCGGAGTACCGAGAGAAGAACCCCGACCGCGTCGACGAGTACGTCGGCAAGGGCGACTCGTGACCCCGGCACTGCTCGGCCAGGGGGCCATCGCCCTCGGCCTCGTCGCCTCGCTCGTCGGCGCGGGCGTGCTCGGCGTCGGTCTCCTCACCGACCGCCCGTGGTTGCGGGTCGACGCCACCAAGCTCATCTGGCTCGTCGTCGCCGCCGCCCTCGCCGCCGTCGGCGTCATGGAGCGGGCCCTGCTGACGGACGACTTCTCCCTCGTCTACGTGGCCGAGCACTCGGCGCGCTCGACCCCGCTGCTGTACAAGATCGCCACGATGTGGTCGGCCCTGGAAGGCTCGATCCTGTTGTGGGGGCTCGTCCTCGCGGGCTACGTCGGCGTGATGGCGTGGCGCTTCCGAGACCGGATCACGGATCCGCTCGTCGGGTGGGCCTTGTTGACGGGACTGGTCGTCGCCACCTTCTTCTTCGGCCTCATGGCGGGCCCCGCCAACCCGTTCAAGGCGATCACCGGGGCCATCCCGCGCGACGGGCCAGGACCGAACCCGTTGCTGCAGAACCACCCGCTCATGGCGGTGCATCCGCCGATGCTGTACCTCGGCTACGTCGGCTTCACCGTCCCGTTCGCCTTCGCCGTCGCCGCCCTCGTCACCGGCCGCGTCGGTGAGGGGTGGCTCGTCGAGACGCGCCGTTGGACGCTGTTCGCGTGGGGCTTCCTGTCGGTCGGCATCGTCCTCGGGTCGTGGTGGAGCTACGAGGTGCTCGGGTGGGGTGGCTTCTGGGCGTGGGACCCGGTCGAGAACGCGTCGTTCCTCCCGTGGCTCACGGGGACGGCCTACCTCCACTCGGTGATCGTCCAGGAACGTCGGGGCATGCTCCGCGTGTGGAACCTGTCGCTGCTCGTGGCGACGTTCAGCCTCACGATCCTGGGGACGTTCCTCACCCGCTCCGGGATCCTGCAGTCCGTCCACGCCTTCACCGAGTCGCCGATCGGTCCCGCCATCCTCGGCTTCTTCGGCCTCACGGTGTTGGTCTCCATCGGCCTCATCGGGTGGCGGGGTGATGCGCTGCGCTCGCCGGGTTCGATCGATTCGCCGGTCTCACGCGAGGGCGCCTTCCTCCTCAACAACCTGCTGTTCGCGGCGTTCGCCTTCGTCGTGCTCCTCGGGACGGTGTTCCCGCTCATCGTCGAGGCGCTCAACGGGAACCGCATCTCCGTCGGTCGTCCGTACTTCGACCGGATGACGATGCCCCTCGGCATGGCGCTGCTGTTCCTGATGGCGGTGGCCCCGGTGCTGCCGTGGCGGAAGGCGTCCGGGGAGCTGTTGCGCCAGCGCCTGCAGTGGCCGGCGTGGATCGGTACGTCGTGCGTCGTCTTCGCCGTCGTCGTCGGCGCGCGGGGCTTGGCGCCGCTGGTCGCCTTCGGGCTCGGCGGGTTCGGCGCTGGTGCGGCGCTGCGCCAGATCGTCCTCGGTGTGCGCCGCCAGGGGTTCGGCGGTCTCGTCGGTCGGACCAGCGGAGGCATGGTCGTCCACCTCGGGGTCATCCTCATCGGTGTCGCCTTCGCCGCCAGCGCGGCCTACGGCGCGCGCGCCGAGCTGCGGCTGCGCCCCGGCGAGTCGGCGCACGCGCTCGGTCACGAGATCTCCTACGACGGCGCCGAGCGGGTCGCCTACTCGAACCGGACGTCGATCGAGGCGAGGGTACGGATCGACGGGGGCGACGCCTACCGGCCGACGCTCTCCAACTACACCTTCGCCGCCCAGACGATCGGCACGCCTTCGGTGCGCACCGGGTGGCGCGAGGACGTCTACCTCACGGTGATCTCGGCGCCGCGAGACCTCGACCGGGACGTCGCCGTCATCGGGGTGAACGTGCAGCCGCTGGTGATGTGGCTGTGGGTCGGCGGAGGGATCATCGCCCTCGGCACGGCCCTGGCTTCGGTGCCGACCCGCCGCCGTCGCATCGAGTCGCCCGTGGACCCGGTCGATCGGCCCGAGCGAGTCGTGGAGCCAGAGCGGGCTGGCGTGCCTGCATGACCACGGCGACGGTCGTTCCGGACGACGAGACGCGCGCGCCGCAGGCGCACCAACCGCACCCGCTGCGGTGGGTCGCGCTCGGCCTGGCCGTCGTCGCCGTCGCGTTCCTCGGAGTGCTGGCCACGCGGAAGTCGGCCGAGCAAGCGGCGTCGGACAGCCCGCTCCTCGGCAAGCCTGCGCCCGAGGTGATCGGCCCCGGCATGGACGGTTCGACCATCCGTCTGTCCCAGCTCCGCGGCCGGTACGTCCTCGTCAACTTCTTCGCCAGCTGGTGCCAGCCGTGCGCCAACGAGCACGACGACCTCCTCCGGTTCCAGGAAGCCCACCGCGAAGCAGGCGACGCGACCGTGCTCGCGGTGACGTTCAACGACGAGCTGCCCGACGCCAAGCGGTTCTTCGAGCGGCGCGGCGGTGACTGGCCCGTCGTCGCCGACGAGCGGGGAAAGGTGAGCCTCGACTTCGGGGTGCGGGCCCCGCCCGAATCGTTCCTCGTCAGCCCCGAAGGCATCGTGTTGACGCGCATCATCGGCGAGGTGCGATACGACGGGCTCCAAGAGTTGTTGCGCCAGGCCGAGGCCGCGCCGCAGTGAGGCGGTGGGGTTCATGGCCGGCGATCGCGCTCGTCCTCGCCGTCGCCATGTTCGTCGGCGTGCGCGAGGACCGCGCGCCGCGGACGGAGAACGATCGCGTGACCGCCATCGCCGCCGAAGTGCGCTGCCCGACGTGCGAGAGCCTGTCGGCGGCGGAGTCGGACGCCTCGGCCGCCCAGGCCGTGCGCGACGAGATCCGGACGCGGCTGCGCGATGGGCAGACGAAGGGCCAGATCCTGGGATACCTCGCCGGCCGCTACGGCGACGACATCCTCCTGCGACCGGAGGCCACCGGCGTAGCCGGCCTCGTGTGGGTGCTCCCGGTCGCGGGCTTCCTGCTCGCGGTCGGTGGGTTGGCGACGGTGGTCCGTCGACGCCGCCTCGCGGACGGGGCCGCGGCCGGGCCGTCGTCAGACGACCGCGACCTCGTCGAGGAGGCGCTGGGGTCGTGAACGAGCGATCGCTCGAGGAGGAGCGCGACTTCCTCCTCCGTTCGCTGCGCGACCTCGACGACGAGCACGCCGACGGCGACCTCGCCGACGACGACTACGAGGCTCTCAAAGCGGAGTACACCACCCGCGCCGCCACCGTCCTCCGGCTACTCGACTCCGCGACCCCGTTTTCGAGCACGGGTGGTCGCCAGGCGGCGCGCTCGCGCTCGAAAGCCGGGCGGAGGAGGTTGCTCGCGGGGGCGCTCGCCCTCGCGGTGGTCGCCGGCGGGGCGGGGTACGCCGTGGCGCACGCGGCGGGAGAGCGCGCCACAGGCCAGGAGGCGACGGGGAACCTCCCCGAGGGCGGCGTCGACCGGATCACGAAGGCGCAGGTTCTCGTGTCGGAGGGCAAGGTGCTCGAGGCCGTCAAGGTCTACGACGACCTGCTCGCCGACGACCCGGAGAACCCCGTCGCGCTCGCCGAGCGGGGTTGGCTGTTGAGCCGCGTCGACCCGTCGCTCGTCGACTCGGGCCTCGCGAGCATCGACCGTGCCATCGCCATCGACCCGACCTATCCCGAGGCGCACTTCTTCCGCGGGATGATCCTGTGGCGGGCGAAGGACGACCCCGCCCTCGGCGTGGAGTCGTTCCAGCGGGCCATCGACGCCAAGCCCCCAGCCGACGTGCGCACGCAGATCGAAGCGGTGCTCGAACAGGCGAAGGCCGACGCCGCGTCCCGCGCCGGAGTCCCGTAGTCGCCGAACGGGTCCGCGACTCGGCACCAGCACCTCCGTACGCTCACGCGCATGGAGACCCTCGACCGCTGGTTCCACCTGACCGATCGCGGTTCCGACGTTCGGACGGAGCTCCGCGGTGGCCTGGCCACGTTCTTCACGATGGCCTACATCGTCGTCCTGAACCCGATCATCCTGGGTTCCGCGAAGGACGTGAACGGGGTGAGCCTCGACTTCGCGCAGCTGACGACGGCGACGGCCCTCGCGGCCGCAGTGATGACGCTGATGATGGGGATCGTCGGTCGCTATCCGTTCGCCATCGCCGCGGGGCTCGGGCTCAACGGGGTCGTCGCTTTCCAGCTGGCATCCGTGATGTCGTGGCCGGCGGCCATGGGCATCGTCGTGCTCGAGGGCGTCGTCATCACGATCCTGGTGCTCACCGGCTTTCGCGCCGCCGTCTTCGAGGCCATCCCCCTCCCGTTGAAGCAGGCGATCTCGGTCGGCATCGGGCTGTTCATCGCGCTCATCGGCTTCGTCGACGCCGGGTTCGTGCGCCGCACCGAGGCCGGTCCCGTCCCGGTCGGCCTCGGCGTCGGTGGTCGGCTCCTCGGTTGGCCGACGGTCGTGTTCGCCTTCGGGCTCCTGCTCACGGCGATCCTCGTCGCCCGTCGCGTCCGCGGCGGCATCCTCATCGGGATCGTGGGGTCGACGATCTTCGCCGTGATCATCCAGGCGATCTTCGACGTCGCCCCTCAGTTCAGTGCGGAGGGGAAGTTCAACCCGCGTGGGTGGGGCCTCAACGTCCCCGAGATCCCGAGCAAGGTCTTCGCGGCGCCGGACTTCGGTCTCCTCGGTCACTTCTCCCTCGGCGGCTCGTTCGCCAAGGTCGGGGTGATCTCCGCGCTGCTCTTCGTCTTCACGCTGATGCTGGCCGACTTCTTCGACACGATGGGCACGGTCGTCGGGGTCGGCGCAGAGGCAGGATTGCTCGACGAAGAAGGACGGCTGCCCGGCGTGCAGCCGGTGCTGCTGGTCGATTCGTTTGCCGCCGTCGTCGGCGGGATGGCGTCGGCGTCGTCGAACACGAGCTACATCGAATCCGCCGCCGGCGTCGCCGATGGCGCCAGGACCGGACTCGCCAACATCGTCACGGGCGGTCTGTTCCTGCTGGCGCTGTTCGTGGCGCCGCTCGTCTCGGTCGTGCCGTACGAAGCGGCGGCGCCCGCGCTCGTCGTCGTCGGATTCCTGATGATGACCCAGGTCAAGAACATCCCGTGGGACGACTACGACCTCGCCATCCCCGCGTTCCTGACGATCGTGATGATGCCGTTCACGTACTCGATCACCAACGGGATCGGCGCCGGCTTCATCTCCTACGTCGTCATCAAGTCCGCCCGCGGCCGCGCGCGCGACGTGCACCCCCTGCTGTGGGTCATCGCCGTGCTGTTCGTCGTCTACTTCGCCATCGACCTCGTGGAGCGGGCGCTCGGGGTCTGATCAGCCGATCCGGAGCAGGGCGGCGACGGCCGCGGCCCCGACGACGGCGACGGCGAACGGCGCCCGCACGGCGAAGAGAAGGGCGGCGGCGGCCACCCCCGCCGTCTTGGCGTCGAATCGCGTGACGCCGTCGGGGCCGGCGAGCTCGACCCACACCAGCGCCGCCAGGAGCGCCGGCGCCAGCCCGGCGAGGCGACGGGCCACGCGTGTCGGCGGCTCCGGCAATAGCGAGCCAGCGCCCTTGATGAGCACGGTGATGACACCGAGGGCGAAGACGGCGGCGACCATCAACGGCCTCCGGCGGCCAGTCCCGCCACTGCGGCGGCGGCCAGCGCGAGCCCGGGCGACGTGAAGGGGAGCAGGGCCGCCGCGGTCACGCCGCCGGCGACGGCGGCGACGATTCCCTCGCGGCGGCGCAACAACGGCCACAGGAGACCGAGGAACAGGGCGGGAAAGGCGGCGTCGAGCCCGAAGGTCGCGGGGTCGCCGACGACGGGACCGAGCACGGATCCGATCACCGATCCGCCGACCCATCCGATCCACAACGCTGTTCCGCTGCCGACCAGCATGCGCGGGTCGGGATGCTGCGGCGTACCTGCGCCGACGGCGAGGGCGAAGCTCTCGTCGACGACGAGCTGCGCGAGCAGGAACCTCCGCAGTCGCCCGCCGGGGAGCACGCGCGTCGCGACCGCGCCCGTCCCGAGGTACCGGCTGTTGAGCAACGCGCCGGACAGGACCGCAGCCGCGGCGCTGCCGCCCGTTCCGAGGATGGCGACGGCGGCGAACTGCGACGACCCCGCGAACACGATCGCGGACATGGCGACGGCCAGCCACGCCGGGAGCCCGGCGGCGGCGGCGAGCACGCCGTAGGAGACGCCGAAGACCGAGACCGCGGCGATCACCGGCGCGGCGGCCGCCCATGGGCGCCTCCCGAAGCTCACCCGCAAAACTTTACGGCCGTCACGAGGAGGGATGAACGGTGCAACTGGGGAACAATCGGGACATCGAGTGGTCCCACGTCGCCACAACTGGAGGTTCCATGCGCCGTCCGATGCTGCTGTCCGCCATCGTCGCCACGCTGGCCATGACCGTGCTGGCCGCCGGCCCGGTGACGGCATCCGCCGACCCGTACCGCGCCAAGCAGTGGGGTCTGGACAAGATCCAGGCTGAGCCGGCTTGGGCGACGTCGACCGGAACCGGCGTGCTCGTCGCGGTCGTCGACACCGGCGTAGACCTCGGCCACCCCGACCTCCAGGCGAACATCGTCGGACCCGGCAAGGACTTCGTGGAGCCCGACGGGACGTGCACCGGGAACAAGCGGACCGGCCGCACCTGCACCCAGGACGGGGCGCAGGACAAGAACGGCCACGGCACCCACGTCGCCGGCATCATCGCTGCCGTCGCCAACAACAACGTCGGTGTCGCCGGCGTCGCGCCGAACGCCCGGATCCTGCCGGTGCGGGTGCTCGACGCCAGCGGCTCCGGAACGACCGACCAGATCGCCGCGGGTGTGCGCTACGCCGCCGACCAGGGCGCCAAGGTCATCAACCTCTCCCTCGGCGTGATCTCCGGCGTGGACAAGGTGGCCAAGGTCATCGGCGAGCTCGACACCGTCTACGCCGCCTTCGATTACGCCGTGGCCAAGGGTGCGACGGTCGTCGTCGCCGCCGGGAACGACTCGGCGCCCTTCTGCTCCGAGCCGGCCGGTGCCGCCAACGTCATCTGCGTGGGCGCGACGGACTCGCGTGACGTGTCGAGCTTCTACTCGAACCACGATGCGTCGACGCTGCAGACGTTCGTCGTGGCTCCTGGCGGCGACGCGCTCACCTGCTCGGGCGACATCCTCTCCACCTACCTCCGGAGCGCCGCTCGCTCGACCTGCTCGCCCGGCGACGGGTACGAGGTGCTGGCCGGCACCTCGATGGCCACCCCCCACGTTGCCGGCGTCGCCGCGCTTCTCGCCGCCAAGGGCGACAGCCGCGCCGACATCATGCGCAAGATCCCGGCCACGGCCGACGATCTCGGCGCCCCGGGGGACGACCCGGTCTACGGGTCGGGCCGCGTCAACGCCCTTCGCGCCGTCACCGCCGCCTGACCCGCGGTCGAGGCCCGCGGCGGTCCGCATAGCGTGCACGCCGTGGGCTTCTTCGACCGCAACCGCAAGCAGCTCGCCGAACGCGGCATCGACCCGGCGAGGCTGCCGCCGGGGCAGTACTTCACCGACCGGTTCCCCGTCCTCCACGCCGGCGGCGTCCCCGACTACGGCGGCGACCTGGGCCGTTGGGATCTCACGGTCACCGGCCTCGTCGCCGAACCGGTGAGGCTGTCGTGGGACGAGGTCCTGGCGCTCCCGGCCGTCGAGCTCACGACCGACATCCACTGCGTGACCAAGTGGTCGAAGTTCGACACCGTGTGGAAGGGCGTCCCCTTCGACGCCCTTCTCGATCTCGTGGACGTGCGCGACGACGCCACCCACATCATGTGCCACAGCGAGTTCGGGTTCACCGCCAACGTTCCCCTCGACGACGTGATGGGCGTCGAGGACGTGCAGGGACGCGAGCAGCCCAAGGCCCTCCTCGCCTACGAGTTCGACGGACAGCCCCTCGAGCCCGACCACGGCTTCCCGCTGCGCTTCTTCGTGCCGCACCTCTACTTCTGGAAGTCGGCGAAGTGGCTGCGCGGTCTCGAGTTGATGGCCGGCGACCGCCCGGGGTTCTGGGAGCGCAACGGCTACCACCTCTACGGCGACCCGTTCCGCGAGCAGCGCCACTGGGGCGACTAGTCAGCTCGCGAGCGCACGGAGCCGTTCGACCACGAGCGGGAACGCCCGGACGAAGGCGCTGACGTCGTCGCCACCGGTCGACCAACCGACGCTGACCCGGAGGCTCCGCTCGGCCTCGACACCCATGGCGAGGAGGACCGGGCTGGGTTCGAGCGACTCCGATGAACAGGCGCTGCCCGAGTGGGCGGCGATGCCCGCCTGGTCGAGCCCGAGGAGCACGGCCTCGGCCTCGACGCCGTCCACGCCGAGGCACACGAGGTGGGGGAGGCGGTCGTCCTGATCGCCGTAGGTGCGCACGCCGGGGGTGGCCAAGGCGGCCGTCGCCATCGCCTCGGTCGCGTGCCGGTGATGGATGGCCATGTCGCTGCGGTCGCGTGCCGCAAGCTCGGCGGCGACACCGAAGCCGACGCACGCGGGGACGTTCTCGAGCCCCCCGCGCCGCGCCCGCTCCTGGTCGCCGCCGACGACGAACGGGTCGACGCGGAGGCCCCGACGCACGAGCAGCGCGCCCGATCCCTTCGGGCCGCCGAGCTTGTGCCCGCTGATCGAGAGCAGGTCGGCGCCGAGGCCGATGAAGTCGATCTCGTCGTGCCCCGCGGCCGCGGCGGCGTCGACGTGCACGAGCACGCCCCGCTCGCGGCAGCCGGCGACGACGTCGCCCACGGGTTGGCGGGTGCCGACTTCGTGGTTCGCCCACTGCAGGTGGACGAGCGCCGTGGGGGCGGCGTCGACGGCTTCGAGGAGCTCGGCGGCGTCGACCCGTCCGTGGGAGTCGACGGCGACGGTGACAAGGTGGTGGCGGCGCGACGACTCGAGCACCGCCGAGTGCTCGACGGCGGCGGCGACGATGCGCGCCGGGGCGGGGTCGTCGCCTCGGGCGGCGGCGCCGTGGGTCGCCGCGTTGATGGCCTCGGTCGCCCCGCTCGTGAACACGACCTCTCGCGGACGGGCACCGAAGGAAGCGGCCACCTGCTCCCGCGCCAGTTCGAGCGCGACCCTCGCCATCCGTCCCTCGGTGTGGACCCGCCCCGGGTCGGCGGCGCGCTCGCCGCTGAACCACGGGAGCATCGCCTCGACGACCTCGGGCCGCGCCGGCGACGTCGATGCGTGGTCGAGGTAGTGCCGACTCACCCCAACCACGCTGGCCGGGCGACGACGAGCGGCACGGCCCCGGCCCGGAGGGCGGCGCCGCCGAGCGAGGTCAAATGACGGTGGCGCAGGCGGCGTCGCCGAGGGCTCGCGACGACTCGGTCACCGGCATCGTGTCGCCGTAGAGGCCGCCGAGGATGCCCCGCACCATGCCGCGGTCGATGGCACAGATGACCGGGTGCTCGTGGGCGGCGGCGCCGAACGGACACTGCTCGTTGATGATCGCCAGCGATCCGTTGCCGCGCGCCTCGGCGTGGGCGGCGAAGCCGTGAGCGGTGAGGGCGTCCGCGACGGCCTGCATCGCGGCTTGGCGCGAACGGGCGCCGTCGGTGGGGCTCATCGCCGCCGCCAAGGACCGTCCGTACTCCTCGCCGACCTCCTCCGCGAGTGCCTGCGCCTCGTCGACGGGGAGGCGCGCGAGGGTCCGTCCGAGGAGGGTCACGATGAGGTCGTCGCGCCGCGCCGGGAAGTCGATCGTGTCCTTGCCGCTCGTGCGGTAGCGCTTCGAGGGCCGACCGGCGCCGCCGCGTTCGGGACGGACCACGTGGACCTCGAGGTACCCGCCGGCGGCGAGCTTGTCGAGGTGGTGGCGGGCGACGTTGGGGTGCAGGGAGAACCGCTCGGCGACCTCGCCGGCGGTGACGCCGGACTCGGACGCTCGGGCGACGAGGTAGATCTCGCGGCGGGTCGGGTCGCCGAAGGCGGACGTGACCGCCGCGACCATGGCGCTGAAGTCGTCACCCGTGAGGGCTACCGGTGCCACGGACGTAATATTACCTACGGAGGTAGGGGAAATCCCCCGCGCCCGCTGGAGACGCCCGTCATGCCCGTCACCCGAGACCACGTCATCGAGGCCCTGCGCCCCGTGCAGGACCCGGAGCTCCACCGCAGCATCGTCGACCTCGACATGGTCCGGGACGTCACCATCGACGGCGCCTCCGTCAAGGTGCTGATCGCGCTGACGGTCGCGGGCTGTCCGCTGCGGGCCGAGATCACGAGCCGGGTCACTGCCGCGGTGGGGGCGATGGCCGGCGTCGAGCGGGTCGGCGTCGAGATGACGGTCATGAGCGACGACGAGCGCGCCGCGCTCAAGGTCAAGCTCCAGGGCAGCAGTGGCGGCAGCCACGCCGGACACGATCACGCCGGCCACGATCATGGCGGGCAGGCGGCCCGCAAGCCGATCCCGTTCAACGAGCCCGGCGTGAAGACGCGCGTCCTCGGCATCGCCTCGGGCAAGGGGGGCGTCGGCAAGTCGTCGGTGACGGTGAACCTCGGGCTGGCGCTGGCCAAGGCCGGTTACGAGGTCGCGTTGTTCGACGCCGACGTGTACGGGTTCTCGATCCCGAAGATGCTCGGCATCGACCAGGACCCCGTCCTCATCGACGGGATGATCGTGCCGCCCGTGGCGTTCGGGGTGAAGGCGTTCTCGATGGGGTTCCTCGTCGAGGAGGACCAGCCGGTGATCTGGCGGGGTCCGATGCTGCACAAGTACCTCGAGCAGTTCCTCACCGACGTCTACTGGGGCGAGCCCGACTTCCTCCTCGTCGACATGCCGCCCGGCACCGGCGACATCGCCATCTCCATGGCGCAGTACCTGCCGCGCGCCGAGCTGTACGTGGTGACGACGCCGCAGCCGGCGGCGCAGCGGGTGGCGCAGCGCTCCGCGTCCATGGCGGCCAAGGTGAACCTGAAGGTCCACGGCGTGATCGAGAACATGTCGTGGTTCACCGGGGATGACGGGAAGCGCTACGAGCTGTTCGGCGCGGGCGGCGGGCAGGCGTTGGCCGACAAGCTCCAGGTCCCGCTGGCGGGTCAGGTCCCGCTCGTCCCGGCGTTGCGTGCCGGTGGCGACGACGGCATCCCCGTGGTCGCCGCCGACCCTGGTGGTGAGGCCTCGTCGGCCTTCATCGCCCTGGCCGACTTCGTCGTTGCGAACGCACCGAAGCAGATCTACCGGCCGGAGCTGACCATCCGCTGACCGCTTTTGTCATCAGGATCCCGCCGCTGGCGGCGGGATCCTGATGACAAAACGGCAGGGGGGCTGGCAAAACGGCGTGGGGTGCCCATCCGGTCGCGGCTCCCGGGCCGTACCCTCCTTGCATGGAGGCGATCGAGCAGGTCCAGGAGGGCACGCCGATCGGACGGCGGATCGTCCTCGGCATGCTCGGCATCGGCGCCGCCGGCGTGCTGTTCGGCAAGTCGATCCAGGATGGCCTCTCGCGGACGCTGTCGCCGAACGTCGCCGCGCTGCTGCCGTCCGGCGGCCGCTTCCGGATCTACTCCGTCACCGGATTCCTGCCTCGCAGGGCGACGACGACCTACCGCTTCACCCTTGACGGACTCGTCGATCGGCCTCTCGATCTCGGCTACGCCGACCTGCAGGCGCTCCCACCCACCGCGCTGACGAAGGACTTCCAGTGCGTCACGGGCTGGCGGGTCCCGCAGGTGGCGTGGAAGGGCGTGAGGCTCGTCGACCTGCTCGACGCCGCGGGTGTCCAGTCGGCGGCCACGGCGGTGCGCCTCCACTCCTTCGACGGCGTCTACACCGAGAGCCTCACACTCGAACAGGCCCGTCGCGACGACGTGCTCGTCGCCTACGAGATGGAGGGGAAGCCGGTGTCGGCGGCCCACGGGGGCCCGGTTCGGCTGCTCGTCGCGCCGATGTACGGCTACAAGTCGC
The DNA here is from genome assembly GCA_035525495.1 of Acidimicrobiales bacterium. Lineage (GTDB taxonomy): Bacteria > Actinomycetota > Acidimicrobiia > Acidimicrobiales > CADCTF01 > DATLED01. Next base: position 8,356 of record DATLED010000039.1, on the reverse strand, counting down.
TCAAGTGGCTGGCACGGGTCGAGGTTGTCGACCACGTCGTGCGCGGCTTCTGGGAGAACCGCGGATACGACGTCGACGCCTGGGTGGGGAAGAGCAATGGCCGCTCCGACGACCCCACCTCCTGACGCCGGCGCCGTGGCGCCGACCGTCGTCGTCGATCGCGTGCTGCGGTTCGACCGTCCCGAGCGCAACGTCCATTGGGCGACGGCATCGCTCGTCGGCGTCTGCCTCCTGACCGCCGCTGCCCTCTACGTCCCTGGCCTCGCCGCCCTCGTCGGCCGGCGCGAGATCGTCAAGGACATCCACGTGATCGCCGGCCTCTCGCTGCCGCTCCCGTTCCTCGTCGTGCGCCTCGGCCCGTGGCTGTCGTCGCTCGCCGCCGACGTCCGCCGCCTGAACCGCTTCGACGACCACGACCGGCGCTGGCTCCGTTCGTTCGGACGCGACCCGTTCGTCCGCAACGGCAAGTTCAACGGCGGCCAGAAGCTGAACGCCGCCTTCGTCGTCGGCGCCATCCTGCTGCTGCTCACGACGGGCTCGGTCATGAAGTGGTTCGGGCCGTTCCCGCTCGCGTGGCGGACGGGCGCCACCTTCGTCCACGACTGGACGGCCTTCGCCTTCCTCCTCGTGCTCATCGGGCACGTGGCCAAGGCGTTCGGCGATCGCGAAGCTCTCGGCGGGATGGTCGGCGGGACCGTCAGCCGCCGGTGGGCGGCGAAGCACTCGCCCCGCTGGCTCGACGAGGTCCTTCCGGACGACTCCGCTTAGCGCACGAGGCTTCCGGGCGCGCCATCGACGACCGACCCATCGCGCAGCCGGATGCGCCGGTGGGTGCGACGGGCGACGTCCTCGGCGTGGGTCACGACAACCACCGTCACCCCGTCATCCGCGAGGCGTGACAGCGACGAGACGACCTCTTCGGAAGTCGTCGAGTCGAGGTTGCCGGTGGGCTCGTCGGCCAGGATCACCCGGGGCTCGTTGGCCAGGGCGCGGGCCAGGGCGACCCGTTGCTGCTCGCCACCGGAGAGCCTCGACGGGAGGTGCGCGGCCCGCGCCCCGAGCCCGACGCGGTCGAGGAGCTGGACGGCCCGCGCCCGGCGATCGCTGCGGTTGCCGCCCAGCGGGACCATCGCCGCCTCGACGTTCTCGGCGGCCGTGAGCGTCGGGATGAGGTTGAACGACTGGAACACGAACCCGACGACCTTCGACCGGACCCGCGTCCGCTCGCGTTCGCTGAGGGCGTGCAGCTCCTGACCGTCGAGGAGCAGCGATCCCGAGGTCGGCCGGTCGAGCGCGCCGAGCAGTTGCAACAGGGTGCTCTTGCCCGACCCGCTCGGGCCCTCGATGGCGACGAGCTCCCCGGCGGCGATCTCGAAGGTGACACCGGCGAGGGCGACGACCTCGCCGCCACCGGTCCGGTAGGTGCGACGCACGTCTCGCAGGGAGTAGAGGAGGTCGTCCATCAGCCGAGGTCCCGAAGGGCGACCGACGGGGACAACCGCGCCGCCCGCCAGCCGCCAAGCAAGCCCGCAACGACCCCGCCGACGAGGGCGAAGGCGACGCCGACGAGCAGCGTGCCGGCCGACAGCGGAGCCCGCATCGTGACGGTCGTGGTGTGTGCGACCGACGTCGCCTGACCGAAGAAGCCGGACAGGCTCGATCCGGCGAGCCCGGGGATCCCCGACGACGTGGCCGTCAAGGTCGGCGCGACGTGGGGGACGAGGGCCGCCACGGCGACGCCGACGCCGACGCCGAGGACGCCGCCGAGCAATCCCAACGCCAGCGTCTCCCCGAGGATCTGACGCACGACCCGCGACTTCGACCATCCGATGGCGCGAAGCGTCCCGATCTCCCGAACGCGCTTGGCCACCGACGACAGCGTCAAAAGGGCGGCGATCACGAAGGCGGCGACGAGCACGATCGCGGCGAGCACACCACCGAGCCGAGACGTGAGGCCCTGGGCGTCGGCCAGGCTCCCGGTCACCTGGTCGGCGAGGGCGGCGGTCGTCACGACCTCCGCGCCGGGGATCGCATTGCGGATGGCGGCGGCGACGCGGTCCACGGCATCGGCGTCGGTCGCCTTCACGAGCACCGACGTCACCCGGTCCTGCTTGCCCGCCATGCCCTGCAACGTCTCGAGCGGGAAGTAGACGTCGGCGGTGCTGCCGGTCAACGTGGGGCGGACGATGCCGACGATGGCATGGTCCTTCCCGTTGATCGGCAGGACATCGCCGACGGCCAGCGACTTGGTGTTGGCGTAGGCGACGTTGAGGAGGACCTCGTCCTCGCCCTTCAGCCAACGCCCCGCCGTGAGCTGCTCGGAGGTGACGAGGCCCTGCGACGGCGTCGCCGGATCGACGCCCGCGGCCGTGTAGCTGACATTGGTGATGTCGGTCGAGGGGGGATTGACGACCTGCTCGATCGTCCGGAGCGGCGAGGTGAACGTGGCGCGGAACTCCCGGAACCGCTCGGGCAGGCACTCGTCGAAAGCGGGGTTCCCCCCGGGACCGGCCTGGGTCCGGCCGCTCGCGCCGCCGGCGGTCGCCCCGCCCCCGGCCCCGCCGACCGCCGGTCCGCCGCCGTCGTCGGGGTTGATGGTCACGCCCTTGGAGGCGAGGCAGGCCTGGAAGGTCGTCCGCTCGACGTCGGTCATCGGATCCGGCCGCACCGTCTGGGTGACGGTCTCGCCGCCCGTCTGCAGCGACGCCACGATCTTCGGGACGGTCCCCGACTGGTGCTGCGCCAGCTGCATCAGTCCGCCGACGGCCTGTTCGACGCCGTCGATGCCCTTGATCTCGTCGATGGCGGCGTCCGGGAAGCTGACGAGGGTCGCCGACAGGAAGAAGTCGCGGGTGAACTGGGTGCCTGGCTCGCCGAGGCTGGCGAGGTCGGTCACGACGTTCTGGTTCTCTGCGAGCAGCGCATCGGCGTCGGCCCGGTCGAGCCCGCCGTTTCGCCCCCGTCCGCCGAAGAACCCGCCGGCCCCGGGAGCGGCCGCAACGGTGGGCGCTGTGGTCGCCGTGGTGTCCGTGCCGGTCGCGGCGGACGACGCCGTGGTGCCCGCGACGCGTGTCACGAGGATGTCGGTGCCGACCGAGTCCAACGGCGCCAAGACCTGCTGCTGGGCGTCGTCGAGTCCCGCCGACACGCCGATGATCCCGATGACCAACCCGACACCGACCGCTAGGCCGATCGCGGTCAACAGCGTCCGGGCGAACCTCCGGCGGAGCTCCTCGGCGAGATAGGTGAGGTGGAACACCCCACCAGCGAACCCCACGCGCCTGGCAACCACCTGTGAAAGAGATGAGGGATCGCCGAGTCACACCCCCTTCGGCAACTTGGCCGGGTCCCACCCGAGGTGCTGCTCGGCCATTCGGAGCGCATACCGGTCCGTCATCCCGCTGACGTGCCGCACCGCCGCCGCCACCGGATCGTCCTCGACCCCCGCACCCGTCGGTTCGTCGTCGCTGCCCATCGCTGCCGGGTTGGCGGCGAACCACTCCGTCAGCGCCCGCAGGAGCTCGATCACCCGGTCCGCTTGTTCGACGCTCGCCGGCCGGAGGTAGATGCGCTCGAAGTTGAAGGCCCGGAACTCGGCCAGCGCCGCGGCCGCGTCGACGCCCATGCCGACCCGACCCGTCGACTCGATCGCCGACAGCATGGAGGTGATGAACGCGTTCAGCTGCGCGGAGCGCCGGCTCCCGACGACCTCACGGACCGACGACGGGAGGTCATCGGCGGGGACGATGCCTGCCCGCACCGCGTCCTCGAAATCGTGACAGACGTAGGCGATGCGGTCGGCCCACGCCACCACCTCGCCCTCGGCCGTCATCGGCGCCGGCCGGTTCCAGGAGTGGTTGCGCACGGCGTCGACCGTCTCCGCGCACAGGTTCAACGGCGCCAGCACGACGTCGGCGCCGTAGACGGCGTGGTGGTACCCCCCGTCGAGGAACGGCGACAGCGCCTCCTCCGAAGCGTGCCCCGCAGGCCCGTGCCCGCAGTCGTGCGCCAGGGCCGCTGCTTCCGTGAGCGCCACGTTCAGCCCCGCCGGACGCGCGATCCCCACCGCCACCTGCGCCACCTCGATGGCGTGGGTCAACCGCGTGCGGAGGTGGTCGTCGTCGGGCGCCACGAACACCTGGCACTTTCCCGCCAGGCGCCGGAACGCCGTCGAGTGCTGGATCCGGTCTCGGTCGCGCTCGAAGCACATGCGCCACGGGTCGGGCTCCTCGGCGACCGCTCGCGACCCGGCGCCCACCGCGCGCGCCGCTCCCGGTGCCAGCGTCGAACGCTCGAGCGCCTCCCGCTCGACCCGACCGAGCAATCCGTGTGGCGAGGCGCCGACGGCGGCGGCCCGATGTGCCGTGACGACCTCCGGAGTACCCATGGGTCAAAGCTAACGAAGGGGTGTGACACCGCCCCGGCTACGGCTTTCCACCCGGCCCAACTAGAACGGGCACCGTGCAGGGCCTGCTCGCCGCGTTCACCTACGACCCGATCGTCCACATCTCGCTCGGTCCGCTCAACATCTCGCCCCACGGCGTCGGCATCGCCGTCGGCTTCCTCCTCGGCGCCCGCCTCATGCTCCCGGAGGCCGAGCGCAACGGGATCGGCGAGGACGCCGTCTACACCATCCTCATCCGCGCCGCCATCGGCGCGCTGCTCGGCGCCCGGATCGCCTACGTCGCCAACCACTTCGCCGACTACACGGACGACCTGCTCGGCATCTTCAAGGTCTGGCAGGGCGGCATCAGCCTCCTCGGCGGCATCTTCGGCGCCATCGTCCTTGCCCTCCCCGTCGCCAGGAAGCTGGGCGTCGACGCCTGGCGTCTGCTCGACAGCGCGGCGCCCGGCATCGCCCTCGGCATCCTGATCGGACGGACCGGGGACCTGATCGTCGCCGACCACCTCGGCAAGCCGGCGGCCGCCGACTTCGTCCTGGGCTACAAGTGCGTGCCCCGTTACGCGACGGCCTCACCCTGCATCGCGGATGTCGTCCACCAGCCCCACCTCTACGACCTGTTCTTCGTCACGATCCTGCTGTTCCTCCTGTTGCTGCTCCGGCGGTCGACGAGGCCCCGCTACGACGGCTTCGAGATCCTCGTCTTCGGTGCTTGCTACGGCGTCGCGCGGTTCATCGAGGACTTCTTCCGCATCGACGAGACGCACGGGACGGGCCTCACCGGCAGCCAGTGGTCGTCGGTCGCGACCACGCTCCTGTGCACGTCGTGGCTCGTGGCGGTGAAGCGCAAGCCGGGGTGGGGTCACTGGAACGACACGGACGGGTCGCCGCCTAGGGTGGCGGTCGAGCAGCCCGATATGGAGGAGCGCTAGTGGAAGTCCGGATCGGTGTCACCCAAACGCCGAAGGAGATCGAGGTCGAGCTGGCGGACAGCAGCCGCGACCAGGTCATGAAGGACATCGAGGCCGCCATGGCCGACGATGCCGGCGTGCTGTGGTTGACCGACCGCCGGGGCCGGACCGTGGGCGTGCCCGCGGCCAAGATCGCCTACATCGAGATCGCTCCCACCGAGGATCGCCGGGTCGGCTTCGCCGTCAGCTGAGTCGATGCCCTCGCGCCGCGCCGGCGGTGCGCCTGACGGCGCAGTGCGGGCTTGCCGCTCGGGTGGCGGCTGCTCGCTGGCGCTCCCGACGCCGCCTCACCACGCCTGACCCATGACCGACCTCCTCGATCGGCGGCTGCTGTTCGTCACCGGCAAGGGCGGGGTCGGGAAGACCACCGTGGCCGCGGCGCTCGCGTTGCTCGCCGCCGGTCGGGGTAAGCGGACCCTCGTCGGCGAGGTGGACGCCAAGGGCAACCTCGCCGACTTCTTCTCCGTCGAACCGACCGGGTGGAGGCCCCGGCTCGTCCAGCCGAACCTCTACGCCATGTCCATGGACACCGAGGAGAGCCTCAAGGAGTACCTCGCGCTGCAGCTGAAGCTGCCGCTGATGGCGAAGATGGGTCCGCTGGCGCGGGTCTTCGATTTCGTGGCCACCGCCGCGCCCGGCGTGCGCGAGGTGCTGACGGTGGGGAAGTTCCTCTGGGAGGAGGACCAGCGCAACTACGACTTCATCGTCGTGGACGCGGCGGCGTCCGGCCACGTCATCGGTCAGCTGGCGGCGCCGGAGGCGATCAACGAGCTCGTGTCGGTGGGCCTCATCCGCCAGCAGACCGGGTGGATGGTCGACATCCTCGGCGACCCGGGACGGACGGGCGTGTGCATCGTCGCCACGCCCGAGGAGATGCCGGTCAACGAGACGATCGAGCTGGCGGCGCGGCTGGAGCACGAGACGAACGTGTCGCTGGCGGCGGTCATCGTCAACCGCGTCCTGCCGGAACTCTTCGGCCGCGGTGAGGAAGCGGTCTTCGAGCGCCTCGAGACCGACGAGGGACGGTCGGCGCTGGTGGACGCGGTCGGGCCGGGTGCGGGTCCGATCCTCGACGCCGCCCGCCTGGCCGTGACGTTGCGACGGACGCGGGCGGGCCACCTCGATCACCTCCGGTCGTCGTTGTCTCCAACGCTGCCGCTGCTGTTCGTGCCTGAGCTCTTCACCAAGGCGCACGGGCTCCGCTCCACGCGGCTGGTCGCCGACGCGTTGAGCGCGGAGCTCGGGTACTGATGACGGCGCCGGCTTCGTCGGGCTCGATGGAGCAGCTGCTGGCGGCCAAGGAGGTCGCCGTGTTCTGCGGCTCCGGCGGTGTCGGCAAGACGACCACGGCGGCGGCAGTGGCGGCGATGGTGGCGGTCCGCCAGGGCGGAAAGGTCCTCGTGCTCACCGTCGACCCCGCGAAGCGGCTGGCGAACGCGTTGGGGCTCGAGGGGTTCGGCAACATCGAGAAGCCGGTGCCGCTGTCGGCCTTCACGGGCGCCGGCGTCACGCCTCGGGGCGAGCTGTGGGCGGCGATGCTCGACACCAAGCAGTCGTGGGACAACCTCGTCCGGCGTCACGCTCCCGACGACGTCACCACGCAGAAGATCCTGTCGAACCCCCTCTACCAGAACATCTCCGGACGGTTCGTCCAGTCGCACGACTACATCGCCATGGAGCGGCTGTACGAGATCCACAGCGAGGGCAACTACGACCTCATCGTCGTCGACACGCCGCCAACGAGGAATGCCCTCGACTTCCTCGAGGCGCCCGAGCGGATGGCTGACTTCTTCTCGTCACGGTTCCTGCGGTTGTTGACGGCGCCGGCACGTTCCCGGTTCGTGAACTTCGCGACCAAGCCGTTCTATCAAGTCGCCGACCGCATCCTCGGTTCGCAGTTCCTCGAGGACATCTCCGAGTTCTTCATCCTGTTCCAGACGATGTACGACGGGTTCGTCGACCGGGCGCGCGCCGTCGAGCGCTTGCTGCACGACCGGCGCACGACGTTCGCGGTCGTGTCGACGTTGGAGCCGGCGCCGGCCGACGAGGCCGAGTTCTTCATCCGGGCGCTGGCCGAGAAGGGCTTCCACCTCGGCGCGTTGGTGTTGAACAAGGTGCTGCCGGCGTACCTGCTCGACGTCGCGGCGGGTTCGGCCGCCGATGAGCTCATCGCTCGCGCGGACGAGGTGGCGGCGGCGGTGGGTGGCTCCGCGGAGCCGGCACAGGTCGCGCGCGTGCTCGTCGAGATCGCCGAGAGCTTCCAGCGCTTCCACGTCGTCGCTCAACGCGAGGCCGAGGAGCGGGCCGAGCTCGCCGCCGTGCCCGAGGTGGTCGCCGCCGTGCCCTACTTCGACTCCGACATCCACGACCTCGCCGGCCTGTTGCGCCTGGGCGAGTCGCTCTGGACGCGTTCGACGACCTCTACGGTCGAATGAACGCGCCCAGAACGAGCTGGCGTCGAGTGGACGGCCCGGCGCTCAGGCCTTGAGGCCGGGGACCGAGGCGAAGCCGATCATGGGAGCGGGGTTGGCGGCGCCATAGCGATCGCCGAGGTCCTGGGCGTTCCCGTAGTCGTAGACCTTGCCGTTGGCATCGGCGATCCAGTAGCCGAGGGCCCCCGGGGTCGAGTCCATGCCGATGATCTTGGTGGGCTTGGGCGTCTCGTTGACGGCGGAGCCGAAGAACTTCGCGTCGGCGTCGCCGAAGCTGAAGATGCCGCCGTCGCGGGCGACCAGCCAGTAGCCGTGGTCGGAGTCGGTCGAGGTCATGTCGAAGACCGGCTGGTTGAGCTTCTTGTCGCCCATGGAGCCGTAGAACTCGGCGAGGCCGAAGGTGAAGATGCCGCCGTCCCCCGCAACCAGCCAGTAGCCGCGGCCGCTGGCGAGGGGCTCCATGTTGATGACCGGGGCGTTGAGCTTCTTGTCGCCCATCGACCCGAAGAACTCGGCGTCACCGAAGGTGAAGATGCCGCCATCGCCGGCGA
>DATLED010000008.1:0-27116 GCA_035525495.1 Acidimicrobiales bacterium | reverse complement strand
GCTATGAGCGTGAGTGACCATCCGGGCGGGAGCCAAGACGCCGGCGTCGGGAGCGAACCGAAGACGTGGTCACCGACTTCGTGGAGGGATCGTCCGGCCGCGCAACAGCCGGAGTGGCCGGACGAGGCCGCCCTCGACCGGTCCCTCAAGCAGCTCTCGACGATGCCGCCCCTGGTGTTCGCGGGCGAGGCCCGGGCGCTGACGGCCACGCTGGCCGAGGTCGCCGCGGGCAAGGCGTTCCTGCTCCAGGCGGGCGACTGCGCCGAGTCCTTCCACGACTTCAGCGCCGACAACATCCGGGACAAGCTCCGGGTGATCCTGCAGATGGCCGTCGTCCTGACCTACGGCTCGGGGGTGCCCGTGGCGAAGGTGGGGCGCATCGCCGGCCAGTTCGCCAAGCCGCGAAGCGCCAACACCGAGACGATCGGGGGCGTCGAGATCGCCAGCTTCCGTGGCCACATGGTCAACGACGACGCTGCCAACGTCGACGCGCGCGTTCCCGACCCCGAGCGGCTCATCGCCAGCTACCACCAGGCGGCCAGCACGCTCAACCTCCTTCGGGCGTTCACCAAGGGTGGCTTCGCCGACCTGTCACAGGTCCATGTCTGGAACCAACAGTTCGTCGCCACGAGCGCCGAGGGGCGCCGCTATGACGCCATCGCCGACGGCATCGAACAGGCACTTCGCTTCATGCGCGCTTGCGGGATCGACCTCACCGCCGAGCAGCGACTGCACCAGGTCGACTTCTGGACGAGCCACGAGGCGTTGATCCTCGGCTATGAGGAGGCCCTCACCCGCAAGGACAGCCTCACCGGCGACTGGTACGACTGCTCGGCCCACATGCTCTGGATCGGCGAGCGGACGCGCCAGGTCGGCGGCGCCCACTTCGAGTTCCTGCGCGGCGTCCGCAACCCGCTCGGGTGCAAGGTGGGACCGTCGGCGACGGCGGACGAGGTCCTCGAGATCTGCGCCGCCCTCGACCCGGACAAGTCGCCGGGCCGGCTCACGCTCATCAGCCGCATGGGGGCGCAGCACGTCGGCGATCACCTGCCGGCGCTCATCCGGGCGGTCAAGGATGCGGGCCACCCTGTCGTGTGGGCCGTGGACCCCATGCACGGGAACACGTTCTCGTCGCCGTCCGGCCGCAAGACCCGCCACTTCGACGACGTCCTCGCCGAGATCCGCGAGTTCTTCGCCGTGCACCGCGCCGAGGGCACGACACCCGGCGGCGTGCACGTCGAGCTGACCGGAGACGACGTCACCGAGTGCCTCGGCGGCGCCGAGGAGGTCCTCGAGGACCACTTGGAGACGCGTTACACGACGATGTGCGACCCCCGTCTCAACGCCCGCCAGTCCCTGGATCTGGCCTTCCGGGTGGCCGAGCTGCTGCGGGGCTGACCGCCGCCCCCTCTGATTCGCCCAAAACTTGATCGGACAAGTCGGGTATTGGTAGCCTGACCCCGTGATCGCCGCCCTTCCCGACGAGCTGCTGCGCACCGCGGGTGCGCCGTCCGTCGCCGTGGGCGCCACGCCCCACGAGGGCCGCGACGGTCACGGTCGCCGACTCGGCTGACCCGACGCGCCCTGTCGAAAAGGCAGCCGTCCACTCGTCCCCCTCCTCGACGCTCCGCGAAGGAGTCCCGCATGGCCGTTTCCCACACCGTCGAGATCGGACCGGGTGCGTTCGCGCCCAAGCTGCGGGCGGAGATCGACGCCGACATCACCAAGTTCCGCGAGATGCTCGTCCCCTATCTGGCGGGCGAGATCGACGAGGACCGGTTCCGCGTCTTTCGGTTGAACAACGGCGTCTACGGCCAACGCCAGGGCGGCCGAAACCAGATGGTCCGGGTGAAGCTGCCGTACGGCGGAGTCACCGCTGCGCAGCTCGACGTGCTCGGCCGGCTCGCGGACGACTACAGCCGGGGCTGGGGGCACATCACGACCCGCCAGAACATCCAGTTCCACTTCGTGCAGCTCGAGCGCGTGCCCGACATGCTCAGCGAGCTCGCCGACGCGGGGCTGACGACGCGCGAGTCCTGCGGGGACACGGTCCGTAACGTCATGGGCTGCCACCTCGCCGGCGCGTGTCCATTCGAGGTCCTCGACATCTCGCCGTGGGCCGAGGCGGCGTTCAAGCACTTCCTCCACCATCCGTACGCGCAGCGTCTCCCCCGCAAGTTCAAGATCAACTTCTCCGGCTGCGTCACCGACTGCGGACAGGCGATGTTCAATGACGTCGGCGTCGTCGCCGTCGGTCGTCCGAAGGAGGACGGCACCGTCGAGGCGGGGTTCAGGATCTTCATCGCCGGCGGCCTCGGTGCCAACCCTCACCCCGCGCAGGCGCTCGAGGAGTTCACCCCGCGCGAGCAGCTCATGGAGACGATCGAGGCGTGCCTGCGCGTCTTCGACCACTACGGCTTCCGCGACAACAAGCTCCGCGCCCGCATGAAGTGGCTCGTCGACACCATGGGGATCGACGAGCTCCGCCGGGTGATCTTTCGCGAGCGCAAGTTCCTCATCGCCTCGTCGACCTGGGAGGGCGGCGTCCCCGAGCTCGTGCAGCAGGGGGGCGATGCGCCCGCCGGCTCGGCGACGGGCGTCGAGGCCGACCACCCCGGCACGCCGGTGACGTTGACCGCCCTCGACCCGTACCGGCGGTGGGAACAGGCGAACGTGTGGAGGGGCCGGGCCAACGGGACCGTCTCGGCGATGGCGCACGCCGTGCTCGGCGACATCACGAGCGACCAGTTCCGAGCCCTGGCGTCGATCACCCGCGAGCTCGGCGCGACGGTCCGAGCGACGAACCGCCAGAACCTCGTGCTGCGAGATCTCACGGAGGAGCAGCTACCGGTCCTGTACCAGCGACTCGTCGAGATCGACATGGCCCGGCCGGGCGCCGAACAGGCCCGGGACGTCGTCAGCTGCCCTGGCACCGACACCTGCAACCTCGCCGTCACGCAGAGCCGCGGCCTCGCCCAGGCGATCGGCGAGGCGCTCGATGAGGCCGGCCTCTCGGAGGTGCCCGGCGTCCGCATGAACATCTCCGGGTGCTCCAACTCGTGCGGCCAGCACCACATCTCCGACATCGGCTTCCAGGGAGTGGAGCGTCGGGCGCACAAGACGGCGGCGCCCGGATACCAGATGTATCTCGGCGGGCGCGTCGCCGAGACGGAGATCGAGTTCGGCACGAAGGCGCTGCGCCTCCCAGCGAAGCGCGTCGGCGAAGCGGTCGTCGCCGTCGTAGGCCGTTTCGCCAACGAGCGGGTCGCAGGCGAGCGCTTCGACGAGTGGCTGTTCCGCTCCGGAGGGGCGCCTGCCATCGCCGCGGAGCTCAAGAAGCTCGACGACTGGCCGACCCCCGAGGAGGCGCCGGAGTTCTACGTCGACTACGGCGAGCAGGGGCCCTACGTCGCCGAGGTCGGCGAAGGCGAGTGCGCCGCCACATGACCTCTGGGAGGACGATCTGGCTGACCGGCCTGCCCTCCGCGGGCAAGACGACGATCGCGCGCGCGGTGGAGAAGCGGCTGCTCGACGAGGGCCGCAAGGTGGAGGTGCTCGACGGTGACGTCGTGCGCACCCACCTGACCAAGGGCCTCGGCTTCTCGCGGGAGGACCGCGACGAGAACGTCCGCCGCATCGGCTTCGTCGCCAACCTGTTGTCGCGCAACGACGTCGTCGTGCTGTGCTCGGTGATCTCGCCGTACCGGTCGGTCCGGGACGAGCTGCGGGAATTGCATCAAGGCAGGTTCGTTGAGGTGTACGTGTCCACGCCCGTCGAGGTCTGCAGCGAGCGGGACGTCAAGGGTCTCTACGCCAAACAGCGCGCCGGCGAGGTCACGGGACTGACGGGTGTCGACGATCCGTACGAGGCGCCGCTGGCGCCCGAGGTGACGATCCCGACCCACGAGCTGTCCGTCGAGGAAGCCGCCGAGCGGGTGCTGGCGGCCCTCCGATGAGCACCGCAACTCGGTTCTCCGCCGATGAGCTGGCCGAGCTGTCGGCATCGTTCGAGTCGGCGCCGGCTTCGAAGATCGTGCGCTGGGCGGTCGAGACGTTCGGTGACGACCTGTGCATCACCGCTTCGTTCCAGGACAGCGTCCTCCTCGATGTCGCCACGAGGGTGAAACCCGACATCGAGGTCGTGTTCATCGACACCCTCGATCACTTCCCGGAGACCTACGAGACCGTCGAGCGCGTGCGGGCTCGCTACGACCTCAACCTCCGCGTGATCCGCGTCCCCGAACCCGAGGTGCCGTTCCACGTCGTCGACCCCGTCCGCTGCTGCAGCGAAGCCAAGGTCGAGGCGCTCGAGGAGGCGCTCGCCGAGAAGGCGGCCTGGCTCAGCGGCCTCCGCCGCGTCGAGGCATCGACGCGCGCGGAGGCGCCGATCGTCGGCTTCGACAAGCGCGGCCTCGTCAAGGTCAACCCGCTCGCGACCTGGACCGACCTCGACGTGAGCGGTTACGTCGCCAGCAACGACATCCTCTACAACCCGCTCCTCGACCAGGGCTACCCGTCCGTCGGCTGCATGCCGACGACGAAGCCTGTCGAGCCGGGCGCCGACGCACGCTCCGGACGCTGGGCCGGTTCCGACAAGACCGAATGCGGGCTCCACGAATGACCCTTCTCGACGACTCAAGGGACACTGCAGACATGGCTCCGACCCTCGCCCCGACGTCCGGCCGCAGCCGGCGCCTCACCCACCTCGAAGCGCTCGAGGCCGAGGCGATCTTCATCATGCGGGAGGTGGCCGCCGAGTTCGAACGACCCGTGCTGCTCTTCAGCGGCGGCAAGGACTCGATCGTCCTCCTGCGCCTCGCCGAGAAGGCGTTCCGCCCTGGGCGGTTCCCGTTCCCGCTGATGCACGTCGACACGGGACACAACTTCCCCGAGGTCTACGAGTTCCGGGACCGACGCGTCGCCGAGCTGGGTGAGCGTCTGGTCGTGGCCTCCGTGCAGGACGACATCGACGCGGGGCGCGTCGTCGAGGACGTGAAGGCGGGTCGCAACCGCCTCCAGACGGTGACCCTGCTGCGGGCCATCGAGGAGCACGGCTTCGACGCGGCCTTCGGTGGTGCCCGCCGCGACGAGGAGAAGGCCCGGGCCAAGGAGCGGGTGTATTCGTTCCGCGACGACTTCGGACAGTGGGACCCGAAGAACCAGCGGCCGGAGCTCTGGAACATCTTCAACAGCCGCATCCGCAAGGGCGAGCACATCCGCGCCTTTCCCATCTCGAACTGGACCGAGATGGACGTGTGGCAGTACATCGCCCTCGAGCAGCTCGAGGTCCCGAACATCTACTTCGCCCACCACCGCAAGGTCTTCGAGCGCGACTCGATGCTGCTGGCGGTCACCGACGTCACCCAGCCGCAGGAGGGCGAGGAGCCCTTCGAGGAGCTCGTCCGCTACCGGACCGTCGGCGACATGAGCTGCACCGGCGCAGTGCGCAGCGACGCCCGCACCCTCGAGGAGGTCATCACCGAGGTGGCGGCAACCCGCATCACGGAGCGGGGCGCAACGCGGGCCGACGACAAGTTCTCCGAGGCCGCCATGGAAGACCGCAAGCGCGAGGGATACTTCTAAGCCGTGCGACGGCTCGTGGCCCGCTCACGCTGCGTTGCCCCCGTCGGAGACTGCTCGTGACAGAACTGCTTCGGTTTGCTACGGCGGGGTCGGTGGACGACGGGAAGTCGACGCTCATCGGCCGACTCCTGCACGACTCCAAGTCGATCTTCGAGGATCAGCTCGAAGCCGTCGAGCTGTCGTCGCAGCGTCGCGGCGACGCGTACGTCAACCTGGCGCTGCTCACGGACGGACTACGGGCCGAGCGCGAGCAGGGCATCACCATCGACGTCGCCTACCGCTACTTCGCCACGCCGCGCCGCAAGTTCATCATCGCCGACACCCCTGGCCACGTGCAGTACACGCGAAACATGGTCACCGGAGCATCGCTCGCCGACCTTGCGATCGTGCTCGTCGATGCCCGCAAGGGCGTCATCGAGCAGAGCCGGCGCCACGCCTTCCTGGCGACGCTGTTGGGCATCCGCCACCTCGTGCTGTGCGTCAACAAGATGGACCTCGTCGAGTGGTCCGAGGAGGTGTTCGACGGGATCGCACGCGACTTCGAGGCGTTCGTCGAGGCCATCGACTCGACCCACGAGGTAGAGGTGACGCCGATCCCCGTGTCCGCCCTGAACGGCGACAACGTCGTCGACGCGTCGCCGAACCTTGCGTGGTACTCCGGTCCCCCCCTGCTCGAGCACCTCGAGAAGGTCGACGTGCACGATCACGATCCCGTCGAGGGCCGATTCCCCGTCCAGTACGTGATCCGGCCGATGAGCGACGAGCACCACGACTACCGCGGCTACGCGGGACAGGTCGCGGGCGGCACCTTCCATCCGGGCGACGAGATCATCGTGTTGCCGTCGGGGCTGCGGTCTCGGATCGCCTCCATCGACACCTTGGAGGGCGAGGTGACCGAGGCCTTCGCACCGATGGCCGTGACGATCCGCTTGACCGACGACATCGACATCAGCCGAGGCGACCTGTTGGCACGCGCCGGGAACGAGCCCGAGGTCACACAGGAGCTCGAGGCCGACCTCTGCTGGATGATCGACAAGCCGCTCTGCGTCGGGAACCGGTACTCGATCAAGCACACGACCCGCATGGCGAAGGCGGTCGTGAGCGAGCTCGTCCATCGCCTCGACGTCAACACCCTCGAACAGGACGCGGTGCCGATCGAGCTTGGGCTCAACGGGATCGGTCGGGTGAAGCTCCGCATCTCGAGCCCGCTGGCCGTCGACTCCTATGACCACAACCGCATCACCGGTTCGTTCATCCTCATCGACGACGCCACGAACGCCACGGCGGGAGCGGGTCTGATCCGAGGCTGACGGGGTGGGGGGAGAGGGAACGGGGAAGGCTTGTCGGCATGACGAAGCCCACCGTGGTCTGCCCGAACTGCCACCAAGCCATCGACCTCGAGGACGGCGCCGATGGCAGCGGCGTGACCTGTGCGAAGTGCGGGACGTCGCTCCGGGCGGCCGAGCAGCCCGGCGTGGCCACGCCGGGGCCCGAACACCCGCAGGCCTAGAAGCGCCGGGCGAGCTTCGCCATCGTCGTCTTCTGCATGCGCAGGAGGCGCCGCTTCAGGACCCAGCGTTCGATCGGGCTGAAGGGGCCAGACGGGAACTCGACGTCGATCGTGTGGCGCACGGTCGAGCCACCACCCCCGTCGGCGACAGGCGAGACCGTCCACCGGCTGACGAACCGGGCGCCGATGACGACCTCCTCCTCGAGCAATCGGCCGGGGTCGGCTTCGGTGACCCTGCTCTCGCCGATGAAGTCGTGGAACAGGATCGAGGTCTGACCCGTGAACCGGTCGCCGACGGCCAGCGGTCCGGGCGCGGCTTCGACCTTGCGGAGCTCGGTCATCCAGGAAGGCCGTGACGACGGATCCGCGAGGAGCGACCACAACTCGCCCGGTGACCCCGACACCTCCGAGGTGAGATCGATCGAGATCGGGTCCTGGCTCACGGATTGGAACTACCACATGCACGACGTTAGGCTCACCTAACATGGTTCCGGCCCTGCTGATCATGGTCCGCGAAGGATTCGAGGCGGCGCTGGTCGTCTCCATCGTCTTCGCCTACCTCCGGAGCATCGAGCGGCGCGACCTCGGGCGCAGCGCCTGGCTCGGCGTCGGCGGCGCCGTCGTCACGTCGGTCGCCATCGGCATCGTCGTGCATCTCACGATCGGGGCCCTCGAGGGCGATGCCCGCAAGCACGCCTTCGCCGTCGTCTCCGTCGTCGCCGCTGGCGTGCTGACGTGGATGATCTTCTGGATGCGGCGCCAGAGCCGCGCCATCAAGGGCGACATCGAACACCGGATCGACACCGCCATCGGCCACGCCGGCCGCGCGAGCCGCGGTGGCATCGGTCGGGCCGTCACCCTCGTCGCCTTTCTCGCGGTCCTGCGCGAGGGCGTCGAGGCCGCCCTCTTCCTCATCGCCGCGGCAACGTCCGCCGACGGCACGGACGTCGTCGTCGGCGCCGCCATCGGCATCGCCATCGCCTGCGGCCTTGGCGTCCTGGTCTACGCGGGCGGGACGCGGATCCCGATGAAGACGTTCTTCACGATCTCCGGGATCGTGATCATCCTCTTCGCTACTGGACTGCTCTCCAAGACGGTGTTCCTGCTCCAATCGGCCGGCGACTTCGGCACATTGAAGCGACAGGTCTTCGACGCCAGCGCCGTGCGCTGGCTGACGCCCAGGACCGAGTTCGGGAAGTTCCTCGGGACGATGTTCGGATGGGAGTCCCGACCGACCCTCGAGCGCGTCGTCGCATGGTTCACGTACGTCGTGCCCGTCACCTACCTCTTCCTCCGGGGATCGCGGAGTCGAAGCGGCGTAGCGTCGTCTCGTGCTCCGGGTGCTGACGCTCAACCTCTGGAACCTGTCCGGTGACTGGCGGGCGCGGCGGGAGGAGATCGTCCTCTGGCTGCGCAGGCTCGAACCGGACGTCGTCTGCCTCCAGGAGGTCATCGACGACGGCGATCGCAACACCGCCCGTTGGCTGGCCGAACGCACGGGATACTCAGGGTGCGCTTTCGGTGGCGCGGCCATCGAAGGCGGCAACGGCGCGAGGTTCGGCAATGCCGTCTTGAGCCGTTCCGCCATCGACCACGAGGCGACGCACCTCCTCCCGAGCGGCGATCCGCGCCCGGAGCCGATCGATCGCCTCGTCCTGCACGCCCGCACCAGCGGGCTCGACGTGTTCTGCACGCACCTCACGTCCCTGTACCCGTACGGCAACCTGCGCGAGCAGCAGGTCCTGCGACTCGACGAGGTCGTCAGGGAACACGCCGACCCCGAGGCTTCGCTCCCACCGATCCTCGCCGGCGACTTCAACGCCGACCCCGAAAGCGACGAGATCCGCTTCCTCTGCGGCAACGCCTCCATCGACGGGCGCAGCACCTACTACCAGGAGGCGTGGCGCGTCGCGGGTGGCCGAGAGGCCGGCATCACGTGGTCGAACGACAACCCGTTCGCCGCCGCCGAACACGAGCCCGAGCGCCGCATCGACTACGTGTTCGTCGGGTGGCGACGGCCCGACGGGCGCGGGACGATCACCGCCTGCAGCGTGGTCTGCGACCGGCCCCTCACCGGCGTGCACCCGACGGACCACTACGGCGTGCTGGCGGACATCGCCACCTGAGGCCGCTACGAGTGGAGGTGGGCGGCGTCGTTGTAACGGACGAGCCGCCAGCGTTCGCCTCTCCGGGTCCATTCCGTGAGCGACGAGTTCTCGGTGATGAAGCGAGAAGGGACGTATCCGCTGTCCATGCCGAGGAGCTGGAGCATCGACGTGTCGACGACGCCGCCGTGGCAGGCAACGACGATCGTCTCGCCCGCGTGCCGTTCCGTGAGGTCGTGCAGCGCTTCGGTGACCCGTGCCATGAACCCGGTCCAACTCTCGCCGCGTGGAGCCGTCGGGATCGAGGGGTCATCGCGCCACTTGGCCGAGCCCTCCCGGTAGTACGTCGTCGTGTAGTCGGCGAACGTCATGTTGTCGGCGTCGCCGGGATGCAGCTCGCACACCCGCTCGTCGGTGGCGAGGTCGAGCTCGAGCGCCTCGTTCAGGATCTCGGCCGTTTCGATGGCGCGTGGGAGCGTGCTCGCATAGAGGAGGGTCGCGTCGTCCAGCTCACCCGTGCGGGCCACCCGGTCGCGCAGCTTCGCCACCTGCTCCCGACCTCTCTCGGACAACCCCGAGCAGCCGAGTGGTCCGCCGAAGCGCTTCGCGACGTTGCACTCCGCCTCGCCGTGGCGGACGAGCACGAGGCGCGTCGTCGGCAGCTCAGACATCGGCGAGGTGAGCGGCGTCGTTGAAACGGCTGAGGGTCCAACGTTCGGTGCCCCGGGGGTCCGGTTCGAGCACCCACTCCGTCAGCGAGGTGTTGGCGATGTGGAGCCGGAAGGGTTGGCGTAGCGGGAGCTCGGCGAACACCGAGAGAGCGGCGCCGATGACGCCGCCGTGGCACACCACGACGATGGTCTCACCGGCGTGTTCGCGGACGATCCGATCGAGCTCTCGACCGACGCGCACGACGAACTCGGCCCATGGTTCGGCCCCGTCCGTCCATCCGACGTACGGGTTCGAGGTCGGCGGCCAGTCGTACCACTCCGAGAACTGTTCGAACGGCCGGCCGTCGAGGCGCTCGTCGACGTGGAGCTCGCAAAGCTCGCACGACGAGCGCGACGCATGACCGCCGACGGCCGGGCTCAGGACGTCAGCCGTCTCGATGGCCCGCGGCAGCGTGCTCGTATAGATCGCCGTGGCGTCCGAGAGCTCGCCCGTCCGGGCCAATCGATCACGCAGCGCCGCGGCCTGTCGCCGTCCGAGATCACTGAGGCCGGTGCACCCCTGGTGGCCGCCGATGACGCCCTCCACGAACGACTGCGCCTCGCCGTGGCGGACGAGGACGAGGCGGGTCACGTCGCGAAGCTAGCGGCGGAAATGCGTTGGCCTCGGCACCGGTCCTCGACCCTACGCTCGCCCGCCGTGCCGCTCTCGGACCCCGAAGCCGTCGCCCGTCTCCTCCTTCCACGGACGGTCACCCACGTAGCGGAATTGGGCACCGAATGGGCGCCAGTGACACGGGTGACGCTCGACGACGGTCGGACGGTGGTGGTGAAGGAGCGCCGCCGCGGCGGGTCGGGATGGGGCTACGACCCTGGCAACCTCTGCAACGAGCGGGCCGCGCTCGAGCTGCTCGCGGAGGTGGAGGAGGCCTCGGTGGCACCCCAGTTCGTCGGCGGCGACGTCGACGCCGGAATCGTCGTCATGACCGATCTCGCGGGAACGACGCTCGAGGCACTCCTGCTCGAGCCCGCGGCCCACTCCGACGCCGTCACGGGTCTCGTCGAACACGGTGCCGCACTCGGGCGGCTGCACGCCTGGACCGCGAGTGAGGCCGCCGGATCCAGCTTCGTCGAGCGGCGGGCGCGGCTCGCTCCCTACAGCTCGTCCGCTGAACGGCTGCGGTTCGTGACGTTCGGGATGCCCGAGACGTGGGCCGAGGTCGGGCGCCGGGCCGCGTCGCTCGGGTTCACCCCTCCGATCGGGGTCGACGACGACGTCGCCGATCTCTGGGGCGAGCTGGCCGATCCCGGACCGTTCCTGGCCCTCACGCACCTCGACGCCAGTCCCCAGAACTGCGTCCTCGCTCCTGGCGGCCGCGCCCGCCTCGTCGACTTCGAGGGTGCGGGCATGCGCCACGTCGGCCTCGACGCCTGCTTCCTTCGATTTCCCTTCCCGACGTACGGTCACTGGGCCGTCCTCCCACACCACGTGCGTCAGCCGATGGAGGACGCCTATCGCCGCGCTCTCTGCCTCGGCGTCGCCTCGGCAACGGACGACCGCGCGTACGCGCGGATGATGGCTGTGGGGTGCGGCGCCCTCCTCGCGATGCGAATCCATCGTCTTCCCGCGATCGCGCAGGACGACGAGCAGGCGCTCCGGAGGCGAACCCAGATCATCTCGGCCATCGAGGTGTTCGTCGAGGCGGCCGAAGAGGCCCGCAGCTTCGGCGCCCTCGCCGGGTGGTTCGTCGGCCTGGCGGACGAGATGCGCGGCCGCTGGGCCGAGGCCTGCCAAGCGCCGCGCTCGTTTCCGGCCGTCCCGACGGGTGCTGCTGGGCCCTGAACTACGCCAGCTGCTCCACGAACCTCTCGAGCTGCTTGAGGTTCCGGCACTCGAACACGCCGTTGCAGTGCGCGCCGTACTCGCTGACGATCGAATCGCCCGTGTCCCAGTAGGCCTTCGGCTCGGGGTTCAGCCAGTAGACGTGGCGGGCGCGCTGCTCGATCTCCTTGATGACCCAGGCCTGCGACGCGTGGTAGTTGTTCCGCGCGTCGCCAAGGAAGATCACCGTCGACTTCTTGGTGATCTCCTTGCCCCACTTCCCCCAGAACGTCTCGAAGGCGTGGCCGTAATCGGAGTGCCCGTCGACCCAGATGACGTCGGCCTCGGTGTTGATGCGGTGCACGGCTTCCATCACGTCCTCGACGCCCTCGAAGTAGGACGTGACCTCGTCGATGCCGTCGATGAACACGAACGACCGGACCTTCGAGAACTGCGAGGAGATCGCGTAGACGAACTGCAGCGTGAAGCGGGCGAAGGCGGCCACGGATCCGGAGATGTCGGCGATGACCACGATCTCGGGCTTGGCCGGCCGGGGGTACTTGAACTTCGGCTCCGCGGGCACGCCGCCGTAGGACAGCGAATGGCGGACGGTGTTGCGGAAGTCGAGTGGGCCCTTGCGACCGTGGCGGCGCTTGCGGGCCAGGCGCACGGCGAGCTTTCGGGTCAGCGGATAGATCGCCCGGCGGAGCATCGTCAGCTCCTCGCGCGACGCGTGCATGAAGTCGACCTCTTCGGGGAGCGGCTTGCGCAGGGTCTTGGCCATTGCCTCGGCCCCACGGTCCGCCACCAACCGACGGCGGATCTCCGCCTCGATCTCCTTCTTCATCTTGTCGATGCGGTCCTCGTACTCGTCGCGCGCCAGGCGCTCCTCGAGGTCCGTCATTCCACCGTCGGCGGTGTCCTGCGCTTCCTGCATGAGCCGCTCGAGCACGCCGTCGAGGTCGAGGTTCCGCAGCGTCCGGTACAGGTAGTACGTGCCGCCGACCGGACGACCCGGCTCCATTCCCGAGAAGCGCTGGACGGCCTGACGGGCGATGGCGCGCATCATGGCTTCGTCGGCGTTCTGCATCGCCCGATACAGCATCTCTGCCAGCTCCTCCGGCGACATGCCCTCCATGCCGCCGCCCTGCTGGTTCTGCTGTTGGCCCATCATCTCGGCGATCATCTCGGCGAGCTTCTCGTCGTCGGCGTCCATGTCGGCGATCTTGAAGTGAGGACCGCGCATCGAGAAGTAGACCTCGAAGACCGTCTCGAAGGTCTTCCAGTGCCCGTTGTTCTTCACCAGCGTCGCCGCCAGCGCGTACTTGAAGGCGTCGCGGTCCTCGAGCGGGATGTGCTTGGTCGCCTCCATGGCGTCGAGGTTCTCCGTCAGGGACACCGGCAGGCCGGCGTTGCGGAGCTCGACGATGAAGCCGGCGAGCAGGTCGAGCATCGAGGGCTACCTCGTGCCGTTCGTCGACAGTTCCTTCGCCGTCTTGGTGATGTCCGACTGGTACTTGAGGAGGATGTGGAGGGTGTCCTTGGCCTGCTCGGCGTCGATGTTCTCGATGCCGAGGAGGACGAGCGTCTGCGCCCAGTCGAGCGTCTCGGAGACCGACGGGTGCTTCTTCAACTCGAGCGATCGGATCGAACGGACGATGCGCACGATCTGGTCGGCCAAGTGGTCGCTGACCTCGGGCACGCGGGTGAGGACGATCTCCTTCTCGCGCTCGAGCGTCGGGTAGTCCAGGTGAAGGTAGAGGCAGCGGCGCTTGAGGGCCTCGGAGAGCTCACGCGTGTTGTTCGACGTGAGGAAGACGAGCGGGATCTGCGTGGCCGTGATCGTTCCGAGCTCGGGGATCGAGACCTGGTAGTCGGAGAGGATCTCGAGGAGCAGCGCCTCGGTCTCGATCTCGACGCGGTCGACCTCGTCGATGAGCAGCACGACGGGCTCGGTGGCGGTGATCGCTTCGAGCAACGGGCGGGTGAGGAGGAACTCGTCCGAGAAGATGTCCTCCTCGATCTCCTGCCACTTGCCGCTGCCGCCCTCCTCGACGACCCGCTGGGCCTGGATGCGGAGGAGCTGCTTCTTGTAGTTCCACTCGTAGAGCGCCTTCGACTCGTCGAGGCCCTCATAGCACTGCAAGCGGATGAGGCGAGCGCCGGTCATGCGCGCCACCGACTTGGCGAGCTCCGTCTTGCCGGTGCCCGCGGGACCCTCGACGAGGATCGGCTTGCCCAGGCGATCGGCGAGGTAGACGACACCCGAGATGCCGTCGTCGGCCAGGTAGTTCACGCCTTGCAGCGACTCGCGGACGGCAGGGACCGACTCGAAGCGGGGCTCTGTCATTTCCAGACTCTAACGGTCGACTTGACCGGACGGTCAAGTTGTTCCTCGGCCTTGCTCAGGCTCGGATCTGGCCGTACCCGGTGACGACGTACTTGGTCGTCGTGAGCTCCCGCAGGCCCATCGGACCCCGGGCGTGGAGCTTCTGGGTGGAGATGCCGATCTCCGCTCCGAAGCCGAACTCGCTGCCGTCGACGAAGCGGGTCGAGGCGTTGACGACGACAGCTGCCGCGTCGACCTCGTGGGTGAAGCGCTGCGCCGCCGCGAGGTCGCGCGTCACGATCGCCTCCGAGTGCCCCGACCCGTAGCGGTTCACGTGGACGATGGCATCGTCGAGCGAGTCGACGACGGCGATGCTCAGTTTGAGGTCGAGGAACTCCGAGCCCCAGTCCTCGTCGGTGGCGGCGCCGATCGAGGCGACGATGCCGCGTGCCGTCTCGTCGCCGACGAGCTCGACGCCTTCGAGGCGAGCCGCGAGCGCCGGCAGGAATGACGCGGCGACGTCGGCGTGGACGAGGAGCGACTCGGCGGCGTTGCACACGGACGGTCGCGAGGTCTTGGCGTTGTGGACGATCGCCTCTGCCATCTCGAGGTCCGCCGAAGCGTCGACGTAGACGTGGCAGTTGCCGTCGCCGTCGATGACGTACGGCACCGTGGCGTGCTCGCGGATCGCCGCGATCAGCGACGCTCCCCCACGGGGGATCAAACAGTCGATGACGCCGCGGAGGCGCATGAACTCCACCGCGGACTCGCGCGACGTGTCGTCGACGAGGACGAGCGAGTCCTCCGGCAAGCCTGCCTTGGCAAACCCCTCGCGGAGGACGCCCGCGATGGCCACGTTCGACGAGATGGCCGCAGACGATCCGCGCAGGAACGCGACGTTCCCCGACTTCAGGCACAGCGCAGCGGCGTCGCTGGTGACGTTCGGACGGTTCTCGTAGATGATCCCGATGACGCCGAGTGGGACTCGTACCTTGTCGATGTGCAGGCCGTTCGGGCGCGTCCATCCTTCGACGACCTGTCCGACGGGATCCGGCAGCGCGGCGACGTCTCGAAGTCCGTTCGCCATCACCGCCAGGCGCCGCTCGTCGAGGCGCAGGCGGTCGACGACGGTCGCGGAAGTCTCGGCCTCCTCGGCCCGCTCGACGTCCGTCGCATTCGCCGACAGGATCTCGCCGACGTGCTCGTCGAGGAGGTCGGCGGCGGCGGCGAGCGCCGCGTCCTTGGCGGCCGTCGACGCGAGCGCCAGCGGCCGGCTCGCCTCCTTCGCACGTCGACCGAGGTCTGCGAGGCTGGTTCCCGTGGTCGCCACCTCCACAATCTACCGGTGTCGCTGAGATTCTCGGCCGGTCGTGCCGCCACCGTCGCCCTGGTGCTGTGTTCGGCGTGCGGATCGAACGAGCGCGTGGTCCCGGACCGTTTGACGGCATGTGAGGTCGTGACCGCACGAGAGGTCGCGAAGGCGCTCGGCCGCACGGTGACCGCACCCACCGAGAGCTCCGCCGCGGCAACCGACCAACTCGCCGGGCGCAGCGGGTGTGCCTGGTCGAGCCGCGACGAGAGCGCCGCCGTCCTCGTCGAGCTCGTGCGCACGAAAGACGTGGCACGGTCCGTACGGAGGACAGGGTTCAGCGCGGCGGCGCGCTTCCAGGCGGCGGTCACGGACAACCCCACGGCGGAGTCGATCGACAGCCTCGGCGATCGTGCTCTGTTCGCCGTCGGAGCGTCCCAGCTGTGGCTGCTCGTCGACGACGACCTCGTGATCTTCGAGGTCGCGGTGACGCCGACGTCGGGCGCGCGCGACGTCGCCCTCCATCTCGCGGCGACGGCCGAGTCCCGCCTGCAGCGGGCAGACTGAGGGCCCATGTCCGATCTGCTGGAGGCGCCGGTCCGGCGGTTCATCGACGAGCTCACTCCCCTGCTCGCCGAGATCGCCGGCAGCATGGTGCCGGGCCTCCCCGAGGATCGCCCGCCGATGGACGTGACCAACGAGGCGTTCAACCTCGTCGCCGCCTTCATCGACGCCGACCATCGCCAGACGGACGACGAGCTCTGGGCGTTCATCGCCGCCTTCGGGCCGCGGATGGAGACGATGCTCGGACGGGCGACGCCCGACGATGTCCGCAACGCCGAGCTCGTCTCCGGCAAGCAGTCTTGGCTCGCATCGCCGTCGCTGCTCTTCGACATCCTGGTCGAGACGGATCGGCAGCGGGGCTCGTCCAATGCGTGGCGCTACTACGAGCTGGCGATGCGACTCGCCCACACCGTCTGCGCGGCCGACGCCGTCCCCAGCGAGCTCGAGCTGTCGGCCCTCGAGCGGTTCCGCAACGTCCTGCTGCGCTCCATGGACCGCGGCGGCGTCGCCCGTCCCGGGGGCGTCGTCGGCGCGCCCGCGAGCGGGTCCGCCGCAGCGCGGCCACCGGTCGAGCCTCAGGAGCCGCCGCGCCCTCTCGAGGAGCTGCTCGCCGAGCTCGACGGCCTCGTCGGACTGGCGGCCGTCAAGGCCGAAGTGAAGCTCGTCACGAACCTGCTCCAGGTGCAGAAGCTCCGCAGGGAGCGTGGCCTGCCGGTGAGCGAGTCGTCGCGACACCTCGTGTTCACCGGGAACCCCGGCACGGGCAAGACGACCGTCGCCCGGCTGCTGGCGCAGATCTACCGGACGCTCGGCGTCGTCGAGAAAGGTCACCTCGTCGAGACCGACCGGGCCGGACTCGTCGCCGGCTTCGTCGGTCAGACGGCGCTGAAGGTCAAGGAGGTCTTCGACACTGCCCTCGGTGGCGTGCTGCTGATCGACGAGGCGTACGCGCTGGCCCGCGGCGGAGACAACGACTTCGGCCAGGAGGCCACGGACACCTTGGTGAAGCTGATCGAGGACCACCGCGACGACGTCGCCGTGATCGCCGCGGGCTACCCCGACGAGATGCACGAGTTCATCGAGTCCAACCCGGGGCTCCGATCACGCTTCCCGAAGACGATCCAGTTTCCCGACTACACGACGGACGAGCTCGTCGCCATCTTCGACTCGCAGTGCAAGAAGGCGTCGTACACCCTCGGCAAGGGCGCCGCCGCGGCCGCTCGCTGCGTGTTCGAGGCGTTGCCCCGCGACAAGGGATTCGGGAACGGACGGGTCGCGCGCAACCTCTTCGAATCGGCGATCGCCCTCCAGGCCAACCGGTTGGTGCTGATCCCGAAGCTCACGAACCAGCAGCTGATGGAGCTCGTGGCGGACGACATCGTGTCCCCGGCGGCGGAGGCGTGAGGTGATCGCCCGGATCTTGGCGTTCGTTGCCGCGGTCGCGATGGTCTTCGGTGCCGTCGTGTACCGCTATGGCATGCCGGGGGGCCCTGGCGGCGCTCCGGACGACAGCGGCGGGGGCACGCAGACCGCACTCGTCGTCTGCGCGGCGGAGTTGGGCGCGGTGTGCGACGCCGTGCCGGCAGCCGTGGTCGAGCCCGCAGTGGACACGGCCGACCGGCTCATCGCCGCACGCAACGCCGGCGATGCCGGCGTCGCCGGGTGGCTGGCCCCCGGACCGTGGCCGGCCATGGTCGACGACGCCCGGACGCGGACGTCGCGGGCGAGGTTGTTCGCGTCGAAGGGGACGGGACTCGCGGCGGCACCGATCGTCGCCGTCGCCCGAAGGGGCCAGCTCCCGGCGGCCTGCACCGCGGAGGTCACGTGGAAGTGCCTCGGCGATGCCGCCGCGCAGACGAGCTACGGCATCGGCGGCGATCGGCCGGACACCTCGGGCGGGCTCTTGCTCCGTGCCGCCGCTCTCAGTGGGTTCTTCGGAAACGCCGAATGGGCGACCAATGACCTCGAGGACAACGCCGACGCCCAGACCTGGATCGCCAACCTGGACGCGCGGCTCGCCGCCGCGCCGGGCTTCGGTGCGCCGTCGCTCGACGACTTCCTCGTGAAGCCGGGGACGGTCAAGGTGTTCGTCACCGTGGGCGCGGCAGCCGCTGGCATCGGCGGCAATGTCAGCTTCGAGGTGCGCACGCCCACCCCGGCGGCGACCGTCGCCGTCTCGTACACCGCTTCCGCACGAGGCGGTCGTCAGATCGACCTCGAGCCAGTGGACACCGCCCTGCGCGCTGCGGGTTGGAAGGTGCAGCGGAACGCCCAGACCGAGGGGCTACCCTCGCCGGGAGTGCTGCTGGCCCTGCAGAGGAGTTCATAGATGCGTCACCGTTGGACCGTCGTCCTGACCGTCGTCGTGGCGCTCGTCGCCGGTGCCTGCAACGTCGACGTCGATCAGGGCAGCGACCTGGGCGGGGGCGCCGACATCCCGTCGGGCTGCGCCGCGGTCGACATGGCCGTCTCGCCTGAGAAGTTCGACCTCCTGACCCAGCTGGCCGAGGACTTCAACAGCAGCGACGCCGCCAAGAAGGCCAAGCCGTGCGCGTTCGTCCGCGTCAACAAGACGTCGTCCGGCATCGGCGCCAGGCTCCTCGCCGACGGGTGGCCCGACCCTGCACGCGACGGTCCCCGTCCGGTCATCTGGTCGCCCGCCGCCGCCAGCTGGGGCGCCATCCTCAACCAACGGCTCAAGGACAAGGGCGCCAAGCCGATGGCGCCGTCCGACGCCAAGCCCTTCATGGTGACCCCGCTCGTGATCGCCATGCCGAAGCCGATGGCCGACGCCCTCGGATACCCGGACACGCCGATCGGATTCGGCGACCTGCTCGCGCTGGCGCAGAACCCGGAGGGCTGGGCCAGCAAGGGACACCCCGAGTGGGGCGCGTTCAAGCTCGGCAAGACGAACCCCAACTTCTCGACGAGCGGACTTTCGGCGACGATCGCGCAGTACTACGCGGCGACCGGCAAGCAGAGCGACCTCACGGTCGAGGACATCAACCGGCCGGACGTCGACACGTTCATGCGGGGTGTCGAGTCGGCGGTCGTCCACTACGGCGACATCACGCCGACGTTCCTCAACGGCCTCTATCGCAACGACCGCGCCGGCGTCGGCCTCACCTACATCTCCGCCGTCGCCGTCGAGGAGAAGTCGATCCTCGACTACAACGCCGGCAACCCTGACGGGATCCTCGACTCCGGCGAGCAGCCACGCAAGCCGCGCGTCCCGCTCGTCGCCGTGTATCCGAAGGACGGGACGCTGTTCTCGGACAGCCCCTTCTTCGTGCTCGACGCGAGCTGGGTGAAGCCCGACCAGAAGAAGGCGGCGCGGGCGTTCGAAACGTTCGTCCAGCGCGAGGCGAACCAGCGCAAGGTGCTGAAGTTCGGATTCCGCCCGGGCAACCCGTCGGTCGCCGTCGGCGAGCCGATCGTGAAAGCGAACGGCGTCGACCCAGCGCAGCCGCAGACGACGCTCGGCGTGCCGGCGCCGGACGTGCTGACGAAGCTCCTCACGAAATGGGGCGAGCAGCGCAAGGCGGCGAAGGTGCTCCTGGTGCTCGACGTGTCGGGCTCGATGGGTGAGGAGGTCGGCGGCGGCGAGACCAAGCTCGACCTCGCCAAGCGCGCCTCGATCGACGCCCTCGACCAGTTCAAGGAGGAGGACCTCGTCGGGCTCCGCATCTTCTCGACCAACATCGCGCCGAAGGAGCCGCGGCACTTCCTCGACCTCGTGCCGTTCGGCGAGATCGCGGGGAACCGCGAGGCCATCGCCACCAAGATCGCGGCGCTGACGCCGACCGAGGGCACGCCGCTCTACCGGACGGCCTCGGACTCGTTCGAGTTCCTGAAGTCGCAGTTCGACCCGGCCCGGATAAACGCCGTCGTCCTGTTGACCGACGGCCGCAACGAGGACACGTTCAACGACCTCAACGCCACGATCGCCAAGTTGCGGGCGGGCGCCGAGGGCCAGTCGTCGCAGCCCGTCCGGTTGTTCACGATCGCGTACGGCCAGGATGCCGACAAGGCGACATTGAAGCGACTCGCCGAGGCGACGAACGCCGCCACCTACGACGCCAGCGATCCACAGTCGATCGACAAGGTCTTCACCGCCGTCATCTCCAACTTCTGATCTGTCGGCTTCGCTCTGCGTCGCTGGCGCTCCCTCGCACCCGCCCCAGGAGCCGGGGTCGGGAGCGCCAGCGAGCAGCCCGTTTTTGGGGATCGAATTGCGTGCCCTTCACGTAAATCCATCCCCAAAACGACGGCGGGTAGCGTGACCGGCGTGATCGCTCGCCTCCCCGAACGGGTCCGGACCCGCGCCGTGGCCGAGGCCGTGGTGTCGCCCTCCGCGATCCTCCTGGCCGGTGCGGGGACGGCCCTCGGGATCGCGACCGGGCTTGGGCCGCTGGCACTGGTCGCGGGAGCCGCGGCGTGGGCGGCGCGGGTCGCGTTCGCCGTCCCTCGCCGGCCGGCAGGCGAGCGGATCGACCCGTTCCAGGTTGGCGACCCGTGGCGCCGGTTCGTCCTCGACGCGCAGCAGGCGGACCGGAAGTTCACAACCGTCGTCGCCCGCGCTCGCTCCGGTCCGATCCAGGAGCGGCTGCAGGAGATCGGCCGCCGCATCGGCGACGGCGTTTCCGAGTGCTGGCGCATCGCCAAGCAGGGTGACGCCCTCGACGGCGCCATCCGGTCGCTGAACGAGCAGGAGATCTACCAGGAGCTGCTCGAGGTGCAGGACGAACGCCGGCGGCTCCGCGACAACGAGTCCGCGCAATCGTCGCTGGCCCGTACGCAGACGGCGATCGAGGCCCAGCTGGCGTCGGGGCGGCGGCTGCGTGCGGTCGCCGACGACGCCCGCAACCGCTTGCGGCTCCTCAACGCGCAGCTGGACGAGGCCGTCGCCCGTTCGCTCGAGATCTCGTTGCAGGCGGGTGACGTGACCCAACTCGGCTCGTTGACCCAGGACGTCGAAGGCGTGGTGGCCGAGCTCGAGTCCCTGCGCCAGGCGCTCGAGGAGACTTCCGACACGCCGGAGGGACAAGGCGCTACGGGTACTGCGCCTTGACACCACTCGTGAATTTGGTCACTCCGCAGGCAGAGCGCAGAACCCGTCGCGCCTTTCCCCTCAGCACCGGCGCAACGGCGACCGCCTAGGGCCTACGCTCCATCCCCATGTTCAAGCTGCTGCGTCGAATGGGGCGCTACATCACCGCCGCCCTCACCGGGAAGTTCAACGAGGTCGCCGACCCCAAGGTCCAGTTGGAGCAGGCGATCATCGAGGCGCAGGACCAACACCGCCGGCTCAAGGAGCAAGCGGCCAACGTCATCGCCAACCAGAAGCAGACGGAGATGCGTCTCAATCGGGCGATGGAGGAGCTGGAGAGCCTCAACGCCAAGGCCCGTCAGGCCGTGCTGATGGCGGACGACGCCCAGAAGAAGGGCGACACGAAGAAGGCGACCGAACTGACGAACGCCGCGTCATCGTTCGCCAACCGCCTCATCACGACGGAGAAGGAGGTCGAGTCGCTCAAGCAGTTCCACCTCCAGGCGTCGCAGGCGAGCGACCAGGCGAAGGCGGCGGTGCAGCAGAACTCGATCGTTCTGCAGAAGCGCCTGACCGAGCGGCAGAAGCTCCTGAGCCAGCTCGACCAGGCGAAGATGCAGGAGCAGATGAACAAGGCGATGTCCTCGCTGTCGGAGGCCGTCGGCCAGGATGTGCCGACCTTCGACGAGGTGCGGGACAAGATCGAGCAGCGCTACGCCCGCGCGCTCGGCGCGAGCGAGCTGCAGGGCGAGACCGTCGAGTCGCGGATGCTCGAGGTCGAGCAGGCAGCGATGGACTCCGAGGCGACCGCCCGCCTGTCCCAGATCCGCAGCCAGCTCGGCCTCGAGTCCGCCCCCGCCCCCGCCGACTCCGTCCCGGCATCCGCACCGCAGGAGCAGGTCGAGGGCGGCTCCCCCGCGTAACAGGCGCCGAGCGGGAGCATCAGCGCGGCAGAACGACGAGGTCGTCCCGGTGGACGATCTCGTGGGACAGGTCGGGCGGCAGGTCGCCCGTGCGGCGGCCGGCCCAGTCGGCGACGCGTGACGACGGGTGGCGGACGAGCCCCTTCGCGAACACCGTGCCATCCACGGCGGCGATCTCCACGGCGGACTCGGCGTCGAACGTCCCCTCCACCGACACCACTCCCGCGGGCAGCAACGACGTGTTGCGCTCGGTGAGCGCACGACGTGCGCCGTCGTCGACGACGATCGTGCCGGTGGCCCCGACGGCGAACGCGATCCACAGCTTTCGTGCCGGCAGCCGCCGCTCGTGCGGACGGATGTAGGTCCCGATGCCCGGCTCCCCCGCCAGCGCGCCCGCCACCACATCGGGGCGGGCGGCGCCCGCGATCACGACCGGCACCCCCGACCACGCAGCGATCTTCGCCGCCGCCAGCTTCGATGCCATCCCCCCGCTTCCCCGCAGCGACCCCGAAGTGCCTGCGAGCCGCTCGAGCTCGTGGTCGACCTCGACGATCTCCTCGATCAACGACGCATCGGCATGGAGCCGAGGGTCGGCGGTGAACATCCCGGGCGTGTCCGTGAGCAGGACGAGCAGCTCCGCGCCAACGAGGTGCGCAACGAGCGCGGCCAATCGGTCGTTGTCTCCGAAGCGGATCTCGTCGTCCGCGATGGCGTCGTTCTCGTTGACGATCGGCACGACGCCGAGCTCGAGCAACCGCAGGATCGTCTGTCGGGCATGGAGGTACTGCGACCGATGCACGAAGTCGAGGGGTGCCAGCAGCACCTGCCCAGCGACGAGCCCGTCCTCGCCGAACACCTCGTCGTAGACCCGCATCAGCCTGCTCTGACCGACGGCGGCGATCGCCTGCAAGGTCGCGACGTCTCGTGGACGGGCCAGACCGAGCGCCGGCAGTCCCGCCGCGATCGCCCCCGAGGACACGACGACGACCCGATGCCCGGCCGAACGGGCGGTCGCCACCTCACGGCACAGCTTGCGCACCGCTGCCACGTCGATGACGCCGGCGTCGTCGGTGATCGACGACGTCCCGACCTTCACGACGACCAACATCAGTCGCGGTATTCGAAGGAGAAGTTGGCGATGCGGACGACGTCGCCGTCGCTGGCCCCCGCCTTCGCCAACGCCTTGTCAACACCCAGCTTCTTGAGCCGGTCCTGCACGAACGCCAGCGCGTCGGCATTCGTCAGATCGTTGAGGGCCACGGCCCGAGCCGCCGGGCGCCCGAGCACGACCCACGACGCGTCGTCCGCGCGCTCGATGCGCACGCCCTCGGCCTCGGGATGGTGCACGACGAACGAGTCCCGCACGGGCTGTGCCGCCCGAGCCTCCCGCACCAGCACCGCCAGCTGGCCGAGCACCTGGGGAAGCCCGTCCCCCGTCACCGCCGAAACCCGCTGCCCGTCCCAATCGAAGGTCGGCGCGTCCGCCTTCGAACCGACGACCAACCGCGGCCGTTCGAGCAGCTCGGGCCGGTAGCGACCGAGCTCGTCCAACAGGATCCGCAGCTGCTCCTCGGGCGGCCGCTCGTCGGTCGGCGCGAGATCGATGAGGAAGAGCATCACCCGCGCCCGCTCGACGTGGCGGAGGAACTGGTGCCCCAACCCCTTGCCCTCGCTGGCGCCTTCGATCAGGCCGGGAATGTCCGCGACGATGAACTCCGACTCGTGGAAGCGGACGACGCCGAGATGCGGCTCGAGCGTCGTGAACGGGTAGTCGGCGATCTTCGGCTTGGCTGCCGACACCCGGGAGATGAACGTCGACTTGCCTGCGTTCGGGAACCCCACCAGCCCGACGTCGGCCATCAGCTTGAGCTCGAGGTTCAGGTAGAACTCCTCGCCCACCTCCCCCTGTTCGGCGAAGGCCGGTGCGCGACGGCGCTGCGAGAGGAAAGACGCGTTCCCGCGACCGCCCTGTCCACCCTTTGCCGCGAGGTAGCGGTCGCCGGCGTGGACGAGATCGGCGAGGACCTTGCCGTCGAGACCGCGCACGACCGTCCCCTCGGGGACCCGCACCACGAGATCGTTGCCCCGCGCGCCGTGGCGGGCTTTGCCCATGCCGTGGACGCCGTTGCCGGCCGGGCGGTGCGGGTGTTCCTTGAAGGCGATCAGCGACGCCACGTTGTGGTCGGCCTGGAGCCAGACATCGCCGCCCGACCCGCCGTTGCCACCGTCGGGTCCGCCCTTGGCGACGTGGGCCTCACGACGGAACGACACCGAACCGGCGCCACCGTTCCCCGCCTTGACATGGACCTGGGACTCGTCGACGAAGGCGGACATGACCGTTGCAGTGTACGGGCGCCCCCGGCGGGCTAGTCCGTTCACGGGCTCCGAAATGGCCACTTCGGGACATGGCATCAACGGCTTGGATGGCGGACGCTGTGCCCATGAAGGCGGGGCTCGGCGCACGGGTCGCGAAGGGCCTCGCCGTACCAGAGGTGCTCTCCGAGGGCTACGAACGCATGCTGGCGGTAGCGCAGCAGTTGCAGGCGGGCGTCGGTGCCTTCGCCCTCCTCGCGATCTGGCTCATTCCCGGCGACGTCACCCGACGCGATCAGCTGACGGTGACGGCGTTGCTCATCGGCGTGTACCTGCCGTGGGCCGTCCTGACGCCACGGGCGGCCAGGCTCACCCAGAGCTCCGCCGGTCGCATGCTCAACCTATCCGTCGATCTCCTCGCCATCTCGAGCTTCGCCCTCGTGATTCCGTCGACGAGGACGGCCGTCATGTTCGCCTACGTCCTCGTCATCGCCTTCCACGCGTACGTCAGCGGCCGCGCCGCCGGACTGACGATGTGTGTGGCCTCGCTCCTGCTCGTCCTTCTCGCCGAGTACCTCGCCCCAGCGAACCAGCGCACCGACGGCTTCACCCTCGTTCTCTACGGCGTCGACATGGCCGCGCTGGCGTTGATGGTCGATGCCCTCGCCGTCGAGCGCCGTCGCACGGCGCGCCATCTCCATCGCCTCAACCGCGCCATCGAGTCCGTCGCCGACGACCCGACGCTGTCCGCGACGACCGACTCGATCTCGCAGGCCGCGCGCATCGCCGTGGGCGCCGTGTCCGTCGCCGTCTTTCTCCGCCCCGACGACGATTCGCAGGGGCTCCGCGTCGCCGGACACAGCGACTTCCCAACGGACGCCGAAGGGGCCTTGCGCATCGCCGTCCGCGACCCCGAATCGAGCCCCGCCGGCGTCGCCATGCAGACGGGGCGCCCAGTGGCGGTAGCCGACGTCGAGGTCGACGATCGCTGGATCCTGCTCCGGGAGGTGTTCCGCCAGTACGAGGTGCGCTCGCTGGTTTCGATCCCGCTCGGCCCGCCGGCCAACGCCATCGGCGTGCTCACTGCCTACTTCACGACGGCCGGCGCCTTCGACGACGAGGACGTCCGCCTGCTCACCGCCTACGCCCGCCAAGCGTCGACGATCGTGGCCAGGGCCTTCGCCTTCGAGCGCGAGCGACTCGCCGCCGCCCAGCTCGCGCAGACCGACCAACTCAAGTCGGACTTCGTGAGCACCGTCTCGCACGAACTGCGCACGCCGCTCACGTCGATCTGCGGGTTCGTCGACACCGTGCTCCTGCAGTGGGACCGGCTCGACGACGAAGCCAAGAAGCAGCTGCTCGAGCGGGCGTCGTGGAATGCGAAGGAGCTGCGGCGCCTCATCGAGCAGGTGCTCGCGTTCTCCGCTCTCGATGCCGCCTCAGCGTTGCCGGGGCTGCACCCCTACCGGCTGCGGGACGGCGTCGAGGAGCTGGTCCACCACATCGCGCCGGCGATGCAGGGCTGCCCCGTGGACCTCGACATCCCTGAGGACCTCGTCGTTCTCGCCAACACCGAGACGATCCACCACGCCCTCGGAAACCTGCTGACGAACGCCGCCAAGTTCTCGCCCGCCGGGTCGCTCATCCGCTTGGAGGCGGAGGCCGCCGGCGCGGTCGCCCGGATCTCGGTCATCGACCGCGGTCCCGGCAT
This sequence comes from Acidimicrobiales bacterium, assembly GCA_035525495.1. Classification (GTDB taxonomy): domain Bacteria; phylum Actinomycetota; class Acidimicrobiia; order Acidimicrobiales; family CADCTF01; genus DATLED01. The sequence goes on along the minus strand of DATLED010000008.1, from coordinate 1,229 downwards.
CGCCTACGAGGACCAGGAGCGGATCTTCGAGCGCTTCTACCGAGGCTCGACGATGAGCAGCGCTCGAGGCACCGGCATCGGGCTGACCATCGTCCGGACGTCTCTCGAGGCCATCGGCGGGACCGTCACCGTGCGATCGGCGCCTGGTGAGGGGGCGACGTTCGAAGTGGTGCTCCCGTTGGCCGACGAGGGGACGTCGGCTTCTGCCGTCCTGCTGGCCGGTTGATCAGGTGGGGGCGGTCTCCGGGGCGAGATCGCCATCGAGCACGTCCACGAGCTTGCGACCCTTGCGGCTACCGAACTTCACCTTGCCGGGAGTGAGGGCGAACAGGGTGTCGTCGCCGCCCCGTCCCACGTTCTCGCCGGGGTGGAAGCGGGTGCCGCGCTGGCGCACGATGATGGCGCCGGCGGTGACGGTCTGGCCGTCGAACACCTTGACGCCGAGGCGCTTGGCCTCGCTGTCCCGGCCGTTCCTGGTGGAGCCGCCACCCTTGGTCTTCGACATGGCTCAGTTCCCCTTCGAGATGCCGGTGATCTCGATCGTCGTGTAGTGCTGACGATGACCCCAGCGCCGGCGCTGGTTGGTCTTGTTCTTGTACGTGAACCCGCGGATCTTGGGACCGGCAGCCTCGCCCACGATGCGGGCGGCGACGGTGGCCGCGGCGAGGTCACCGGCAGCCGCGAGGACGTTCTCCCCGTCCACGAGGAGGACGGGCGTGAACTCGAGGGTGCCGTCCTCGGCGGTCAGCAGCTCGACGTCGAGCAGCTCGCCCTCCTGGACCCGGTACTGCTTCCCACCCGTCTTGATGACTGCGTACACCGTGAGCCTCCGTGGCCGCACCGGCCGCTGGACAACAGCCGACCATTGTAGAGGAGCGGCTCGGGTACTCACCACACCTCACGTTTGGGCGCGCTCAGGCCGGAATCTCGGCATGAGCGCGCCCAAACGGGTCAGAGCAAGCTCTCGTCGAAGACCAGGCCTCGTCCGTTGCACACGGAGCAGGTGGTCGAGAAGGACTCGACGAGTCCCTCGGACACCCGCTTGCGGGTCATCTCGACCAGGCCGAGCTCGGAGATCTCGAAGGCCTGGGTCCGGGTCTTGTCCCGGGCCAGGGCGTCCCGGAAGGCCCGCATCACGGCCTCGCGGTTGGGGCGGATCTCCATGTCGATGAAGTCGATGACGATGATCCCGCCGATGTCTCGCAGGCGGAGCTGCCGGGCGATCTCCT
>DATLED010000069.1:0-16916 GCA_035525495.1 Acidimicrobiales bacterium | reverse complement strand
GCGTCTGGTTCAGGTCGAGGATGTAGATGCCGTTGCGCTCACCGAAGATGTAGCGCTTCATCTTCGGGTTCCAGCGCCGGGTCTGGTGCCCGAAGTGGACACCTGCCTCGAGCAACTGCCTCATCGTGACGACGGCCATGGAGGTTCCTTCCCATCGGTTTCGCTGACCCCTGCGCTTGCGCCTTCGCCGGATGGCGGGGGCGACCGTGGGTGCGCAGGGGCGTGAGTGATCCCCGGCGGTGTTGCTGGGGACGGTCGTTCAGTGTAGTTCGATGCCCGGTCGTCGACCCACCCAGAAGCCGCCGAGGACGATCACCGCGAGCAGCATGAACGTCGCCGTTGCCTGGAGCGCTCTCGACGGGATCGGCACGCCGGCGACGTGCGCGACGCCCGAGAAGGCGAGGTCGCTTTCGAGGTCACCACCGCCGTCGTCATCGTCGCCACCGCTCGGCGACGCGGTGCTCGCCGCGCCCTCGCCGCTCGTGGCCGGGACCTCGATCGGAAGCTTCACCGTCTCCACGCGACCGTTGCCGGCGTCGCGCTCGACGGTCACCTCGTACGTGCCCGCCAGCACCGCGTTGCCGATGCGGAGCTGCACGGGGCCCGAGGAGCGGAGCTTCTGGGGATCGACCGCTTGCGTCGTGCCGTCGGGACGGACGAGGTCGATCTTCGTCAACGCGCCCGGTCCGTCGAGGGCGACGGTGACGGCGAGGGGATTGCCGGCGACGGGGAGGTCCGGTCGCACGGCCGCGATCGCGGCCGTGGGCCGGCCCGCCTGGCCCGGTGGCGGCGTGAGCTTGATGCGGCCGTCGGGCGCCGGTGTCGCCGTCCACGTGCCGGTGGCGGCGTGGGCAAGGACCCGTCCGCTGCCGTCGACGATGCGGAACCGTCCGGCCGCGGTGGTCATGAGCTCGACGGCGGCGCGGTCGAACGCGACGGCGACCTTCAGCGTCTGGGGCAGCTGTTCCTGCGGGACGGTCGTCGGCTTCAGTCCCGCGTAGTAGGCGGCGAGGATGTCGGTGAACTTCATGCCGCGCACCGCCTTGCCGAGGGCGCCGTACTGGGACAGGCCGATGCCGTGGCCCCAACCGCGTCCTTCGAGGACCGCGAGACCCGCCTCGACGTGGATGTCGAAGCGGCGGCTGGGGACGGGAAGCGGGAGACCGGCGGGCGAGGAGAAGCCGTTGTTGACGGCGTCCCGGAACGCCTCCACGCTGACCTCCTCCTCCACGGGGTTGCCGTCGAGGTCGACATAGGTGGCGACGATCCGCTGGTCGTCGCGCCGAAGCCCAACGGGTTCGGCAGCGAGGCCGGCGACCCGGGCGACGGCGGCGATGGGATAGGTGGCGCGCCAGCGGTGGAGCGGGCTGTAGGCATCGTCGGGGTCGGGGATGGCACCGCGGAGGTAGGGCTGGCCGCCGGCGACGGTCTCACCGCCGTTGGAGCTCGAGTACTTGGCGGCGATCGGCGCGTTCTTGTAGAGCAGGACCTGGTTGCGGGTCTGGGCGACGGCGGCGTTCCACGCCTCACTTCCAGCGCGGCGTTCCTTGGCGACCCCCGCGTAGACCTGACAGGCGTCGGTCGCGCAGAGGTCGGCGCCGGCCAGCTTGGTGGCGGTTGCCGTCGTCGCGACTTGCTGGCGCGTTGCCTCGTACAGCGCGTATGTGCGGGCGGCAACGGCCTGGGCCTTCTGGGCCTCGAGCGGCCAGGCGCTCGGGACCTCGCTGATGCCGCGGACGTAGTCGTCGATGGCGACGTGGTTGACGACGGCCAGCTTGGAGGCGGCGTTCGGGGACCGCGCGATCTCGATGCTGCCCCGATACTCGCCGACGCCGGGGACCGCGAGGGGCTGGGGCGTCGGATCGATCGGCTCGAACGTCGGCCGGTCGACGATCCACGCATCCGTCGGCGGCTGGGCGGTCTGGGCGACGCTCGCTCGGGGCGCGACGAGTCCCCAGGCGACCATCCCCACGAGCGCGGCGGCGCCACGTCTTCTCCAGCCCATTGGGCACGAGAGCGTAGGGGCGGGGGGCTAGCGGAGGCGATTCCTCCCGAACGGGCTCATGATGGTCTGCCGGGTCCGGTAGTCGGCGTAGATGCCGGCGAGGGCGAGAGCGGTGCCGATGCTGTCGGCGGTGTAGCTCGCCTGTCGGCCGGCGACCCCGTCAGCGAAGGCGTCCTCGAGGGTCCGGCACGTCGGGGCCTGGCGATTGAGGGCCCGCAGGATCTCCTGGGTGGCCTCCGGCGAGCCCGGAAGGCGGGCGTGGTCGAGGAGGGTGTTCCGGCCGTGCGGCGAGACCACGGTGTCGTAGGTGTTGGCACTCACGTTGGTCTGCTCGAGTCGCGTCTGGTGATTGGGGACGACCGGGTCGGCCCTGGCGGCGATGGAGACGACGTGCGTGCTCGGCGGCCAGCCATGCTCGGGGAGGTTGCGGATGAAGTCGCTGGTCTCGCTCATCTGAAGGATGGACGTGGCGTTGAGGTCGAGGGTTGCGGCGGTTCGGGAGGTGACGGCGCTCGCGGCCCCGAGGACGAGGTGGCCGCTGGTGGTGGCGTCGATGCCGGCCCCGGCCGTGGCGAGGTCGGTGCCCTGGTGGGGGGTGGCCAAGGTGACCACGGTGGCGGGGGCGGCGTGGTGGGTGGTGATGGCACTACGTGCGACGAGTCCACCCTGGCTGTGGGCGATGACGTCGACGGGGATGGCGGGGTGCTGACGCTGGGTCGCCTGGATGACCGCGGCGAGCCGCTTGCCCTGTTCGGCGATGTCGCCCTGGGTGTCCGAGGGTCCGTACGGCTCGCCGCTGGCTCGATAGCTGAACTGGTGGACGTCCTCGGGCGCGTAACCGAGCGCCTCCGTGTCGGTGTCGAGGACGGCGGCGTCGCCCGTGGCCGACCCGAGGCCGCCGACGAGGATGACGATGCGCCGCGCGGTCGGTTCGGGCGCCGGCGTGTGTGGTGGTGTGCACGTGGCCTGTACCCGCTGCCAGCGGAGGGCATCGAGGGCGAGCTGGATGGGGATCGGGATGCTGAGGTCGGCGGCGTCGTCGACGAGGACGCGGGCGAGGTCGATCTTGCGCTGGGCATCGTCGAGGGCTCGGTCGGCGAGCTGGTGCGGGAGCTGGCGGACTCGGTCGATGAGGCCGCGGATGGCTTCGAGCACGAGGTGGCGTTCTTGGGCCTCGGTGAGCGGCTCGGTCGGATGCGGGTCAGCGACGAGGTAGGCGTGTTGCCGGCTGTCCCCGGTCTGGCCGAGGAGCACCAGCGGATTCAGGTAGACGTCGTTGGGCGCTCGAGCGCCGAAGTGCAGCGCGGTCGTCGGCGGGCCGGTGGTGCCGAGCGTGTCGCCCTGGTGGACGTGGTCACCTCGTCGGACGGTCGCGGTGGCGAGGAAGCTGTAGGTGGTGCGGATCCCGTCCCGGTGGAGGACGGTGACGTGAACGGCGCTGGCGCTGGCCCCGATGCGCCCCGCGAACGTGACCTCACCGTCGGCCGCCGCTCGGACCGGCTGCTCCTCGGTCGTGGCGTAGTCGATGCCGCGGTTGCCGGGCCCGTAGGGCGTCGTCGGCGGCCGGAAGCCGTCGATGACCATCGCATCGACAGGCGGCCGGTACTCGACCGCTTGTGGCTCGTGATCAGCGGCGGCTGCCTCGGGAGCGGTCGCCGCCAGTAGAGCGAGCGAGACGATGACGCCAACCGTGATGCGAACGGGGGGGCGGACAGTGGCGGTGATCGCCGCGCGCGCAAGCACCATGCGCTGCGCGGGGCCTGGTCGTTGTCGCATTGCTCCCTGACTCCGTCGAGAAGGCGCGTGGACGGCGCCTGCATGAGCTCATGAGGGAGAAGCGGCCTGGGTGGCAGTGACCCGCATCGACGATACGCGGCGGGTGCGACAGGAGCAACGGTCGATTCGCCGCCGGACGTGGCAAGGGCGCCGGCTTTCGCCGGCGCCCTTCCAATGCCTGACGTCTGGAGCGAGCTACGCCGCGCCCATGTCGACCACGTTGAGAACGCCGGCGAAACCGGTCACGGTGTCGAGTTCGCCCGTGCCAGTGGCCAGGATACGGATCTGGTAGTCGTGCCGATTGGCGTCCGCCAGGGTGTCGACCACCGACAGGGAGGCGACGGCGGCCTTCGGTGTCGGGTCGTTCAGCGTGACCTTGTAGGACGGGCCGACAGGCACGCGGACGATGGGGACGGCGACGGTCGGGTCGTCGATGCGAACGACCTGATACTGCACGTCGATCGTCTCGCCGGGGTCGCAGATGCACCGCAACTGGGCCTGGCCGCTGATGAGGATGCGGTGGACGTTGGTAGCCGAGGCATTGGCTGCGGTCATCGTCGCGGCCACGGTCGGGACGTCGGCCGTCGTGGTCGCCAGCAGCGTCGGCGCCGCGACATCCGTCGCCGCGCTCAGCGTCAGCTTCAGTTTGTCGGAGGTGACGGAGTTGGCCGCGAGCTCGTCGGTGCTCACCGAGCCCGTGCCGAGGTCGTCGGCTGTCAGCGAATTGTCGAGGACCTCGTTCGTGGTGACCGCGGAGGTGGCGATCTCGTCCACGGTGACCGAGTCGGTGGCCAGGTCGGCGGCCGTGAGGGATCCGTCCTGCACCTCGGCCGAGCGGACCGCCGATGCCGCGATCTCGTCGACGTCCACCGAGTCGGTGCCGAGGTCCGCCGCGGTGAGCGAGCCATCCTGCACCTCATCGGTGCGGACGGCCGAGCTTGCGATCTCGTCAGCGTTGACCGAATCGGTGCCGAGATCCAACGTCGTCAGCGAGCCGTCGACCACTTCGTCACTCGCCACCGAACCCGTGTTGAGGTCCAGCGCCGTCAACGAGTTGTCCGCCACTTCCTCACTCGCCACCGACCCCGTGTTGAGATCGAGCGCCGTCAACGAGTTGTCCGCCACTTCGTCACTCCCCACCGACCCCGTGTTGAGATCCAGCGCCGTCAACGAGTTGTCCGCCACCTCGTCACTCCCCACCGACCCCGTGTTGAGATCCAGCGCCGTCAACGAGTTGTCGAGAACCTCGTCGCCAGTGACCGCGTTCGTCGCCAGCTCGTCCGCTGCGACCGAGCCCGTGCCCAGATCGTCGGCCGTCAGCGAGTTGTCCTGCACCTCACTGCTGCGGACCGCCGAGCTCGCGATCTCGTCCGAGTTGACCGAGTTGGTGCCGAGATCGTCGACCGTCAGCGAGTTGTCGAGGACCTCGTCGCTGCGCACGGCGCCACTGTTGATCTCATCGAAGTCGACCGAGTTGGTAGCGAGGCTGGTGGCGTCGAGGTTGTTGTCAGCGATGTCGGAGTTGTCGATCGAGTTGCCAAGGATCTTCGAACCGTCGACGGCGTCGTTCACGAGGTTGTTGCGGCCGATCGACAGAAACGCGATGTTGCCCTTGGCGCCGGCGCGAGTGAGGTTGTCGCCTTCGCCGGTGATCGTGCCGAGAGCGATGTTGCCCACCGAAGCGGCGGCGACGGGAGTGCCCTCACCGGTGATGGTGCCGATGGCGATGTCGCCGGGCGACAGGGCGTTCGACGAGTTGTTGGTGCGCTCACCGCGGAGGGTGCGCTCCTTGACGTTCGTCAGCGGGAGGTCGGCGGCGATGCCGCGACCGATGACCGCGTTGTTGGCGAGGTCCTCGGCGGTGACCGTGTCGTCCTTGATCTTGTTGCTCGTGACGGAGCTGTTCACGATCTCGTTGTTGTTGATCTGGATGATCGGCGAGTCGACCTGGTTGCCGTTGCCCAGCTCGGAGCGCAGGTTGGTGATGGCGCCGGCGCGGTCGGCGATCTCGTTGTTGAGCTTGCCCTGCAGGACGTTGTCGGCGTCGCTGCGATCCTTGACCTCGCTGTTGAGCTTGCCGAGGAGGTCGGCGTCGGCGGCGGCGGTGTTCTTGGCGAGCGCCTCGTCGGCGGCCGTGCGGGCGGCGGCCTCGGCGGTGATCCCGTTCGCGGCGGCGGAGGTGATGGCGGCGTCGTTCTTGGCGCCGGCCGCGGCTGCTTCCGCCTGCGCGGCCTTGACGGACGCTTCGGCGGCCTTTCGGGCGTTGATCTCGTTCTCGAGCTCGTTGAGGTTCGGGACCTCGAACGCCAGCTTCGAGAGCGTCACGGAGCCGGCGGCGAGCTTGGCGGTCGTGATCGAGTCGGCGGCGACCTCGTTCACCTCGACGCAGGCCTTCTTGCAGGACAGGTCACCGGCGATCGTCGAGGCGATCTTCTTCTTGGCGGCCGCCTCGACCGCGGCTTGGTTCGCGGCTCTGGCGGCGCTGGCCGAAGCCGCGTTGCCCAGGTTGTTCTTGACGGTCGCCGAGCTTCCCGGGTCGGACGACACGGTGCGAGCGATGAAGACCGCGCCCACGACCAGGAGCAGGAGCCCCACGATCCACTTCCCCGCCGACGTCATTGCTGCCTCCCGTGGGACATCCCGTAATGTCCGCCTTGACCTTACGGGTCAGATCGTCCTACCGCAAGGACACCTGAGCACTTACCGCCGCTCACTTGCTACGGAGAGCGAGAACGGTGTTCACCCCTTCTGGCGCTTGATCTCCGTGAGGATCGGGGAATCCTTGGCCAGGTTCTCGACGAGGACGACCTCGGACTTCCGGATCAGCATCGTGTTGTCCGGGGCGTGGATCTCCCGGTTCACGGGCAGCAGCGCTCGCACGGGCTCGGCGTCGGCATCGGCGCGGGTCTCGCGCAGGAAGAAGGCGCTCTCGAGCTCGAAGAAGTCGTCGCTGATCGACACGAGCTGCCCGAAGTAGACCTTGTCGTTGCTGAGGATCACCGCCTGGTACCGCGTCTCGTCGATGGCGTTCGTGAAGGCGGTCTCGTCGCCCCCGTCGTCCGTGCTCTGCAGATAGAGCGCCGTGGCGACACCGCCGATGATCAGGCCCGCGACAAGGGCCGCGAGGACGCGACCGAGCGAGCGGGAGGACGTGGAGGTGCCGCCGCCCCCACCGGCGCTCTGGCGCGTGACACGGCTCGCGCCGCCGCCGCGGCCGCCACGGACGATGTCGCCCTCGGCGTCGCCGTCACGCTCCCTCGGTCCGACTCCCGTTCCCGCTCCCGCCGTCATGTCTCGGTTCCCTCCCGCGCGTTGCGGCATGCCCTCCGGGGGCGTGCGCGTCTCGTCGTCTTCCTGCCACGTCGACATCTAACTGGCGGTCTCCCGTTCGGGCTCGGCCATGCGCGACCGCAATTGGATCACGGCCTTGGTGTGGATCTGGCACACCCGGCTCTCCGTCACGCCGAGGACCTCGCCGATCTCCGCCAGCGTCAGTCCCTCGTAGTAGTAGAGCATCAGGACGAGCTTCTCCCGGTCGCCGAGCCGGCTGATGGCACCGGCCAGGATCTGCTTCATCTCCTCGACCTCGTAGGCCGCGACCGGTCCCTCGCCCTTGTCGGGGATCGTGTCGCCGAGCGTCGTCGACTCGCCCCGCTCACCACCGGACAACATCTCGTCGAGCGCGACCAGACCGACGAAGGAGATCTGGTTGAAGATCGTCTGCAGGTCGCCCTCGGAGATGCCCATCTCCTTGGCGATCTCCGCGTCGGTCGGCGTACGCAGCAGGCTCGCCTCGAGGGTGGCGTAGGCCTTCTCCACCGAGCGCGCCTTGGCCCGCACCGAGCGGGGCACCCAGTCGATGCTGCGGAGCTCGTCGATGATGGCGCCCTTGATGCGCGCGATCGCATAGGTCTCGAACTTGATCTGCCGTTCGAGGTCGAACTTGTCGATGGCGTCGATGAGGCCGAACACGCCGTAGCTGACGAGGTCGGCCTGCTCGATGTTCTGGGGGAGGCCCACGGAGACGCGACCGGCGACGTACTTCACCAGCGGCGAGTAGTGGACGATGAGGCGGTCCCGCGCGTCGCGTGAGCCACTGGCCTTGTAGTCGGCCCAGAGCTGCTGGATTGCGCCGGTGTCGTCCTGGTCCACGGGGTCCCTTCGCCGCTCGGACGGCCCGCGATGCGGGGCCACCCGACGGTCGGCGAAGCATAACCCCGCTCCCTGTCGTCATCGGCGCTCCCACCACGCACCCCGCCGGCGCACGCGGCCCTCGACCTCGAGTCGTGCAAGCTCTTTGGCGACCGCGCCGAGGGGGAGCCCCGTGCGGCGAAGGACGTCTTCGGTGCGCGTCGGTGTCCACTCGACGGCGGCGAGGACGGGCGAGTCGTCATCCGGGACCTTCGGAGTCGTGGGCGTCGGCCGGGTCGGCGTTGCCACCGTCGCACCCTCGAGGGAGAGCGCGACGAGGATGTCCTCGGCGTCGGTGACAGGCGCGACGCCGTCTGCGAGGAGGCGGTTCGTCCCCGCCGAGGAGGGGCTCCGCACCGAGCCCGGGACAGCCATGACCGAGATGCCGCGCTCGATGGCGTGGCGGACGGTCGAGAGCGAGCCGCCCGAGGCGTGGGACTCGACGACGACGACCACCTTGGACAGCCCCGCCAGGATGCGGTTGCGGCGGGGGAAGCGCCACGGTTCGGGCAAGGCGCCCGGAGGGGCCTCCGTGAGGAGGAGGCCGCGTTCGCTGACGCGCTGCCAGAGCGCTCGATGGCGCGTCGGGTAGACGACGTCGAGGGCGCTACCGACGACGGCGATCGGCGGCCCGACGTCGTGGGAGGGTTTGGCGTCGTCGTCGTCGGCGTCGACGGGACGTCCGTGGACGTATCCGGCGGCAAGGGCGCCTTCGTGGGCGGCGCCATCGATCCCAAGGGCCAGACCGGAGACGACGGTGACACCGGCGGCGGCGAGGTCGCGGCCAAGCGAGCGGGCGACGTCGGTCCCGTATGCCGTGCAGCGCCGGGTGCCGACGATGCCGACGGCCGGTCGTTCAAGGGCTTCGGGGTCGCCACGCCAGAACAGGATCGGCGGCGGATCGGGGTCGTCCGCGAGGGCCGGCGGGTAGCCATCGCCGCCGAGGACCCACACGCCGACGCCGTCGCCGAGAGCGTTCCAGGCGGCGGCCGCGTCGACGTCGGCAGCGGCCGTTCGCCAGTTGGCGACGACCGCCGGCGGAGCCGGGACGGCGGGAGAGCCGGAGGCCACTGCCCGCCACGCCGCCTCCGGATCGTGGTCGTACGCCGCGAGCACCGTCCGGAGGCGGTGCTGGCCGCAGCCCGGGAGCATCGACAGGGCGAGCGCCCACGCTTCGGGCGGGACGAGCGAGGTCGAGGAGGCGGTGGTCGTCATGCGACACCCTCCAGGACCTCGAGGTCGGCGCGGAGCTCGAGGGCGGTGCAGACGTGCTCCTCGGTGACGTCGACAGAGTCCTCGAGGTCGGCGATGGTGCGGGCGACCCGCTGGATGCGGTGCAGGCCGCGGCCGCTGAGCGAGCCGACGCGCAATCGGTGCTCGAGCACCCGGGAGGCGGCCGGCTGCAGGCGGACCACGGCCTCGAGGCCGGCGCCCGGGAGCTCGGCGTTGCAGCGGACACCGCGCGTTCTCGCCCGCGCCCGGGCGGCGACGACGCGACCGGCGACCACGGAGGTCGACTCGCCCGGTGGGCCGCCGAGGATGTCGGACACGTCGGGCCGGTCGATGGCGAGGCGGAGGTCGAAGCGGTCCAGCAATGGACCGGACAGGCGGCGCGTGTAGCGGAGGCGAGCCGTCTCCGAGCAGCGGCACGTCCCCGGCGCGCCGCCCTCACCGCACGGGCACGGATTCATGGCGGCGACGAACAGGAAGCGCGCGGGGAAGGCGACGCTGGCCTTGGCCCGGGCGACGCGGACGACCCCCTCCTCGAGGGGTTGTCGGAGTGCGTCGAGCGCCGTCGTCGCCATCTCGCCGAGCTCGTCGATGAACAGCACGCCGTTGTGGGCGAGGCTGATCTCTCCCGGCCGCATCCATGCGCTGCCGCCGCCGATCAGCGAGACGAGCGATGCGTTGTGATGGGGTGACCGGAACGGCGGCCGGCGCACCAGACCGCCCGGCGGAAGGGCCTGGCCGGCGGCGGAGTGGACCCTCGTCGTGGCCAGCGCCTCGTCCTGGGCGAGGGCCGGCAACAGACCGGGCAGGCGGCGGGCGAGCATCGTCTTGCCGGAACCCGGCGGGCCGATCAGGAGCAGGTGGTGGCCACCGGCGGCGGCGATCTCCAGGGCCCATCGCCCGAGCCGCTGTCCGCGCACGTCGGACAGCTCTGGGACGAACTTCTCGCGATCATCGTCCCCACCACCCGTGCGCTTCGGCGGCGAGGGCCAGGGTTCGTCGCCCCGCAGGGACTCCAGAAGGGATGTCAACGTGGGCGCGCACCGCACCTCGTGGCGTCCGACGAGCATCGCCTCCTCCGCAGCCTCCGGCGGCACGACGACGATCGCAGCTTCCAGGGCGTCGACCAGAGGCACCATCCCGGCCACTCGACGCAGCGACCCGTCGAGGCCGAGCTCGCCGACGAACGCCATCCCCTGCACGAGTGATGGCGCGAGCGCCCCCGAAGCCACGAGCAGCCCGATGGCGATCGGCAGGTCGAGCCCGGCCCCGCCCTTGCGGATCGACGAGGGCGCCAGGTTGACCGTCACGCGTCGCAGCGGCCACTCCAGGCCCGAGGACAGCAACGCGGCGCGCACCCGGTCGCGCGATTCTCGACACGACGTGTCCGGCAACCCCACGACGGTGAACCCCGGCAACCCGTTGGAGACGTGGACCTCGACGCTGACGGGACGTCCATCGACGCCCAACAACGTGGCGGAAGGGATGGTGGCGAGCACGAAGCGGCTCCTCGAGACACGGCACGACAAGACCGGAGAGGAGGGCCAACCAGCAGCCACTCGATGCGCACCGAGGACCGTACCCTGCACCTGAGACAAGCACTGCCGCGAGCGGGAGCTAACGGCCCTCGAACTTCGGGTCACGCTTCTCGAGGAACGCGGACACCGCTTCGCGGAAGTCGTTCGTCGAGAAGTTGACGTTCTGCGACCGCGCCTCGTCTTCGAGCGCCTGGTCCATCGACACCATCAGGGCGTTGTTCAACATCGTCTTCGTCATCGACAGCGCCATCGGCGGCGACGCCGCCAGACGGGCCGCCCAGCCGGCGACGAACGCATCGAGCTCCTCCATCGGGAGCACGCGGTTGACGAGGCCGAGCCGCTCCGCCTCCGCAGCGCCGATGACGTCGGCGAAGAACGCCAGCTCCTTCGCCTTGTGGAGCCCGATCAGCCGCGGCAGCAGCCACGTCCCGCCGAAGTCGACGGACAGGCCGCGTCGCGTGAAGATCTCGGAGAAGCGGGCCGTGTCCGAAGCGACGATGAGATCGCAGCCGAAGGCGAGGTTGGCGCCGGCGCCCGCGGCGACGCCGTTGACCTTGGCGATCGTCGGCTTGGCCAGCCGGTGGAGCGCCAGCGCAGCGTCGCCGATGTGGCGCATGCGAGTGAGACCGTTGCGGGTCAAGGACGACGCGTCACTGAGGTCGGCGCCGCTGCAGAACGCGTCGCCGGCACCGGTCACGACGACGACGCGGTCGGACTCGGTGTCGGCGACCTCGGCAAACGTCTCCCGCAGCTCGTCCCACATCTGACCGTTCGCCGCGTTCTTCTTCTCTGGCCGGTTCATGGTCACGGTCACGACGCCGCCGTCCCGCTCGACGATCAGGGTCTCCATGCATGGGAACCTAACAACATGGGCCTGAACCCGTTCCGCCAACACAAGCGCCGCCCTTCGGACTACGCGTTCGTCGCCGCCGCCTTCGTCGTGATGATCGCTCTTGTCGTGTGGGCCGTCCTCTGAAACTCCTACGATCGACGCCGTGACCGACATCCCGCAGATCCCCGCCGAGGAAGCCGCGCAGCGGATCGAGAGCGGCGCCCTCCTCCTCGATGTCCGAGAGCCGGACGAGTGGGCAGCGGGACATGCGCCCGGCGCCAAGCACGTTCCGCTCGGCGAGCTCGCCGCTCGCATCGACGAGCTGCCGAACGACCGGCCAATCGTCGCCGTCTGTCGCGCGGGCGGACGGTCCGGACAGGCGACGCAGGCGCTGGTGGGTTCGGGCTACGACGTCGTCAACCTCGCCGGCGGCATGCGGGCGTGGGATGCCGCTGGGCAACAGGTCGTCACCGACGACGGCGCGACCGGGACGGTCATCTAACCGCTCGCCAACGCCTGGTCGAGGTCGGCCCAAAGGTCCTCGACGTGCTCGAGGCCCACGCTCACCCGCAACAGCCCCGGCGGCGTCGCCTCCTCACCGGCATAGCGACCACGCCGCTCGATCAACGTCTCCACACCTCCGAGGCTCGTCGCATGGACCGCCAACCGCAGCCGCTCGCACACGGCGTCGGCGGCGTCGGCACCACCCCGGACGATCACGGCCACCATCTGGCCGTACCCGGGATAGCGGACGTCCTCCACGCGCGAGTCGGCGCGCAAGCGCGCCACGAGCTCGGCCGCCGTGGACGACGATCGTTCGAGGCGGACCGGCAGCGTGCGTAGCCCCCGCAGCGCCAGGTACGTCTCCATCGGACCAGGGATGGCGCCGTGCAACGTTCGGTGCGCCTTGATGCGTGCCGCGAGCTCCGCCGTGCGCGCCACCGCGACACCGAGGACGACGTCGGTGTGGCCCGACAGCAACTTGCTGGCGCTGTGCACGACGATGTCGGCGCCCAACGACAGCGGCTGTTGGAGCAACGGTGTGGCGAACGTGTTGTCGACGGCGACGAGCGAGGCTGCGCCCTCGAGGGCGGCGAGATCGGCGAGGCCGAGCATCGGGTTCGTCGGCGATTCGGCCCACAGCATCGAAGCGCCGTCGCACGCCGCCAGCACAGCCGAGGTGTCGGTGATGTCGACGAGCCGCAGCTCGATCCGTCCAACCGACGCGAGGTCGGCGAAGAGGTTGCGAGAACCCTTGTACGCCACCTCCGGCGCGACGACGACACCCTTGGCCGGAACCAAGGAGGCGACGGCGGCGATGGCGGCCATGCCCGAGGCGAACGACACGGCGTCGCCGCCTTCGAGGGCGCCGACCGCGGACTCGAAGGCGACCCACTGCGGGTTCGAATCGCGGCCGTAGATCACGGGACCGCCGGCGTGGTACGTCGACGACAGCTCGATGGGCACGTTCACGGGGGTTCCCGCCGCGCCCGAGCCGCGACCCGCGGTCACGGCGATCGTCGACGGGTCGAGCCGCTCCACAGGCTCGGTCAGAACGCGCCTTCGACGACCTCGACGTCACGCGGCCCGAGAACCGAGGCGACGTCGAAGCGGATGTCCTTCGCTGGCCCCGGCGCGCCATCCTGGAGCCACCGCGCCGCCAGCCGACGGATGCGCATCTGCTTGTCGCGCGTGACCGCTTCGACCGGCGCGCCGAATGCGGTCGACGTGCGCGTCTTCACCTCGCAGAAGACGTACGTGCGTCCCGCCCGCACGATCAGGTCGAGCTCGCCGTCTCGGCAGCGCCAGTTGCGGGCGACGATCTCGTACCCCTGCTTCGCGTACCAGGCGGCGGCCGCGTCCTCACCCTTGGTCCCCAGTGCCCGACGCGCATCGGTCACGTGACTGTGACTGCCTCTGGGCCGGCGGGCCTCGCTTCGCTCACAGCTCCTTCTCGGGGAGCTCCTCGACGTTCACGTCCTTGAAGGTCACGACCGTGACGTTGGTGACGAAGCGTGCCGGTCGGTACATGTCCCACACCCACGCATCCTTCAACGCGATGCGGAAGTACGGACGACCGGCTTCGTTCTGTGGCTGCATGTCGACCTCGTTGGCGAGGTAGAAGCGCCGTTCCGTCTCCACGACGTACTTGAACATCGGGAGAACGGCCTTGTACTCGTGGTAGAGCTGCAGCTCGATCTCGGTCTCGTACCGCTCGAGGTCCTCAGCGCTCATGCCCCGCCATCGTACGGCGGATCAGAGGAAGGCGGTACGACGAGGTGGGAGGAGCCGCAGCACCGTCCGCCCGACGACGCTGTCCCGGCGGATCGGCCCGAACACGCGGCTGTCGCCGGAGTTCTGACGGTTGTCGCCCATGACCCATAGCGACCTCGGTGGGACCGTCTGCGGACCGAAATCCCGCGTGGTCACGGCGGGGTTCAGGTACGGCTCGCGGAGGATGCGTCCATCGACGTACACGATGCCGTCGCGGGCTTCGACCGTCTCCCCGGCCAAGCCGATGACTCGCTTGATGTAGTCCTCCGTCGAGGGCGGCACGAGGCCGACGCGCTCGCCGATGAAGCGAACCGCCCGGACGGCGATGTTCGACGACTTCGGCGACGACGTGCACGTCGCCGCCGGTGGGCACTCGAACACGATCACGTCGCCGCGTCGCGGCTCATGCAGCCGATACGACAGCTTCGACACGACGATCTTGTCGTCGATCTCGAGGGTGTGGACCGGGCACTCGGCGCATCCCATCGACGGCGACGGGATGAAGAACGCCTGGAACACGAACGTCCGCACGAGGAACGCCGCCACCAACGCGACGACGACGAGGAAGGGGACCTCCCGGGCGAAGGCCTTTGCCGCAGCCGGCGGTGCGTCGCGTAGCAGCGACTCGGCGAACGGCGGGAGCGCGCCGGCTTCGCGCTCCACCTCGCCGTCTGCGGGAGCCAGGATGGGCTCCCAGTGCATCAACGGGCGGTGCGCTTCTCTTTGATCTTGGCGGCCTTCCCCGTGCGGTCGCGCAGGTAGTAGAGCTTCGCTCGGCGGACGTCGCCCCTCGTGACCACCTCGATCTTCTGGATGATCGGGCTGTGCACGGGGAAGGTCCGCTCGACGCCGACGCCGAAGCTGATCTTCCGGACCGTGAAGGTCTCGCGGATGCCGCTCCCTTGGCGGCGGATGACCGCGCCCTGGAACACCTGGACCCGCTCGCGCGTACCCTCGACGACCCGCACGTGGACCTTCAGCGTGTCACCCGGGGCGAACTCGGGGACGTCGTCCCGCAGGCTGCTGCGGTCGACCAGGTCGGTGGGGTTCATGGGCGGGATGCGGGGCTGGGGCCGCAAGTCATGGCGCGTCAGACTCCTCGGAGGGCAATGCGGGGAACGTCAGAGGGTAGCCGAACTCGCTCAGGAGCTTCACTTCGGCGTCGGTCAGGCCGCCCCGTTCGTCGATGAGGTCGGGGCGGTGCCGGCGGGTGCGATCGAGGGCGGCGGCGAGACGCCAGCGGGCGATCCTCCCGTGGTCGCCGCTGCGCAGGGTCCCGGGGACGTCGTGGCCCCGGAAGGTGGCCGGGCGGGTGTACTGCGGGTACTCGAGGAGCCCGCTGGTGAAGGACTCGTCGGTGGCGGACTCGGCATTGCCCATCACGCCAGGGACGAGGCGGGCGACGGCCTCCACCACGACCATGGCGGCCACCTCCCCCCCGCCGACGACGTAGTCGCCGATGCTGAGCTCGCCGTCGCAGAGGTGGTCGACGACTCGCTGGTCGACGCCCTCGTAGCGTCCGCACAGCAGGCTGAAGCCTTCGGTGGGGGCGAGCTCGTGGGCCATGGCCTGATCGAACCGGCGCCCGCCAGGACTGAGCAGCAGGAGGGGTCTCGGCGGTTGCGCGGCCTCGACGGCGGCGAACACGGGCTCGGGCGTGAGGACCATGCCGGCGCCGCCGCCGAAGGGCATGTCGTCGACGCTGCGGTGGACGTCGGTGGTGTGCTCGCGGAGGTCGTGGACCCGCAGGTCGAGCAGTCCCTTCGCCTGCGCCTTGCCGAGGAGGGTCTCGCCGAAGAACGCCTCGACCATCGCCGGGAAGATCGTGAAGACGTCGATCCGCATCGCCACCCATTCTCACGTCTGGGCGCGCTCAGTTCGCCATTCCGAAATGAGCGCGCCCAAACGTGTCAGAGATCGAGCAGTCCGGCCGGCACGTCGACCCGCAGGCGGCCCTGGTCGTCGCGGTCCACGACGAAGCGGGCCGGGATGAGGCCCTGGCCACCGGTGCCGGCGAGGACGAGGAGGTCGCTGGCGGGGTTCGCCTCGACGGACTCGACGACGCCGAGCTCGGCGCCGGTCGAGGCGTCGACGACGGTCGAGCCGATGAGGTCGTGGACGAACAACGTGTCCGGGTCGTCGATGGGCTCACCGAACAGCGACGTGGCGTGGAGGGACTCGGCCGTCGTCCGGTCGTCGATGCCCTCGAAGGCCACGATCCACTTGCCCTGGTGGGACGTGGCGTAGCGAACGACGAACGTCCGTCCGTCCTCGGCGGAGAACGACGACCCCGGCGCCAACCGCTCGGTGCGATCGCCGGTCAGGTGGACGAGGACCTCGCCCTTGATGCCATGGGCCTTCGTGATGCGCCCAACTTCCAGCAGTTGGGGCACGTCAGACTCCGACCTGAGTCTCCCCGGCGGCGTCGGGAGCGCCAGCGAGCAGCCGCCCGTGAGCGGAGCCAGCTTCACCGGCGCAGCAAACCATCAGCACAGCGTCAATCAACGATGTCGACGTTGACCTCGGCGCCTTCCTTGGCGCCGGTGGCCCGCACGAGGGTGCGGATGGACTGGGCGACGCGACCGCGACGGCCGATCACCTTGCCCATGTCTTCGGGCGCCACGTGCAGTCGCAACGTGAGGCCCCGACGATCGCGGTCGGTCTCGATGCGGACGGAGTCCGGGTCGTCGACGATCGAGCGGGCCACGAAGTCGAGCACGGCGCCCGCGGCGCCGCCGTCGGTCGCACCACCGGAGGGGACGTCGTCGGAGAAGAGGTCCTCCTCTTCCTCCTCGACGTCGATGTCCGTGGCGAACACGTCCTCCGAGTCGGTCACGTGGAGGACTTGGCCGCAGCCTTGGCCGTCTGGAACTGCTCCCACGCGCCGGAGAGCTTCAGCAGCTTCTCGACCCGCTCGGTCGGCTGGGCGCCCTGCTGGAGCCAGCGGACGCACTTGTCGTTGTCGATCTCGATCGTCGACGGCTCGTGCCGGGGCTGGTAGGTGCCCACGATCTCGATGAAGCGCCCGTCGCGGGGCGACCGCGCGTCGGCGGCGACCAGTCGGTAGGTC
>DATLED010000066.1:0-46972 GCA_035525495.1 Acidimicrobiales bacterium | reverse complement strand
GAGCGTAGAAGCGGATACAGAGGAGACGTGTTCCTCTTCTTCTCGAACAAGCTCGGCTGCGCCGGGTCACTGCTCCTGTCGGTGGCCGTGACCGTCGTGCTCTTCCTCCTGCTGCGGGCCCTCTAGACGAGGACGAGCACGAAGTCGTCGGCCGTCTCGGCGAGCTCGGCCTCGGCGTCGGAGGCGTCGCGCTCGGCGAGGTGGCCCTCGAGCTTGCGCTTGATGCGCTGCAGGGCGTTGTCGATCGACTTCACGTGCCGGCCGAGGTGCTCGCCGATCTCGTGGTAGCTCTTGCCCTCCACGTAGAGGCGCAGGACGTCGACCTCGAGGCCGCTCAGCATCTCGGCCATCGACTGACGCATCGAGTCCATGCGCTCGTTCGAGACGACGGTCTCGGCTGGGTCACCGATGTAGTGGTCCTCGAGAAGGTCCTCGACCGAGCGCTCGCCGGCATCGTCGCTGCCCCGGACGCCGCTGATCGAGACGTACTGGTTGAGCGGCTGGTGCTTCTGGCGCGTCGCCGTCTTGACGGCGGTGATCACCTGCCGGGTGATGCAGAGCTCGGCGAAGGCCCGGAAGCTCGACTGCCGGTCGGAGCGGAAGTCCCGAGCGGCCTTGTACAGGCCGATGAGACCTTCCTGCTCGATGTCGTCGCTGTCGGCGCCGACGAGGAAGTAGCCACGTGCCTTGGCCCGGGCGAAGCGGCGGTACCGGTCGAGCAGCACCTGCACGGCGAGGTCGTCTCCGCCCTGGAACCGGGCGACGAGGTCGTCGTCCGAGCGTTCGTGGAGCGGAAAGACTTCGGTGCGTAGGGCCATTGACGCATCTCCTGAGGGGGGCGACGAAGGAGCAGAGGCGAGGCTGCGGGAACGGCGTGCGGCGAAGGTGACTCGTTGGTGACTAGTTCTTTGTAGCTACGCCCCCGAGCAGTGTCAATGGTCACGGCAGGGTCCTGAGGAAGTTTCCCACGTTCAGTGGTTCGAGAACACCGCAAACCGGGCAGAAGTCCCGGTTTCGCCGAGGCGCGAGTTCAGGCGAGGCGACGACGGGCGACGTCGAAGCAGGCCACGGCGGCCGCCGCTCCGACGTTCAGCGACGCCAGCGCGCCACGTTGCGGGATGGCGGCGAGGACGTCGCAACGCGCCCGGACGAGGCGGGACAGGCCGCTGCCCTCCGCCCCGAGGACCAGCGCCACCGCTTCGGTCGCCAGGTCGAGGTCGAACACGAACTGGTCGGCGTCGCCGTCGAGGCCGATCGTCCACACGCCGGCCGCGCCCAGCGACTGCAGCGCCGCGGGGATGCCGGCGACGAGGGCGATCGGCACGTGCTCGATGGCTCCCGCCGAAGCCTTGGCGACGGTCGGTGTCACGTGCACGGACCGGTGGCGCCCGAGGACGACGCCGGTGGCGCCCGCGCTGTCGGCGGTTCGGAGGATGGCGCCGAGGTTCTGCGGATCGGTGACGCCGTCGAGGACGACGAGGAACGGCGGCGGCGAGCCCGGGACGCGCTGCGACAGGCGGTCGAGGTCGACCTCGGGCAACGGCTCGGCGTGCGCGAGCACGCCTTGGGGCGCCTCGCTCGTGGCCTCGGCGTCGAGCCGTCCCCGGGCCACCTCCCGCAGGGGGATGCGCTGTTCGCGGACGAGGTCGAGGATCTCGGCGACGACAGGATGGTCGGGGGCGGCGGTGTCCGAGAGCCACACGTCCTTGATCCGCCGGCGGCGGGCGCGGAGGAGCTCGCGGACGGCTCTGCGGCCTTCGACCTGCTCGCCTCCGAGTCCCGTCCGTGCCGCCGGTCGAGCGGCCGGCGGCGGTCGCCCCGCACCGCCGCGACGTGGGCGGTGGGGTTGGGGGCTCATGCCGTCGGCGTCGACTCGACGAGGGCGACGGCCCAGCAGGCGATTCCCTCGGCCCGTCCGAGCGACCCGAGCCCCTCGGCCCGCTTCGGCTTCACCGAGACGTCTGCACCGGCCGCACCCCGCAGCCGGTCCTGCATGGCCCGCACGTGGGCGGCGAGCTTCGGCGCCTCCAGGACGACCGCGCAGTCGACGTTCAGGACCGACCACCCCGCAGCGGCGACGCGATCGCGCACGGTGATGAGGAGCTCGATCGAGTCGGCGTCCTTCCACGTCGGGTCGCTCGCCGGGAACAGCCCGCCGAGATCGCCGATGCCGGCGGCGCCCAGCAACGCGTCGGCGACGGCATGGGCGATCACGTCGCTGTCGCTGTGCCCGACGAGACCGCGCTCGCCTTCGAGCTCGACGCCTCCGAGGACGAGGCGGCGATCCGGGTCGTCGGTGAAGGGGTGGACGTCGAAGCCCATCCCGACGCGGATCACGCGCGCTCCTCGAGCAGCGCCCGCGCCAACGCGAGGTCGTGCGGGTGCGTCAGCTTGAGGTTCGCGGGATCGCCTTCGACGACGACGACCGAGCCCCCTGCGGCCTCGACCAGCGCGGCATCGTCGGTGGCGTCGGGCTCTTCGGCGTGGGCCGCCCGCAGCGCGGCTGCCGAGAACCCCTGCGGCGTCTGCACCTCCACGAGATCGGCGCGGTCGACGGTCTCGACGACCCGATTGCCGGCTACCCGCTTCACGGTGCTCGACACCGCCACGCCGGGGATGGCACACGACGCCCCCGCCTGCACCGCCGCGACGACCGCCTCGAACAGATGAATGGGCGCGAGCGGCCGGGCCGCGTCGTGGACGAGGATGACGTCGGCATCGCCCGGCACCGCGGCCAGACCGGCCCGCACCGACGCCGATCGCGTCGTGCCACCGGCGACGACGGCGTCCACCCCAGCCTCCCGCCGCGCGGCGATGTCGGACGGGACGACCAGCACCACGCCCTCGCTCACGGCGCGGGCGGCGTCGAGCGCCCAGTCCAGGACCCGCTTGTCGCCCAGGCGTTCGTACTGCTTGGAGCGGCCGAACCGGGAGCCGCTGCCGGCGGCGACGACGATGGTCCAGACAGGCACGACGCCGAAGGCTACCCGGGGTCTCTAGCCCGCTTCGGAGATCGATGCGAACAGCATGTTGCCCATCGCCGTCTTCACGTTCCCGGTGATGCGGGCGTCGACCTCGCGTCCGACGAGCGGCTCTCCGTCGGCGACGACGACCATCGTCCCGTCGTCGAGGAAGCCGACGCCCTGGCCGGGCTCCTTGCCAGGTCGTGTGATCGGCAGCCGGACGACCTCGCCGGGGACGTGGACGGGCCGCATGCCGTCGGACAACCGATGGAGGCTCAGGCACTTGACGCCCTGGAGCTCGGCGACGCGCTGCAGCGGCTCGTCGACCGTGATCAGGCCGACCTTGAGCCGGCGGGCCAGCGCGACCAGTTTGGCGTCGACCTCGTCGTGCTCGACGACCTCGTCGTCGAGGATCTCGATGTCCACCCCCGCGTGGCCCTGCAGGGCGTCGAGGAGGTCGAGGCCGCGGCGGCCCCTTCGCCGGCGGGTCGGGTCCTGCGCATCGGCGATCGTCTGCAGCTCGTCGAGGACGAAGCGGGGCACGAGGAGCGGTCCCCGAAGGAAGCCGGCGCGGACGATGGCCAGCAGGCGGCCGTCGATGACGGCGCTCGTGTCCACCAGGTGGGCATCGGACTCGCCGCTGCCGTAAGGAGTGGCGCGGACGAGTGGACGCGTCGACAGCCCCGCGAGGGCGAGCAGGTCCTCGTACTTCCGCGACGTCAGGCGCCAGCCGAGATAGCCCCCGATCCACACGAGGAGCCCGAAGATCGGCCACCCCCACAGGACGGGCAGCAGGACGACGAAGGGGACGGCGAGGATGGCCGCCAACCCGCCGAGGAAGGCGGCACCGATCGCCCCCGCCAGCACCTTGCCCGCAGGGAGCTCGTCCACCCGCTCCTCGACCATGCCCATCGCCGCGCCCACGAGCCGTCCGAGGATCCCGCCAGAGACGTAGCCGATGCACGCCCCGAGGGTGGCGCCGATGATGGCGCCGTTGCCGCTGAGCTCCATCCCCGCCCCGCGGCCCAGCGTGTACCCGGCGGCGGTCGCCAGGAACACGATGAACAGGCGGACGATCTCGACGAACACTGCGGAGGCCCCCGATCGGGCGCGCCCGAAGCACGCCTTCTTGAGGTATCGGCTACGGAAGAGCCTCGTTGAGCTTCTTCTCGGCCTCTTCCTCGGAGACGCCGATGGCGAAGGTGAGCTCGGAGACGAGGATCTGGCGGGCCTTGGAGAGCATGCGCTTCTCGCCGGCCGAGAGGCCCTTGTCCTTGTCTCGGATCGAGAGGTTCCGCACGACCTCGGCCACCTGGTAGATGTCGCCGGACTTGAGCTTCTCGACGTGGTTCTTGTAGCGGCGGGACCAGTTCGTCGGCATCCGCGCCTCCTTCTTGCGCAGGACGGCGAACACCTCCTCGACCTCTTCGTCGTTGATGACCTCGCGGAGCCCGACCTCGTCGCACTTGTCGGTGGGAACCATCAGCGTCAGGTCGCCGTAGGCGAGCTTGAGGACGAGGTACTCGTTCGTCTCACCGAACGCCTCCTTCTTCTCCTTGCGCTCGATCACGGCAGCGCCGTGATGGGGGTAGACGACCTTGTCACCGACGTCGAACGGCATAGTGCTCCCAGGGAGAGGAAAAGGCGGGCGGCTCTTGGAGGGTACGGGTGATCCATCGGTTCTGCCAATCGCCGTTTTGCGAGCTCACCAGGCGTGACGGGGGTCACGTCGAACTACGATCACCGCCGTGGACATCCTCGACCTGTTGGCGGAGTCGGACCTGTTCCACGGCTTCGACGCGGAGGCGCTGGCCCAGGTCGCAGCCGCGTCCGAGGTGCGCCAGCTGCGCCGCAACGACGTGGTCTTCCGCGAAGAGGACCCGCCCGAGGAGCTCTACGTCGTGCACTCCGGCCGCATCGCCATGGCCAACACCTCGGTCGACGGCCGGGAGTCCGTGATCGCGCTCATGGAGGCCGGGGACCTGTTCGGGGAGATGCCGTTGCTCGACGGCGGCAAGCGCTCCGCGGGGGCGAGGGCGCTGGAGCCCTCCGAGCTGGTGGCGGTTCCGTACGGAATCGTCGAGTCGATCCTCAAGGCGAGCCCCGAGCTGCTCTGGGGCGTCGTCCGGCTGCTGAGCCAGCGGCTGCGGACGACGGACGCGGCGCTGGCCGACTCGGTGTTCCTCGACGTGACCGGGCGGACGGCCAAGCGCCTGCTCGAGCTGGCGGGAGACGCCGACGAGTTCGTCCTGCCCGTGACCCAGGAGGAGCTGGCGGGGATGGTGGGCGCGTCCCGGGAACGGGTGAACAAGGCGCTGTCGGCGTTCATCCGCCTGGGGTGGCTCGAGCAGGCCGAGCGTCGCTACAAGATCACCGATCGCGAGCAGCTGGCCCGCCGCGCCCGCTAGGCGACGGTTCAGCTGGTGTAGCGATCGAGGATCGACGTCTCGGCGAGTCGGGCGAGGCCGTCCTTGATCGATCGGGCGCGGCTGTTGCCGACGCCTTCGACGTCGTCGAGGTCCGACGTCGTCGCCCGCAGGATCTTCTGCAGGTTGTCGAATCGCTGGACGATGCGCTCGACGACGGTGTCGGGGAGGCGGGGGATCTTCGACAGGAGGCGGTAGCCCCGGGGCTGCACGCTGGCGTCGAGCTCGCTCGCCCCGGCCGGGAGGTGCAGCACCGCGGCCACGTTCTTGAGGTCGAGGAGGTCCTCGGTCGAAAAGGTCGCGAGCGCCTCCATCGCCTTGTCGAGGAGGTTCGGACGATCGCGGAAGTAGTCCTTGATGACGAAGCGGCGGTCGTCGTCGACCCCGCCCATCAGCTCCTCGAGCTGGAGGAGGACGAGGCGGCCGTCGACGCCGAGCTCCACGATGTAGCCATCGAGCTCTTCGGCGATCCGCCGGACCATCTCGGCGCGCTGCAGGACCGTGACGACGTCGCGCACGGTGACGAGATCCTCGACCTCGAGGGCGCTGAGGCTGCCGCTGACGGCGTCGAGTCGGGCCTTGTAGCGCTCGAGCGTCTGCAGCCCCTGGTTGGCGCGGGCGAGGAGGCGCGGGATGGGTTCGAGGACGTGCTTGCGGTCCTTGCGGTAGACGGCGATGAGGCTGAGCTCTTCGGACACGCTGATCACCGGGACGTCGATGCTGCGGGCGACCCGCTCGGCGGTGCGGTGACGGGTGCCCGTCTCGGACGTGGTGACGTTGGGGTTGGGGACGAGGTGGACGTTGGCCCGGGCGATGCGGGTGGCGTCGGGAGCGAGGATGATGGCGCCGTCCATCTTCGCCAGCTCGCTCAGGCGCTGCGGCGTGAACTCGGCGTCCATGAGGAAACCGCCGGAGCAGATCTCGAGGACGTCGGGCCCGTCGCCGACGACGATCAGGGCACCCATGTTGGCCTGGAGGATCCGGTCGACGCCGTCGCGCAGGGGAGTGCCCGGGGCGACGGCCGCCAGCGCCTCGATGAACGCCACGTTGCTGCGACGGGCCGGCATCGGCCCGAATCGTACTTTGGCGGGACTTCCGCAGCGCCGTGATCAGGCGAGCACGAGCTGGGCGGCGGCGATGCCGTCGGCGAGGGACGCGACGCGGTGCAGTCGCAGGCCCCCAGGAGCGGACGGGGCGGAGGCGGGCACGATGGCTTCGTCGAACCCGAGGCGGGCGGCTTCGGCGAGACGGCGGGAGGTGTGTGCGACCTGTCGGAGCTCACCGCCGAGACCGATCTCGCCACAGGCGACGAGCCCTGGTGGGAGCGCGGTCCCCGTGATCGCCGATGCCAGCGCCAGGGCGACGGCGAGGTCGGCGCCGGGCTCGTTGATGCGGACCCCGCCGACGGCCGAGACGTAGACGTCGACGCCGCCGAAGGTGAGGCCGACACGGCGATCGAGGACGGCCAGCAGCAGGGACAACCGCCCCTGATCGAGCCCCTGCGCGCTGCGACGCGGCATGGCCAGCGACGAGGGCGCGACGAGGGCCTGGACCTCGACGAGCAACGGGCGATGGCCCTCCATGGCGGGCACGACGATCGAGCCGGGGACGTTCGTGGTGCGATCGCCGAGGAAGAGCCCGCTCGGGTCGGGCACCCCGTCGAGGCCCGCCTCGGTCATCTCGAAGAGGCCGAGCTCCTCCGTCGACCCGAACCGGTGCTTCGCCGCCCGGAGGAGCCGGAGGGCATGGTGGCGGTCGCCCTCGAAGCTCAGGACCGTGTCGACGATGTGCTCGAGGACCCGGGGCCCCGCGAGCGCTCCCTCCTTGGTGACGTGGCCGACGAGGACCGTCGCCATCGCCCGTTGCTTGGCCAGCTGGACGAGCTGGTGTGCGCACTCGCGCACCTGCGCGACGGAGCCGGGAGCCGATTGGAGGTCGGGGTCGAAGATCGTCTGGATGGAGTCGATGACGAGGTAGTCGGGACGGGTCGCCTCGACGGCATCGATGACGTTGGGTAGCGACGTCTCGCTGAGCAGGAGGATGCGGGGGTCGAGGGTGCCGAGGCGTTCTGCCCGGAGCCGTACCTGCTGCTTGCTCTCCTCTGCGGACACCAGGAGACCGCGTGCGCCGGTGGCGGCGAGGGCCCCGAGGGCTTGGAGGAGGAGCGTCGACTTCCCGATGCCCGGCTCGCCCCCGACGAGCGTCACCGACCCGGGGACGAACCCTCCACCGAGGACGCGGTCGAGCTCACCGATGCCCGTCGCCCGTGCGGTGTACTCGGCGGCGTCGATCTCGAGGATGGGGACCGGGTGCTCGCCGCCGAGGGCGCGGGCCGCGGCCGCCGCCTGTTGCGTGGCCGCCCTCCGAACCTCCTCCACCTCCTCGACGAGGGTGTTCCACTCGCCGCAGACGCCGCAGCGGCCCGACCAGCGGGCCGCGCCCGCGCCGCACTCGGTGCAGCGGTGGACGGTGCGGAGGCGGGCCATGAAACGAGCCTACGGAGGGGGTGCGACAAGAACGAGGATGTCAGGCGTGCACCTGTTGTGCCGGTCGGGTCTGGCTCGTGCCTCGACCGATGCGCACCGCGGCGATGGCGAAGGATGCGATCCACGCCATCGCGACGACGACCAGGAGCACGTACACGAGGGACGCGACCAGCATCTGGCCCGGTCGGGTCTCCCGGAGGAGATAGCGGGTCTCGGGCTCGAACTTCTGCGTCCGGTCGACCGCGGAGATCTCCGGTTCGTGGATCGCGGGATCCGCGGGGAGGAAGACCGGTACGGTCATGAGCTCGCCGCCGCGGTGCAGCCGGAGGAGCGTCTTCCAGTTCCCACCGACGGGAACGGGTTCCTCGGAGCGGTAGACACCCGAGCTGATCTCCTTCATGTCGGCCAGCACGAGACCGCCGCCCTGCCACGCCGACGCTTGGAACCATCGGGCCTCGGCGGCCCCTGACGGTGGATCGAGCCGGACCTCGACGAAGGCCTGCTCGGTGGCATCGGTGAGCGAGGTGGCAGTCGTGCTGCCCGCAGGCTCGATCGAGACCGCGGCTTCGACGTCGCCGACGTGACGCGTCATCGGCAGGGCGAGCGAGACGAGGACGACGAGGCCCGCGAGCGCGACGAGCTGTGGCGCCGGCCGATTCGTCTCCTCGTCGACGCCCGCCGCGAGGCCCGCCGCGCGGGCGAAGGCGAGGCCGACGATGGCGGCGGCGACCGCGCCGATCGTCCCCAGGATCACGGCGTCCGGGAGGAGGTTGGTGGTCCATGGCTGGTAGGCGCGTTGGTTCCACGCCCACTCCCCTGCCAGTCCGAGGGTCCCGACGCCGATGCCCGAAGCGACGGCGAAGCGGATCGATCGGCGCGTGCCCAGGACGAAGGCGATCACCTCCACGGCCAGCGCGGACGCGACGAAGATGCCGGCGTTGCGGGTCTCCACCGGGCCATCGCCGCCGCTACCGAAGCTCAGGAGGTTGCTGCTCATCAGGGCGAAGTTCACGACGGCGACGCCGAGGGCCCAGAACCGTCCGTGCACGAGGCGGATGGCCACGAGCGCGAACCCGCTGGCGATGCAGAGGATCAGCGGGTGGAACATCTGTTGGAACTGCGGCACGCCGAACGAGAACTCCCCGAGCGGCGCCGACAGTCCCTGCAGGGTGAGCCACGACGCCACCGCGAGCATGCCGCGACCCCACTTCGCCGGACGGACGCCCGCCTCGGCCAGGACGAGCCAGCTCGCGAGCCCGCTGAACGAGGCGCCGAGGATCATCAGCATGTGCGTCGGGCTCCACATGGTGACGTCGACGCCGTAGGTGCGGTGCCAGATCTCGTCGAGGGGGAACCCGAGCAGCGCCGCGCCGCCGAGGGTGAAGAGGGGCAGCGTCGACCATGGGATGCGAACGGCCTTCCACCGCAGCGCCGTGTCCACCTGCTGCAGCGAGGCGAACCCGACGCCGACGAGCGCCGCCAGGAAGATGAACCCCAGCCCGAGGACGATCGACGTGTGGGGGGCGGTGAAGAGCGAGTCGTCGCGGCCGAGCGTGATGTGCCAGGCGACGTCGCTGTAGAACCCCTCGCCGGCGACGAGCAGGCCATAGAGGCTGAGGCCGACGACGGCCGCCGCCCACCCCGGCACCTTGGTGAGACGCTCGAGCGCGTCGGGCGTGCGGAGCAGGAACCTGGCCGTGCGCGACTCGACGTTCCCGCCGTTGCGGCCGAAGAGTGCCAGCGCCACCAGGATCAAGGCGAACAGGATCAGGAGCGACGACAGCGGCGACCAGCTCGCGAGCTCGCTCCCGCTTCCGTCGACCTTGGCGAGCAGCATCGTCATGAGCCACGACCTCCTTGGTTGGTGGTGCCGGGGGCGAGCCCGGCTTCCATGCCTCCCCAGAGGAGGTCGACCACGTACTGCACGACGCGCTCACGCGGCATCGTCCGACGCTCGAGCCACCAGTCGCCGGCGGCGTGCACCATCCCGACGATCCCGTGGGCGAGGGGCTCAGCGCCGCCGCTGTCGACGTGGGCCGCCCGCAGCTGCTCGCCGAGCACGACGGCGACCTGGTTCGCCACCTGGCGGAGGAAGTTGCCGACGGAGAGCTCGTCCTCGGGCGGGCTGGCGATGAGGCGGCGGACGAGGAACCGGTACACGTCCGGGTCACGCTCGACGAACGCCAGATAGGCGTCGATGGTCTTCTCGAGCGTCTCGCGCGGCGCGTTGCCGGACGCCATCGCCGACTGGAGCGTCTCCTGGAGGCCCGCGACGAACCGGCTCGCGAGGGCGGCGGTCAACCCGTCGCGGTGGCCGAAGTGGCGATACAGGATCGGCTTGGTGACGCCGGCCTTCTTGGCCAGCTCCTCCATCGAGACCTGCGGGCCGTGGCTCCGGATGGCGTCGACGGCGGCGTCGAGCAGCTCATCCCTCCGGGCCTGGCGCTCCTCCGCGGTCGGTTCCGGTCTCCCCATCGTTACCGACAGTAACATTATCCGGGCGGCGACGACGAAGGGCCAGGAGGGAGGTGAGCGCGAGGGCCGAGGCGGCCGCGACGGCGGCACCGGCGATGTTGCGGACGTTCCACCGCTCGCTGTGGGCTTCGAGCCGGACCTCCTCGCCGAGCGATGGCGCCCAGACGGCGCCGTTGTCCGCCTCGGTCGGAGCGTTCGACGTGACCTCGCCGGGGAGCCGGACGGCGACCTGCATGCCGAACAGGCGGTCGAGGGCCGCGCCGAGGCGCTTCTCGAGTGCGGCCGAGGTGACGCCGAGGGGCGCATCAGCGGTCGAGCCGAGCGCCTCCTGGAGATCCGGGTCGGTGAAGGCGCCGAGGCCCGCCTCGAGGTCGACGGTGCCCGTGAAGTCGGTGGTCGTGCGGAGGAACGTGCGGTGTTGGTGCACGGCGAAGTCTCTGAGCGGGCCGGGGTCGCCGCCGAGGTCGGCGACGAGGGCTTCGGCTTCACGCTCGGTTGCATAGCCGTGGGTGGCCACGATCTGGAGTGCCCCGTCGTCCTGTCTCGTCGGGCCCTCGACGTCCCAGCCGGCCGCGCGGAGGTCATCGAGGCGGATGCGCTCGGCCGGGTCGGGGCCGCCGAGCTGGTTGACGGCGCCGCCGTCGAGGCGGGCCTGGGCGCGGACCTCGCCCCCGCCATCGGCGTTGCTGTCGATGCCGACGCTGACGTCGACCCGACAGGCGCTCGTGGCGGTGGCGACGGCGACCGCGACGGCGAGGAACTTGCGGTGCGGCACGGGCGCCGACGATACCGACGCCTGCGCGTCTCCTAGGGCTTGGTGGTGGTGGCGGTGGTCCCGCTGTCGGAACTGCCACTCGTGCTGCCACTCGTGTTGCCACTCGTCCCGGAGCCGGACTTGTCGCTCGTGCCGCTGTCGCCGGACGAGGTGCCGTCGTCGTTGTCGCCGTTCGGGACGGTGATCCGCACAGGATCGTTGTTGCCATCGCCGGAGTTGTTCCGGCTCATGCCGAAGAAGACGAGGAACAGGACGAGCAGCGCGATGCAGATCGCCGCGATCACCGGTGCCGGGTTGCCCCGCCGGACGGGATCGGCGACGACCCCTCGATCGGCGACCACCGGATCGCTTTCTACTCGCTCGGTCGTCACGCGCTCTTCCCTGATTTCAGCCATGCACCGACCGTGCCCGCCGGTGAACGCTGGCAAACGCCAAGGAGCCCGCCCCCCGCGCGGAGGGGCGTGGGCTCCGTTCCACCGCGCCGGTGACGTGGGGCGTCGCCATCGACGTTCCGTTGTAGGAGGCGTACGTGTTGAAGGCCATCGTCGAGTTGATGTCCGAACCCGGGGCGCCGATGTCGACCGTCTTCATGCCGTCGTTGGAGAACGACGAGAGAACCCCCCGCCGCCCCAGGAGTTGTTCGTGGCGATGATGTTCAGGCCGTGCCGCGTCTTCAGGTCGGTGAAGTAGTCCACTGCCTTGACGGCGTCGGAGATCGCTCCGCCGCGGCGGCCGAGGAACTTCCCGGAGAGCATCGTCACGTTCCAGTTCACGCCGGCGACGCCGGAGCTGTTGCCGCCCTTGGCGCCGATCGTGCCGGCGACATGGGTACCGTGCTTGTCGAGACTGCCCCTCGTCCCGCCGTCGTAGATCGTGTTGTTGTTTCCCTCGAAATCCCAGCCGTGGGTGTCGTCGACGAAGCCGTTGCCGTCGTTGTCGATGGCGTCGACGGGGTCATAAGGGTTCGTCCAGACGTTGCCGGCGAGGTCGCCCCCGCCCTGCACGACGCGGTCCTCGAGTTGGGCGACAGCGCGAGACCGCGCGTTTCGCACGCATCTCTGCTGTCGAACCTGGGCGGTAGCCGACGAGGAGCTGGCCAGGAACGGGACAAACACCGCTCACCCCAGGGCCAACTCGCGAATGACCCGTTTGCTACTCGGCGGGGCCGGTGCCGGCGAGCTCCTCCATCGGCGGGGGCTCGACGACGGCGGTGACCGTGCGGAACACGATGCCCCGCTTGCCGTCGGCGTCGTCCTCGACGTCCACGATGATCGTGTCGCCGACGTTGAACTCCTTGTAGAGGATCCGCTCGGACAGCGGGTCCTCGATGAGGCGCTGGATGGCCCGTCGCAGCGGGCGGGCGCCGTACTCGGGGTCATAGCCCTGGTCCGACAGGAAGAACTTCGAGTCCTGGGTGAGCTCGAGCCCGTAGCCCTGCGCCTGCAGTTGCTCCCGCACGCGCTTGATCTGGATGTCGACGATCTGCGTGATCTCGTCGCGTGAGAGCTCGTGGAACACGACGACCTCGTCGATGCGGTTCAGGAACTCGGGACGGAAGTGCCCCTTGAGCGCCTCGTTGACCTTCTCCTTCATCCGCTCGTAGGTCACGTCGGAGTCGGCCCGCGCGAAGCCCACGGACGCCTTTCGCAGCCCCGCGGTGCCGAGGTTCGAGGTCATCACCAGAACCGTGTTCTTGAAGTCCACCGAGCGACCCTGCGAATCGGTCAGACGGCCGTCCTCGAGGATCTGCAGCAGTGTGTTGAAGACATCCGGGTGGGCCTTCTCGATCTCGTCGAACAGCACGATCGAGAACGGCTTGCGGCGCACGGCCTCGGTGAGCTGGCCACCCTCCTCGTACCCGACGTAGCCGGGGGGCGAGCCGACGAGGCGCGACACGGTGTGCTTCTCCATGTACTCCGACATGTCGAGGGTGATCATCGACGACTCGTCCGAGAACAGGAACTCGGCCAGCGTCTTGGCGAGCTCGGTCTTCCCCACGCCGGAGGGGCCGAGGAAGATGAACGAGCCGCCGGGCCGCTTGGGATCCTTCAACCCGGCACGCGTGCGGCGGACCGCCTGCGACACCGCCTTGATGGCGTCGTGCTGGCCGATGACCCGCTTGTGGAGCTCGTCCTCCATGCGCAGGAGCTTGGCCGTCTCCTCTTCGGTGAGCCGGTAGACCGGGATGCCCGTCCACATGGCCAACACCTCGGCGATGACCTCCTCGTCGACGACGTCGAACAGGTCGGCACCCGAAGCGCGGAACTCGCTCTCCTTCGCCGACTTCTGCTCGAGGAGCTGCTTCTCCTTGGCCCGTAGCCGCTCGGCCTCGTCGAACGACGACCGGTCGAGGGCCGCCTCCTTGTCGCGGCGGACCTTGACGATCTGCTCTTCGATCTGCTTGTACTCCGGCGGGGTGTCCATGCGACGGATGCGCAGCTTCGAGCCGGCCTCGTCGATGAGGTCGATGGCCTTGTCGGGGAGGAACCGGTCCGCGATGTAGCGGTCGGCCATGTTCGCGGCAGCCACCAAGGCCTGGTCGGTGATCGTGACCGAATGGTGCGACTCGTAGCGGTCGCGCAGGCCCTTGAGGATCTCGATGGTGTGGGCGACGGTCGGCTCGTCGACCTTGATCGGCGCGAAGCGCCGCTCGAGCGCCGCGTCCTTCTCGAGGTGCTTGCGGTACTCGTCGAGCGTCGTGGCGCCGACGGTCTGCAGCTCACCGCGAGCCAGCATCGGCTTGAGGATCGAAGCCGCGTCGATGGCGCCCTCGGCGGCACCCGCGCCCACCAACGTGTGCAGCTCGTCGATGAACAGGATGATGTCGCCGCGCGTGCGGATCTCCTTGAGGACCTTCTTCAGTCGCTCCTCGAAGTCGCCGCGGTAGCGGGAACCGGCGACCAGCGCGCCGAGGTCGAGCGTGTAGAGCTGCTTGCCCTTCAGCGTCTCCGGCACGTCGTTGGCGACGATGCGCTGCGCCAGCCCCTCGACGATCGCCGTCTTGCCGACGCCGGGCTCGCCGATGAGCACCGGGTTGTTCTTGGTGCGGCGCGACAGCACCTGCATCACCCGCAGGATCTCGTTCTGCCGCCCGATGACCGGGTCGAGCTTCTTCTCCCGCGCCTGCTGCGTGAGGTTGCGGCCGAACTGGTCGAGCACGAGGGAACCCGACGGCGTCTCCCCGGTCTGGCCGGCGCCCTGCGGACCGGAGCCCGACGGTGCTCCCTCCTTCGAACCCCCGTAGCCGGAGAGCAGCTGGATGACCTGCTGGCGCACTCGCGAGAGATCGGCCCCGAGCGACACCAGGACCTGGGCGGCGACGCCCTCGCCCTCGCGGATGAGCCCGAGCAGCAGGTGCTCGGTGCCGATGTAGTTGTGGCCGAGCTGGAGCGCTTCGCGGAGCGACAGCTCGAGCACCTTCTTGGCCCTCGGCGTGAACGGCGGCGCGCCGCTGGCGGCGGTGCCCGCTGGGCCGATCGTCTCCTCCACCTTCTCCCGTACCGCCTCGAGGGAGATCCCGAGCGACTCGAGCGCCTTGGCGGCGACGCCCTCGCCCTCGTGGATCAGCCCGAGCAGGATGTGCTCGGTCCCGAGGAAGTTGTGGTTGAGAAGCCGCGCTTCCTCCTGGGCGAGGACCAGGACTCGTCGGGCTCTGTCGGTGAAGCGTTCGAACAAGTGACCGCCTCCGTATCTTTGGCGGGTCGGTGCCGTGGTTGGCGGCAGAGAGTGGTCTGTGAAGCAGTCTACCGAGGCACTGGGACAACACACCGGGCAGGCGCTCGATTCCGGCTCTACCCCGGTTTCGGTCTCGCCAGCGGTCGTCGCGTAGCGTGACGTCGTGGACGTCGCCGCCCTGCTCGGCACCCCCGCGCTGGCCGGCGACCTGGATCGGATCGAGGACGCGCTCCGCGCTGCGACCACGTCGATGGACCCGTTCCTCTCGGAGGTCGCAGGCCACCTCGTGTCCGCGGGTGGGAAGCGCATCCGTCCCGCGCTGACCGCGGCGTCGGCTCTCGCAGGTGGGTCGCCGGTGACGGACGATGTCGTCCAGGGGGGCATCTCCGTGGAGCTCGTCCACATCGGGTCGCTCTACCACGACGACGTGATGGACGAGGCCGACTCGCGGCGGGGCGTCCAGTCCGTGAACGCCCGTTGGGGGAACCTCACCGCCATCCTCGCCGGCGACTTCCTGCTGGCGAAGGCCTCGGAGATCGCCGCATCGCTCGGGACCGAGGTGGCCGCCCTGCTCGCGGCAACGATCGGACGACTCTGCGAGGGACAGGTGGGCGAGCTGCGGACATCGTTCGACGTGGCGCGGACCGAGGACCAGTACCTCGACTCCATCGCGGGGAAGACGGCGTCGCTCACGTCGGCGGCCTGTCGCATCGGTGGGCTCGTCGCCGGACTTCCCCGTCCGCAGATCGACGCGCTGACCGCGTTCGGCCATGCGTTCGGGATGGTCTTCCAGATCCGCGACGACTGCCTCGACGTGACGGCCACCGACGCGGAGCTCGGCAAGCCGTCGGGCCAGGATCTCGTCGAGGGCACGTACTCGCTCCCGGTCATCCGGGCGCTGGCGGCACCGGGGATCGGGGACGAGCTGCGGCCGCTGCTCGGCCGTCCGCTCGAACCGACCGAGATGGTCCGGGCCCGCAAGATCATCCGTTCCTCCGACGCCGTCGAGTCGGCGCTGTTGACGGCCCGGCGCTACGCCGACGACGCCGCCGCTGCGCTGGCCCCGCTCGGCGAGCACCCCGTGGCCATGGTCCTCTCGGGGGCCGGCCACACGCTGTTGGATGCCTAGTTGATGGCCTCCCTCTGTTGCGCCGCCCTCCGCCCGATGCCTTGCCGCTCGGCTGGTGCTCATCGCTGGCGCTTCCCTCGCACCCGGCGCGCCTGACCTCGGGGTAGTGCTCAGCGTGGAACGCAGCGTGCTCCAGGGGTTGGCGGCGTTCCGGTGGGCGGCGTGGGCGTGGATGGCGTTCGTGCTCGTGGTGTCGCCGGGCCGGTTGGTGCGACCATGGCTGGCGTACCTGCTCGTCGGGGCGGCACTCGTCTTCACCGCCGCGTGCACCGTCGTGTGGCAGCGGAACGCCCGCCTCCTTCTCCACCCGGCCGTGGTCGCCACCGAGCTCGCGATCGGCGGCGCGCTGCTCGTGCTCGACGGGCTGGTCCGCTCGCCCGGCACCGTGTTCTCGACGGGCCAGAGCCTCGGGAGCGTCTGGCCGCTCACGGGCGTCATCAGCGCGGGCGTCGCCTTCGGGCCCTGGGGCGGCGGCGTCGCCGGTCTGGTGATGGGCGGGGGACGGTACGCGTCGACGCTCCTCAACAAGGTGACCGACTACGGGGCCGGCCGGGGCCTCAGCCTCACGAGCACGACCGTCTTCTACGCGATGGCGGGCGCGGTGTTCGGCTACGTGTACGTGCTGCTCCAACGCGCACGCGAGGAGGTGTCGGCGGTTCGGGCGCGCGAGGAGGTCGCGCGCACGCTGCACGACGGCGTCCTGCAGACGCTTGCGCTCGTCGAGCGACGGGCGACGGACCCCGCGCTCAGCAGGCTGGCGAGGGAGCAGGAGCGCGACCTGCGCGCCTACCTCTTCGGCGATCGGGAGGCGGCGCCGACCGACCTCGGCGCGTCGCTGCGTATGGCGGCAAGCCGGTTCGAGGAGACCTACGGCGGACTCGTCACCGTCCTCGTCCCGGACGACCTCGCCGCTCCGAAGCCCGAGGTCGTCGACGCGGTCACCGGGGCCGTCGGTGAGGCGCTCACGAACGCCGGGAAGCACGGGCCGGCCTCGCGGGTCGTCGTGTTCGTCGAGGAGGGCGACGACGGCCGGCTCTTCTGCTCGGTCAAGGACGACGGACCGGGCTTCGACGCGAGTCGCACCGACGAAGGCGTCGGCATCGTCCGCTCCATCCGCGGGCGCATCGAAGGAATCGGGGGTCGCGTCGACATCGCCTCCGCTCCCGGCGACGGCACGGAGGTCCGCCTCCTGCTCTAGCAGTGCTCCAAGAGCCAGGGGACGATGGCGTCGCCGGCGAGGGGACGGGAGAAGTAGTAGCCCTGCCCTGCGTCACAGCCGAGCTCGCTGAGGCCGACGAGCTGGCGCGTGTTCTCTATGCCCTCGGCGACGGTCTCGAGCCCCAACGCCTGCGCGAGGCGGACGACGGCGGTGACGATCGCCTCGTCCTCCGGGTCGACCCCGAAGCCGTCGACGAACGAGCGGTCGATCTTCAGCACGTCGATGGGGAACCGCTTGAGGTAGCTGAGTGAGGAGTAGCCGGTGCCGAAGTCGTCGATGGCCAGATGGACACCGAGACCCTTCAGCGCACGGAGCGTCTCGATCGTCGACTCGACGCCGTCCATGACGACGGACTCGGTGATCTCGAGCCAGAGGGCATCGGGGTCGAGCCCCGCGTCGTCGAGCGCGGAAGCCACGGTCGCGACGAGGTCGTCGTCGGCGAACTGGCGGGCCGAAAGGTTCACCGACACCTGCATGTTCGCGAGCGAGGGCTCCGCGCTGCGCCAACCGGCGAGAGCGCGGCAGGCCTCGCGAAGCACCCATGTCCCGATCGGGACGATGAGGCGGGTGTCCTCGGCGACGGGGATGAACTGATCGGGGGCCACGAGTCCGCGGGTCGGGTGCTCCCACCGGACGAGCGCTTCGACGAGCATCGGCTTGCCGCTGTCGAGGCTCATCGTCGGCTGGTAGTGCAGACGGAACTCCTTCTGCAGGATGCCGAGCCGTAGCGCGTGCTCGAGCTCGACCCGCTCGAGCAGCTGCGCCCGCATGCTGTTGCCGAACACCTCCGTGCGGGCGCGGCCCCGCTGCTTCGCCCGGTACATGGCGACATCGGCGTCGCGCAGGAGCTGGTCGGCGCTGATGCCGGCGACGGCGCGAGCGACGCCGACGCTCGCGGTGACGACGATGTCGCGCTCGCCGATCCTGAGCGGGGTCGAGATCTCGCGGCAGATCCGGTCCGACAACCCCAGCGCCTCGATCTCGCCCCTGAGGCCGCGGCAGACGACGACGAACTCGTCGCTGGCGAGACGGCCAACGAGGTCGCCTGGGCGCACGCACGCCTGGAGCCGTCCGGCCATGGCCGCCAGGACGGCGTCGCCGACCTCGTGGCCGAGCGAGTCGTTCACGAGCTTGAACCGGTCGAGGTCGACGAACAGGACGCCGACCCCGTCCGTCGCGCAGCCGAGCTCCTGCTCGAGGTGCTCGAGGATCTGCGTTCGGTTGGCGAGGCCGGTGAGGTGGTCGTGAGTGGCCTTGTGCATCGCGTCGCTCAGCGTTCGGCGGAGCGCCTCGACCGTGCGGGCATCGTTGAGGGCGAGGCTGGCGTGCTCGGCGAAGGCCTGCAGCGCTCCCCGCTCGCTGTCGGAGTAGTGCCGGTTCGGTCGATGCGTCGCCACGCTGAGGCTGCCGACGACGCGCCCCGCCTCGAAGACCGGTGCCGCCATCGCCGCGGTCACGCCGTCGGCCGCGACGACGAGACGCACCTCGCTGACGGCGCGTCCGCCGACGCCGGACCCGACAGGCGTCCGCCGGTTCGACCCGGACGCTGCGCCGTGCGAGCCGACGGACGAGACCAGGATGAGCTGCGTCGGATCGTCGGGATCGAGGAGGCGCATCCCGACCATGTCGTCGCCCAGGAGCTCGGCCGCGCTGCTGCAGATCGTGTCGAGGACTTCCTCGAGCGGTGCCCGGTTGAAGATCGACCGCTGGATGCGGGCGAGGTGCCCGAGGAGGTCCTGGCGCTCCTGCAGCGACGTGTGGAGCGCGTGCTCCTGGGCGCGGTTGTCGAGCAGGCCGATGGCCATCACGAGCACCCGCGCCATGCTCCTGAGGAGGCCGAGGTCATCGTGGCCGAACGGCCGATCCGGGGAGCGGAGGACGCGCAGCTCGCCGCCGAGCGGTCCGTCGAGGGGCGCGACCAGGACGGCGTGCCCGGCCGATCCGACCGGTGGACCGCTGCTGACGGTTCGGTCGCCGCATCGGACCTCGGCGACGTCGGCGGCGAAGGCCCGGGCGGCGTGGTCGGCGGCGACGACCATGACCGCCGTCGGCTCGTCGGTGGCCGAGACGGCGGCGAGGAAGTCTGCGAGGCGCTCACCCGCACGGATCGGCGCGTCCGGACGCGCGCCACTGGCCTCGACCACCTCCCTCATCATGTCGCGCATTGTGCGGGAGCGGCAACGCACCGTGAAGGGGCTGAACGGGGCATTCCGGAAATGGCCTGAACGGACTAGTCACCCCCCGCCCGCTCGGCGGTACCGTGGCGTCGTGACCTCGCTCGTCCGGGTCGTGTTGGCCGACGACCACCCGATCTGGCGCGACGGCGTCCGAGCGGACCTGTCGTCCGACGGGTTCTGGATCGTCGGCGAGGCCGGCGACGCCGAAGAGGCGGTGGACGTCATCCGTCGCACGAAGCCCGACGTCGTGGTGTGCGATCTCCACATGCCGAAGGGCGGCGGGCTGAAGGTCGCCAAGACGTGCGGAGAGGACACCCGCATCGTGATGCTGACGGTGTCGGAGCAGGAGCGCGACCTGCTCGACGCCGTGGCTGCGGGCGCGTGCGGTTACCTCGTGAAGTCGACACCTCCCGACGAGCTGCGGGCGGCGCTGTTCCGGGCGGCGAAGGGCGAGCCGGTGTTCTCGCCTGCGTTGGCGGCGCTCGTGCTCGGCGAGTTCCGGCGGATGTCGAAGACGGCGACGGGCGCGAACCCCCTATCGGACCGGGAGCGGGAGGTGCTCCAGCTCGTGGCCCGGGGGCACACCTACAAGGCGATCGGGGCGGAGCTGTTCATCGCCGAGAAGACGGTCGAGAACCACGTCCGGAACATCCTCGGCAAGCTCCACCTCAGCCGCAAGCAGGAGCTCATCCGCTACGCCGTCGACCACGGGATCGAGTGAGCCCCTAGGCCGGTTTGGGGGGTCGCCCTCGTAGCGCCGGGGCCGTGCCCGTCCGACGTTGGCGGCATGTTCCCCACCGATGTGCCCTCGCCCCCCGTCGATCCCGCCGAAGGGCCGCCGGACGGGAGTCGGGCGGGCGCCACCTGGGTCGCGGCCACCGGTGCCTTCCTGCTGGTCGCCGCCGCCGCCGTCTTCATCGCCGTGCGGTGGGACACGCTGCCGGAGCCCGCGAAGCTGGCTCTGGTCGGCGCCCTCACGGGCGCGTTCCTCGTCGGCGGGCGCGCCTTGCGGCGAACCTTGCCGGCGACGGGCGAGGTCCTCTTCCACCTCGGGGCGTTCCTCCTCCCGGTCGACGTGGCCGGGCTGTGCGTGCGGGCGAACGTGGGGTGGCGCAACCTCGTCCTCGCCGAGGGCATCGCCGGCGTCGCCGCACTCGGGACGCTCGGCACCACGACGGGGTCGGTCGTCCTGGCGACGGCGGCAGCCTCATCGGTCGTCGTGCTGGCCGTCGGCGTCGCCGCCACGACGATCCTTCCGGCACCACTCGTGCTGGCCGGGGCGGCGCTCGCCGCCCACCTCGCACGGCGGCGGCGCGAAGCAATCGCGTGGGCGACGATCGCGGGCGTCGCACCGGTCCTCGCCGCCGGCGTCGGCAACACCCTCGCCGCCCTCAGCCGACGCGACCTGGGCGGCGGCACCTTGGCCGAGCTCGGCCTCGCCGGCGGCGGCACTGCCGCGGCGGTGGCGCTTGCCTCGGGGATCGTGTGCGCCGCCGTCCTCGCGAGGGAAGCGCACGAGCGCAAGGACCTGGGCCTCGTCGCCATCGCCGCCACGAGCCTCGTCTGCGGCGCATCCACGGCGTGGGTGTCGGCCGACCCCTCGACCGACGTCGGGCTCCTCACGGCTCCGGCGGTGTTCGTGGCCCTCGAGCTCGTCGCGCTTGCCGTGGTGCGCGACGCCTTCTGGCGCCGACCGGCGAGGTGGGTCGCCACGACCGGCGAGGTCATCGCCGCCCTCGCCGCGCCGGTGACGTTGGCCTACGTGCTCATCGCGCCCGCGGTCGAGGAGGGCATCGATCTGTTCGGCGACAACCCACCATGGGAGCCCGAACCCGTCGGCGCGACCGCACTCGGCCTCCTCGCCGCCGGGTGGCTCCTCGCCGGCTGGCGACGACAGTCGCCCAAACCGTCGATCGTCGAGGCCGTGCGGGCCGCAGTGGCCGACGACCGGACCGTGGTGTTCGCGTTCCTCGCGGCCGTCGCCGGCGTCGTCGTGGGCTCGGCGTCGACCGCGGTCATCGCTGCGGCACTCATCGCCGCCGCCGTCGGGCTCGCCGCGACCCGGGGCGCCCTGGCGACCTCGCTCGCCATCGCCGCCGCAGGTTGGGCGCCGGTCGTCCTGGCGCCGACCCACGAGGCCCTCGTCCTCCCGGTCGGGCTCGTCGCCGCTGCCGCCCTCGCCCATGCCACGCGGCGGCACACGAGCGCGGCAGTGATCGTGCCAATCGCGGCGGCCTCGGTGACGATCGCGGTGAGCGCATCGCTCTTCGGACGGCACCACTACGGCACGACCGGGGCCCTCCTGGCCGCCGTCGTCAGCGCGTGGCTCATCGCGCTCGTCGTCGAGCGCCCGTCGACGATCGCCGCGCACCTTGTCCGCGTGTCGTGGCTCGTCGTCACGGCGGCGACGGTTGCAGCGACGCCCGGCGAGGCGCTGCCGGTGCTCCTGGCGACGACGGCGCTCTCGCTGTTCGACGCCGCACGGACCGACGATTCCCGCGTCGCCTGCGCCGCCGCCCTGACCGGACCGGGCGCGATCTTCGCCGCCTCCGCGTTGGCGGACGTCACGCAGGCGGAGTCGGGTGTCGTGCTCGCCGGCGCGGCCGCCGTCCTCTACGGGTTCGCGGCGTTGACGCCGGCCTCCTGGCGTCTTCCGCTCCTCAGCGCCGCGGCGACGTCGATCAGCGTAGGGCTCGTGCTGAGCTCCACCGACACGCCGCGCTTCGCCGAGGCGATCGTCGTCACCGGTGGCGTCCTGATCGCCGGCGGCGTGACCCTCCGAAACGCCGTCCTCGCCCATGCCGGCGCGGTCGTGGCCACCTTCGGCATCGCCGTCCACCTCAGCTTCGACGGCGTCACCGCCACCGAGCCGTTCCTCCTTCCGGTCGCGCTGCAACTGCTCGTCATCGGAGCGCAGCTGCGCCGCGGCGACAAGGACGTCCCGTCGAGCTGGATGGCGTTCGGCCCGTCGATCGTCCTCCTCGGCGGCGCCGCCCTCGCCGAGCGCCTTGCCGACGGGGCGCCGTGGCACGCCCTCGTCGCCGGGGCGGTCGGCGTGGTGGCCGTCGCCGCCGGCGGGTGGAGGCGGCTCGCCGGCCCGCTCCTCCTGGGCACCGCGCTCCTCACCACCGTCACCGTCGTCGAGACGCTCCACACCCTCGCCGGCGTCCCGACGTGGGCGTGGCTGGCGGCCGGCGGCACCACGTTGCTGCTCGTCGGGGTCGGCCTGGAACGGTCGGCCACCTCACCGTCCGAGGCCGGTCGACGCCTGGTGGACGTCGTCGCCGAACGGTTCGAGTGATCACCGTCGCCGGACGACGGCTAGCTGCGTTCCGGCCGGAGGGTCGGGAAGAGGATCACGTCACGGATGTTCTGGACGTCGGCGAGGAGCATGACCAGCCGGTCGAAGCCGATGCCAAGGCCGCCGGTGGGCGGCAGCCCGTACTCGAGCGCCCGCACGTAGTCGTCGTCGATGGGCATCGCCTCGTCGTCGCCCGCCGCCCTGGCGCGCGCCTGGTCGTCGAAGCGGGCCTTCTGCTCGACCGGGTCGATGAGCTCGCTGAAGGCGTTGCACAGCTCGCGCCCCGCGACGATGCCCTCGAAACGTTCGACCAGGCCGGGGATCTCGCGGTGGTCCCGCGCCAGCGGTGACACCTCCTTCGGGTAGTCGAGGACGAACACCGGGTCCCAGAGCTCGGACTCCGTCGTCTTCTCGTAGATCTCCAGCACGAGCTTTCCCTGGCCCCACGCGTCCTCGACGTCGACGCCGTGCTCGCGCGCGATGCGGCGCACCTCCTCGAGGTCCATGCGGACGTCGACCTTCACCCCGGTCCGCTCCTCGACGAGCTCGCTCATCGTGGCCCGCCGCCATGGGGCCGTGAGGTCGATCCCACGGTCGCCGTAGCTGAGCCGGGTCGTCCCCCGCAGCTCGATTGCGAGGTGGGCGACGAGCTCCTCGACCAGGCGCATCATGTCGCCGTAATCGGCGTACGCCTGGTAGAGCTCGAGCATGGTGAACTCGGGGTTGTGGCGCGGCGAGAGTCCCTCGTTGCGGAACGTCCGGCCGATCTCGAAGACGCGTTCGAACCCGCCGACGACGAGCCGTTTGAGGTAGAGCTCCGGCGCGATCCGCAGGTACAGATCGATGTCGAGGGCGTTGTGATGGGTCACGAACGGCTTGGCGTGGCCCCCGCCCGGGATCGCCTGCAACAACGGGGTCTCGACCTCGATGAAGTCACGTTCCTCGAGCCAGCGCCGGGTGAGGCTCACCGCCCGGCTGCGCATGAGGAAGACACGACGTGACTCCTCGTTGGCCCACAGGTCGACGTAGCGCTGCCGGAAGCGGAGGTCGACGTCGGACACGCCCTTCCACTTGTCCCCGAAGCTGCGTCCTTCGGCGACCTCGGCGAGCACGACCCAGTCGAGGACCTTGACGCTCAGCTCGCCGGTTCGGGTCTTGACGATCTCGCCGGTGGCGCCGATCCAGTCCCCCAGGTTCAGCTTCGTCAGCTCGGCGAAGCGGTCGGTCCAACCGTTGCCGCCGAACAGCTGGATCGATCCGGACGAGTCGACGAGCGACGAGAACGACAGCTTCCCGGTCGGGCGGTGGAGCATCACGCGCCCGGCCACCGACACGACGACGCCCGTCTCGGCACCGGCTTCGAGGCCGTCGAACTGCTCGTGGAGCGACGCCGCCCCACGATCCCGCTCGAAGCGATACGGCGGACTCACCTGTTTCGCT
This sequence comes from Acidimicrobiales bacterium, assembly GCA_035525495.1. Lineage (GTDB taxonomy): Bacteria > Actinomycetota > Acidimicrobiia > Acidimicrobiales > CADCTF01 > DATLED01. Next base: position 22,906 of record DATLED010000066.1, on the reverse strand, counting down.
CGTAGACGATGCGGAGGCCGTGCAGCGTCAACCAGGGATCCACGTGCTGGATGGTGGTCGAGAACCGTGAGATGAGCCCACTCAGGCCGCCGGTGGCCACGACCGTGCACTCGCCGAGCTCGTCCTCCATGCGGCGACAGATGCCGTCGACCTGGCCGGCGAAGCCGTAGATCGCTCCGGACTGCAGCGCTTCGGCGGTGCTCTTGCCGATCACGCTGCGGGGCTCGACGAGCTCGACGCGCGACAGGCGATCCGCGCGGGCGAACAGCGCGTCCATGGAGATGTCGATCCCCGGCACGATGGCGCCGCCGAGGTACTCCCCCTTGACGGAGACGGCGTCGAGCGTCGTCGCCGTCCCGAAGTCCACGACCACCGATGGTCCTCCGTAGAGATCGAAGGCGCCGATGCCGTTGACGATCCGGTCGGCGCCGACCTCGCGTGGGTTGTCGATGAGGATCGGCATGCCCGTCTTCGTGCCCGGCTCGACGACGACCGGCTCGTGCCTGAAGTACTTGGTGCTCATGTTGCGGAGAGCAGCCGTGGCGCGCGGCACGACCGACGAGATGGCGAGGCCCTCGATGTCGGCGTCGCCGACGAGCTGTCGGATCAGGACCGCATATTCGTCCGACGTCCGCTCGGCGTTGGTCGCGAGGCGCCAGTGGTCGCGGATCTCGTCGGCCTCGTAGAGGGCGATGAGGATCTGTGTGTTGCCGACGTCGACGGCGAGGATCAACTCATTCCACTTCGAGGTCGAGGCCGATGTCGAGCACGGTCGCCGAGTGCGTCAGCGCGCCGACGGAGATGAAGTCGACGCCACTGATCCTGGCGTAGTCACCGACGTCCTCGATCTTCATGCGGCCGCTGACCTCGACCGGCACCTGTCCGTTGATCACCTTGACCGCCTTGCGCACCGTCGCCGGCGACATGTTGTCGAGCATGATCATCGTCGCGCCCGCCTCGAGCGCTTCGTCGATCTGGCCGAGACGGTCGCACTCGACCTCGACCATCCGCCCCGGCCAACGCAACTTCGCCCGCCGCACCGCTTCGCTGATCGTCATGCTCCCCAGGTGGTTGTCCTTGATCAGCACCCCGTCGCTGAGCGAGCCGCGGTGGTTGGTGCCGCCGCCGGCGCGAACGGCGGCCTTCTCCAGCGGCCGGAGCCCGGGCGTCGTCTTGCGGGTGTCGAGGATCGTCGCCTTGCCCTTCGTGGCGCGCACGAACCGGCGGGTGTTGGTGGCGATGCCCGACAGGTGTCGCAGGAAGTTCAGCGCCGTCCGTTCGCCGGTCAGGATCGAAGCGAGCGGGCCCTCGACCCTTCCGAGGACATCGCCCTCGAGGACCTCGACCCCGTCGTCGAGATGCCACTCGATCACCACCGACGGGTCGATCTGTGCGTACGTCTCGGCGGCGCACAGCCGTCCTGCCATGACGCCCTCCTCGCGGCTCACGAAGAGCGCCGATCCCTGGAGATCGACGGGAAGCAGGCTTGCCGTCATGTCACCGATCGGGAGGAGATCCTCGAGGACGGCACGGGTCACCGCCTCGCGGACGGCGGGAAGCGGCGGGTGGGGTTCGATCATGCGAGCACCAGTCTGCGTTCGAAGTCGGTCGAGGTCTGCGGAAAATCGGTGCGGCTGTGCGCGCCGCGGCTCTCCTCGCGGGCGGTGGCAGCGCCGAGGAGCCCGAGGGCGACGGTCGCGAGGTTCGCCAGCTCGGGGTCGCTGGCGGTCGCCAACGCCGAGACGATCTCGGCCGTCCGGGCGAGCGATTCGGCGCTGCGAAGGACACCGGCGCCCTCGGTCATCGATCGCTGGAGAGACTCGCGTCCGCCCGCCTCCGCGGTGGTCGCGGGCTCGGCGTAGCGATACGGGAGGTGCATCCAGCTGGAGCGCTTCGGTTCGAGGACGCCGCGCATGGCGCCCGTGGCCTCGGGCGCGTCTTTCCCGCGGGAGATGGCCTCGATGACGCGCGGCGCGAAGACCATGCCCTCGAGGAGCGAGTTGGAGGCCAGGCGATTTGCGCCGTGCACGCCGGTGCACGCGACCTCGCCGCACGCCCAAAGGCCGGGAAGCGCGGTGGCGCCGTCGAGGTCGGTGACGATGCCGCCCGACAGGTAGTGCGCCGCGGGCGCGATCGGGAGCCAGTCCTTCGTCGGGTCGAGGCCGATGGCCCGCACCGATGCAGCGATCGTCGGGAAGCGCTCGTCGAAGCGCTCGAGGTGGGTTGCATCGAGCCAGCAGTGGTCGACGTCCTGGTCGAGCATGCGCGCCGTCATCGCCCGGGCGACCTGGTCCCGCGGGAGGAGCTCGTCGACGAACCGGTCGCCCTTGATGTCGCGGACGAGGGCGCCATGGCCGCGCAGGGCCTCGGAGAGCAGCGGCCGGGGCATCGCCGGATGGTGCAGTGCCGTCGGGTGGAACTGCATGAACTCGATGTCGGCGACGGCGACGCCCGCCCGCAACGCCATGGCCACGCCGTCGCCGGTCGCCTCGGGAGGGTTGGTCGTGACGGCGAAGAGCTGTCCGGCGCCGCCGGTGGCGACGATCGTGTGCGTGGCGAGGATCTGGCGCGGCAGGCCGGCCGGATCGAGGGCGGTGACGCCTTTGCACTTGCCGCCTTCGACGAGGAGGTCGAGGGCGAACCAGTGCTCGAGGACGGCGGCGGCGGTCGCCTTGGTGGCGTCGACGAGCGCCCGCTCGATCTCGACTCCCGTGGCGGCTCCGCCGGCGTGGACGATGCGGGCCTGGCTGTGCCCGCCCTCGCGGGCCTTGAGCAGCCTCCCCTCGTGATCGGAGTCGAAGACGGCACCGAGGGCGATGAGCTCGTTGACCCGGAGCGGTCCCTCGTCGACGAGGACGCGGACGGCGTCGACGTCGCAGAGGCCCGCACCGGCGGCGAGGGTGTCGGCCAGGTGGAGGTCGGTCGAGTCCTCGTCGCCGCCCAGAACCGCGGCGACGCCCCCCTGCGCCCACCGGGTGGCCGACTGGACGAGCTCGCCCTTGGTGAGGACGCCGACGCGGATTCCTTCGGTCGCGGCGGCCCGCACGGCCGCCGACAGACCGGCGACACCACTGCCCAGGACCAGCAGGTCGAGGCCCAGTGCGGAATCGGACATGGTCCCGAACGCTAGGCGGCGTCGCGCGCACCGGCGAGCAGCCGTCCCTCAGGCGCAGCCGTCAGGCGTCGCGAGCGCGTCGGCGAGGCCCGACGACAGGCTCGTCACCTGCCGCCCGTCGACGGAATCGATGCGGACGCCCATGTCGCGATCGGCGCCGGACCGGCCGAGGACCGTCAGCGCGACCCCGGACCTGCCGAACCGGACCTCTTCGTAACGGCCCGCGTAGATGGAGCGGGCTTCCGCGAGCGCGCTGCCGACGCGGGCGTTGGAGACGGTGGCGAACGATGGGTCGGTGGCGGTCGCTCTGACGATCGTGCCCGCCTTGGGGTCGGTGGCGGCGGCGCCGCCGGGGGCGGCGACGACGAAGACGAGGCCAGGCACGCCGTTGGGCGTGGCCGACGAGCAGCGACCGGCCGTCGCCACGATGGGCGCCAGCGTGAAGCGGACGCCCGTGGCCCGCTCCGCTTCGTGCACGGTCATCCGCGCCTCCACGGGACCGACGCCGCGCAGGTCGAAGCGCGACGACGGAAGCAGCCGAACCGGCCCCGTGAGCGGCGGCTCGGTGGTGGTCGTCGACGGCGGGGCCGTCGTGGACGAGGTCGTCGAGGACGTGGGCTCGTTCGCTGCGACCCGGGCGGTGGTCGTGGGCCCCGCGGCGACGTCGGTCGGCGCCGGGGTCTCGACGCGACCACTCGAGAGCACGAGCGCGCCGCCGGCGGTCACGCCCGCGAAGACGAGCGTGCCCAGGGCGCGCGCCGGGGTCCAAGGCACGGCGAAGACCTACCCGTCGACGGCGGCCTGGAGCTGGGCGAGGTCTTCGGCGATGGCGCGGTTGGAGCGGTCGACGTGGACGACGCTGGGCTGGAAGCCGTCGAGCTCGGACTGGTCGTAGTCGGCGTAGCTGATGACGATGATGCGGTCGCCGGGGTGGACGAGTCGGGCGGCGGCGCCGTTGAGGCACATCGCGCCCGAACCGGCGGCGCCGGGGATGACGTAGGTCTCGAAGCGGTTCCCGTTGTCGATGTCGACGATCGCCACCTGCTCCCACTCCAGCAGATCGGCCGCCTCCATCAGGTCGGTGTCGATGGTGATCGACCCGACGTAGTTGAGGTTGGCATCGGTCACCGTCGCCCGGTGGATCTTGGACTTCATCATTCGGCGGCGCATGGTGGTTCAGATCTCCAGATTGTCGATGAGGCGGGTGGACCCGAAGCGGGCGGCGATGAGGAGGCGGCCGTCTCGGACGGCGGCGTATTCGAGGACGGCGAGCGGCTCGAGCGCAACCACCCTCCGCATGGCGGACTCGGGGTCGCCGGTCGCCGCCGCCGAGCGTCCGGCGAGCAGGGCCCGGTGCAGCACCGTGGCCGCCGTCCGCTGCTCGGCGGAGAGGTGGACGTTGCGGCTCGACATCGCCAGGCCGTCGCCCTCGCGGACGATCGGGCAACCGACGACGTCGACCGCGAACGACAGGTCGTGGACGAGCCGGCGCACGACGAGGAGCTGTTGCCAGTCCTTCTCGCCGAAGTAGGCGCGACACGCACCCGCGATGTTGAGGAGCTTGGCGACCACCGTCGCCACACCATCGAAGTGCGCCGGCCGACTCGCCCCTTCGAGGCCCTCGCTCGGACCGCCCACGTGGACGTTCGTGAGGACCCCGTCGCGACCCGACGGGTACATCTCGACCTCTTCCGGCGCGAAGAGGTGGTCGACGCCGCACGACGACGCCAGTTGCGAGTCGCCCTCGAGATCGCGCGGGTAGGTCGACAGGTCCTCGGTGGCCCCGAACTGCAGCGGGTTGACGAAGATCGTCGCCGCTACGACGTCGCACTCCTCGCGGGCGCGGCGCATCAGCGAGGCGTGGCCATCGTGCAGGTAACCCATCGTCGGGACGAGCCCGACCACACGACCCTCGCCCCGCTCGGCGTCGAGCGCCTTGCGGAACCCGTCGATGGTGTGGTGCACCTGCATCACAACCCCGCTCTCGGGCGCGGATGGTCGCCAGGCGCGCCGCTGGCGCCCGAAAGCAGGTGGGTGGCGGCGGCGTTGAGCGCTTCGTAGGTCGTCCGCTCGGCCTCGGGCAACACCGCCAGGTGGCGGGCGACGGTGTCCCGGTCGCCACGGGCGACGGGCCCGGTGAGGGCGCCGGCGGGCCCGAGTGCGCTGACGTTGTCGACGGTGCCCCGCACGAGGTCGAGGAAGGCGTCGAGCGGGACGCCGGCGCGGGCGGCCACGCGCTCGACGGCACCAAGCAGGGCAACGAGGTGGTTCGAGGCCATCACCGCGGCGGCGTGGTACGTCGTGCGGTCATCGTCAGCCACCTCGACGAGGCGCCCGTCGAGGTCCGCCACGACCTCGCCGGCAAGCGGATCCCCGGCGACGGCGAACCACGCACCCGCCAGGTCTGACGACGTCGTCGGCAGGCTTCGCAGCGGGTGGATGGAAGCGCGTCGACGGTGGGGCGCGAGCACGTCGAGTCCGAGGGCGCCGGCGAGGTGGGCGACGACGCAACCGTCTGCCGGCGCCACCGACGCGGCCACCGAGGCGACGACGTCGTCCGGCGTGGCGATCACCAGCAGGTCGGCACCGACGCCGGCGTCCGCGACGTCCCCGCGGCCGAGCACGTCGAGCACCACGCAGCCGGCCTTGTCCAACCCGCGAGCGAGCGAGAGCCCGGCGCGTCCCGGTCCGATGATGCGCACTGCGCGAGCAGCCACCATGGTCGATTCGTTCTTCTCCGACGTTCCAGCCCCCGGACGGGGTGCCGTTCGTACGGACTAGATCGTACCCGCCCGACGAACGCCCCTGCCAAGCCGCTCGAGGTCCTCGGTCACGAGCTCCGGGGCGAGATCCCGCAGGGGCTCCAGCACGAAGCGCCGCTCGCGCATCCGCGGGTGCGGGATCTGCAGGTCCGGATCGTCGAGCTCGAATCCCTCGACGACCAGGATGTCGATGTCGAGGGTGCGCGGGCCCCAACGCTCGTTGCGCACGCGGTCCGCCGCTGTCTCCAGCCGGTGGCAGATCCCGAGGAGCTGCCTCGGCGGCAGCTCCGTCGCCAGCTCGACCACGCAGTTCAGGTACGGCCCCTGGCCCCCCGGGCCGCCGACGGGATCGGTCTCGTAGACCGGTGACGTGGCGACCACGTCGGGCAGCGACGCCACGGCCTCACGGAGCAGCTTCCAACGGTCGCCGACGTTGGAACCGAGGCCGAGGAACACCCTCCGCGGCTCGCTCATCGCGATCGCACGAGCCGCACCGCCGCGGACGAGAGGTCGATCGGCACGGGCGGACGGAGCTTCGTCACCGTCACGTCGACCGTGGCGATGCGCTCGTCGAGACCAAGGACGACCTCGACGATGCGGCCCGCCAACCGCTCCAGCAGCGAGAAGTGCTCGCCCTCCACCACCCCGGCGACGACGCCCGTCACCTCGCCGTAGTCGACGGTGTCATCGAGGTCGTCGGACGACGCGGCCGACGCGAGGTCGATCATCAGCACCAGGTCGACCTCGAAGGGTTGCGGGCGCGTCTGCTCCTCGGCGAGCACGCCGTGGGTGCCCACCACCCGCAGCCCGCGCAGGACGATCGAGTCCACTAGAGGTCGGCGGCGAGGGCCACCAGCTCGCGGCCGGGCGGGCCCATCTGCCGGTGGAGGATCTGCTCGACGACCGTCACGGCGTGCGGACCCGTGTCGATCATCCTGGTGGCCAACAGGTACCCGGCGACGACGCCCATCAGCCGGTCGCCCAGCTCCTCCTGGTGCACCAGGAGCTTCTCGCCGGCGCTCAGCCAACCCCGCAACGCCGTGTACAGCTCGATCAGGACCGGGCGGGCTTCCGCGGTGACGCCGAACGGGAAGTGCGACCACGTGACACCGAGGTCGTCGTAGGCGCTGAGGTTGTGGGACGACGGCAGCAGGGACACGACCCGCGTGAAGCCCTGGTTCCGCAGCCACAGGATCTCCTCGTGGCGCCGGACCTTGCGGTGGTTCCTGGCATAGCCGCCGGGGCGCTCGCACACCGCCAGCTGGTCCTTGATGACCCACGCGAAGTTGCGCGGCTCGATCCCCCGCTCCCACTTCCCCCTCATGAGCCCACCACCCGCGCCGCCTGCACGGTGGCCTTCACGTCATGGACCCGCACCATGCGCGCGCCGGCCGCCATGGCGACGACGGCCGTGGCCAGGCTCCCCTCGAGGACATCGTCGGGCCCAGCACCGAGGATCCTCTGGAGGAAGCGCTTTCGCGACGTCCCGACGACGACCGGGAACCCCGTCTCGACGAGCACGCCCAGGTGCTTCAGCAACGTCAGGTTGTGGTCGGCCGTCTTGCCGAACCCGATCCCCGGGTCGATCCAGACCTCGTCGACGCCGGCCGCGTGCGCCGCGCCGGCCCGGTCGACGAGGAAGTCCCGCACCTCGTTGACGACGTCGTGGTAGCGGGGGTCGACCTGCATCGTCTGCGGCGCGCCCTGCATGTGCATCGCCGCGTACGCCACGCCGTGGTCGGCGGCGACGGTCCACACCTCGGCGGCGGCCGAGACGTCGTTGACGATCGTGGCTCCGACCCGCACGGCCGCATCGGCGACCGACGCGTGGCGGGTGTCGATGGAGACGCGGCCGTGGGCGGCGAGGACTTCGACGACCGGAAGGACTCGGCGGAGCTCCTCGTCCTCGGCGACCGGATCCGCCCCGGGACGCGTGGACTCGCCACCGACGTCGACGACGTCGGCACCTTCGGCGAACAGCTCGATCCCATGGGCGATGGCCGCTTCCGCGTCGAGCCACCGACCACCGTCGGAGAACGAGTCGGGCGTGACGTTCACCACGCCCATGACCAGCGCCATGGAGGCGGAGGTTACCGGCGACCCGCCGGTGCGCTCGGCATCCTCTCGTCGACTCTCATCGACCGTGAATGCCTGTTGTCACCTGCCGTGGATGAACGCCATGGCCTCGGCGCGCGTCCGGGCGTCGTCCCGGAAGAGCCCGCGGACGGCCGACGTCACCGTCGTGGAGCCCGGCTTCTTTACGCCCCGCATCGACATGCAGAGATGCTCGGCCTCGAGGACGACGAGCACGCCGAGCGGCTCGAGGACGCGCGTCATCGTGTCGGCGATCTGCCCCGTCATGCGCTCCTGGACCTGCGGGCGGCGGGCGTAGCCGTCGACGAGCCGGGCGAGCTTCGAGAGGCCGGTCAGGCGACCCTCTTCGTTCGGGATGTAGGCGACGTGCGCCTTGCCGATGAACGGGACGAGGTGGTGCTCACAGACGCTGGCGAAGGGGATGTCCTTCACGAGGACCATCTCGTCGTGGTCGGCTTCGAACGTGACCTGGAGCACGTCGCCGGGGTCGGCGCCGATCCCGGAGAAGATCTCGGCGAACATGCGTCCGACCCGCGCCGGTGTGTTCAGGAGCCCGTCCCGCTCGGGGTCGTCACCGATGGCGGCGAGGAGCTCGCGGACGGCCGCCTCGATCCGCGGCTGGTCGATGGCCACGGCGTCAGGTGCCGAAGGCGGGCTTGCGGCTCGGCTTCGCGGCGCGGCGCGGCTTGCCGGCCCGCTTGGCGGGCGGGGCCTCGGCGGCGGCGATGTCGACGGGCGGGCGCGTCCGGGTCCGTGCCGCCTTGCGACCCGCCCCCGTCGGCGCGCCGGCGGCGACGGCGGCGCGTCCCGGCCAGGGCGCCAGGTGGCCCATGATCTCGGCCAGCTCGGGCGTGTCGAGCGTCTCCTTCTCGACGAGCTCGTCGGCCAGGCGGTCGAGCACCTCTCGGTGCACCGCGAGGATCGCCGCCGCCTCGTCGTGGGCGTCGTCGATGAGCTTGCGGACCTCGGAGTCGATGTGGGCGGCGACCTCGTCGGAGTAGTTCGCCTGGTGCCCGTAATCGCGACCGAGGAAGACCTCGCCCTGCTTCTGGCCGAGCTGTTGAGGCCCCAGGAGGTCGCTCATCCCGTACTCGGTCACCATCGCCCGGGAGATCTGCGACGCCTTCTCGATGTCGTTCTGCGCGCCGGTCGTCGGGTCCTCGAAGATCAGCTCCTCGGCCGTCCTTCCACCCAGCAACATCGCGAGCTGGTCGCGCAGCTCGGAGCGCGTGACGAGGTACTTGTCCTCGGTCGGCAGCGCCAGCGTCCAACCCAGGGCCCGGCCGCGGGCGACGATCGAGACCTTGTGGATCGGGTCCGCGTTGGGGAGCACGTGGCCGACGAGCGCGTGGCCGCCCTCGTGGTAGGCGATGACCCGCTTCTCCTTGTCGGACATCACGCGGGTCTTGCGCTCGGGGCCGCCGATCACGCGATCGATGGCGTCCTCCATCTGGAACATCGTGATCTGATCGGTGCCCTTGCGAGCGGCGAGGAGCGCCGCCTCGTTGAGCATGTTGGCGAGGTCGGCGCCGGTGAAGCCGGGAGTGCGGCGGGCGAGCACGTCGAGCTTGACGTCCTCGGCGAGGGGCTTGTCCTTGGCGTGGACCTCGAGGATCTTCTTGCGGCCTTCGAGATCGGGGCGGTCGACGACGATCTGTCGGTCGAACCGGCCCGGACGCAGGAGCGCCGGGTCGAGGATGTCGGGTCGGTTGGTGGCGGCGATGAGGATGACGCCGGTCTTCACGTCGAACCCGTCCATCTCGACGAGCAGCTGGTTCAGCGTCTGCTCCCGCTCGTCGTGGCCGCCACCCATGCCCGCGCCACGGTGGCGTCCGACGGCATCGATCTCGGCCATGAAGATGATCGCCGGGGCGCTCGCCTTGGCCTGCTCGAAGAGGTCGCGCACGCGGCTGGCGCCGACGCCGACGAACATCTCGACGAAGTCGGAACCGGAGATCGAGAAGAAGGGGACGCCGGCCTCACCGGCGACGGCGCGGGCGAGCAGCGTCTTGCCGGTACCGGGGGGCCCGTACAGCAGGACGCCCTTGGGGATCTTCGCGCCCATCGCCTGGAACTTTGCGGGGGCCTCGAGGAACTCCTTGATCTCGTGGAGCTCCTGCACCGCCTCGTCGGCGCCGGCGACATCCGCGAAGGTGACCTTGGGCGCGTCCTTGTTCACCTGCTTCGCCTTCGCCTTGCCGAACTGCATGACCCGGTTCCCGCCGCCCTGCATCTGGTTGAGGATGAAGAGGAACAGCCCGACGATCAGCACGATCGGCAGCAGCTGGAACAGGATCGAGAGCCAGACGTTGTCCTTCTGCTTCTCGGCCGTGACGTTGTCGGTCGAAGCCAGCGCCTGGTCGGTGATCTTCTCGCCGTAGGAGGCGGGGAAGTCGACGGTGTACTTCGTTCCGTTCTTGAGCTCGCCGGTCACCGTCCCACCGTTGTTCGACTCACTGATCTCCGCGCTCTTCACCTTCTCGTCGGAGAGCTGGCGCTGGAACTGCGCGAGGGAGAGCTTGGTCCGCGGCTTGCTGCCCCCCCAGACGCTGTTGAGGGCCACGAGGGCGACCAGCCCGACGAGGACGATCAGCAGGACGCGACTGCCGGGGAGCTTCTTCACGATGGGAGCAAGGCTACCTAGGGCGTCGGACCTACATACACCCGGACGTCGGGGAGGTTGCGGTATCGCTCGGCCACGTCGAGCCCGTATCCGATGACGAACGCCGGCGGGATCGTGAACCCGACGTACTTGAGGTCGAGGTCCGCCGTCTGCTGACCCTCTCGGACGAGGAGGGCGCAGATCTCGAGGCTCGCCGGGTGCCGGGCCATGAGGTTCCGGCGGAGGTAGTTCAGCGTCAGGCCGGAATCGATGATGTCCTCGACGACGATCACGTGCCGGCCGGTCAGGTCGAGCTCGAGGTCCTTCACGATGCGGACGACCCCGCTGGTCTTGGTGGCGCTGCCGTACGAGGAGATCGCCATGAAGTCGAACTCGACCGGCAGGTCGATGGCGCGCGCGATGTCGCTCATGAAGACGAATGCACCCTTGAGGACGCCGACGAGCAGCGGCGGCCGTCCCGCGTAGTCCGCCGTGATCTCGCGTCCGAGCTCGGTGATCCGGTGGTGGAGGTCGGCTTCGGCGACGACCACGTCGCCGAGATTCGGATCCGCTTCGTGCATGTGGAGCGCGACCCTATTCGGGCACTCTTCGAAGTCGCATCCCGGACCGCTCGACGCGACGGCCGCCGGCCAGCTCGCACGCCTTCGACTCGCAACGGGCGACAGACAGGACCCGTTCCACGGTCGCAGCATCAGGGGGATGGTCGTCGGTGAGCCAGCGGCGGACGGCCCGGCGCGCAAGAGCGGGACGAGCGGCGTTGAGGGCGCGCGCGTCGGTGGGGTCGACGGCGGACGCGAGGTCGTCGAGGAGCTCGTCGTCGTCGCGCAGGAGCGCCGCCTGGCGGGCCAGGACGGCGACGACGTCGCGCTCGCCGATGGCATCGAGGGCCGGGAGGAGCTCGTGGCGGACGCGGTTGCGGCGGTGCTTCGGATCGTCGTTCGTCGGATCGTGCACGGTGGTGAGTCCGAGGGTGTCGCACAGCGCGTGGGTCTCGGCCCGCCGGAGGTCGAGGATCGGCTTGGTGGGGCCGGGGGCGATGCCGGCGAGGCCCTTGAGGCCCGCGCCGCGAAGCAGGTTGAGGAGGACGGTCTCGGCGAGGTCGTCGGCGGTGTGGCCGGTGAGGGCGTCGGCAGGGAGGGCGGCGCGGCGCGCGTCGCGCCACCGCTCCTCCTGATTCGCGCCAGGGGCGACGTCGACCGCTCGGGTCTCGAAGCCGGCGCCGAAGCGCTCCGCGGCGGCGCGCACCACCTCGGTCTCGGCGTCGGCGGGACGGCCGCCGTGGTCGACGTGGACTGCGGCGACGTCACACCCGGCGACCGTCGCCAGCACCAGCAGGGCGAGGGAGTCGGCACCGCCGGAGACGGCGCACGTCACCGCCGCGCCCGGAGGCGGGAAGCGGCAGCGCGCCAGGAGGGCCGCAGGGTCAGGCGCCGGCTGGGAGCCCACCGGCGCGCACCATCGTCACCAGCTCCGGGACGGAGTGGACGTCGAGCCTGCGGGCGATGCGCCGGAGGCTGGCGTAGACGTTCGAGCGACTCACCGCCAAGCGCTCGGCTGCTTCGCTGACGGTGGGGGTCGAGCTCACGACGCGGAGGAGCTCGCGCTGCTTGTCGGACAGGCTCCTCACCTTCTCGGCCGAGATGCCGGCGGCGACCTTCCCCGACTCCGGGTCGGGGGCGCGCTCGAGGCGCGTGAGGTGCGGGCGGGGGGCGCGCGCGCCCACGGGCTCACGCTGTCCGGCCTCGAGGCGGGCCAGCTGCTCGAGGGCCTCGGTCTGGACCTTGCGCCGCTTCTCCGGTTCATCGCCATCGAGGGCGCTGCGAACCTCGTCGCGCAGCTCGGTCGGTGAGAACGGCTTCGTGAGGTAACGGATGGCGCCCTCGATCGAACCCCGGATGCGATCGATGTCGTCGGCGCGGGCCGTCAGCATGATCACCGGGATGCGGGCGATGAGCGGGTCGATCGAGGCCTTCATCTCTGCGAGGACGGCCCACCCGTCCTTCTCCGGCATCATCACGTCGAGGACGACGCAGTCGGGGTGCTCGCCCACGGCGAACTCGATGGCCTCGTTGCCGTCGGCGCCGAGGATCACGTCGTGGCCGTCGAGCTCGAGGTTGAGGCGGACCAGCTCCCGGATGTCCGCCTCGTCGTCGACCACCAGGACCACGCTCATCTCCGGAGCAGGCTATCCAGGGACTGCCGCGGCGGGCCGAACGCGTCGGATCCACGCGTCGGGGTCGCGGATCTCCCGCAGGTCCGGCAGCTGGTCCGGGCTCTGCCAGACCGTGGCGAGCAGCTCGGGTCCGCCGGCGCGCTCGACCCGTTCGATGAAACGTTCACCCTGTTCGTACTGCTTCATCTTCGCCTCGAGGCCGATGAGCTTCTGGAGGAACCTGGCCGGTCCGCTCTGCTCCTGACGGCGGGCGTGGAGCGTCCGGTGGAAGCGATCACTGGAGGCGACGAGGCCCTCGCCGGCGCGGTTCATGGTGACGTCGCCGTGGCCCTCGAGGAGGCTCATCAACCCCTGGACCTGTTGGAGGACGGCATGCTGCTCGGGGCCGGCGAGGATGGCGACGAGGCCACCGTCGTCGAGCGGGTTGTGACCGTTGCGCATCTGCTCGACCGCCCGCTTGAGCGCCTCGAGGAAGCGCTTCGGATCGGGGTCGATGCTGGAGAGGCTGCGCTCGACGAGGCCGAGGAAGTGGGGGCGCATCCATGGGACGCCCGTGAACTGCGCGCGGTGGGTGACCTCGTGGAGCGCGAGCCAGAGGCGGAACTCGCGAGGCGGGAAGGCGAAGCGCTTCTCCAGGCTGAGGATGTTCGGGCCCACGTAGTAGACGAGGTCCTGTTCCTCCGGGTGGTCGTCCTCGATGAGGAGCAGGTCGTACTGGCCGAGGACCCGCGTGGACATCCATCCGAGCATCGTGCCGAGCTGGGCGCCGGCCACTTGCCTGCCGATCGGGGCCATGGGGCTCTCGGCCATCTTCGGGCCGACCTTGTCGAGGAGGGGGCGGAGGAGACGCTGGAAGCTGGCGACGTTGGCGTGGATCCAGCCGGCGCGGTCGGTGACGCGAGCTCTGGCAGGACCGGCGAGGCTGCGGAGGCCGGTGACGGCCTCGACGAGCTCCTCGGCCTGCGCCGTGAACTCCTCGAAGTCGGGGGTCAGGGAGTCGTAGAGGTAGGAGTCGGCCAAGGGCTCACGGCCCGCGACCTTGACGGCGACCCGCTCGGCGAGGTCCCAGGCGACGGGGTCGGCCGGTGTCATCGGACCGACGGTAGTGCTACTGGCGCGGGTACTTGGTCGCCATCACCTTGACGACATAGAGCGCCGCCATGGCGACGATCAGCAATCCGATCGGCGCCAGCAGGGCGACCGACAGCCAGTAGTGCCAGATCTTCGCCACCAGGAACACCACCGCGACCATGGCGCAGATCGTAGAGGCGCGGCGACGCGAACCGACAACTACGCGATCTTCTTGCCCCTCGTCCGCGGCACCGCCATCGGTTCGTGGAGGTAGCAGTACTTGCCGTTGTTGTAGATCGAGAGGAGGGTCCGGCAGTCGGGCTCCCGACAGAGCCGGTCCTTCCCGAAGGCCTTGGAGGGCCGGTCGGCCCCGTTGATGGAGGTTCCGGCGACGTGGTCGCTGCTCATGTTGGTATGAACTCTCGCTAAAGATCGCCTATTCCGGCACCTGGGCCGGACTCCGCCTTTCGGAGGGCTTCCGTGATCCGGAGCCGAAGCGCATCAGGGACGGTCTCGCGGCACTTCTCGGAGATCGTCATCTTCAGTGAGGCGTGGAACTCGACGACCTCGTGGCAGTCGGTGCACCCGGTGAAGTGGCGCTCGATCTGCACGCGCCGCCCGTCGGTCAGCTCGCCGTCGAGGAACGTGTAGAGCTCCTTGACGACCGAGTTGCAGTCGACGTCGTCGGGATCTCCCCGCCCGCCCGCCTCAACCTCGTCAGCCATCCCGGTCTCCCACGAGCCCCCTCTGCGTACCGAACTCGAACAACGACTTCTGCAGCGCTTTTCTTCCACGGTGAAGCCGGGACATGACCGTGCCGATCGGGATGTCGAGGATCTCGGCGATCTCCTTGTAGGAGAAGCCTTCGACGTCGGCGAGCAGGACGGCCATCCGGAAGTTGTCCGGGAGCGCCTCGATGGCGCCCTTGACCTCCCCGTCGGTGAACAGGTCCATCACCTCGTCCTCGGCGCTGCGACCGGCGGCCGCGGCTTCGAGCCCGCCGAGCCGGCGATACAGGTACAGGTCCTCGACCTCATCGAGCTCGGTCTGCTCCGGACGCCGCTTCTTCGATCGGTAGCTGTTGATGAAGGTGTTCGTGAGGATGCGGTACAGCCACGCCTTCAGGTTCGTCCCCTGCTGGTAGCTGTGCCACGCGCGGTACGCCTTCAGGTAGGTCTCCTGGACGAGATCCTCCGCGTCGGACGGGCTGCGCGTCATGCGCATCGCCGCCGAGTACAGGGCCGGCATGTGCTCCATCGCCTGGGAGGTGAACTGGTCCTGTCGGGCGTGGTCGACGCCCTGTTCCGACATGCGGGGCACCCTACCCGGCACGTCCCGCCGTCCCTCAGACGGCCGCCGAGCCGGGAACTGCCTCGACCTCAGCCCCAGCAGATGACGGTGCTACAGGACGGACCCTCCGGCGACGGTTCGCTCGCAGGCGGCGGTGACGGCGGCGGCGGCGGGGGGGGCGGCGGACCGTCGAGGAACCACTCCGGACCGTCGCCGCCGGCGCCCACGGGGTGCTGCGCGCCCCGACGCTGCCTGGCGGTCACCTGGGGGGCCCGGTCCGATGCGAAGGCGAATGCCTCCTGGATCGAGACCTTGCCGTTCCCGTCGCCGTCGCCCATCCCCTGGAGGAACGCCTGGTCGATCTCGAGGCCCGTGAACACCGAGTTGTTCCAGCCCGGGTGCTCGTAGGACTTCTCGGTCTCCCTGGACGACGCCGTGAACAGACGGTTCGGCGCCGAGATGCCGTCATCGAAACCCGCCCCCTCGCAACCGGCGATGTCGACCCACGCGAGACCACGGAGCGAACGGGCCGCGTCGGCGAGCTCGGCGTCGGCGAGCAAGACGTTGTCCGATCCCCACAGGTACTCGTCGACCTTCTCGCCGTCGTGGTCGCGATCGCCGCTGAGCTGCTTCACGTGGCCGGAGTAGTGGAAGACGGAGAAGGCGTTCGGGGAGCTGTGGTCGACGAGCCACCGCAAGCCGCTCCGGATGCCGGCGCCCGTCGCCTGCCGCTCGGTCAGCGTGAGGATGTGGTCGGAGGGGAAGCCGTTGCGGAGGAGGGCCTCGCGGAAGTCGGCGGCGTCAGCCGCACCGGCGGCGGTCGAGGCGGTGCGGCCCGCGTAGTCGGTGACGCCGACCACGAGCGCCCACCGGTCGCTCTGCGCCGTCGGACCCGGCGTCGCCGCCTGCGCCGGCGACCCGGCCCGCGCCTGCACGAAGGGGACGGCGAGGACCAGGGCGAGGAGCCCGGCGGCGAACCAGGTGAAGCGGCAGCGCATCCTGGGGGTGTTCCCCGGGACGTTTCCCGGCAACCCGTCAGGCACCGACGCGGCGGGGAGCCAACCCGCAGGCGGCGAAGGCGGCGAGGAACGGGATCGTCGGGAGGTGGAACCGGGGCGTCCCCCACAGCAACGCCGCCGTCGCGGTCAGCGACAGGAAGGGCAGGACGAGCAGCACCGCTCGAGCCGAGGCCACGCGGCCGGCGCGCCGGGCGGACACGCAGAGCCGCAGGAGTCCGATGGCCGCAAGGACGAGCATCACGAAGAACCAGCCGTCGGCGGTTCGCCGCAGGGTCGTGCGGAGCGAGTCCGGGAGGAACGGGTGGTGGGGGCCGCGCTCCACCGCCGACAGACCGTCGTTGTCGTCGCCGAAGATGAGGCGCAACCGACGCACGATCTGCAACGCCTCCCGTGCGGGATGGTGCTTCACGAACTCGATGGCGAGGCGGGTGCTGCGGGCGTTGCGCTCGACCTCGCCGAGGCCCGGGTCGGCGCAGCCCTCGTGGTCGGCGAAGCGGAACCCACCCTCCGCGTCGAGGCTCCGGTCGAGGCAGACCGTGTCGCCGGTGTTCGACGAGAAGGGCAGCGCCGCGCCCATCGCCCGTTCGTTGCGCAGCGTCCACGGGATCAGCAGCACGACGAACGGCGCGAGCGCGCTGACGGCGACGAGAGCCGCTCGCCTGGCGCCGAACCCGACCACGACGGCGGCGAGGGCCGGGACGACGACGAAGGGGGCGGCGAACGGGCGGACGAGGCAGACGGCAGCGAGGGAGGCACCGAAGAGGCCGACTCGTCGCCAGGACGGCGGCCCCGCCGACCAGTCGTGGGTGGCGACGATCGCGAGGGCGGCGAGCGAGAGGAAGACGAACGTCGTCTCCAGTTGCAACGTCGACACGTAGAAGATGGCGTTCGGCCAGAGCGCCAGCAGGGCGGCACCGATCAGCGCCGTCCGTTCCGTTGCCATCGTGCGGAGGATCACGTGCAGCAGGAGGACGGACCCCGTACCGAACGCGACGTTCAGGAGGCTGCCCGCCATGGCGAGTGCGGCGGACCGGTCGGGCAGCGGCGTGTGCAGGAGGAGCCAGAACAAGCCGCCGAGGATCGCCGGATAGCCCGGTGGGTAGTACGCGGTCGCCCGGCCGGATCCGTCGAGGTTGAGGTAGCCACCGCCGCGCGCGAACTGTCGGCCGTAGAAGAAGTACGAGTACGCGTCGCCCGACTCGACGACGATCGGCGTGCGCGTCGTCGTCAGCGCCCACGCCAGCCGCAACCCGAAAGCCACGACGAGGACGAGGACGATCCGCGCGTCGGGCCGGCGGGCGCTCATCGTGGAGCCCGAGAAGGGAATCGAACCCTTGACCTACGCATTACGAGTGCGTTGCTCTGCCGTCTGAGCTACCCGGGCGGGAGCGGTCAGGTTATCCCGGCCGCTTCGGACAGCGCGACGAGTAACCCCTGCAGCAGGAGGGTCTCGTTGGGGTTGCGGATGAGCGACTCGGCGGCGGCGTCGAGCGCGCGGATGGCACGCATCGCTCCCGCTCGGCCGATGACCGACGCCCCGTCGACGAGCAGGTCGCGGTAGACGGCGGTCAGCGACGCCATGCCGAAGCGCAGCTCGTCCGTTCGCACGCGGCGGATCTCCCGCTTGTGCCGGTCCTCCAGGTCCTTGCGCCCGGAGCCGCGCTCGCCGTAGCGCTCGATGCGCTCGGCCAGCTCCACCACCTCCGCCGATTGGCGCGCCTGCAGCGGCTCGAGCACGGACTCGATCGAGGCCAGCAGCTCGTCGGCGAGCATCGCCACCGCCGCACCCGTCCCGTCGAGCCGCGACGGTACCGAGCACCAGGCCTCCTGCCGCGCCGCGAACCCGCTGTCGCCGACGAGTAGTCGCGCCCGGTCGATGCGACCCCCACTGGCCGCCGCCAGCGATGCCGCGACGTCACGGTCGACGCCCTCGGACACCAGCGCCTCCGCCAACGCATCGGCGGCGAGCGGCGCGAAGTCGACACGCACGCAGCGCGACGCGATCGTGACGAGCTCGGGCGGCAGCCGCTCCGCCAGGACGACGAACACGGTGCTCGCGGGAGGCTCCTCGATCGTCTTGAGGATCTTTGCGTACTGCTGGTCGACGAGGTGGAAGTCGACGAGCACGATCACCTTGTGGCGTCCCTCGGAGGGCGGTCGCACCGACCGTTGGATGATCTCGTCGATCTGCTCCTTCGAGATCGACGCGCCGCGCCGCTCGATCACCGTCACGTCCGGGTGGCGCTCGTGCAGGGCGTTGCGACACGACACGCACGCTCCACACCCCGCGTCCGCGCAGAGCAGGTCCGCGGCGAAGGCGGCGGCCGCCTCTCGCATGCCGACGCCGGACGGCCCGACGAACAGGTAGGCGTGCACCGGCGAGCGCGCCGCCGCCCGGAGGTTGCGGACGGCCCGGTCCTGGCCGACGACGGCGGCGTACACATCCTCGGTCACGACCGAGCCGCCACCCACGCGTCGAGCACGGAGCCGACCCGGCCCTCGACCTCGTCCACCGATCCCGCTCCGTCGACGACGAGCCACCGGTCGGCGAACCGGTCGGCGAGGATCCGGAAGCCCTCCGCGACGCGCTCGTGGAAGTCGGCGCCCGCCGACTCGAGACGGTCCGGCGTGGGCTTCATGCGGGCGGAGCTGACTTCCTCGGCGACGTCCATGGCGATGACGACGTCCGGCCACAACCCGTCGGTCGCCCAGTCGCACAACTCCCACACGGCGTCGACGCCGATCCCGCGCCCCACGCCTTGATACGCCAACGACGAGTAAGCCGAGCGGTCGCTGACGACGGACCGTCCGGCGGCCAGCGCGGGACGGACCACCTCGGCGATGTGCTGCGCGCGGTCGGCCGCCATCAGGAGCGCCTCGGCGCGTGCATCCATCGACGCCACGGACGGATCGAGCAGCAACTCGCGCACCTGCGCGCCAACCGCGGTCCCGCCCGGCTCGCGCGTCAGCACGGCGTCGAGGGCCGCCGCCAGCCGGGCCGCCTGCGTCGACTTGCCGCTGCCCTCGCCGCCCTCGAAGGCGACCCAGATCGACCTCACGCCGGGCGGGGGACGATCACGCAGCCGGCCGGCGTTCCCTCATCGACACCATCGCGAGGGCGCCGGCGCCGAGGATGATCAGCCCGCCGAGCCACAGCGTCAGCCGCGTGCCGGGAACCGAGATGCCGAGGCCGAGCAGCTCGACATGGCGGTCGACGAGCCGGTGCGAGACCGAGTCCAGGAGCGACGACAGGAACGGCGCGATGGCGAACGCGAGAAGCAGGCAGAAGCGAACGAGGGTGTTGAGGACGGCGAAGATCCGGCCGCGCACCTCGTCCTCGACGTTCGACTGCAGGATCGTGAACCCGAGGACGTAGATCGACCCCGCGAACACACCGAGCATGGCCACGAAGAACAGCGCCGTCGGCAGGTCCGACATCGAGGCCCCGACGAGGATCGACAGGCCGGCGCCGAAGACGGCCCACACGAACGCCCGCTGGAGGGGCAGCTTGCGCTGCAGGATCGAGAGCCCGACGATGCCCGCAGCCATCCCGCCGCCGAGCGCCGTCAGCAGGAGACCGAAGGCCGCCGACCCGCCCCCGAGGGTCTCCTTGGCGAAGCGCGGGCCGAGGGGGACGAGCATCCCCCCGCCGATGAGCCCGGTGGCGATGGCCAGCATCACGGACCGGATCAACGGGCTGTGGGTGATGACGCTGAGGCCCTCCCGCATCTCGCGCCCGGCCCGCCCGAAGTCGATCCCGCTGGTCTCCGGCCGCCCCGG
Source organism: Acidimicrobiales bacterium (assembly GCA_035525495.1). Lineage (GTDB taxonomy): Bacteria > Actinomycetota > Acidimicrobiia > Acidimicrobiales > CADCTF01 > DATLED01. The sequence goes on along the minus strand of DATLED010000066.1, from coordinate 2,979 downwards.
CTCCGCGACCCGCTCGAGCTTCGGCAGGACGAGCGTCGAGATCAGCACCGCAGAGATGAAGAAGGTGAAGACGTCGAAGTAGATGGCGACGAACTCCTGGTCGACGCTGAGGCCCTTGAGGGCGTCGTAGTTCCCGAGGACCTTGGCCACGCCGGCCAGCGCGGCGAACAGCGCCGACCCGATCGGGAACGTGCCGTAGGCGGCGACGAGGGACAACGAGTTCGCCGTCGGCAGGTAGTGCGTCGGCACGAGTCGCGGCACGCTGGCCTCCTTCGACGGCGACCACAGCAACGTGAGGATCTCGAGGAACAGCGAGGCCACGACGAGTCCCGCGATCGTGTCGACCCACGGAAGCGTGGCGAGGACGATGCCTCGTCCGATGTCGCACGCCACCATCATCTTCTTGCGATCGAGCCGGTCGACGAGGACACCCGCCACCGGCGCCAGGAAGAACCCCGGGATCAGCCGGGCCGAGAGGACGACGCCGACGGCGGCCTCGGGTGATCCCCCGCCGGCGATGCGACTGGCGAGCGCGGTGATGGCGACGAAGCCGATCCAGTCCCCCAGCGAGGACGCGACCTGGGCGAGCCAGAGGCGGAAGAAGGACGGCGACCCGAACAGTCGCGTCGTGCTGAAGCCCTCGTCGGGTAGGCCGACGACGTCGTCGTCGGCGGCTCCCATGGAGGGCACCGTGGGCGGTTCGCCGGGATCGCTTCCTCGTTCGTCGGACAAGAACGCCTCAGCCACCGGTTCCAGGCTAGGAGGTCGCGGGGCTGAGGGTCGTCACGACGAAGGCTTCTTGGCGCCGGCCCTCTTCGTCCCGGCCTTCTTCGTCCCGGCCTTCTTCGTCGCGGCCGACTTCTTGGCTGCGGCCTTCTTGGTGGCGCCGGCCTTCTTGGCCTTCTTCGTCGGCGGCCCCGCAGCCCGCTTGTCGGCCAGCAGCTCGAAGGCCCGCTCGAGGGTGATCTCCTCGACGGACTCGCTCCTGGGCACGGTCGCGTTGTACTCGCCGTCGGTGATGTACGGACCGAACCGGCCCTCCTTGATCACGACGGGCTTGTCGACGGCGGGGTCGACGCCGAGGTCGCGCAGCGGCGGCTTGGCGGCGGCGCGCGCCCGACCGAACGTCTTCGGCTGCGCGTAGATCGCCATCGCCTCGTCGAGGGAGATCGTGAACAACTGCTCTTCGCGATCGAGCGAGCGGCTGTCCTTGCCCTTGGCGAGGTACGGGCCGTAGCGGCCGTTCTGCGCTGTGATCTCCTCACCGGTGGAGGCGTCGACGCCGACGATCCGAGGCAACGACAGCAACCGCAGCGCGTCCTCGACCGTCACCGCTTCGGGCGCCATGTCCTTGAACAGCGACGCCATCTTCGGCTTCTGCTTCGCCGGCAGCGTGTCGGCGTCGCCGAGCTGGACGTAGGGGCCGTACCGACCGACCTTGACGTACACCGGCAGCCCGGATGCTTCGTCCTGCCCGATCGGCGTGTCGCCCTTCGGCGCCGCCAGGAGCTCCAGCGCCTTCTCGGGCGTGAGCTCGTCGAGGGCGAGGTCCTCGGGAAGCGTCGCCGTGTCCTCGCCGCGCTTCACGTACGCGCCGTACTTGCCGTTGCGCACGACGATCGGTTCGCCCTCGGGATCGAGCCCGATGGGGATGGCGTTCACGGCCGCCGGGTCGGCATCCGCGAGCGCGTTGTCGCACAGCCCCCGCAAGCCGGGCGATCCGTTGCCGAACCAGAACTTGTTGAGCCAGGGCTCGCGCTCCGCCGTCCCCGCCGCGATCTCGTCGAGGTCGTTCTCCATGCGGGCTGTGAAGTCGTAGTCGACGAGCTGGGTGAAGTGGCCCTCGAGCAGGTTCACCACGGCGAACGCGTCGGCCGTCGGGATGAGCGCCTGGCCCTTCTTGCGGACGTAGCCCCGGTTCTGGATCGTCTCCATGATCGACGCGTAGGTCGATGGACGGCCGATGCCCTTCTCCTCGAGGGCCTTGACGAGCTGCGCCTCGGTGTAGCGGGCCGGCGGTTGGGTCGTGTGCCCCTCGGCCGCGATCGCCGGCGACGGGAGCGGCTGACCCTCCTCGAACTGCGGCAGCCGTCGCGCTTCCTCGTCGTCGCCCGCCTCGGCGTCGTCGCCGGCGAACCCGTAGACGGCGAGGTGCCCGGGGAAGGTGATCGTCCGGCCCGACGTCGTCCACTCGGTCTGCTCCCCGGCGGAGGACGCGGCGTTGATGCGCACGCGCACCGTGTGCCCGGTGGCGTCGGGCATCTGCGAGGCCAGCGTCCGCTGCCAGATCAGCCGGTAGAGCTCGAGGTCGGCGCCGCGAAGCTCCGCGCCCACCTGGTCGGGAGAACGGAACGACTCCCCTGCGGGCCGGATCGCCTCGTGGGCCTCCTGCGCGTTCTTCGACTTCGACGCGTACGTGCGCGGCGCGTCCGGAACGTATTGCGCTCCGAACATTGACCGGATCTGCGTGCGGGCCGCGTCGAGAGCGGTCTGCGAGAGCGTCGTCGAGTCCGTGCGCATGTAGGTGATGAAGCCGCGCTCGTAGAGCCCTTGGGCGACGCGCATCACCTGCTGCGCGCTCATCCGCAGCCGGCTCCCACCGACCTGTTGCAACGTCGAGGTGATGAACGGCGGCTTCGGCCGTGACCGGTAGGGCGACGTCTCGACGGAGGTCACCGCGAAGGCGGCGTCGTCGAGCCGGGCGGACAAGCCGAGGGCTGCCGCCTCGTCCAGGACGACCGTGTCGGCCTTCGCCGGCGCGCCCGTCGCATCGAAGTCGTTCTTGCCGGCGGCGACCTTCCGACCGTCGACCGCCGTGAGCGCGGCGGTGAAGTCCGGGTTCGTCCCCGCGAACGCGGCCTCGAGGGACCAGTACGACGACGGCACGAACGCCATCCGCTCGCGCTCGCGCTGGACCACGAGGCGGACCGCCGGGCTCTGCACGCGGCCGGCGGACAGGCCGGTCCGGATCTTGCGCCA
>DATLED010000050.1:0-55332 GCA_035525495.1 Acidimicrobiales bacterium | reverse complement strand
CCTCACTCCACAACATGGTCCTCGCCTGCAGCCGCCACCACCACCTGTTGCACCGGCGACGATGGCGTCAGGACCTCGCAGCAGACGGCACCCTCACCATCACCACCCCCGACGGCCAACACTGGACGACGTACCCCCGCGGCGCCGTGGTGCTCCCCATGCAGCTCGCCAGCTGAGCCCGGCGAACCGCTAGTACTCCCGGCCGCCGCCTTCGAGGAGCTCGTTCACGCGCTCGAGGAGCTCGAGGGGATCGAACGGCTTGGTGAGGTAGTCGTCGGCGCCCATGTCCTTGCCGGCCTGCACGTCGGACGCTTGCGCCTTGGCCGACAGCAGGATGATCGGGATGTCCTTGGTGTCGTCGTTGCCCTTGAGCTCCTTGGTGACCTGGAGCCCGTCCATCCTCGGCATCATGATGTCGAGCAGGACGATGTCGGGACGATCTGCCCGTGCCTTCTCGAGTCCCTCGACCCCGTCGTTCGCCGTCGTGACCCGGTAGCCCTCCATCTCGAAGTTCACCTGAAGGAGCTTGAGGATCACCGGGTCGTCATCGACCAACAAGACCTTGGCGTCGGGCACGACGTTCACTGTAGGGCGTGCAGCCCCTGAGCAGGCAGGAACTAGCATTGCCCGGCCGCAAGGCACGCCCTCGTAGCTCAGGGGATAGAGCACCGCCCTCCGGAGGCGGTGGCGTAGGTTCGAATCCTACCGAGGGCGCTTCAAGCCGACAGAGCACTGCACCCCGTCGATGGGCGGTGGCTACGTGCCGGTGAAGTTCGGCGGGCGCTTCTCCCGGAAGCTCGCCATTGCCTCGACGCCGTCGTTGCGGGCCTTTCTGGCGTACCCGAGGCCCGCCATCTCGTAGCGCAGCGCCTCTTCGAGACCGACGCCCAGGTTGTGTTGGAGGACCCGCTTCGCCGACCGCATCGCCACCGGCGGCAACGACGAGATCTGCGTCGCCAGCGCCACCGCTTCGTCCACCAACGAGGACGCGTCCGTCGAGTCGACGAACCGGTCGAGCAACCCCAGCCGGTAGGCCTCCTCGCCTCCGACGTCGCGGCTCGTGAACAACAGGTCCGCGGCGCGCGAGTAGCCGACGATGCGTGGAAGGAACCAGCTCATGCCCGAGTCAGGCGAGAGGTTCCGCTCGAGGAACACGGTGCGGAACCGCGTTGCCGCCGAACCGACGCGCAGATCGCAGGCCAACGCGAGGCTCATCCCCGCCCCCGCGGCCACACCGTTGACGGCGGCGATGGTCGGCTTGTCGCAGCCGTGCACCGCCAACGCCTGGCGGCCAACCCATCCGAGCTCGTCGAGAGGATCGGCGGCTGATGCAGGCTCGGTGGCCGGACGGGGCCCGGACAGGTCGACCCCCGACGAGAACCCCCGCCCCTCTCCGGTGACCACGATCGCCCGCACCGCCGGATCCGCTTGGGCGTCGGCGAACGCAGCCGGGATCCCGTCTCGCAGCGACGCGTCGAGGGCGTTCAGACGATCCGGACGGTCGAGCGTCAGGACCAGCACGTGGCCCCGGACGTCGCGGCGCAAGGTCGGTGGCGTCATCCCCGCGGACACTAGCGACGCGGCACCACCGGGCAGGCCTCAGTCGAGGTGCGACTCGGACGCGGACGATTCCGTGGCCAACGCGACCACGTCCTCGAGGTCCTCGCTCAACCGCCCGATCTGACGGCCGAGCGAGGCGCACAACCCGCGGAACTCCTCGATGCCCATCTGCCCGTCCGATCGGCGCAGGAGGCGGACGCCGTTGGACAGCGAAGCGATGGCGGCGCGCATCCGATACGCCGCCTGCCTGGGATCGAGGGACCGCGGCACCGATGGCATCGCGTCGTCTTGTTCGGACTGTGCCACGAGATCCAGGAACGGCGTCGGTCGGTACGCGAGGGGCGCCAGCGGGAGGCGCTGGGGACGCGCCAGCCCGTATCCCTGGCCACGCGACACGCCCGCGGACCGCAACGTCCGGAGCTCGTCCGGCGTTTCGATCCCCTCGGCAACGACGACGGCACCGATCTCGCCCGCGAAGATCACCATGGCCCCGACCAGCGCCCGCCGCGTGGCGTCCCCGTCGATGTGCTCGGTGATCGACCGGTCGAGCTTGATCATGTCCGGGCCGAGACGGATGATGTGGCGGAACGTCGAGTGCCCGGCGCCGGCATCGTCGACGGCGAACAGGACGCCGGCGCTCCGCAACGCCGTGAGCGAAGCCGTCGTCGCCGGGTAGTCGTCGACCGCGGCGTGCTCGGTCAACTCGAGGACGATTTGCCGGCGCCGCGCGGCCTCGTCGACGGTCGCCAAGAGCGAGGGGGGAGCGTCCGCGAGAGTCGTCGCCGACAAGTTGATGGCGACATAGCCGTCGGGCAGCTCGTCGATGTCCTGCAGCGCCAGCTCGAGCACGGCGACGTCCATCTGGGACGCCAGACCGAAGTGCTCGCACGCCGCGAACCACTGGTCGGCGGGTGTTCCGTCGTCGCACCGGCACAGCGCCTCGACGCCGTTGAGCTCGCCGGTCTCGAGGTGGACGATCGGCTGGTACACGAGCCGAAACGCTCGGGATCGAATGGCGGACTCGATCGCCGCCCGCCCCGGTTGCGTAGGAACCCTGCTGGTGTCGCTCACGCACCCACCCCCTGGGATCGCCCGACACTGCTGTGCTCGCCACGGTTGCTCTGCGGCGTGTGAGGAATGCTATCCCTTTTGCGAGGTTTCGGGCATTCCCGCTGCTCCGGCCCTACATTGGTGCGAATGGACGAACTGACGTTGTCCATCGGGGACTTGGCGCGACGGACGGGGGTGGACATCCCGACCCTCCGGCGCTGGGAGCGGTACGAAGGCCTGCTGACACCCGACCGGACCCCCGGCGGGCAGCGGCGATACGGCGCCGCGGACGTCTCCGCCGTCGAAGAGTTGGTGGCGCTGATCGGGAAGGGCTGGGCCGCGGCGTCGGCGGCGCGGGCCATCGCGGAGCACCGCGACACGGGCGCCATCGTCTTCGATGCTTCCCTCCTCGACGCCGTCCCCGCGGGTGTCGTCGTCGCCAACGCCGCCGGCGAGGTCCTCTACGCGAACCCCGCGATCGCGGCAATGCTCGGCTCGACCAAGGAGCGGATGGAGAGCAGGGGTGGCGGCACGTACCTCGACGAGGAGAACCAGCGCCGCGTCGCCGACGCCTTCCGGCGACTCCGCCAGGGCGAGCGTCTCACCTACGAGGTGCGGATGCACACCGAAGCCGCGGCAGACGTCGATGCCGAGGTCGCCGCCGGACCCCTCCTCGGACCGGGCGGCCAGTATCGCGGCGTCATCGGTGTCTTCCGCAATCTCGAACGGACGAAGGCGGCCGAACAGCGAGCGGCGCGGCTCGGCCAGCTCGTCGACGCGAGCGAGGACGCCATGATCGCCGTCGACCGGAACGGGATCGTCCTCAGCTGGAACCCCGCCGCCGTGATCGCCTACGACCTTCCGGCGCCGGACGCCGTAGGCCGACCGCTGCTCGAGCTCCTTCCTTCGTCGCTGGCCGTGTCGGTCGCCGGCGGGCTGCGCCGAGCCTTCGAGGGCGAGCCGTCTACCTTCCAGACGCGTGGGGTCGGCGAGGTCGACGCCGGCGAGCGCCGCCGCCTCCACGATCAGATCCGCGTCGTCCCGCTGAACGGCGAGGACGGCGCGCCCGATGGCGCCATCGTCATGACCGTCGACGTCTCCGGGCGCCACCGACCGGGCGACGAGAGCTCGAGCGCGGCGTACCACGGCGTCGTGGCCGCCCTGACCCAATCCGTGCTCGCGGGCGACCCGGCTTCTGCCGTCGTCGAGACGGCGGTCCGCGGGGTCGCGCGAGCCCTCGACGCCAGCCACGTCGCCTTCGTCGAGTCGGCGCGCCCCACCGGCGATCTCGTCGTGCTCGCATCGACGGCCGAGGAGCCGGCGTCCACCTTGCCGGCGAGCGAGCCGTTCGGTTCGCACATCGCCTTTTCCCTCCAGTCGCAGCGGCCGATCACCGTCCAGGACTTCGAGGCCGAGCGGCGCTTCGACCGCGGCCCGCTGGCGGGAGAACAGGCCGCGAGGAGCGGCGTCTGCGTCCCCGTGCGGTGGCAGCCCGATGGGCGGGCCGCGATCGCGGTGCACTGCACGGCTCGCCCGCGGACCTTCGGCCCGATCGAGGTGACCTTCGTCCAGTCAGCCGCCAACGTGTGCGCCCTCGCGCTGCAGGGACGGGACGGCGCGAACCTCGGAGGAGCGCCCGTGATCTGAGTGGTCGCACCTACGGTTGGCCGAGTGACAGATCTGGTCACCGCCGCCGCCGCCGCCCCGACGTCGGCCGGCGTGTACTTCTTCCTCGGCGAGGCGCGCGACCTCCTCTACATCGGCAAGGCCGCCAACTTGCGTCGTCGCCTGCAGCAACACGCCAAGGAGGTGCCATCGGCGCGAGAGCGTCGTCGGACGGCGATCTACGCCGAGGTGCGCGACGTCAGATGGGAGATCCTCGCCGACGAGGAGTCGGCCGCGGCACGGGAGGCCGACCTCATCGTCGCCCTGCAGCCGCCGTTGAACGCATCGCTCGTCGACAACGGACGCTGGACGTACCTCGTCGTCACGCCCGTCGACGACACGTGTGAGTTCGCCATCATCGAGGACCCCGCGGGAACGCCCTCCACCGCGCGCGTGTACGGCTGCTTCCCGCACCTCGGGAAGGGCCTGTCGTCCGCGCCGGGCATCGCCTGCAGCGACGGGCTCACGGCGCTGCTCCGGCTTCTCTGGGCGACCGGCGGCGGTGGCGCATACCCGCGCGCCATCTCGGGCCCCTCGCCGCCGTTCAAGGCATCCGTGCCCTTGGCGACGGCGCGCCGACCAGCCCTCCATCGCCTGCTCGCCGGGACGGGGTCGCGACTCCTCGACGACCTCTCGTCGGGGATCCAGCACGCCGAGCCCTACCTTCGACCGGCGCTGCTCCGCGACCTCGCAGCCGCGCGGAGGTTCTGGACCCACGGACCCGTCGCGCTGCGCAAGCTTCGCCTCCGCCATGGGTTGCCTCCGCGCCCGATCTCTCGAGAGGAGCTCGAGGAGGCACTGCGCGAGGAGGTCCGCGGCGTGCTGGGCGACTTCCACCTGGCGCCGGCGCGCGTGCGCCGGCGCCCTCACCTCTAGGTCGAAGCGATCACGCCGGCTGGGCGACCAGCTCGTCCTTGCGAGGCCGGCCCCGGCGCCGCTTGTTGGCGAGGATCGCGCCGTTCGCGAGCAGCTCGCCCCCCCACACGCCCCAGGGCTCCTGCCGCTCCAGCGCGCCCTCGAGGCACGCTTCCATCACCGGGCACTCACGGCAGATCTGTCGTGCCCTTGCGATCTCGTCCAGCTGGTCCGAGAAGAAGAGCGGCACCAACTTGCCGTTCGCCTCTGCGCACCGGGCGAGGCGCCGATCGACACGCCCCACCGCCCCCAACAACGCCGCCGCACCGACCCCAACCGCCACCCGGCCCCCCTTCGTGGAAGAGCGACCATACGAGGGCGCGCCGAAGAAGGCAACGGATTTTTCGAATGCGAAAACCCCGAAAAAGCCCTCACCCTGTGGGGAGGACTGCTATCGCAGGGGGCTCCGAAGAGCCGCCTTCGCGAGGTCACCTTACGAATCGAATGGCCAGGCGTCAACCCCTTTTTCGAGTTGCCGACCACGCGCGCACTCGCTGCGCGCCCTGCCGAAGACGTCGGCAGCTACGGGTACCGTCAGCGATGACGATGCGTAGCGAGCGGGCCGGATGTCGGCGACCGTAGTGCCCGAGGATCGGTTCGCCGCGGTCTGGGGGCGGCTGCGACGACTGGACATCGAACGGCGCAACGCGGTGGCGGTGATCGAGTGTGACGGAGACGGCGTCGCCGAGATCCGTTGCGGCGGCATCATCCACCGCGCCACCGCGTCGGCGGTCGAGTTGCAGCTCCACGACCACGACCTCGTCGCCGAACGGTCGTTGCTCGGCCTCGGCGCCGAGCTCCCCGCGTGCCTCATCTACGCCGCGGTCTACGACGACGCCGTCGACGGTGCCCGCTTCTTGCGCGCCTGGGCCGACGACGTGGAAGGCGATCGCCTCGTCGCCGCCCGCGAGGACTGGGTCGGCAACTACTGGGAGTACTGGCCGACGGACCCGGCGGCGGCGCGGGTCCTGTTCGGACCGCGCCTGCAGAAGCGCGTCGCCATGGATGCCGCCCGACGGGCCGCCATCGACCCGGCTCGTGTCTCGCTGGTCGTCCGGGCGACGCAGACCCGGGCGCGACGCGCCTTCGTTCGAAGCCTCGCCTCCGTCGACGCCCACCGACGCCCCGATGCCCTCGTGCCCGTCCGCATCCGTGTCGGGACCGGAACTCCCGAGGTCCGGGGCCGCCTTTCCCAGGGCGGCAGCGGCGTCGACCTTCGGCTCCCGATCGACTGGCTCTGGACCGTCTGGGGGCCGGGTCTCGCCGTCGTCGACGACCGGTTCGTCCTTGCGGCGGGCGACGGCGGGCTCCGCACGGTCGAGTGGTTCCCCAGCGGCGGGCCCGCTTCGGAGCACGTCCCGGAGGTCGTGCCCGTGCGTCGGTCGCCCTAGCCGACGGGCCGCTGGTAGCGGGCGATCTCCGCCCGGCCCACGACCATGTGGTGGACCTCGTCCGGTCCGTCCGCGAGACGAAGCGTGCGCTGGGAGGTGTACATGTCGGCGAGCGGCGTCCACTGCGACACCCCGGTGGCGCCGTGGATCTGGATCGCCTGATCGATGATCTGGCACACCCGCTCGGGCACCATCGCCTTGACGGCGCTGACCCACACGCGCGCCTCGGCGTTGCCCATGAGGTCCATCGCCTTGGCCGCCTTGAGCACCATCAGTCGCATGGCCTCGATCTCGATGCGGGCCCGGGACACGAGCTCCACGTTCTTGCCGAGCTGGATCAGCGGCTTGCCGAAGGCGTCACGGGACAGGCCCCGCTCGACCATCAGTTGCAATGCCCGCTCGGCCGCCCCGATGGACCGCATGCAGTGGTGGATGCGGCCGGGTCCGAGGCGGAGCTGGCTGATCTCGAAGCCACGACCCTCGCCGAGGAGGACGTTCTCCTTCGGCACGCGCACGTCGGTGAAGCGGAGGTGCATGTGCCCGTGGGGTGCGTCGTCCCGTCCGAAGACCCGCATCGGGCCGAGGATCTCGACTCCGGGGTGCGGCAACGGCACGAGGATCTGCGACTGCTGGAGATGGGAGGGCGCGTTCGGCGACGTCCGCACCATCACGATCATGATCTTGCAACGCGGGTCGCCGGCGCCGGAGATGTAGTACTTCTCCCCGTTGATGATCCATTCGTCGCCGTCGAGGACGGCGGTCGTCGAGATGTTGCGGGCGTCGGAGCTCGCCATGTTCGGTTCGGTCATCGCGAACGCGGAGCGGATCTCGCCCTCGAGGAGCGGCTCGAGCCACTGCCGCTTCTGCTCCGGCGTCCCGACCCGCTCGAGGACCTCCATGTTCCCCGTGTCCGGCGCCGCGCAGTTGAGGCACTCGCTGGCGAGGGGGTTCTTGCCGAGCTCGACGGCGATGTAGGCGTAGTCGAGGTTGCTCAGGCCCTGGCCGGTCTCCGCGTTGGGAAGGAAGAAGTTCCACAGACCGTTCGCCTTGGCCTTGGCCTTGACGCCGTCGAGGAGCTCGAGCTGACCGGGTGCATAGCTCCACCGATCCTCGCGGTCCTCGCCGAGGCGGAAGTACTCGGCCGTGATCGGCTCGACCTCGTCGGCGATGAAGGTCTTGACCTGGTCGAGGAGTGGGCGCGCTCCTTCGGACATGGCGAGGTTGAGGAGCTCGCCTCCGAAGTCGTCGACGTTGAGGGGGTTGGCCGGCATGCGGCGATTCTGCCGCACCGATGGCTGCCCGGCGTCGTCGGGCTACGCCTGCAGAACGGCTGGTTCCTGATCCAGCACGGCCTCGATCTCGAGCAGCACCTGAACCTTGTCGCCGATGACGGCGCCGCCGCCGTCCATCGGCATGTCGATCGTGATGCCGAAGTCCTTGCGGTTGATCGTCGTGGTTGCGGTGAAGCCCGAGCGGGTGCCGCCGTAGGGGTCCTTCGTGAAGCCGTTCACCTCGAGGCCGAGCGTGACCGGGCGGGTGACGCCGTGCAGGGTGAGCTCGCCGGCGACGGCGAAGCCATCGTCCGTCGGCGTGACGGACGTGCTGCGGAACGACATCGTCTTGTGCGTCTCGACCCCGAAGAAGTCGGCCGAGCGGATGTGGTCGTCGCGCTGCGCGTTCCCCGTGTCGATGGTGGACAGGTCGACGTCGGCGCTGACGGTGGAGTCGAGCGGGTGCTCGGCGAGCACGATCGTGCCGGTGACCCCGTGGAACTTGCCGCGGACCTTCGACACCATCATGTGGCGAACGGTGAAGGACACGTCGGTGTGTACGGGGTCGAGCTGCCAGGTGCCGGAGACGTAGCCGGGGACTTGGACCTGTTGGGTCTTGGTGTTCGTGGACATGTGCTCTTCAACCAGTTGTGTTGCGAACTATTCCTGTTGCAACGAAGCTGGATGGTCCGTTGCGGCCAACCGCCGTGACGAAGCCGCTCGGTCCTGGTGACGGGCTCGGCCGCCAACGCGCTAACGCTCGCTGAGCGCCGCCGCGATGTCGGCGACGCCGGCGTCCTTGCGGAGGAATCCCACAGCGCCCAGGGCCTGCGCCCGGTCGCGATTTGCGACGGAGTCGTCAGCCGAGAACACGACCACGTGTGTCTCGGGGCACTGATCGAGGATCAACGGGAGCGCGGTCATGCCGTCCATGACGGGCATCGTGAGGTCGAGGAGGACGGCATCGGGGCAACCGCGCGCATCGCTGACGGCACGCACCGCTTCCTCTCCGTCAGAGGCCTCGCTCAGGATCTCGAACCCGCCGTGGGCCTCGAGGCCGATGCGCACCAGCATGCGGATGTCGGGGTGGTCGTCGACGAGCACGACCCGTCGCCTCCCGACGGGCGCAGAGGTCCGCACGTCGTCGAACTCGGGCACGACCTCCTCGAACTTCGGGGCGAACAGCTCCGCCTCGTCCTCGTCGGCAGCCGCGAGCGCCAGCACGAGGCCCGTGGCCAACGCGTCGTAGAACTCCTGGCCGCCGGGATCGGCGGGCGCGAGGTCGGTCTCCTCGTCGTCACGCGCCAGGTTCACCAGGCGCGCCCAGTGCGCGGCGAGGTGTCGCAGCTCGTCGGGGTCGACCTCGCCCGTCCACGCGAACACCTCCCCGTCCATCATCGGCACCCACTCCTCGAGGTAGTTCTCGAAACGCAGGACCACGTCGGCGGGGACACCGAGGTCGGGCCGCCCCCGGATGGCATCGAGCGACCTTCGAGATGCCGCCGCCCAGAGGCGCGCGGATGCCGACGACGCAGGGCCGACGGTCATCGGCACCCGGCGAGGAGCATCGGTCACGCCACCCTCATCGGCCGTACCGTTCGGATCCTTCGGACATCGGGTCAAGATCCGAGCGCCTAGACAACACGGATGCCGCCCTCCCCGTTCGACGCTGACACCACCCCTTCGGCCGACGGTTCCGTCGACCTCGCGGAGCGATGGAACGTCGGCCGCAACCAGAACGGCGGTGTCCTGCTGGCGACCGTTGCAAGAGCCCTCGGGGAAGTCACCGGTCAACCCGATCCCTTCGCCGTCACCGGCCACTACCTCGCAGCCGCGACGAACGGGCCGGCGTCCGTCCGGTCGACGTTGGTCAAACCCGGCCGGACCTACGCCACCGCGACAGGCGAGCTGTGGCAGGACGACCGGGAGCGCATACGCGTCGTCGGCTCGTTCGGCGACCTCGTCACCCGCGCCGCCGAGGGCCCGTTCGCCATACCGGTCGAGCTCCCCCCACTGCCACCGGTGGACGGGTGCACCGACCTGTTCGGGCTGCTGACCACAGCGGTGGGCGAGCGCTCGCTCACCAAGTCGCTGCGCAACTTCGAGATCCGCACCGATCCCGACGGCGGATGGGGGCCCGGCGAGCAGCCGAAGCGGCCGTCGCTCCGAGGCTGGGTTCGCTTCCGGGACGAGGACACGGTCACGCCGATGATGCTGCTCGCGCTCGCCGACGGGTTCCCGCCGACGCTGCTCGGCCACACCGAGATCGGCTGGCTCCCCACCATCGAGCTCACCGTGCACGTGTTCGGACGGCCGCCCGCGGACGAGCCGTGGCTCCGCGCAGAGCTCTCGACACGGACGATCGCCGGCGGGCTCCTCGACGAGGACGGCGAGCTCTGGACGGCAGACGGTCGACTCGTGGCACGGTTCCGGCAGTTGGCCATGCTGATCCCCCGAACTCCTGACGATTCCCCCAAATAGGCTGTTGCCATGCCCTATGTCGAAGGCCGGACCGTCCACGACGCGGACTCGCACATCTTCGAGCCGCCGGGATACGCCGAGGAGTACGCCGACCCCGAGCACCGCGAGGCGCTACGAACGAAGCTGAGGTCCGACGGGCCCGCGCCGTTCTTCGAGAAGGCCATCGAGAAGCAGGACGACCCCGAGTTCCGAGCCAAGGATGCGGAGGAGGTGATGCTCCGCAAGAACCACCTCGCGATCGGCGCCATCCGCAAGGAGGATCGGCCCGAAGCCCTCGACCTCCTCGGTTTCGCCAGCCAGCTCGTGTTCACCACGACCTACCTCGGCTCGCTGCGGGCCCTCGATCGCGGCGACGACGTCGAGCTGGCCTACGCGCTGGCGACCGGCCACAACCGCGGCATCGTCGACTTCTGCAGCGTCGACCCTCGCCTGCTGCCCGTCTGCTACGTCCCGTTCACCGAGGTCGACCGTGCGGCCGAAGCGGCGCGCGAGGCCATCGAGCTCGGAGCGTCGGCACTGATGATCGCGTCACACGTCCCCCAGGCCCACAGCCAGAGCCACGTCGGGTTCGACCGCGTGTGGGCCCAGGCGCAGGAGGCCGGCGTGCCGATCGTGTTCCACGTCGGTGGCGAGCGGCCGATGGAGCCCGTCTACAAGAGCAACGGGTTGCCGCCGGTGCCCGACTTCCACGGCGGAGACGCCAACTTCACGTCGGTGTCGTACATGGCGATCCCGTACGCGCCGATGCAGACGCTGGCGACGATGATCATCGATGGCGTGCTCGAGCGCTTCCCGCAGCTCAAGGTGGGGCTCATCGAGCTCGGCGCCTCATGGGTGCCGGGTTGGATGCGGTCGATGGACTCGGCGGCCGAAGCGTTTCGTCGGAACGAGGAGCGGCTGCAGACCGCGAGCTTGAAGCCGAGCGAGTACGTCCGCCGGCAGGTTCGGGTCACGCCGTACCCCCATGAGGACGCGGGGTGGGTGCTTCGAGAGTGCGGGCCGGAGGTGCCGCTGTTCTCGTCCGACTACCCGCACGTCGAGGGCGGCCGGAACCCGCTCAAGCGCTTCGAGAACAGCCTCGCCGGGTGCAGCGACGCCGAGAAGCAGGCCTTCTACTGCGACAACTTCGTCGACCTCATGGGCCCGGCGCTGGACCGGATCGCCGCACCCGTTCCTGCGTAGTGGAGCGCGCGTCCTCGACGCGCGCGACGAGGTCGTCGATGGTACCCGCCGCCGGAAGAGCGACGGGTTGGTCCTGCGACGCCAGTGCGTCGGTGGTGGCGAGCGGGAGCGCCGCCAGGAACGCGCCGAGGGCCTCGGTCGAGGGCGCCACGTAGTACGCGTCGGCGCCGGCGGCGAGGCTGCGGCTCACGGGACCGCCGAGGTTCACGCCGCGGAGGAGGTCCTCGAGCTCGACGATGACGACGGCGGCCCCCACGAACTGGCGCTTGAGGTGGGCGATCGCCTGGGGACTGCACGGGGGAGCCAGGACGACGTCCGGGGGAGGACCGTCGGCGCGGATGTCGCGAACGGCGAACCCGCCGCCCAGCCGCTCGTCCAACACCGCCACGGCGTCGTCGCCGAGGGGGAAGGCGACGACGAGATGGCGCACCTCACCGTCTTAGCGGACGGCATCGACGGCCGTCGTCGCGAGATGGGCGTGGAGGAGGGCCGCTTCGGCCGGACGACCGGAAGTTGAGCATCGTGTTACGAAAGGTACGGTGGCCCGCTGTGCCGCCAACGATCGTCGTCGAGCACCGCAAGGAGCTCTCGTACCTGCTGTGCCAGGCGGCGGAGATCGAGCACCTCGCGATGTGTCAGTACCTGTACGCCGCGTTCAGCCTTCGGTCGCGACCCGGGCCGGGCCTGACCGTCGAGCAGCTCGAACCGGTCGAACGGTGGCGCACCGAGCTCGGGCGCATCGCCGCCGAGGAGATGCTGCACTGGGCGCTCGTAAACAACCTGCTGACGGCGATCGGATCGGCGCCGTTCGTGGCCCGTCCGGACCTACCGCACCGTGCCAAGGGCTATCCGCCGAGCGTGCAGTTCGCGCTGTTGCCCTTCGGTGAGGACGCCCTCCACCACTTCGTGTACTTCGAGCGGCCGGAGGACGTCGCTCTCGCCGATGTCGACGTCTTCACGCCGGTCGGTGACCGGCCGCCGCCGATGGTCGCCACCGAGCTGCAACCGCGCGGCCAGGACTTCGAGACGCAAGGTCAGCTCTACCGCTCGCTCGATGCCGGGCTGCGCCACCTCGCCGACTCGCTCGGCGAGGACGGACTGTTCATCGGGCCGCCGTGGGCGCAGGCCACACCCGAATCCTTCGGTTGGCCGGCGCTCGTCCCGGTCACCGATCTCGCCTCTGCGCTCGCGGCGCTCGAGCGGATCGTCGAGCAGGGCGAGGGCGCCAAGGGCGACTCCACGGGATCGCACTACGCGCGGTTTGGGCGCGTCCTCGAAGAGCTCGTCGCCATCCGGACCGAAGACCCCAGCTTCGACCCCGCGTACCCCGTCACCGCCGCCGTCGTCCGCACCGTCGAGGGAGCCGAGCCGACCGGTCCGTGGATTACCGATGTGACCACGGCGGCGGTGTCCGACCTCTTCAACGTCGTCTACGACCTGTTGCTCCAGATGCTCAGTCGCTACTTCGCCTTCGGACACGAGACCGGCGAGCAGCACGCGGCGTTGGCCGACGCGTCCGTGGCGATGATGTTCGGCACCATCCGGCCGCTCGGGCTGCTGTTGGCGGAGCTTCCGGTCGGGGACCTTCATCCCGGAAGAACCGCGGGCGCCAACTTCCAGCTCGCCTACAAGTCGAACTTCCTCCTCCCCCACCGCCGAGTCGCCTGGATCCGCTTCGCCGAACGCCTCGACGAGGCGGCGGCCTACGCCGAGTCGATCACCGCCGACGGCGAGACCCGGCGCGTCCTCGACGGGGTCGCCAAGTCACTGCGCCAAACCCTCGTCCGGCTGAGCGCCCACATCGAATCCGTGTGATGGCTCCGGTGTCCCTCACTCCTCGTCGAGTCGGAAGCCGACCTTCATCGTCACCTGGAAGTGCTTGATCTGACCATCGGCGAGGTGACCGCGGATCTCGGTCGTCTGGAACCAGTCGAGGTTGCGCACCGTCTTGTTCGCACGGTCGATGCCGTTGCGGATCGCCTGCTCCACGGAGTCGGGGGAGGTCCCCACGATCTCGGTGACGCGATAGGTGTGGTCGGTCATCATGACTCCTTAGGACGCCGGATTACGCCCGACGCTTCGCGGACGGAAGTGTGCGACTCCAGATGCCGCGAAACCCGGCCTCGTTCCTTCGGAGTCATGCGCCGACACTAGGCCCGTCGGGGAAGCGGTCCACCCGCCGAAGATCCGGGAACAGGAACCACCAGCCAGTGGCGATCAACAGCGTGCCGATGCCGCCGACGACGACAGCCCCGGCGGGTCCGAGGATCTGCCCGACGACCCCCGACTCGAAGGCGCCCAGCTCGTTCGAGGCGCCGATGAAGACGTTCTCGACGGCCATGACGCGGCCGCGCTTCTCCTCGGGTGTGACCAGGGGGACGAGCGTCGCCCGGATGAACACGCTGACGGAGTCGGCACCGGAGAGGATCGCCAGAGCGAGGAAGGCGAGGACGAAGCTGTGGGTCAGGCCGAGGGCGATCGTCGTCACGCCGAAGGTCGCGACGGCGACGAGCAGGACCCGACCGACGTTGCGACGGACGGGCCGCACGGCGAGGCCGACGGTGACCAGGCCGGCACCCAGGCCGCCTGCCGCGCGCAGCCATCCCAGCCCCACGGCGTCGACGCCGAGGCGGTCCGTCGCGATGGCCGGCAGGAGGGCGACGGCACCACCGAAGAGCACAGCGAAGAGGTCGAGGCTGATGGCGCCGAGGAGGACGGGATGGCGGCGGATGAACGCGAGCCCCTCGATGGCGTCCCGGAAGGAAGCCTTCTCGGAGGGCCCACCGGCATCGACGGCGCTGTGGCCCACGACCGGCTCGCTGGCCGCGTCCTCGAGCACCAGCGCCTCCCTCGCGCCGGGGGTCGTGACCGTGGCCGGCACCGGCCTCCTCACGAGGGAGATGGATCCGGCGGCAAGGAGCAGCAGGACCATCGCGGCGATGTAGGGGAGGCGGATGTCGATGGTGTAGAGGAAGCCGCCCAGCACGGGGCCGACGATCAGCGCCGCCTGCCACCCGCCGGAGAACCGCGCGACGAGCCATGGGAGACGGTCGGGAGCGACGATGTCGGCCGGAAGGGAGCGGATCGCCGGGGCGGCGAAGGCGCGGGCGACACCGAAGGCGAAGGCGAGGGCGAAGATCGGTCCGACGGCGGTCGGATCGGTCCCGGCGTACCAGGAGAGGGCGCCCGCGACGAGGGCCTCGCCGGCGAATCCGACGGCGGCGACCCGACGACGGTCGAACCGGTCGGCCGCGGAGCCCGTCACGAGCACGAGCAGGGCGGCCGGTGCGAACTCGGCCAGTCCGAGCAGCCCGAGATCGAGCTCACGCCCCGTGAGGTCATAGATCTGCTTGCCCAGGACCGTCGCCTGGGCCAGGGCGGCCGCCGCCGACACGAACACGCTCACCAGGATCGCCACGACCGAGAGGTCGCGTCGCGATGAGGCGGTTTCCGGCATGGCCCGTGACCCTACGATGCGACGTGCCCCCCGATGTCACGTTCCGGCGAGCGTCGAGCGCGGACGCCGAGGCCGTGGCGTCGCTCTACCTCCGAGCCCGCCACGCCGCCGTCCCCGCGATCCCTCCGCCTGCGCACGCCGACGACGACGTCCGCGCCTTTGTTCGCAATCGCATGATCCCCGAACGGGAGGCGTGGGTCGCCGTCGATGGCGGAGCGGTCGTCGGCCTGCTCGTCCTCGATGGCGACGACATCGACCAGCTCTACCTCGAGCCGTCGCGCGTCGGTGAGGGTATCGGCTCGCGGATGATCGACCTCGCCAAGTCCGAGCGACCGGCGGGGCTGGAGCTGTGGGCATTCCAGAGCAACGTCCGCGCGCTCGCCTTCTACGAGCGCCATGGGTTCGTCGCCGAGGGGTGGTCGGATGGCGACAACGAGGAGCGCGAACCGGACGTGCGCCTGCGTTGGCGTCCGGCCTACACCCACGGGCATCACGAGTCGGTGCTGCGGAGCCACAGGTGGCGGACCGCCGAGAACTCCGCTGCCTACCTTCTCCGGAAGTTGTCGCCGGGGCTGCGCGTCCTCGACGTCGGGTGCGGACCCGGCACGATCACGCTCGACCTCGCGAGGCGAGTGGCGCCCGGCACGGTGGTGGGCGTCGACGCGTCCGCGGAGGTGATCGCCGAGGCGGAGGCGGCATGCGGTGCACAGGAAGGGGTGCGCTTCGCCGTCGGCGACGTCTACGCCCTCGACTTCGAGGAGGGATCGTTCGACGTCGTCCACGCGCACCAGCTGCTGCAGCACCTGGGGGATCCAGTGGCCGCGTTGCGGGAGATGCGGCGCGTGCTGCGGCCGGGCGGAACGCTGGCGGTGAGGGACAGCGACTACGGCGCCTTCACGTGGGCACCCGCCTCCGTCCCGATGTCGAGGTGGCTCGAGCTCTACCACGAGGTGACGCTGCGCAACGGCGCCGAAGCCGACGCCGGTCGGCACCTCCTCCGGTGGGTCCGAGCGGCCGGCTTCACGGGCATCGAGGCGGGCAGCTCGACTTGGACCTTCGCCGACGCCGAGTCCCGCGCGTGGTGGTGCGGGTTGTGGGCGGACCGCGTGCGCCAGTCGTCGTTCGCTACGCAAGCCGTCACCTACGGGCTCGCCGATGCCGAGGAGCTCGAGGAGCTGGCCGAGGGGTTCCTCGCCTGGTCGCTGGAGGAGGACGGATGGTTCGTCGTCCTTCACGGCGAGGTCCTGGCGGAGGCTCCTCGGCGCTCCGGAACCGTGCGGTTCACGGATCCTTCACGAAATTGACGGGTGCCGGCAATCGGGCGCCGTTAGGTTCGCCGCCATGGCTCACATCCCCGGCACCGTCGCCCTCCGCGACCGGTCGACCGGCCGCTACCTCGCCGCCGGCGGGTGGTGGTCCGACGACGAGGCGGCCGCGCTGTGGGTCGACAACGACGACGCCACGGAGGTCCGGCGCCGCTTCACGTGCGAGCCCGCAGCGATCGAACTCGTCGAGGCGGAGCCCGACCGCGGTCGCGCCGTGGCCTGATCCCTCAGGTCGGCCGCCGCACTGCCGATCAGTGGGTTCGACGACGCCCCCGTGTTGGTCACACATCCCGGGGTGACGTCACGAAGATGAGGGGCCCCGCTCACGGCGAGAGAGCGAGGTCCCTCGTCGCGTCACGCTGCGGGATCGAGCCCGAGCAGCCGCTGCGCCGTCGCCAGGAGCTGGTCGATCCGGTCCTTGCGGAGGAAGGCGTCGACCGCAGGCTCGGAGGCCGCCTCGCCCGACATGTCGTGGGCGGTGAACAACAGGATCTTGGATCCGGCCGCCTTGGCCTTGAGCAGCGGCGCCGCCTCCAGCCCCATCATCTCGCCCTCGATCGAGTGGTCGAGGATGATCAGCGCCGGCTCGCACTCGTCGAGGAGCGCCAACGCTTCGTCGGCCGAGGACGCCTCTCCCGCAGCTTGCAGCCGCGGGTCGCGGGTCAGCGCCAAGCGGATCAGGACGCACATGTCGGGCTGGTCCTCGACGATGGCGAACGAACGCGTCGAGTCGGCGGCCATGGTGGGTCTGTGCCCCTTCATGACGGTCCCGACACCGGGAGCCGCAGGGCGAAGCACGCTCCATCCCGGACATTCGGGACGAACCACGCATCACCGCCCGATGCTCGGGCGAGGCCGCGCACGATGGCGAGACCGAGGCCCGTCCCCTGGCTCTCCTTGCTGTGGCGCTTGTCGACGCGGGCGAACTTCTCGAAGGCGCGGTCGACGAACTCCGGAGGCACTCCCCGGCCCTCGTCGCACACCGCGATCTCGACGAACTCCTCGACCAGCCTGGCGCGGAGCGTCACCGGCGGCTCGCCGTAGCGGAACGCGTTCTCGAGGTAGTTGGTCACCATCCGCTGGAGGTGGTCGCAGTCGACGCGGATCCGAAGGTCCGCAGGACCGACGTCGACCGTGACCGGCACGTCGGGATGGAGGTCGATCGCCAGTCGGCGCAGGAACGGCCCGAGCTCGATCTCGGTCGGGGTCGGCTCGATGACGCCCGCATCGAGGCGGGAGGTCGTGAGGAGGTCGTCGATGATGACGCCGAGGTGATCGGCATGGCGGCGGATCGTCCCGAGATGCTGCTGTCGCTGCTCCGCTGAAATGGCGCCGCGGTCCGACTCGAGCGCCGACGCGAATCCCTTGATGACGGTGACCGGTGTACGGAGGTCGTGGGAGGCGATGGCGACGAACTCCCGCATCGCCTCGTTCGCCGCGTGGAGCTCGATGGCCGTCTGGCGCTCCCTCTCGGAGAGCTCGGCGCGCGAGAGCGCCAGGTCCGTGAACGTCGCCAGCGTGTCGAGGAGCTCGGTCTCGGATCGAGCGAAGTACGGCGTGTAGGGCGTGGCCTGCACCACGAGACGCCCCGAGCGCAACGGGATGACGATGATCTCCTCGGGCCGGTGGCCCTTGGCGGTTGGATCGAGGAGCTGTCCGACGTCGCCAAGGCTCACGCCGTCGACGCCGAGCACGTGGCCATCGCGGTCCACGAGGACCGAGGCCTTTCCACCGACGATGCGGGTCACGTGCGGGAGGAGCCGCTCCCCGACCTCGGACTGCGTGACCGCCCGCATGAGGACCTCCTCGGCGGAGCGGAGCTCGAGGAGCTCCGGTCGACGCCAGGCCGCCAGGAGGAAGCGTGGCGGGTTGAACCCGAGGAGGAACAGCGGCGCGCTGGCCAGCGACAGGAGCTGGACGACGAACCGCGACGTCGTGCTGCCTCCCCCACTGCCGGCGGCACCCGCGAGGACGAGCGCCAGCGCGAGGCCGATCGAACCGAAGCTCAGCAGCCGCATCCGACGTCGGCTCACCGTGGGCTGGCCGTGGCCGCTACGCCACAGCTCGAAGGCGACGACGGCGCTCAGCGAGACCCACTGCACGAGAAAGCCGAGGACCCACACGCCGAACGCGGAACCCCATGCCTCCCCCTGACGCGGGAGCTCGTCGAAGAGGTAGACGCTCAGCCCGAGGACGATCGTCAGCGCCAGGGCGCCGACCTCGACCCACTCGGGCCGCCTCCGGAACGACGCCGCGAACCGGAACAGGAAGTAGGGGAAGAGGACGATCAGCATCAGGACCGTGCGCGAAGCCCAGTCGGCCGACGACCTCGGCGCGTTCTCGTCGGGGAGGAGGAGGCCGACGAGCGTCACCACCGCGAGGACGCCGAAGGTTCCTGCCATCCATGCTCTCGTGGGTCCTCGGCGGCGGTGCCAGGCCCAGAAGGCCGAGACGCCGAGGCCGACGTACAGCACGGTCTGCACATTGCGCAGAACGCCGAGGGCCGCCTCCATCGCCATCATCGTGACGCAGATCGGGGGCGGAGCCGGATTGGAGCAGAATCGGCCTCTCGGACACCCCGGTTGAGCGAGCCGCGGCACACTGGGACATGGCCGGGAACGCCTTGCACGACGCCGCGCCGACCGAGAGGGACCGACGCGCCGAGGCGGCGGTCGCCGTGTTCGGCACGTGGATGCTCATCGGGCTCTTCCTCGACGGATGGGCGCACCAGGCGAGCAAGCCCGAGACGTTCTTCTCGCCCTGGCACCTGCTCCTCTACTCGGGGTTCGTGGCCGCGGTGGCCTGGTTCGGGTGGGACGGCCGCCGCGCCGGAGCGGCGTCGCCGGGCGACCGATGGATGACGGCGGGCCTCGTGATGTTCATCACTGGCGCCGTGGGCGATGGCATCTGGCACGAGGTCTTCGGGGTCGAGGTCGACCTGGAGGCGCTGCTGAGTCCGACGCATCTCCTGCTCGTCATCGGCGGGTTCCTGATGGTGACGCTGCCCGTCCGGCTCTCCTTCGCCGACGAGGGCGACAACGCCGCGCATCTCACGTGGTCCGCCATCTGGCCGCAAGTGGTGACGCTGACGCTGGCGACCTCGGTCATCGGGTTCTTCACGATGTACCTCTCGGCCTTCACGGACGAGCCCGTCGCTGCCACCGCCCAGATGTCGGAGTCGCTGCAGGCCCTCGGCGTGGCCAAGGTGCTCGTCACCAACGCGCTGCTGGTGGTACCGGCCGTCCTCGCCCTTCGCCGGTGGGCGCTGCCCGCCGGCGCGCTGCTCGTCCTCTGGACGGCCGTCAGCGTGGCCTTGTCCGGGCTGGACGGGTTCCACACCGGCGAGCTCATGGTCGCGCCGATCGGCGGTGCCGTCGTGTTCGAGGTGCTCCGACCGCGCGTCCCGCTCATCGCGGCGGCCGCGGGCGCATCCCTCGCGTTCTGGTCCACCTACGTGGCGGTCGTCGCCGCCACCAGCGCCCTCGCCTGGGCGGTCGAGCTGTGGGCAGGCGCGATCGTGCTCGCCACGGCGTCATCGGCGCTCGTCGTGACGGTGCTGGGGCCACCGGTGCCCCGCCGGTGAGCTCGTGCAGGGTGGCAGGCCGAACCGTCCTCATCGTCGGTGACGACGAGTCCACCCGGCGGCGCTTCCGGATCATCCTCGAGGGCGAGGGGTTCACCTGCGCGGAGGCAGGGTCGACCGAGGATGCCCTCGAAGCCGTCCGTCAGGGTGTCGACCTCGCGCTCTGC
Source organism: Acidimicrobiales bacterium (assembly GCA_035525495.1). Lineage (GTDB taxonomy): Bacteria > Actinomycetota > Acidimicrobiia > Acidimicrobiales > CADCTF01 > DATLED01. The sequence goes on along the minus strand of DATLED010000050.1, from coordinate 35,285 downwards.
GACGTCCGGCTCGGCGACGAGGACGGCCTCGCACTGGTCCAGACGCTCCTCGCGGCGGAGCCTCCGGTCGGTGTCGTGATGATCTCGGGCGTCGACGATCCCGACGGGGCCGGGACAGCGCTCGTCCTCGGCGCCCATGGCCACGTCGCGAAGCCGGTGCGTCGCAGCGAGCTGCTCCTCAGCGTCACCAACGCCGAACGCATGCGCGAGCTCGAGGTGCGTCAGCGGGGCCGCGTCGTCGGCCTCGAAGCTGGCGTGTGGAGCGAGTTCGTCCAGATCATCGGCCACGAGCTACGCACGCCGCTCACCGTGATCCTCGCGGGCGCAGGGCTCATCCCCCGCACCGTCGACCCGGCCCGTCTGGCGGCGATCGCGGCGTCGATCGAGAGCCAGGGGCGCCGACTGCTGCAGCTCATCGAGCGACTCCTCGAGGTCGCGTCACTCGACGACGCCGCACCCGGCGCGTCGGTGGGTCCGGTGGACGTGCGCGGGCTCCTCGCGATGGCGGCCGAACTGGCGCGTGCGATGGGACGGTCGGTCGTGATCGAAGTCGACGACGACGTCAGGGTCCAGGCATCGCAACAGCGGCTCCTCGACGCCATCAGCCACATCGTCGAGAACGCGGTGAAGTTCACACCTGCCGAGACCGGCATCACGATGCGGGCGGCGCAGGACGGATCCGACGACGTCGTGATCTCGGTCGTCGACAAGGGCCCCGGCATCCCCGCGGAGATCCAGAAGCGCATGTGGGAGCCGTTCGTCCAGGCCGACGGCAGTGCCGTACGCGAACACGGCGGGCTCGGCGTCGGGATGTACCTGTGCCGGCGCCTCGTCGAGTGGCACGGGGGATCGGTCACGTCGCACGACACCCCCGGGGGTGGGCTCACCGTGGCGATCCGACTTCCCGCCTCGGGTCCTCGTTAGCGTCTGGGCATGTTCAAGGAATTCAAGAACTTCCTGTTCCGCGGCAACCTCCTCGACCTGGCGGCCGCCGTCATCCTCGGGGGGGCCTTCGGGGCCGTCGTGACGTCGCTCGTCAAGGACATCATCACGCCGATCATCGCCGCCGTCGGCGGTCAACCGAACTTCTCCCGCCTGTACCTCGGGCTCGGTGAGGGCCAGCTGACCTACGGCAACTTCCTCAACACGGTGATCTCCTTCGTGATCATCGCCCTCGTGATGTTCCTCGTCCTCAAGGCGGCGAGCAGGGCGCAGAAGCTCCGGGCGACGACCGACATCCCCGACGAAGACGCGCCACCGCCTTCCGACGAGGCCGTGCTCCTGGCCGAGATCCGCGATCTCCTCCGGTCGGGCGCCGCTCCCCGCTAGCCCGGCGACTCGACGAGGTCGTCGGGGAAGCGACAGCCGGCCCGGTCACCACCATCACCACCATGTCACCCGCCCGCCGCGCAAGGCGCATGCGCGACCTCGAACCAGACGGATTTGCCGGCGACGAGCGTGTCGATGCCCCATGCGGAGGCGAGTGCCTCCGTGAGCGCCATCCCCCGCCCCGACTGCTCATCAGACGTCGCGTCGCGCCGATGGACGTACTCGGCGGCGGCATCGATGACCTCCACGCGGACGCGCCTCGGGTGCAGCCGCAGCACGATCTCGACGTCGGAGTGCGCGTGGATCACGGCATTGGTCACGAGCTCGCTGACGAGCAGGAGCACGGCGTCCTCGACTGCGTCGCACTCCCACGACGCCAGCACCTCCGCGGCGAACCGGCGCGCGGCCCGCGCGCTCTGCAGCTCCCCGGGGAAGCGACATCGCTCGGTGGCGACGATGTCGCTCGCGGCCTTGGCGGACTCGGCGATGCGGACGAGCTCGTCGCAGAGTCGGGAGGGCGGGGTCGCCTTGGAGAGGTAGGCGACACCGTCGACGTGGGGGGAGGTCCCCCAGAGGTCGTGCTCGGCATAGGAGGCCACCGCCACGATCGACGCGGCGGGGGCCGCCTCCCGCAGGGGCTGGATGGAGCCGAGGGCGTCGCTGTCTTGCATGACGACGTCCAGGAGGATCAGGTCCGGCTGGAGCGCGGCGGCGGCCGCGATCGCCGACTCGACCGTTCCTTCCTCACCGACGACGTCGACGGCGGAGTCGGCGAGGGCGAAGCGCACGAGGAGCCGGTAGTCCGGGTTGTCGTCGACGACGAGAAGGCGCAGCGTCACGGTGCGAGGACCTCGCCGGCGACTTGGACCGGCAGCGTGAACGACACCGTCGACCCTTGTCCCACGACCGACTCCATCCAGATGTCGCCGCCGTGGCGGTCGACGACGCGCCGGCACAACGCCAACCCCACCCCGGTCCCTCCGCCCTCGGCCGGGTCGGCTTGGACGCGACCGAGCAGTGCGAACATCCGCGGGATGTCCGCGGGGTCCACGCCTCGGCCGTTGTCGCGCACGCTGATGACCCAGTGGTCCTCGCGGCGCGTGACGCCGACATGCACCTCGGGGGCGATGCCCTTGCGGTGGAAGCGGACGGCGTTGTCGATCAGGTGGGCGAAGAGACGCCCGAGCTGCCACCGGTCGCCGAGCACCGTCGGCAAAGGGTCGTTGCTGACGACGGCATCGCGGCGCTCGAGGAGGCCCGCCAGTTCGCCCCGCACCTCGAGGAGCAGGTCGTCGAGGGCGATCTCGGTCTGGCGCTGCGCCCCGGTGCTGGCACGGGCGTAGCTCAACAGGTCGTCGACGAGTCGGGCCATGCCCTCGATCCCGGCGACGGCGCGATCGACGAGCATGGAAGCGTCGTCGCCCGCGCCCGCGTTCGCGTGGCGCTGCCTGAGGAGGTCGAGGAACCCCGCGGTCACCTGCAGTGGCTCGCGCAGGTCGTGACTGGCGACGAAGGCGAACCGCTCGAGCTCGGCGTTCGACCGCTCGAGCTCGACGGTCTGGCGGCGCAGCGCCGTCTCCGCCTCATCCCGCTCGAGCAGCCGCCGCTCGAGGAGGGCCCGCTGCTCGTCGATCGTCCGGGCTTGGAGGTACAGGTCGACGAACACCTGGACCTTGGTGCGCAGCACCTCCGGCGCGAACGGCTTCGAGAGATAGTCGACGGCCCCGGTGTCGTATGCATCGAGCTCGTGCTCCACGGCCTTGTCGCGGGCCGTGAGGAAGATGATCGGGATGTTCTGCGTGCGCGCCCTCGCCTTGATGAGGCGCGCCGTCTCGTAGCCGTCGAGCTCGGGCATCTGGACGTCGAGGAGGATGACGGCGACGTCTTCGGTCAGCAGGTGCCGCAGCGCCTCCTTCCCGCTGTTGGCACGGATCACGTGGACGGCGAGGGGCTCCAGGACGGCCTCGACGGCGAGGAGGTTGTCGGGCCGGTCGTCGACGACGAGGATCGGTGTGCCCTTGGCGTCGGTCACGAGCGAATGCCTGACCGGGCGGCGACGAGCTCGACGATGGCGCCTGCCAGGCCTTCGAGGGGAACGACCGTCGCGCCGTCCACGGCGGCGATCGCGGCGTCGGGCATGGCCCGCTTCTCGGCCGTCTCGGGGTCTTGGACGACGGCGGCCCCCCCGTGGCGCGCGACGGCTTCGAGACCCTTGGCTCCATCGTCATTGGCCCCGGTGAGGATCACGCCGATCAGGCGCGGGCCCATCGACTCGGCCATCGACTCGAACAGGACGTCGACGGACGGCCGGCTGTGGTGCTCTGGCGCGTCGATCGAGAGCGCGAAGCGGTCACCGTCCACGAGGAGGTGGTACCCCGGCGGGGCCAAGTGGACCCGTCCCGCCGCCAGACCTTCCTTGTCCTCGGCCTCGCAGACGTCCCACCGGGTGTGCTGGCCGAGGAGCGAGGCGAGCTCCGAAGGGGCGTGCAGGCGGTGTTGCACGATGACGATCGCCGCCGGCAGGTCGTCCGGCAGCGCCTCGAGCACGACGGACAGGGCATGCAGCCCGCCCCACGAGCACCCGATGGCGACAACGGCGAACCCGCCGTCCGAGGCCGACGGGGCCACCGCTACCGCACCTTCCGGTAGAGCTTCTCCTGGAGGTCGAGGACCTCGTATTGGTCGGCGTGCGGGGTGAAGGCCAGGCTCTCCTTCGGCCCGAGAGCGAGGACGCCGAGGCGTTGGAGGCTCTCGTAGAAGAGACCATGCACGTGGTTCTGCAACGGCGTGTCGAAGTAGATCATCACGTTGCGGCAGATGACGACCTGGAACTCGTTGAAGCTGCGGTCGGTGGCCAGGTTGTGCCGGGCGAAGACGATGTTGTCGCTCAGGCGGCGGTCGAACCGCGCGCCCTCGTAACCCGTCGTGTAGTACTCGCTGAAGGCGCGGGTGCCGCCACCGGCGAGGTAGTTCTCGGTGTACTCCTGCATCTTCTCGAGGGGGAAGACCGCTTGGCGGGCCTGTTGCAGGACCGCTTCGTTGATGTCGGTGGCGTAGATCCGCGTCCGCTCGTAGAGCCCTTCCTCGATGAGGAGGATGGCCAGCGAATACGTCTCCTCGCCGGTCGAGCAGCCGGCGCTCCAGATGCGGATGAACGGATAGGTCCGGAGCAGCGGCGCCACCTTGGTCCGGAAGTTCCGAAAGAACGTCGGGTCCCGGAACATCGAGGTGACGTTGATCGAGAGGTCGAGGAGGAGGCGCTCCATGCAGGCGGGGTCATGGAGGAGCTGCTCCTGGAGCCCGGACAAGGTCTGCAACCCCTCGAGGCCCACGCGGCGGTACAGGCGTCGACGCAGCGACGCCCGCGCATACTGCCGGAAGTCGAACCCGTAGCGGCGGTAGACGGCCTCGAGCAGGAGGTCGACCTCGATCGCCTCCCGCTCCCCGTCCGGGCTCTCGGCCGGCGCGACCGAGGAGGTCACTTGTAGAGCCACACCCGCATCAGGGAGAGGAGCTGGTCGATGTCGACGGGCTTGGTGATGTAGTCCGACGCACCGGCGGCGATGCTCTGCTCGCGGTCGCCCTTCATCGCTTTCGCCGTCAGGGCGATGATCGGAAGACGACGGAACTCCTCTTGCAGCCGGATGGCCCGCATGGTCTCGTAACCGTCCATCTCTGGCATCATGATGTCCATCAGCACGAGGTCGACCTCAGGGTGTTGGAGCAGCATGTCGATGCCCTCCCGACCGTTCTCGGCGAAGAGCACCTCCATCCCACGGCCCTCGAAAGCGCTCGTCAGTGCGAAGACGTTCCGCACGTCGTCGTCGACGATCAGGATCTTCTTCTCCTCGAACACGGCGTCCGCGCTGTGGAGCTGCTCGATCATCCGCCGCTTCTCCGGTGGCATCCGGGCCTCGACGCGATGGAGGAACAGCGCGGTCTCGTCGAGGAGCCGCTCGGGCGAACGGACGTCCTTGACGATGATCGTCTCGGCATACTTCTTGAGCCGCGTCTCCTCCCGCCGCGAGAGCTCCTTGCCGGTGTAGACGATCACCGGCATCTCCGCCCAGCGTTCGTCGCCCTTCACGTGTTCGAGCAGGCTGAACCCGCTCGTCTTCGGGAGCTTGAGGTCGAGGACCATGCAGTCGAACGGGCTGGCCTCGAGCGCAGCGATCGCCTCGTCGCTCGAGCCGACGCCGACGATGACGAGGTCGGCGTCGCCGCCACCGATGAGCTCGACGATGCTGGTGCGCTCGCGCTCGTCGTCCTCGACGACGAGGAGCCGGCGGACCGGGGCGTCGAGGAACCGGACGAGACGGGCCAACGCATCCCCGATGTCGGTGGGTGAGACCGGCTTCTCGAGGTAGGCGATGGCGCCGGACGACAACGCGCTCTGGCGCTGTCCCGTGGAGCTGATGATGTGGACGGGGATGTGCCGCGTCTCGTTCAGTCGCTTGAGCTCCTCGAGCACGGCGAGGCCGTCGACGCCCGGGAGCTGGGTGTCGAGGACGATGGCGTCCGGGCGGTACTCACGGGCGACGGCGAGTGCGGAGTCGCCGCGACCGGCGATGAGGATCCGGAAGCCCCTCTCGCGACCGGCGGCGGCAGCCTGCTCGAGCAGGTCGAGATCCGAGCCGACGAGGAGGAGCACGCGGTCACCCTCAGACAGCGCATCGCGATCATCCGGGAGGTCAGCCTCCTCGGACGAGGCGAGGGCCGTGCCGTCGTTCCCGAGGGACACGCCGTCGTGCGGCGCCGGCACCTCCAACCACGCCTCGGCAGCGGCCGCCGCGTCGCCCTCCCGGGGGGTGATCGGCGGGTCGGCGGCATCGTGGGCCTCGGGAATGAAGAGCGTGAACGTGCTCCCCTCGTCGGGCCTGCTCCGCACCTGGAGCTCGCCGCCGAGGAGGCGGGCGATCTCCCGGCTGATCGACAGGCCGAGGCCCGTCCCTCCGTACTTCCGGCTCGTCGTCCCGTCGGCTTGCTGGAACGGCTCGAAGATCAACATGAGCTTGTCCTCGGCGATGCCGATGCCGGTGTCGGTCACCTCGAAGGCGACGACGCCCTCGGCCTCGCGGAGGCGGTTGCCCGAGAAGCGATCGCCCGTCGCGTTCCCGGCGCGCCGGATGCGCAGCGTCACCCCTCCCGACTCCGTGAACTTGACGGCGTTGCCGAGCAGGTTGTTGAGCACCTGCACGAGCCGCTGCTCATCCGTCACGATCGACGGGGGAACGTCGTCCTCCACCTCGACCTCGAGATCGAGACCCTTCTGATCGGTGAGCGGGCGGAACATCTGCTGCACCGTTCCGGAAAGACGCGTCAACGCCACCTCGCCGGTCGACACCTCCATCTTCCCGGCCTCGACCTTGGACAGGTCGAGGATGTCGCTGATGAGGTTGAGGAGATCGGTGCCGGCGCCGTGGATGCTCTTGGCGAACTCGACCTGCTTCTCCGACAGGTTGCCGTCGTGGTTCTCTCCGAGGAGTCGGGCGAGGATCAGCAGGCTGTTCAGCGGCGTGCGCAGCTCGTGGCTCATGTTGGCCAGGAACTCGCTCTTGTAGCGGCTGGAGAGCGAGAGCTGCTCGGCCCGCTCCTCGAGGGCGCGCCGGGCGAGCTCGATCTCGGTGTTCTTCACCTCGATGGCCTGGTTCTGCTCGGCCAGCTGCGCCGCCTTCTCCTCGAGCTCGGCATTGGTCTGCTGCAGCTCCTCCTGCTGCGTCTGCAGGAGCTCCTCGGACGCTTTGAGCGACTGCGCCTGCTCCTCGAGCTCGAGGTTCGAGCGACGGAGCTCGTCCTGCTGGCTCTGCAGCTCCTCGGACTGGCTCTGCAGTTCCTCGGTGAGGCGCTGCGACTCCTTCAGCAGCTCCTCGGTGCGCATCGTGGCGATGATCGTCGAGAGGACGACGCCGACGGTCTCGACGATCTGCTCCAGGAACGACTGGTGGATCTCGCTGAACGGACGGAAAGAGGCGAGCTCGATGATCGAGAGCACCGAGTCCTCGAAGATGACCGGCAGCACGATGACGTTGACCGGCGCCGCCTCGCCGAGGCCCGAGGCGATGCGGATGTAGTCCTCGGGCGCGTCCGACACGAGGATCGGCTTCTTCTCGATGACCGCTTGTCCGACGAGGCTCTCGCCTGGCTTGTAGGTGTTGACCACGCCCTTGCGCCGCTTGAAGCCGTAGCTCGAGAGGAGCCGGTACTCGGTCTCGTCGCCGTTCTCGTCGGACATGAAGAATGCGCCGTGCTGCGCATTGACGAGCGGCGCCAGCTCGGAGATGAGCAGCTGGGACACCGTCTTGAGGTCGCGGTGACCCTGCAGCATCGACGAGATCCGGGCGAGATTCGTCTTGAGCCAGTCCTGGTCCTGCGTGAGCTGCGTCGTCTCGCGAAGGTTGGCGATCATCTGGTTGATCGTGTCCTTGAGCTCGCCAACCTCACCTGCGGCCTCGACGGTGATCGAGCGGGTGAGGTCTCCCTGGGTGACGGCCCCGGACACCTCGGCGATGGCCCGCACCTGGGTGGTGAGGTTGCCCGCGAGGAGGTTCACGCTCTCGGTCAGGCGGCGCCACGTGCCACTCACGCCTTCGACCTCCGCCTGTCCACCGAGCTGGCCCTCGCTGCCCACCTCTCTCGCGACGCGGGTCACCTCGGCGGCGAACGCCGAGAGCTGGTCGACCATCGTGTTGATCGTGTTCTTCAGCTCGAGGATCTCGCCCCGGGCGTCGACCGTGATCTTCTGGCTGAGGTCGCCGGTGGCGACCGCGGTCGTGACCTGGGCGATGTTGCGGACCTGATCCGTGAGGTTGTCGGCCATGGAGTTCACCGAGTCGGTGAGGTCCTTCCACGTGCCGCTGACGCCCTTGACCTCGGCCTGGCCTCCGAGGTTCCCCTCGGTGCCCACCTCGCGGGCGACGCGAGTCACCTCGTCGGCGAAGCTGCCCAGCTGGTCCACCATCGTGTTGAGGGTGTTCTTCAGCTCCAGGATCTCCCCGCGGACGTCGACGGTGATCTTCTGCGTCAGGTCACCCTTGGCGACGGCGGTCGTGACCTGCGCGATGTTCCGCACCTGGTTGGTGAGGTTGTCGGCGAGCAGGTTGACGTTGTCGGTCAGGTCCTTCCACGTGCCGCTGACACCGGGCACCTGCGCCTGACCACCGAGGCGTCCTTCGATGCCCACCTCCCTGGCGACGCGCGTCACCTCTCCGGCGAAGCCGGACAGCTGGTCGACCATGGTGTTGAGGGTGTTCTTGAGCTCGAGGACCTCGCCGCGCGCCTCGACGGTGATCTTCTGGGAGAGGTCACCCTTGGCGACGGCGGTCGTGACCTGCGCGATGTTCCGCACCTGGTTCGTGAGGTTGTCGGCGAGCTCGTTCACGTTCATCGTGAGCGCCTTCCATGTGCCGGAGATGCCGGGCACGTCGGCCTGACCACCGAGGCGACCTTCGATGCCCACCTCTCGGGCGACGCGTGTGACCTCGTCGGCGAAGGCACTGAGCTGGTCGACCATCGTGTTGACCGTGTTCTTGAGCTCGAGGATCTCGCCGCGGGCCTCGACGGTGATCTTCTGGGAGAGGTCCCCGTTGGCGACGGCGGTCGTGACCTGCGCGATGTTCCGCACCTGATCGGTGAGGTTGTCGGCGAGCAGGTTCACGTTGTCGGTGAGGTCCTTCCACGTGCCACTGACACCGGGCACCTGCGCCTGACCACCGAGGCGGCCTTCGGTACCGACGTCGCGTGCGACCCGGGTGACCTCGAGGGCGAACGCGCTGAGCTGGTCCACCATCGTGTTGAGCGTGTCCTTGAGCTCGGCGACCTCGCCGCGGGCCTCGACCGTGATCTTCTGCGACAGGTCGCCCTTGGCCACCGCCGTCGTGACCTGCGCGATGTTCCGCACCTGGCCGGTGAGGTTGTCGGCCAGCTGGTTGACGTTGTCGGTGAGGTCCTTCCACGTGCCACTGACACCGGGCACCTGAGCCTGACCGCCCAGCCGTCCTTCGGTGCCGACCTCTCGGGCGACGCGGGTGACCTCGCCGGCGAAGGCGCTCAGCTGGTCGACCATCGTGTTGACGGTGCGCTTGAGCTCGAGCAGCTCGCCGCGCACGTCGACGGAGATCTTCTGGGAGAGGTCGCCGTTGGCGACCGCAGTGGTCACTTGCGCGATGTCGCGCACCTGGAGGGTGAGGTTGTCGGCGAGCTGGTTGACGTTGTCGGTCAGCTCCTTCCACGTGCCGCTGACCCCCTTGACGACGGCCTGACCGCCGAGACGTCCCTCGATGCCGACCTCTCGCGCGACGCGGGTGACTTCGTCCGCGAACGCCGACAGCTGATCGACCATCGTGTTGACGGTCTCCTTCAGCTCGGCGACCTCGCCTCGCGCTTCGACGGTGATCTTCTGCGTGAGGTCGCCCTTGGCGACGGCGGTCGTGACCTGCGCGATGTTCCGCACCTGGCCGGTGAGGTTGTCGGCCAGCTGGTTGACGTTGTCGGTCAGGTCCTTCCACGTGCCGGCCACCCCGCGCACCTGGGCCTGCCCGCCGAGCTTGCCCTCGGTGCCCACCTCGCGCGCGACGCGGGTGACCTCGTCGGCGAAGCCCGAGAGGGTGTCGACCATGGTGTTGACGGTGCTCTTCAGCTCGAGGATCTCTCCTCGGGCGTTGACCGTGATCTTCTGCGTGAGGTCGCCCTGCGCGACAGCCGTCGTCACCTGGGCGATGTTGCGCACCTGGTTGGTGAGGTTGTCCGCCAGCTGGTTGACGTTGTCAGTCAGGTCCTTCCACGTGCCGGACGCGCCGGGGACGTCGGCCTGCCCTCCGAGCTGTCCTTCGGTGCCGACTTCGCGTGCGACCCGCGTGACCTCGTCCGCGAAGGCGCGCAGCGTGTCGGTCATCGAGTTGATGGTGTCGGCGAGGGCCGCGACCTCGCCCTTGGCCTCGACGGTGACCCGCTGGGTGAGGTCGCCTCTTGCGACCGCGGTGGTGACCTGGGCGATGTTGCGGACCTGGGTCGTCAGGTTGCCCGCCATGTTGTTGACGGAGTCGGTGAGGTCCTTCCACGTGCCCGCGACACCGGGCACCTCGGCCTGGCCACCGAGCTTGCCCTCGGTGCCGACCTCCCGGGCGACAGCGGTGACCTGCTCGGCGAAGAGGCGCAGGGTGTCGGTGGTCGAGTTGATGGTCTCGGCCAGCGCCGCCACCTCGCCTTTGGCCTCGACGGTGACCCGCTTCGTCAGGTCGCCCCGCGCCATCGCCGCGGACACCTGGGCGATGTTGCGGACCTGAGTGGTGAGGTTCGACGCCATGAAGTTGACGTTGTCGGTGAGGTCCTTCCACGTGCCCGCGACGCCGCGGACGTGGGCCTGGCCGCCGAGCTGTCCTTCGGTGCCGACCTCGCGCGCGACCCGCGTGACCTCGTCGGCGAAGGAGCCGAGCTGCTCGACCATGGCGTTGAGGGTGTTCTTGAGCTCGAGGATCTCACCCTTGGCGTCGACGGTGATCTTCTGGGTGAGGTCGCCGCGTGCGACGGCGGTCGTGACCTGGGCGATGTTGCGAACCTGGTTGGTGAGGTTGTCGGCCAGCTCGTTGACGTTGTCGGTGAGGGCCTTCCACGTGCCGCTGACGCCGCGGACCTTGGCCTGGCCGCCGAGCTTCCCCTCGGTGCCCACCTCTCTCGCGACTCGCGTGACTTCGTCGGCGAAGGAGCCGAGCTGGTCGACCATGGTGTTCACGACGGTGCCGATGCGCTGGAACTCACCTCGGACCGGACGGCCCTCGATCGTGAGGACCATCTTCTGGCTGAGGTCGCCGCGGGCCACGGCTTCGAGGACCCGCGCGACCTCGGTCGTCGGACGGACGAGGTCGTCGATGAGGTTGTTGACGGCCGCGACACCCTCGGCCCAGGCGCCAGGGGCGGCGGCGTTGACGCGCTCGCTCATACGGCCCTCGCGGCCGACGACGCGGGCGACCCGGGTGAGCTCGCCGTGGAGCTTGCCGTTGCGTTCGGCGACGGCGTTGAACGCCCGGGCGACGTCGCCGGCGAGGCCGGTGCGGCGGGTGGGCAGGCGTACGGTGAAGTCGCCGGCCCGCATCGCCTCCAGGGCGGCCAGCACCTCGGCCATCGCCGGATCAGCCGTCGCGCCGTTGGCCCCACCCTTGGCCGGCGGCGCCGGGCGGGCCGGCTTCACGACCGTCCCGTTGGCGCGGCTCGCAGGGTTCGCCTTGGCCGACGCACCCCGAGCGGGAGTGCGAGCGGGATCTCTGGGCGTGGCCATGACACAACCTCCGTGGAGCCGCTCAGGGTGGCGGAGCGGCGTCGATCAGTCTGCCAGTGTCCGCAGCACCCGAACGCCGGCGGTGGTGGGAGACTCCACCCATGCTCTTCAACCGGCACAAGTCCCGCATGGTGACGCGCGAGGAGGCCCTTCCCGGCCGTTCGACGCCGATGCCCGTCCCGGACCGTCACCTGGTCCTCGGCACGCCGCTGCGCCCCCCGTTTCCCGACGGGACGGCCACCGCCATCGTCGCCATGGGCTGCTTCTGGGGTGCCGAGCGGAAGTTCTGGGAGCTTCCCGGCACCTACACCACCGCCGTCGGGTACGCCGGCGGCTACACACCGAACCCGACCTACGAAGAGGTGTGCAGCGGTCGGACGGGGCACACCGAGGCCGTTCTCGTCGTGTTCGACCCGGCGGTGGTCTCGTTCGACGAGATCCTCAAGACGTTCTGGGAGAGCCACGACCCTACGCAGGGCATGCGTCAGGGCAACGACACGGGGACGCAGTACCGATCCGCCATCTTCACCACCGACGCCGCGCAGGCCGAGGCCGTCGACCGGTCGCGCAAGCTGTTCCAGGAGCGGCTGGAGGGCGCCGGCTACGGCGAGATCACCACCGAGATCGGGGCCGCACCCGAGTTCTTCTACGCCGAGGAGTACCACCAGCAGTACCTTGCCCGGAACCCCAACGGCTACTGCGGCCTCGGCGGCACCGGCGTGAGCTGCCCGGTGGGCCTCGCGACGGATTGATCGTCCGGATCGAAGACCCGTCCGACGATCGGGTCGCCGACTACGTCCGCCTCACCGACCCGGACCTCAGGCGGCTGCGGGAGCAGGGGCACGGAGAAGGCGGATTCTTCATCGCCGAAGGTGCGCTCGTCATCAGGACGTTGCTCACCGACTCGCCGTACGGACGAGCGGTTCGCTCCGTGCTGGTGACGCCCTTGCGGTTCGAGGCGCTTGCCGACGCGCTGGCGACGCTCGACGACGACGTCCCGGTCTTCGTCGCCGACCAGTCCGTGGTGAACGAGGTCTCGGGGTTCCCGCTGCACCGCGGTGCGTTGGCGTCCGTCCACCGGCCCTTGCTGCCATCGGTAGAGGCACTTTGTTCCGCCGCGTCCCTCGTGGTGATGACCGAGGGCATCAACGACCACGAGAACGTCGGTGCCCTCTTCCGCAACTCCGCCGCGTTCGGCGTGGACGCCGTCGTCCTCGATCCGACCTCGTGCGATCCGCTGTACCGGCGGTCGGTGCGGGTGTCGATGGGGCACGTCCTGCGGGTGCCTTTCGCGCGGCCGGCGATCGACAGCGTCGCCGGCGTCCAGCTCCTCCAGGCGCTGGGCTTCGTGATGCTGGCACTGACGCCGTCGTCCGACGCCGACGACGTGCAGTCGCTGCGCGGCGCCGGCGGTCGGCGGGGGCTGGTCGTCGGCGCCGAGGGGCCGGGTCTGTCCGACGGCGTGCTCGCGGCGTGCGATCGAAGGGTCCGGATCCCGATGGCGGGCGGCGTCGACTCGCTCAACGTCGCCACCGCGGCGGCGATCGCCCTCCACCAGCTGGCTGATGGGCCACCTGAACGCGTCGGTCGCCGACGGTCTCGCTCGCGCTAGCGCTGGTGCTTCGGGCACCACCACGTCGTGCGGCCACCGACGGTGTCGCGTTGCAGTGCGGTTCCATCCTTGGGGCATCGGCCGCCCGGCGCCCGATGGGTACGAAGATCACCGGTGTGTGATCCGCCGCGCGCCATCAGGTCGACGACGGACGCGCGGAGGTGCTTGTGGAGCCGGCGGTGCTCGGCGTCGGTCAGCGACCGGGCGGGGCGGCGGGGATCGAGCCCGGCCCGCCACAGCGCCTCGTCGGCGATGAGGTTGCCGACGCCGGCGAGGTGGGCCTGGTTCAGGAGACGCGCCTTGAGCGGCGCCGTCGAGGCGCCGAGTGCGGCCCTGAGGACCGCGGGTGTGACCGTCGTGGCGTCGGCGCCGAGTCGTCCTTCCGGCGGGTCGAGGAGCACACCACCCAGGCGACGCGGGTCCTGCATCCGGAGCACCCCACCGTCGTCGAAGCGCACCAAGAACCGATCCCACTCCGGCCGGTCCGCCTTCGACGTGTACAGCAGCTCGCCGACGACGTCGTTGTCGTCGACGAGCAGCCGTCCCGTCATGCCGAAGCGCAGGCCGAGGACAGGTCCGTCGCCATCGACGTCGAGCAGCAGCAGCTTCCCGATGCGGCGGGCGGCCTCGAAGCGGTGGCCCACGAGCGCGATCGCCAGGGCGTCGGCGTCGAGACCGCCCTTGAGGTACCAGGCGTCGGGCGCGCCAACGGCGACGATCGTCCGGCCGAGCGCGCGCTCGTCGGCGAGGCGACGGTACGCCTCGACCTCGGGAAGTTCGGGCACGCATAGATTCTGCAGCCATGGCAGCGGAACGTTGGACGGCCCAGTGGAAGGAGCTCTACGACGAGGTCGTCACCTCGGGCTTGTGCACCGGATGCGCGGGCTGCGTCGTCGTCTGCCCCCACGACGTCCTCGGTTACAACGACAACGACGGCGTCTACAAGCCGTTCCACCTCGAGGAGGAGCTCGGCCCCGAGAACTGCGTCCACGGCGAGAAGGGCTGCACGACCTGCACGCGGGCGTGTCCCCGGTTCCGCGCGTGGGAGCCGCAGATCGAGGAGCACGTCTTCGGCCGTCCCCGCAACCCCGAGGAGCTGAGCGGGATCTCGAAGGACATCATCCTGACGAGAGCCTCCGATGAGATGGTCCACAAGATGGGTCAGGACGGCGGACTCGTCTCGGCGATGCTGATCTGGTGCCTCGAGAAGGGGTACATCGACGCCGCGCTCGTCTCCTACCTCGAGGGCGACAAGGGCACGTGGAAGGCGATCCCGGGCGTGGCCCGCACGAAGGAGCAGGTCCTCGAAGCGGCGGGCTCGCGCTACACGTACTCCGCCAACACGATGGCCTATGGCGAGGCGATCGCCGGCGGCGCCGAGAAGATCGCGCTCGTCGGCATGGGCTGCCAGTCCTCCTCGCCGCCGGCGATGTCGGTGCGCAAGGCCGGGAAGGTCGCCCGCAAGTTCGCGCTGAACATCGGGCTGCTGTGCTCCAAGACGTTCGACGACGCCATCTTCCCGGAGCTCTTCGAGGCCAAGTACGGCCTGAAGAAGGAGGACATGGTGAAGATGAACATCAAGGGCGTCTTCCAGATCTGGATGAAGGACGGCTCGTACCACGAGGTGAACCTCAAGGAGTGCCACGCGTGGACGCGTGAGGGCTGCAAGCTCTGCCCCGACTTCGCGGCCGAACACGCCGACATCTCCACTGGCGGGATCGGCGAGTCGAACGACTGGACGTTGACGATCGTCCGCACGGACCTCGGCCGAGAGATCATCGTCAAGATGCTCGAAGACGGTTCGATCTATGGACGCCCGGGCGACGAGGATCCGGGTGCCATCGACCTGTTGCGACGGCTGTCGACCGTGTCCAGGCGGCGTTGGCCGGACTGGTCGCCGGTGAAGGAGCCGAAGCTCGGCGTCCCGCCCCTGAAGAAGAAGGCCGCCGCACCGGTCGTCGAGGCGGTCGCCAAGGACTGACCCCCGGCCGCCGCTTCCGTGGTCGCCGCCAGAGGGGACCCGAAACGCGAGGAGGCCCGCTCCGTTCGGAGCGGGCCTCTCGTGCGTTCGTACTTCGGTGGGGCTAGTTGATGAGGTCGAGCACCGGGCTGTTGAGCTTGGTGCCGCCCATCGAACCGAGGAAGTCCACGGCCCCGAAGGTGAAGATCCCGCCGTCGGTCGCGGCCAACCAGTACCCGGCACCCGTGGGTGAGACGAGCATGGCGATGACCGGAGCGTTGAGCTTCATGTCACCGGTGGACCCCTTGAAGTCGGCGGATCCGAAGGTGAAGACGCCGCCGTCCTTCGCCAACAGGTAGTACCCGTTGTTGTCGACGGCCGGGGCCAGGTCGATCACGGGGGCGTTGAGCTTCAGGTTCCCGGTGGAGCCGTAGAAGCCGGCGTCACCGAAGTTGAAGATGCCGCCGTCCTCGCCGACGAGCCAGTAGCCCTTGCCGGTCGGGGTGACGCTCATCCCGATGACCGGCTTGTTGAGGGCCTTGCCGCCCATGTCGCCGAAGAAGCCGGCGTCACCGAACGGATACACCTTGCCGTCGGCCGTGACGATCCAGTACCCCTTGCCCGTGGGCGTGGGCTCGATCTCCGTGGCGGGGGCGGCAAGCTTCTGGTCGCCGAGGGATCCGTAGAACGGGGCGTTGAAGGTGAACACGCCACCGTCGGACGCCACAATCCAGTAGCCGTCGTACGTGCCCTTGTCCGTCGCACCGCCGACGATCGGCTTGTTGAGCTTGATGTCGCCGGTCGAGCCATGGAACGTACGGTCGCCGAAGGTGAAGATCCCGCCGTCCGCCGCCACCATCCGGTAGCCGTTGGTGCCGGTCATGCCCGTGACGTCGAAGGCCTGGAGTCCATAGCTCCCGGAACCGCACTGGGCGCCCACGTTGTAGGTCGAGCTCGGATCCGAACCCGACGGGACGGTCAGGGTGGTCGAGAAGGTGCCATCAGAGTTCACCGGCACGTTGTTGGACTCGGCCACGGGTCCACCGCTCTCTCCCCGACTCTCACCGAGGAACACGTTGGCGGTGCTCGCGCCGCACGCGGTGCCGGAGACGTTGATCACGGATCCAGCGGGGCCGCTGGAGGGGTCGATGGCGAGTGCGCCGCCCGCACCAACTCCAGGACCGGGCTGCACATCGAACGGCTGGTCGGGATAACCCATCTCGAAGCTGCACCGCGCTTCGACGAGGTACGTGTCCGCCGGATCGGCGTTCGTCGGCACGGTGAGCGTCGCCGTGAAGTTGCCGTTTGTCACGACGACGTCCTCGGAATCGATGAACTCGAGGCCGTTCGACGTCTGCCGGGCAAGCTGCACCGATGCGTCGTCATACGGGCACTGCGTCCCCGTGGCAACGATGTTCGAGCCCGGCTGACCGGACGAACGGTCCAGGGTCAGCGTGGCCGCGCTGGTCTCGAAGTCGTACGTGTTCCCGCCCGGCCCGTCCTGGTCGTACACGAATCGATCGACGTAGCTGGTGCCGGCAGGCGTTCCCTTGTTGCTACAGCCCTGGATGATGGCCACCCCGCCGTTCGCATTCTCGCCATCGGTGCTGCCCATGATCTTCGCGTCCGGGTTCGCCGTTCCATACGCCCCGAGGGTCGTGGTGGCGCCCGTCGGCGAGTCGATGCGGAACGTTCCGCTGGACTGGGTGATCACCCAGGTCTGCCAGGTGCCTGAGGTCACGGCCGGGTTCCCGGAATCTCCAGGGAAGTAGTAGAGGTACTCATCGGCAGGGGGAGTGCCGTTGCCGTCCTTGTCGACGGCGAGGCGCAGATAGGGAGCGGCGCCCGCGCCTTCGACGTACGTCGAGTACTCGATCGAGAGAATCCCACCGTTGGCTGCGGCCAATATCGGCGTGCCGTCCAACACCGCGGTGCGGACCAGCTCTTCCTGCTGCGCGGCATCGGTGATGACGATCCTGAGGCTGTCCTCGCCGAGGGGCGGGTCGCCCGGGCCGGCGACGAACGTCTGGTTCGGGGCAGTAGGCGTCGTCGGTGCACAGGCCGCGCCGGTGAAGGCCTGTTGTGCGAAGTCGGTCGTCGAATCGGGCGAGACGACGATGGTGAACGCGGATGCCTGTGAGGCTCCGATGACCAGTGCGGCGAGACCCAAGGCCGTTGTGACCATGGCCTTGCTCCACCAGCGGCGTGGACTGGAACGCAGTGCTGCGTCGTGCATGAATCTCCCAAATGGTGAAGTCCGCCGGACAATGCGGCCGCGGAGAAGGGTCCGCCTGACGGTGGCTTACCCGCGAGCGCCGCGTGCGTAACGAAAACGACGTTCAAGCAAAGACGGGCTCCAACGACTCGACGACGGACCCGTTCCGCCTGAACACGAGAAACCGGTCGAAGGACCGCATGAACCAGCGGTCATGGGTCACCGCCAACACCGTGCCGGTAAAGGTCGACAGCGCGTCCTCGAGCGCCTCCGCGGAAGCGACGTCGAGGTTGTCCGTCGGCTCATCCAGCAACAGCAGCGTCGCACCCGTCAGCTCGAGCAGCAGGATCTGCAACCGAGCCTGCTGGCCGCCGCTCAAGGTCTCGAACGGCTGTTGCGCGGCGCCCGAGAGCTCGTAACGGCGGAGTGCCGCCATCGACGGGCCGAGCCCGAGACCGTGGTCCTGCAGCACGTCGACCAACCGACGACCGACCAGCTCCGGGTGCTCGTGCGTCTGGGAGAAGTACCCGGGCGCGACGCGAGCGCCCAACGACCAGGACCCGCTGCAGACCACGTCGGGCGCGCCCGACAGCAGCCGGAGGAAGTGCGTCTTGCCCGTGCCGTTCAGGCCCAAGACCCCGATGCGCTCACCGAAGAGGACCTCGGTCTCGAACGGCGAGACCAAACCGGGGAACGACAAGCCGTCGACGACCACGGCCCGCTTGCCCGTCCGGTCACCTCCCAAGCGCATCACGACCGACTGGTCCTTCGGACGTTCCGGCGGCGCCGCCGCATCGTGGCGCCGGATCTTCGACTGCGTCGCCCGCAACCGCGACGCCGCCGCGTCCGACATCGTGAGTTGCCGGCGGAGCTCGCGGACCTGGTCCTCCATGCGCTTGCGCTCCTCGCGCCATCTTCTATGGTCCTCGTCCAGCCGCGCCAGGCGCGCCTGACGAGCCTCGGCCCACGTGGCGAACGATCCGCCGTGGGTCCACGCGCCCTTGGCCTCGATCGCGACCACGCGATGGGCGAGGTCGGACAGGAGCTGGCGGTCATGGCTCACGAACAGCACCGTCTTCTTCGACGAGTGCAACTGTGCGGTCAGCCACTCCTTGCCGGGCACGTCGAGGTAGTTGTCCGGCTCGTCGAGCAGGAGGACGTCATCGTCGGAGCGCAGCAGCAGCTCGAGGGCGAGCCGCTTCTGCTCGCCGCCGGACAACGTGCCCAACGGTCGGTCGCCGACCGAGTCCAGATGGGCGCGCAGGGCGACCGTCGTGCAGGTGTCCCACAACACCTCAGCGTCGTAGCCACCGATGTCCCCCCATGAGGTCAGAGCCTCGGCGTAGCGCAGCCCGGACGCCGTCGAGGCATCGGCCAGGTTGGCCGTCTCCGCGTCGGACAGCCGCGAGGCTGCGGCACGGATCGGTGGTGGCGACAACCCGACCAGGAGGTCGCGCACGGTCGTGGTGTCGCGCACCGAGCCGATGAACTGACGCATCACTCCGAGGCGTCCGTCGACCGTGATCGTCCCGGTGTGGCCCTGCTCGTCGCCGGCGATCAGCCGGACGAGCGTCGTCTTGCCTGCGCCATTGGCGCCCACCAGCGCGACGTGCTGTCCGTCGCCGACGCGGAAGGACACATCGCCGAACAGGGTGCCCCCGCCAGGGAACGTGAAGCCCAGGCGGGACACCTCGAGGGCGCCCACTGCGGAGTCGCCGGAGCCCGGCTACTCGTCGGCCAACCCAGCCCGGATCTGGGCCAGGTGGGCGCGGTCGTGCTGCACGAGCAGGTCGGCGATGTGGGCGACCGAGACCTCACCCCGCTCGGCGTGCAGCCCGGTGAGCTTCCACTCCCCGTCCTCGAGGGAGTCGAGCACGCGCACGTTGGCGTCGCGCAGCGCCCGCCAACGCGTCAGCGATTCCTTCGGATCGACCTCGAGGTCGGCGAACCGATCGACCCACGCGTTCTCGTCGTAGGCGGCGAGGTACGGACGGTCCGCGGTCAACGCCATGCGGATCCGGACGCTGTAGACGAGCTCGGCATCGGCGAGGTGGGCCACGACCGTCGCCGGTGACCACTCGTCGTCGCCCGGGGAGCGGTGCATGGCGTCGGATCGGGCCGTGCCGAGGAGGGCCACCATCTCGCGGGGCGTCTCCTTCAACCGTTGCAGCGAGACGCTCGGTTCCAGGATCGCCATGCCCTCACGCTAGACAACCGATCCATGGATCCGGGGCCGATCAGGGACGTGCTCACCGTGCTGGTCGGCGTCGGGACCGGCGTCCTCAGCGCGTCCTTCGGCGTCGGCGGTGCGGTCGTCTCGACGCCGGCGATCCGCGCGCTCGGGGTCCCGGCGCTCCTCGCCGTCGGGACGACGCTCCCTTCGATCTTCCCGAGCGCCCTCACCGGAACCGCCCGCTACGTCAAGGAAGACCTCATCCTCTGGCGGGTCGTCGCCACCACCGCCCCGGCCGGGATCCTCTCCGCGGTCGTCGGGGGCAAGCTGGCGCCGCACGTCCCCGGCGAGGGCCACCTCCTGATGGTGCTCACCGCCCTCCTCCTGGGATACACCTCCTGGCGGATGCGACGGCGACCGCCCACGGCGGCGACTCCGGAGACCGGTGTCGCGAGCGGCGGCGCGCCGCCGGCACATGGGCGCAACGGCACCTCCGCGGAGCGCACCGATGGGGGACGCGCCTGGGTACTCGTCGCCGTGGGCGCTCTCGCCGGCCTGATGTCCGGCCTGCTCGGCATCGGCGGCGGGACGGTGATGGTCCCCGGGTTCACCGTCCTCGGGAAGCTGCCGCTGAAGACGACGATCGCGACGTCGCTCGCCTGCGTGGCCATCTTCGCCATCCCCTCGACCGTCACCCACGCCATCGACCGCAACATCGACTGGCGCATCGCGCTGTTCCTCACGATCGGGGTGATGCCCGGTGCTCGCATCGGGGCCGCCGCCGCCATGAAGGCGAGCGACGAAGGGCTGCGAAAGGCGGTCGCCACCTTCCTCGGCATCGTCGCCGCCGTCTACCTCGTCGGGGAGCTCATCGCCCTGTGAGGGCCCGAGCCCGTTCGAACACCGCGTCGAACATCGGCTCGGTGAGCACACCCGTGAAGGTGTTCTGCTGGCTCGGGTGGTACGAGCACACGATCCACCGCCCGTCGTCGAGCTCGACCTCCGCGCCGTGGCCGAACCGCGGACGGGGACGCAGCTCGAGGAGCCGGCACAGCGCCTCGTACCCGAACGCCCCCAGCGCGACGAAGACCCGCAACCGCGGCAACAGCCCGATCTCCCGCAGGAGGTACGGCTGGCAGGTGTTGCGCTCCTCCACGGTCGGCTTGTTCGCCGGCGGCGCGCACCGCACGACCGCCGCGATGTAGGCGTCCGTCAAGGAGAGGCCGTCGTCGCGCGAGACACTCGTCGGCTGGTTGGCGTAGCCGGCTCGGTGGAGCGCGCGGAACACCCAGTCGCCGGAGCGGTCGCCGGTGAAGACGCGGCCGGTGCGGTTCCCACCATGGGCGGCCGGCGCCAGCCCGACGACGAGCAGCGACGCGTCGCGGTCACCGAAGCCCGGCACCGGTCGCCCCCAGTAGCGCTCGTCCCGGAACGACGCCCGCTTCTCCTCGGCGACGAGCTCACGCCACGCCACCAGACGAGGGCAGGCGAAGCAGCTCGTGATCTCGGCCGTCACCCGCTCGAGCGAGTCGGTACGCACGGGAGGAAGGGTAGGTTGACCGCGCCGATGTCCCGTCCCGCCGCCAAGCAGAAGCCGAAGCCGGTCCTGCCGACGACCGTGCTGTACGTGCGGCACGGACAGACGCCGACGACCGGGTCGGTGCTCCCCGGCCGCGCCAAA
Organism: Acidimicrobiales bacterium; assembly: GCA_035525495.1. Lineage (GTDB taxonomy): Bacteria > Actinomycetota > Acidimicrobiia > Acidimicrobiales > CADCTF01 > DATLED01. Next base: position 14,045 of record DATLED010000050.1, on the reverse strand, counting down.
GGTCTGCACCTGGCGGACACGGGGAAGCGTCAGGCCGAGGCGGTGGCCGAGCGACTCCAGGCGATGAAAGCCGTCGACGCCCTCTACGCCTCACCCCTCGAGCGCACGCGCGAGACGGCGGCGCCGATCGGGAAGGCGCGTGGCCTCAAGGTCGTCGCCGATCGCGGCCTCCTCGAGTGCGACTTCGGCGAGTGGACGGGCCGGAACCTCAAGGACCTGATGAAGCTGCCCGAGTGGTCGACGGTACAGCGCTACCCCAGCGGGTTCCGGTTCCCGGGGGGCGAGTCGTTCGCCGAGATGCAGACCCGCATCACCGGCGCCGTGGCGGCGCTCGTCGCTCGCCACCCGGGCGGAACGATCGTGTGCGTGTCCCACGCCGATCCCATCAAGGCCGCGGTCGCAGCTGCTCTCGGCACGCACCTCGACCTCTTCCAGCGGATCGTGATCTCGCCCTGCAGCGTGACGACGATCGCGTACGGCACGAGTGGTCCGGTCGTCCTCAACGTCAACTCGACGGTCGGCGATCTCGGATCGGTGAAGCCGTCGTGAACCCGTCGTTCGATCTGCCGTCCGTCGACGCGCTCACCTTCGGAACCGTCGGCGAGCCAGGCAAGCGGGTGTTCTTCGTGCAGGCGTGGGCCGCGACGACCGTCGTCACCCTGAAGGCCGAGAAGCAGCAAGTCGCGGGTCTGGCGGCGGCCATGCAGGAGCTCCTCGTCGATCTCCCGTCCGAGTCGAGCCCGACCGCCGCTCCCGGCCTGCGCACGCCGATCGAGCAGGACTGGGTGATCGGCGCCATCGGGCTCAGCACGTTCGACGAAGCGACGCAGCGGGTGACGATCCTGTTCGAGGAAGCAGTGCGCCCGGCCGACGACGCGGGCGAGGACGCGGAACCCGTCGCGGGAGCGACGGCGCGCATCGGCGTGACGATCGCCCAGATGGTCGCGCTGGTGGCGCGCGGGGTGGAGCTCGTCGCCGGCGGCCGTCCCAACTGCCCGCTGTGCGGCAATCCCATGGACCCGGACGGCCACTCGTGCCCGAAGACCAACGGTCACCTGAAGCACTAGGGCAGACGCTCCTCGAGGCGGGCGACATCGAGCTCAAGGGGCGGATGCCCTGGAGCTCGAACGCCACATTCCTCGTGGGGGTCTGCCTCGGCGATGCGTCGACCGACGGCATCTACAAGCCCGGACGCGGGGAGCGTCCGCTGTGGGACTTCCCCGGTGGCCTCTACCGGCGGGAGATCGCCGCGTATCGACTGTCCGAGTCCCTGGGTTGGGGGATCGTCCCGGAGACGGTGCTGCGCGTCGACGCGCCGCTCGGCGAGGGCTCGCTGCAGCGCTTCGTCGACGCCGACTTCAGCGAGCACTACTTCACGTTGCTCGAGCGGGAGGAGCTCCACCCGCAGCTGCGGCGGATGGCCGTGTTCGACCTCCTCGCCAACAACGCCGACCGCAAGGGCGGGCACTGCCTGCTGACCGAGTCGGACGGGCGGGTGTGGGGCATCGACCACGGCGTCTGCTTCCACGACGACCCCAAGCTGCGCACGGTGATCTGGGACTTCGCGGGCGAGCCGATCGACACGGCCCTGCTGGCCGACGTCGTTCGGCTGCTGACCGACCCGCCGATCCTCGACGACCTCCTGCACCCTCGTGAGGTCGTGGCGTTCGCTCGACGGGTCGGTGTCGTCGCCCGACTCGAGCGGTTCCCCGACCCGGCCTCGGACCGCCCCTACCCCTGGCCGCTGGTGTGAGCGCAAACGAGGAACTGGTGTCGCTCGGCGACGTCGACGAGCTCGTCCGTCAAGCCGACCGGCTCGCCGAAGCCGCGGCGTGGGACGAGCTCGTCGACCTGCGCGATCGGTGCCGAGACTCCCTCGATCGTGGGCTGCAGCTGTGGCCCGCAGCGTCCCGCTGTGAGTACCGGTTGGCGCTCGACGCGCCGGGCCCATGGGCGGCGAGGGTCCTGGTCGCGGGGACCGGTCGGTTCGCGCTCGGACCCCTGCCGGAGGTGGCGGCGTCGACGAAGCGATGGGAGGACCTGGCGCCCCACGTCGTGCAGGGTGCGCCCGAGGCGGCGATCGCGGCGCACGAGCGGGTCGTGCGCGGCGAGGACCTGCACGGCGACCGACGGCTCGATCCGTTCGTCCTCGAGGTGCCGCTGCAGCTGGCGGCGTGGGAGCCGTCGTATCCGGTCGCGACCTACGGCGCCGACGAGGCGTCGTTCCCGCTCCCGATCGTCGGGGGCCATGCGGCGGTGTCGACCGGGCCGCGCGCCCGAACGGCGGACGACCCCGAGACCGTGCGGGGCCTCGTCGAACTGGCGTCCGCGTGGACGAGGGAGTCCGACGGGACGGCGACGGCGATCGCGGTGCACGGCGACGCCGCGGCCGCCGTCGGTGCGCTCGGGTTCGACGACGTCCGCATGGCCGCGATCGCCCCACAGCAGGCGGTGGCGATGATGGCGTGGACCGCCGCCAGCGGTGGCGCCCACGGCCGGCGGCGCGGCATGGCCGCGGGGCGGTTCGCCGCCTGGTGGGCGGCCTCCGCGGTGACCGGACTGCTCGAGGAGTTCCCGCCGGACCCGTCCGAGCTCGGCGATGCGCTCGCCGAGTTGCAGTGGTGGGCGTGGGACGCCGACGGCCCCGACCTCGGATGGACGTGCCGCCTGGCCGTCGAGGATCCCGCCGACGGCTTGGCCTGGGCCCTGGACGCCACCGACGGCGTCCCGCACCCGATCTGACGCGTTCTGGGCGGGCTCGACGACCGTGGAGGTCGACGAGCCCGCCCAGAACGAAGAGGTCAGCGGTTCTTGAGGGCCTCGATGAGCTTCGGGACGACCTTGTGCACGTCGCCGACGATGCCGAGGTCGGCGATCGACAGGATCGGCGCCTCCTCGTCCTTGTTGACGGCGATGATGTTCTTGGCGCCCTTCATGCCGACCATGTGCTGGGTCGCGCCGGAGATGCCGAGGGCGAGGTAGACGGTGGGCTTGACGGTCTTGCCGGTCTGGCCGACCTGGTAGGCGTAGGGCACCCAGCCCGCGTCGACGATGGCGCGCGATGCGCCGGGCGCGCCCTTGAGCAGCTTGGCCAGCTCCTCGACCATCTCGTAGTTCTTGGCCTCGCCGAGGCCGCGACCACCGGAGACGACCACGGCGGCCTCGTCCAGCTTCGGACCCGTCCGCTCCTCGATGTGCTTCTGCTTGATCTTGGCGGCGTTGGTGGCGCCGGCGTCGGGCGCCTCGATGGCGGTGACCTCGGGGGCGGCGCCGCCGCTCTCCTCGGGCGCGAACGACTTGGCCCGGATCACGAAGAGGAACGGGGTCTCGTTGGTGAGCTTGGCCTTGACGATGGTGGCGCCACCGAAGATGGCGTGCTCGGACGTGCCGTCCTCACCGAGGCCGACGAGGTTGGTGAGCACGCCGAGGTTCAGCTTCGCCGAGAGGCGGCCGGCGATGTCGCGGCCGTCGTAGCTCTGCGGGAACAGGATGGCGTCGGGCTTGTTGCCGGACTCGATCTGGGCGGCGATGGCCGACGCCACCGGGACGCCGGGCAGCGATCCGCCGAGGTCACCGACGTTGTACACCTTCGTCGCCCCGAACTTGCCGAGGTCGGCGGCGTAGCCGTCGACACCCTCACCGAAGGCGACGACCTCGACGGTCGAGCCGATCTGGCGAGCCTTGGTGAGCAGCTCGGCGGTGATGGAGGTGGGCTTGCCTTCGGCGGTCGCCTCGGCCAGCACCCATACCTTGTCGAACGGCATCTCAGATCACCTTCAGCTTGTCGAGGAACGCAATGATCTTCTCGTGGGCGTCGCCTTCGTCCACGACCTTCTCACCGGCCTGGCGCTCTTCGGCGGCCGTGACCTCGGTGATCTCCTGGGTGACGTTCACGTCGCCGACGCCCTCGAGGTCGGTCACCTTGAGCTCCTCGACGGGCTTGCCCTTCGCCGCCATGATCCCCTTGAACGAGGGGTAGCGGGGCTCGACGACGCCGGCCGTCACGGTGACCAAGGCAGGGAGCGGGCACTCGACCTCGTCGTAGCCCTCCTCCGTCTGGCGCTCGACCTGCACCGTCGTGCCGTCGGTCGTGATGCTCTTGGCGAAGGTGATCGACGGGAGGCCCATGAGCTCGGCGATCTGCACCGGCGTGGTGCCGGTGTAGCCGTCGGTGGACTCGGTGGCGGCGAGCACCAGGTCCGGCGTCGCCCGCTTGATCGCCGCGGCCAGCACCCTGGCGGTCGTCAACGCGTCGGCGCCCTTGAGGCTGTCGTCCGACACAAGGATCCCTTTGGCGGCACCCATGGCGAGCGCGGTGCGGAGGCCGCTCATCTCGCTGTTCGGCGCCATCGAGACGAGCGTGACCTCGCCGCCGCCGGCCTTGTCGACGAGTTGGAGCGCCATCTCGACGCCGTAGGCATCGGAGTCGTCGAGGATCAACTTGCCTTCCCGGACCAGCGTGTTCGTGGCGGGATCCAGCCGGCCCGGGGAGGCCGGGTCGGGGATCTGCTTGACGCAGACAACGACGTTCATGGTCGGTGATTCTGGCGTGTTGCTCGCGCCGAAGACCAACTCGGGCCGGTGCTACCTTCGCAACCCATGTCCGACGACGTGCAGCTCGTGATGCCGGCGGATCCGGAGTTCCTCCGCCTGGCCCGCGTGACGGCCATGGGCCTCGCCAGCCGCCTGTCGTTCACGATCGACGAGATCGACGACCTTCGCATCGCCATCGACGAGCTGCTCTTCGGGCTCATCGGGACCAAGGGACGGCCCGGTCAGGTGACGATGCGCTACTCGCTGGTCGACTCGGGCCTCGAGGTCAAAGGCACCGCGACCTTCGAGGACGGGCTCGACACGCCCGGCCTGACCGAGCTCTCCGAGCTGATCCTCGCGGCTGTCGTCGACGAGCACGAGCTCACGCCGAACGGGGCGACGCCGTCGTTCCGTCTCCTCAAGCGGCGCATCGACCAGGGGGTCGGGAACTAGCCGTGGCGTTCGACGCCGAGCGGCGCCAGGAGCTTCGAGAGCTGTTCGTCTCCTTCGCGGAGACGCGCGACGAGGCGAGCCGAGCCGAGCTCATCGAATCCCACATCGGTCTCGCCGAGTACCTGGCCCGTCGGTTCAACAACCGCGGCGAGCCGCTCGACGACCTCGTGCAGGTCGCGTCCACGGGCCTCATCAAGGCCGTCGACCGCTTCGAGCCCGAGCGGGGCCTCGAGTTCTCCACGTACGCCACCCACACGATCGTCGGCGAGCTCAAGCGTCACTTCCGAGACAAGGGCTGGGCCGTCCGCGTGCCGCGGCGGATGCAAGAGCTGCACCTCCGCCTGAGCTCGCTGGTGTCGACGCTCAACCAGGACCTCGGCCGCTCCCCCACCATCCCCGAGATCGCGACGGCGGCCGGCGTGTCCGAGGAAGAGGTGCTCGAGGCGATGGAGGCGGGACAGGCGTACCGCTTCACGTCGCTCGACGCGCCGGTGCCCGGCGAGGAGGCGGGGTCGCTGTCGACGTCGCTCGGTGCGGACGACGTGGCCATGGTCGACGTCGAGCACCGCGTGTCGCTGAGCCCGCTGCTCGCGAAGCTGCCGGAGCGCCAGCAGAAGATCATCCACCTCCGCTTCTTCGAGGGGCTGACACAGTCCGAGATCGCCACCCGCCTGGGGATCTCGCAGATGCACGTGTCGCGGTTGCTGGCCCGGAGCCTGGCCCAGCTCCGCCAAGACGCCACCGAGGAATAGGACCGGTTCGCCCGCCGTGCGGGTGTTGCTGTTGGTGAACGCGTCAGCGTCATCGGTGACGGCGCGGACCCGTGTGGTCATCGCCAAGGCACTGGCCGCCGATCATGACGTCGAGGTCGCGGAGACGTCGCGCCGGGGGCACGCGACACGCCTCGCCCAGGGAGCGGCCGCGGACGGCGTCGAGTGCGTCGTCGTCCTCGGCGGTGACGGGACGCTGAACGAGGCGGCGAACGGGCTCGCGGGCACGTCGTGCGCCCTCGGTGTCCTTCCGGGCGGGTCCACCAACGTCTTCGCGCGGACCATCGGGATGGTGAACGACCCGATCGAGGCAACCGGACAGCTGCTGTCGTCGCTCGCCGCCAAGCACGTCGAGCGCGTCGGCCTCGGGACCGTCAACGGTCGCTACTTCCTCTTCCACGTCGGGATGGGGTTCGATGCCGCCGTCGTCGAGCAGGTGGAGAAGCGGTCGTCGCTGAAGCGCTACGCTGGCCATCCCCTGTTCGTCTACGCCGGGTTCGCCACCTGGACGCGACACTTCGATCGGCAGCGAGCGGCCGCCCGCGTGCAGGTCGACGGATCGTCGGAGTCGCATGAGGCCTTCCTCGCGATCTGCCTCAACACCAACCCGTACACCTACCTGGGCAACCGGCCCCTCGACATCGCACCGGACGCGGGCCTCGACCGGCGACTCGTGCTCGTGAGCGTGCACACGATGTCGATGCTCCCGCTGCTGTCGATCATCGCCTCGGCGATGCACTTCGGGATCCCGCTCCAGCGCCAGCGCACGGTCGGCTACACGGCCGACGTCGGCGGGGCCACGGCGACGGCGATCGACGGTCGGCCCTTCGCCTACCAGGTCGACGGCGACCACCTTGGCGAGGTGACCTCCCTCGTGTTCCGGCACGAGGCCGAGGTGCTGGACCTCGTCCTGCCCTGCTGATGGTTCGCTGCGCCGATGAAGCCGGCTCCGCTCACGTGCCGGCGGCTCGCTGGCGCTCCCGACGCCGGCCTCCGTTCTCCGGAGTCTGAGGCCCTTCAGCGGCCGTCGAGGGCGGTGCGGGCGACGTCGGGGACGTTGGTGATGACGGCGTCGACGCCGCATTCGTCGACGAGCCAGCGGATGCGATCCGGATCGTCGACCGTCCACGTGTTGACCTTGACGCCGGCGTCGTGGCACCGCTGCACGAGCTCGGCGTTGACGACCGGGTCCATCGGATGGAAGGCGCCGTGGCCGCCATCGATGGCCCGCTGCAGCGCGTCGATCTGGTTCCACCGGGGCGACGCGAGGTACCCGGTCGCGAACTCCGGCGCCAGACGGCGCACGCGGTCGATGGTGGCGAGGCTGAAGCTCGACACGAGGACGGAGGCGACGAGCCCGAGGTCGCGGACGAGGCCGACGACCGCGTCGGCGAGGTACTCCGACGGGTCGTGGTCGCTGTCGACCTCGACGTTCTTGATCTCGATGTTCACCGACATGCCATCGCAGGCGTCGAGGGCGGCGTCGAGGAGGGGGACCCCGGGCGGGAGATCGGCGACGTCGGTCTCGACGATCGCCCGCCCGTCCGGGAGGGTGGCGTCGTGGTGGATGACGAGCCCGCGGTCGCGGCTGCGGCGGACGTCGAGCTCCACGCCATCGGCTCCGAGGGCCTTCGCCTCGCGGAAGGCGTCAACCGTGTTCTCGGGCTTGGCCCTCGATGCGCCACGGTGGGCCCAGATGTCCGCCATCGTCCCCCGATCCGGCTGAAGATCTTTCAGCAATTGCTTGCAACTGCGAGCGGAAGGACCTTACTTTGGCGACAGCGAGCCATCGTGTGCACGAAACGCTCGCTCAGCCCTTCAGCCTCAGAGGGGACGCCGGTGGCGCTCATGCGCCTGCCTGCGTGAACGCAACCACGCAGCACGCTCGACTCACCACTCATCCGCCTGGAGGCCTTCCCTGTGTCGTTGACATGGAGCCGCACGTTCGCATACGACACCGAGGAGTGGCGGCTCAAGGCCAGCTGTCGCAGCGTCGACCCCGACCTCTTCTTCCCGGTCGGGACGACGGGCATGGCGCTCGACCAGATCGAGCGGGCCAAGGCGGTGTGCCGGGCGTGTGAGGCGCAGCCCCAGTGCCTCGAGTTCGCCCTGGCCACGAACCAGGAGTCCGGTGTGTGGGGCGCCACCTCCGAGGAGGAGCGGCGGAAGCTCCGCAAGCAGTGGCTCGCCCGCAACCGCCGCCGCGGCACCGGAGCGACCCTCACCGCATAGCTCCCGGTCCGCTCGTCGACTGCGCCGGCCGAACTGCCGCGTGAGCGGAGCCAGCTTCACCGGCGAAGCGAACCGACATCACGGCTCGCCGGTGGATGGCGCGGCGATGGGCACGACCAGGCGGACGACCGTGCCGTTGTCGGTGAAGAGCTCGATGGTCCCACCGAGCTGCGTCGTCACCAGCCGGCTGACGATCGACAGGCCGAGGCTGTCGCTGCGCTCGATGGAGAAGCCCTCCGGGAGCCCGCGCCCGTTGTCGGTGACGACGACCTCGAGCTCCTTGCCGTCGTTCCGCAGCCGGAGGTGCACGACCCCCTGAGGCGGTTGCACCCCGAAGTCCTCCGCCTCCTCGAAGGCGTGCTCGACGGCGTTCTGCAGGATCTCCTGGAGGACGACGGCGAGCGGCGTTGCCACCTCGGCGGGCAGCTCGCCGGCGTCGCCCTCGGCGGTGAAACCGACCGAACGCTGCAGCGAGTGTGCGCTGTCGAGCGCCACCCGGACGAGGTCCTCGATGATCTCGTCGAACGGGACCTGCTCGACGGCTTCGCGCGAGAGGATCTCGTGGACCCGGGCGATCGCGCGGATCCGCCGCTCCGCCTCCTCGAGCGCCTCCTTGGCGTCGGCGGAGTCGAGCCGCCGGGCCTGCAGCCGGAGCAGCGACGAGATCGTCTGCAGGTTGTTCTTGACGCGGTGGTGGACCTCGCGGATCGTCGCGTCCTTGCTCAGGAGGAGCCGGTCGAGGCGGCGGAGCTGGGTGACGTCGCGGATCAGCACGACGGATCCGGTGACGCCGTCGTCGTCGAGCAGGGGGATGCACCGCAGCAGGACGATGACGTTGGGCGTCCGCTCGATCTCCTCGGTGACGGGGAACAGCGTCCCGTAGGCGGCCTTGATCGCCGACTCCTCGATGCCGAGCTCGTCGAAGCGCATGCCCTCGGCGTTGGAGGAGATCCCCATCCGGTGCAGCGCGCTCACGGCGTTCGGGCTGGCGTAGGCGATCCGGGCGCCGCCGTCGAGGACGAGCACGCCGTCGCCGACGCGCGGCGCCTCCTCGGCCTCGGTCGCGTCCTCCCCACCGAAGGGGAAGTCACCCTTCACGATCATCCGAGCGAAGCGGTCGAACGTCTCCACGTACACCCGCTCGAGCTCGCCCGGACGCCGTCCGATCGCCGGCGCCGACTCGCGAGTCAGCACGGCGAGGACCTCGCCGCGCCACCGCACCGGGATGCACTGGATGCGGGCGCGCTCACCCCGCGGGGTGATCGTGATCTCGCCCTCGACGATCTCGCCGAGACGGAGCGCGCGCGCGACCAGGGGACGCTCCGACTCCTCGATGATCCGTCCGACGAGGTCGTCGCGATGCAGGGTCTGGCTCGTGGTCGGGCGGACCTGGCCGAGGACGATGAAGCGGCTCCCGCTCCCCGCGGCCACCGGCACGAGGAGGAGGAGGTCGGCGAAGCAGAGGTCGCTCAACATCCCCCATGCGCCGACGAGTCGCTTCAGGTGGCCGAGCCCCGTCGGTTCGAGCGACGTGCGCAGACGGGCCAGCTCGTCGAGGGTCGCCATCGTCCTAGATCCTGACCGCGTGCGGGCGGCGCCCATCGAAGGCGACGAGCTCGGTGTAGCCGGCCTGCTCGATGATCGGACGGAGGTCGTCGATCCGGAAGGCGACGTCCTCCAGGCGGTGGGCGTCTGAGGCGGTGGTGATGGGGACGTTGCGGGCTCGGAACTTGGCGAGGAGGCTCGGTGCGGGATACGGCTCGGCGCCCGGCTTGCGCCAGCCCGCGCTGCTCACCTCGGCGGCGATCCCTGTGGCGGCCGCCGCTTCGGCGATGCGGTCGTGGAACTCGTCGATGGCGCCCGTCGCCTTGTCGGGACGGTGTCCGGCGACCTTCGCCAGATCGGGATGCGCGAGGACGTCGACGGTGTGGGAGGCGGCGAGCTCCTCGATGGCTCTCGTGTAGCTGTCCCACGCATCGTCGATGCCTCGTCGGTCCCACTCGTCCATGGCGACGCTCGATTCGATGACGTCGAAGAGCCAGGCCCCGATCCAGTGGACGCTCCCGAGGAGGACGTCGAAGGGATAGCCCTCGAGCAGAGCTTGAACCCTGTCCATGCGGCCCTCGTAGTAGTCGACCTCGAGGCCGAGGACGATCGGAAGGCCCTGGGCCTTGGCCGCGAGGACGGCCTCCACGTAGGCGTCGAGGTCGGCGTGGTTGTGCTCCGCCCAGTACTGCGCCGCCTGCGCCTGCAGCGCCGGGCTCGCCGTCCGGTCGTCATCCCAGACGCCCTTGAGGCTCGCGTCCGCCTGGGTGAATCGGAAGAGGTGCTCGGTGAGGGCGATCTGCTCGATGTCGTGGCGCTGCGCGCGCTCGCAGTAGGCCGCCAGCTCATCGACGGTCGGCTGGCGATCGCGCTCACCGTGCGGCCACAGATGCAGGTGGTAGTCGAGCACCCGTCGAATGTAACGGGCAGGGGTGAGGCAAGAGGCGGGCAAAACCCCGGTACAGTTTCGGTATTACCAGCAGGGGGCGGCGGTTCCCGACGCTGGTTCGCCACGCACGCGGGCCTCGCCGGCCCGAATCAGAAGGAGTCGCCGGATGTCGTTCCGGGCCCGTACTACCCCTCGCCCTCGCCGTACAACCACGATGACGGCCGTCGTCGCGCTGTTGTTGACCGCGGTGGCGATCATCGCGGGCGTGACGCCTGCTGGCGCGTCTGCCACCTGCACCTACCTCTCGGCCGATCTGTCGCTGACGATCAACGTGGAGTCAGCGGACACCGTCACGATCACGCACGACATACCCCCGTCGGCAGGGGGAACGGGGGTGATCTCGGTCACGAGCGAGGAGAACGGACCGGTCACGTGCTCGGTCACGAGCGTTCCGCCGGGGAGCACGCCGACCGTGACGAACGTGAACACGATCAAGGTGAACGCGCTGAACGACCTGGAGACGATCGTGATCGACCAGACCAACGGTCGGTTCGAGCCCGGTGCGGACAACTCGGAAACAAGCATCCCGGAGATCGAGTTCGAGATCGATTACGCCGCCAGTTCCGCGGATCCGGCAGATCAACCGGCGCTTTCCTCCGGGCTCGTCATCATCGGCACGCCCGACAATGACATCATCCGCGTCGGAAGGACGGGGACGGGCCGCAACGGCGTCAACCTCAACAACGACACCGATGTCGACGTGCTCTTCCCGAATCAGAGCACCACGCTCGAGCCCAACGATGAGCGCCCCCCGGGTGAGGTCGCGCTCTTCGGCGCCGGAGGCAACGACACCTTCTCCGGGCTTCCCTCGAGCCTGAAGGGCTTCGGTTCCAACACCGATCAGACACTGGTGATGATCGGCGGGTTGGGAGACGACCGATTCGAGGGGGGTGACGCCGGGGACGACTCGGTGAACTATGCGGACGCGCCCAACGCGATCGACGCCGATCTCTCGAGTCAGGTCGTGAACCGCGGAGCCGTTGTCGAGGGCGGCATCGGAACGGACACGGTGAACGCCGGGGCCGCTGCCGGCACGGTCGAGCGCGTGACTGGCACGGCGTTCGACGACCGGCTTCGGGGCGACGACGTTGCCCCGTTCGCGCCTGGTTCTGGCGACGGTGCCCACGTGAACCGGCTCACCGGCGGCGCGGGCAACGACCTGTTCCTGCACAGCCGTGGGATCGACAGCTTCCGTGGCGGCGCCGGCATCGATACCGTCGACTACACGGGTCTTGCGGGGACGGTCACCGTCGCACTCGCCGGCAGCTCTGGGAACTGCGCGCTGCGGGACACCGGCGGCGGAACGCTGCAGAAGAACTACACGACCGGGGGCTTCGCCACCGAAGTCGACCGCGACGCGTGTGGGGATATCGAGAACGTGACGGGCACCTCCGGCGCCGACAGCATCACCGGCGACGACAACGCCAACCTCCTCGACGGAGCCGCCGGCGTCGATGCCATCGACGGCGCGAGAGGCAACGACACGATCCTCGGCGGTCCCGGCGCCGACAACCTCAAGGGTGGCTCGGGAGACGACATCGTCAATCCTGGCGCCAGCACCGGTGACGTCGCGGTCGGCGACAGCGGCCTGGGCAACGGCGCCAACACGGCAGACACCCTCGACCTGTCGCTCGCCCCCAGCGGTGCGATTCTCACGCTGACACCCAACACGGCCGCAAGCGGCATCTTCAGCCCGGTGACCTTCTCCGGGGGGTCCTCGCTCATCGCCGAGTTCGAACACGTCATCGGCTCGGCCTTCAACGACAGCATCACTGCAGCCAACGACATGACGGCAAATCGCTTCGAGGGACGAGGCGGCAACGACACGCTCAGCGGCCTTGACGGCAACGACACGCTTCTCGGCGGCGCTGGCGGCGACACCATCCTCGGCGGCGAGAACAACGATCTCCTCGATGGCGGTGACGGCGACGACATCCTCAACGGGGAGACCGGCGACGACACGTTCCGACCGGGAGCCGGAGCCGACACCGTCAGCGGCGGAGGCAGCCTCGGTCACGACCTCCTGGACTATTCCAGCCTCACGTCGCCGGTCACGGTCGACCTCAACACCAACGTCGCCACCGCGGAGGGAACCGACACGCTCGGCAACATCGACGACATCAACGGCGGTGCGGCGAACGACGTCCTCCGCGGAACCATCAACGCCAACACGATCAACGGCGGCGGCGGCGACGACGTCATCGACAGCAGGGGCGGGAACGACATTCTGGACGGCGGTGCGGGCGTCGACACCGTCGAGTTCCGGACGAACCCCACCGGCGTGAACGCCAACTTCGCATCCGGTCTCGCCGTTGCGAGCGACAACTCGACGCAGGCGCGGTTCACCAACTTCGAGAACGCCGTCGGTTCCGGCTTCAACGACACGATCACCGGCAACGGCGCCGACAACGTCATCGAAGGGCTCGCCGGCAACGACACCCTCGACGGCGGTGGGGGTGTTGACACGGCGTCGTACGCCTCGGCGCCGTCCAGCGTTTCCGTCGACCTGGCCGCCGGCACGGCGAAGCTCGGAGCTGGTTCCGACACGCTGAGCAACTTCGAGAACGTCCTTGGATCCGCCTTCGGCGACATCCTGGCCGGCAACGACGCTGCCAACACGCTTTCGGGCGCGGGCGGCGATGACTCGCTCGATGGTCGTCTCGGGCCTGACACGTTCAGTGGGGGCGCCGGCATCGACGAGGTCTCCTACGCGGACCGTACCGCCAACGTGACGGCGACCATTGGTGCCCTCGGCGGCAACGGCGAGAGCGGCGAGAACGACTCGATCCTCGGTGACGTCGAGAACATCACCGGGGGCAAGGGCAACGACACCCTCACCGGTGATTCCGGTCCGAACCGCCTCACCGGCGGCGCAGGGAACGACGTCATCAGCGGCGGCCTGGGCAACGACCAGGAGTTCGGCGGCGACGGGAACGATCGCTTCCCCGAGATGCAGATCTTCAACGGGAACGATCTCCTCGACGGCGGCCCCGGCACAGACACCGTCGACTACACCCAGCGGCCCACGATCCCGACGGGCGAGGACACGCTCGTCTCGATCGAGTCCGTCACGGGCACCACGGCGGGCAACCCCCCGCCCCCGCCCCCGCCCCCGCCCCCCCCGCCGCCCCCGCCCCCCCCGGGGAACGGGCCGCAGGGCTACAGCCTGGTGGGTGAGGACGGCAGCCTGTACGCCTTCGGCTCGGCGAAGAACGTCGGAGACATGAAGGGCCAGAAGCTCAACGCCCCGATCATCGGCGTCGCCTACACGCCTGGCGGGAACGGCTATTGGCTCGTCGCCAAGGACGGCGGCATCTTCACCTTCGGTGACGCCGACTTCTACGGGTCGATGGGCGGCTCCAAGCTCAACTCGCCGATCATCGGCATGGCGGCCACGCCGACGGGCAAGGGCTACTGGCTCTTCGCCGGCGATGGCGGCATCTTCACCTTCGGTGACGCCGAGTTCTTCGGGTCGATGGGCGACAAGAAGCTCAACGCCCCGGTCATCAACATGGAGCCCCTCGCCAGCGGCCGCGGCTACTGGCTGGTTGCGGGGGACGGCG